>JAQTXG010000003.1 GCA_028688895.1 Candidatus Altimarinota bacterium | reverse complement strand
CCGCTGCTTGTGCTGCTGCGTCTTCTGCTGCTTTTTCTGCCGCTGCTTGTGCTGCTGCGTCTGCTGCTGCTTTTTGTGCCGCCGCTTGTGCTGCTGCGTCTACTGCTGCTTTTTGTGCCGCTGCTTGTGCTGCTGCGTCCGCTGCTGCTTTTTGAGCCGCTGCTTGTGCTGCTGCGTCCGCTGCTGCATCTGCTGCTGCTTTTGCTGCTGAGTCTGCTGCTGCTTTTTGTGCCGCTACTTGTGCTGCCACATCTGCTGCTGTTTTTTGCTCTACTGCATCCACAGTTTCATTTAAATTATC
Source organism: Candidatus Altimarinota bacterium (assembly GCA_028688895.1). Lineage (GTDB taxonomy): Bacteria > Patescibacteriota > Gracilibacteria > BD1-5 > UBA6164 > UBA6164. Next base: position 118,661 of record JAQTXG010000003.1, on the reverse strand, counting down.
TGCTTCCAATTCTACTTGTTTAATCTCCTCTTCTTTAGTACCATTTGTAATATCTACTGAAACATCTTGAGAATATTCATCTGAATCATCGTCCAAATTCGCTCTCAATTCTAATGCTTTATCTATAGACTGGACTCATATTTTGTCTATCAAATTCAAATCATCTAAATCTTTACCTGAAACATCATCCATTCATTTATCTACATCACATGAAGACAAAAACACCATTATAACCAACAAAATTATTTTTTTCATATTTTTTATTATTAATATATTAGCAATTTAACCTAATTATTTATTAAATCAAATTTTTTTAGCTTGCTTTGAAGCCTTTTTTTCAATTCTGATAATAAAAATATCTTTTTATTAATTGCATTTAAAGTATTTTTATCAGTTACATGTATCATATATTGCTTTGAAATAAATATTTTGTCAGATAATACTTTAATCAAATCATTATAAATAATTATTTTTGTATCATTTGATACTTTTTTAGTATCTATACTATTTACCAATCTAGTATAACTGTTATTTATAAATAATTCATCTTTAGAAATCACAGTTTTAACAGGATTATTTAATTCATTATTAATATTTACTTTAGTTATTTTAGAATTACTTGTTTTACTAACATTTATATTTACTTTTTCTGTAGTATCTATTTTTGTATTTACTACAGAATTTTTCTGTATAACACTATTTTGTTTATTTAAACTATTATCAGTTTTTATTACATCTAATGGATTTTCTTTATTTTTTTGTTTATTCTTATAACTATCATCAGAAAACTCGTCTTCATACTCATCTTCATACTCATCTTCATATTCATCATCTGAAGCATATACATTAATAGAAAAATCACTTTGAATCTTTCAAAGTATGTAATATTTGTTTAAAAAATCATGATTTATTAAGACAACAATTAAATAATAAAACAAAAGCATCAATAAAACACTTCAAATCAATGTAATTTTCACTAACAACTTTTTGTTTTTCATAGGATAATTATAAAAAAATATATTATAAATCTTTTATACAAGAAAAAAGTAAGAAAATTGTAAGAAAATAAATAATAAATTATTTACAATTAAATATTTTAGTTAATAAACAATATTTAAAAGCATATTTAAAAGACAATTTTTCTATATAACATTTTTCTAACAAACAATAAAAATATTACTTTATAAACAACATAATTTTTATATCATATACTAGAATATTTTACAATTAACTACAAAAATATGAAAACAATTATAAAAAATAATGAGAGAAATATAATTATAAAAAATAACAAACAAAACACATTTGCAGTATATATTGATTGAAAAATATGGCTAAATTTAGAAGAAATATCTGAAATATACCATATAAATAAATCTAATCTTAAAAAAGCATTAAATGAAACCATTATAAATTCTGATTTGGATATAACAGATAATATAAAAAAGGTTTTCAATCCAAAAACTTGTGAATACGAATCATTTTATAGCTTAGATATACTTTTACTTTTATGATACAAAAGTAAGCATTATTCAGAGACAAAGTATTTAATAAATATAAATAATATAATAAAAGAATACGCCAATAACAGAAAATATAGGACAAACAAATAAAAAAATCATTAAAATCAAGAATATTTATTTGACATAAATTATATATTATTTATAGTATAGCAATATAATATTTATTAATAAAAATACATGGGAATATTAACTATTTATGATAATGAAAATACTGCTTTATCTGAAACAGGAAAAAGGATTAAACTTTCTACATCCTTAACTGAAAATATACAAAATTGAAAATGAATTATTAATAGCATAAATCAAAGTCTAGAAAATTTACCAGCTATCAAAGCTGAGTATTCAGAAGAGATAAAAAAAATATCAAAAAAAGCAGGAATCTGAGAATGAATAAAAAATGTAATACAATTACATACACTATTAAACCAAAGTCCTGATTGAAACAGTTTCTTGGCAAAAAATAAAGACTTTGTAGATAGTGAATTATTTGATTACAACAATCCAATTATATTGATATGAATGATTTGATGATTGGCAAAACAAAATATGAAACAATCATATAAAATAAATATATTTTGAGAATATCTAAATCATGCTACAGAAGAAAACATATTTGAATTATTAAAAAATCTAGAAAAAATAGACAAAGACTGAATTATTTTTAACTTATTTACAAAAGAATTAGTACTTTTTACTATTAGATTTTTACAAGCAAATATAACTATAAAAGAAAATACAACTATACAAAAAGAATTTTCTGAAAACTTTTACCACCAAAATCAACCAGATGATTTTGACTATTGAACAGGTTTTGCTAGTGCTTGAGATTTTGTAGATTTAGAATCATTTGAAAATTTTTATGATGATAATGAATGAGATTTCACATTAGAAACAACAGATGTTATATCAGAACAATTAACATATTGAGAAGATTTATTAAATAATAATGAGCTAGAAGATATTTTTGAATGAATAGAAAGAGGTTCTCCATTGTACATATTACTTACTGTCATAAAAGAAAATTATAATGAATTATTCATAAATATAATTATAGACCTTAGAAACCATACTGAAAGTCCAATTTATGGTTATAAAACAAAAGATATACAAAAAACAATTACATGAAAATCATCTCTAGAATTGTTCAATTTACTTAAATATCTAATCTGAGACAAAGAAATAGAAACAGTAAAAAAACAAGTGATAGATGAATTATTTGAAAACTGAGAATTTACAAATGAAGCAAAAGATGCTGTTCTACTATTATTAGAACACGAAACAAACGAAGAATCAGATGATATTGATTTAGAAAACATAGTACTATAAAATTTTTATGGAAAAAGAAATATTAAACTTATCAAACCAAATACAATGAGATAAATCTCTATATATTTGAAAGATGTTTTTCGAAAAACTAAGAAATAGCGATGAAAATATACAAAAATTTTCATCGCTTATTAGTGATATCTTATTTTCAAATTTATCAGGAAAAAACCCATCTGATAATTTTAAAAAAATAAAAAACAGCAAAGCCGCAAAATACCCTCAGCATATCATTCAGTCATTTTGATTTTATATACTTGTAAAATACAACAATACAAATAAATCCATAGAAACAACAGAACAAACAGAACAAATAGTAAACAATTTTTTTAATGAAATAGAAAAATTATCAGAAGAACAACTAAAAAATCTATTTAAAAATATTTTTAACATTACAAAAAAAACATTTTGAGAAATAACTCAAGACTACAATAAAATCTCAAAAATAAATAATAGTACAAACACAGAAGTGCATAGAGTATTGACAATGAACGATAAAAACTTAAACGACATAACAATAAACAAAACAAACATAGCTTACTTACCAAAGATTTTGCAATATCTAATCTACCCAGAACTATGAATAAATTGAACAAATAATATACTAGAAAACAATCTAGATACAGATAAAAAAAGTCTTAAATCAAACTTCAGCACTTTTACAGAAATATTCAAACTTAAAAATACATTTAAAAGTATCAATGAAATATATTTATTTTTTGACAAATACTTCAAAAAAAACAATACACAAAAAATAGTTGATTTTTACAGATATTATGATGAAAAAAATGATACATACAAAAATGAAATGTATCTAGTTCAAGAAAATCAAAAATTAAATTATACAAACATATTTTTTCAGTGGTTCATAGAACAAAAAAAACAAAACAAAATCAATTTTACAAAAACTATTGAGTGAAATAAATCAAATAAACCTTTAAATGATAATACTGAATTATGTTTAAACGATATTTTAGATGAATTCGCTGAATTAACAGAATTATTCTGAGAGAAAATAGAAAAAAACACACTAAACAATTCTAGAATAAGTCCTTGAAATCAAAAAATATATGACCATTTATTTAGTATAGATGATTGATTTTTTCATTTTGAAGAATTAACAAATATTCTCAAAAAAATTGATAAAATACCTAACAATTTCAATCTAGAAGAAATAGATTATATCTTTATAAATATAGAATTAGTTCCAAATTGAATAACACTAACTCATTGATACAAAGTATTTAAACATGACGAATACATATTACCTATAAGTAAAATATCATTTTTAAAAGATGAAAATAACAATATCATATACAGCGAAAATTACAATGAAATATTTAAAGAAATATTACAATACATAGATTGATACTTAGATAAAAGCATATTAAAAGAAAATTCAGAAACATTAAAATATTTGATTTTAAACTGAATAATAACAAATCTAGTATGATTAAGAAATCAAAAAGACAGTAAATGAAAACTTGCATATTTACTAAACTGATTCAATATAAAAGAAAAATCAGAAGCAGAAGATAAAAAATATGAACAAAATTTATTCCCAATTAAAAATGTAAAACATCAAATGGATTATAAAAGTTTGGATGAAACTCTACTTATAAAAAATGATGAACTATTTATATGAGAATTAAAAATAGATTTACCAAATCTAAATGATATCCTAGAAAATAACAATTTATATAACAAATTAGTCGACACAAAAGATAATAAAATAGAAATTACAAAAGATATTTTGATTAAATTTATACAAGAATGAAATATAAAAAGTTTTACTAAATTGGCTAATTTTATAGAATTAAATAGAAATACTCTTGATATTTTAAAACAACACACAAATCACTACACAGAAGTAAAAAATGCAATAAATGAATTAGAAAAATATTTATACGAACAAAATTGGCACATAAAGTTGTGATCAAATTATACAACTATGCTAAAAAATATTTTTAAGTTATATGAATTATCAAACATATACGATCTAAACATAAATCAAAACGAAATTAAAAGAATTCTAAAAAAAATCGATACAACACTAATTGTTAGATATCTTTGATTAGTCAGAGTTAATGATAATAGTTCATACAATTTAATAGTAGAGTATTTAAACGAAGATATAAACTACAAAGTAAAAGATCTATTATACAACAAAGAACTCAATGAATACTTTGAAGAAAAAATAGAATTTAAAAAATATATATCAATTTATGATAAAATAGAACAAATAATTGAAACTATTTTGATTTATGTATCAGTAATAAAAGAAAACAATCTAGAAATACTTAAAAAAAGTATCAAATCGATTTTTGTAGAAAAATACATAAATTACTTTGAAAAGTTATTACAATACGCTTGATACAATAATAACAATAAAAATGATGATAATTCATTTAATAATGATTTCTATGCTATTTTTTATGTAGTAAAAAGATTGATAAAAATTGTTTCGACAAAAATAAACATAGAATGAATTGATTTTGGTTTTTTTGATTCAGACCATAGAATAAAAAATTACGATGTAGAAAAATTTATAAATAGAACCAATAAAAAAAGATTAAAAGATAGAAGTAAAAGTATACATAATAAAGAAAAGTGAGAATGAGAATGAAAATTAAACTGAAATAACATTAAACAAAATATTAAGACATCATACAATAACAGTAGAAGTATTAAAGACATATATAGTTCGATAGATAAATATATAGAAACAATAAGTATTAAATACAAGCTATATAATCACTTAACAAATATAGATAAAAATATAAGCTTATCATATATAGAAGATTTATTGAGTAATTCAAATGATATCACTTATTTCTTTGATAACAATAAACAAAAAACTGATTTTATATTGTTTTTTATAAGTAAAATAACTTGAAAATGAATCAATATATATGAATCAGAAATAATTTCAAATTTCCTTATTACAAATTTTGAGTTATTTAAAAACAATTATTTAAAACAAAATTATCTAAATTATTTATCTCAATTATGAATTTTTGAATATATATATAGCCAAGAAAACTGAACTAAAAATAATCTTTCAAAAGAAAATGTTTTATTTATAGAAAAATTATTAAATGAAAATAATGATATATACGAAACTGCAAAGAATTATATACTATTCGTATCTAGAGAAATACACAATAATCAGATAGCAAAGCTATAAGATTATTATTAAAATATTTTTTAAAAAAAATTTGCAATTATATATATTTTGTATATAGTGTGTATATAACTTATATACATTACTTTTACACATATGAAGACTATACAAAAAAGCAATAATGGGAGTTTTATCCTTAGAAACAACGAATTAACTGTTAGAGCAATGTTTAATAATTGAAAGATGTGGCTTACTATAAAAGAGATTTCAGATATATACAAAGTCACTCAAGTAGAAGTTAAAAAAGAGCTTAATAACATACTTATCAATTCAAATCTAGACTTAACTGATAACATCAAAAAAGTTTACAATTCAAATACTGATGAAACAGAAACTTTTTACAGTCTAGATGTATTATTACTTTTATGATATAGAAGCAAACATTATGTAGAAACTAAATTTTTAGTAAATACAAACAAAATACTTAGAGAATACGCTATTTCTAGACAATTCAGAACTGATAAAAAAGAAAGCATTTTTGGTAAAATAATAAATATGTTTCATAAAGTAGCATAAAAGAGGGGCAAGCCCCTCTTTTATTTTATAATTTAAACTAATTTTAAAATTAATATTTGACTTTCATATTAATAATTTTATATTCCTTTTTCAATAAATAAATAAATAAATAATAAACTAATGAAAAATAATACAAAAAAAAAAGATGAAAATAATGCTTTAAATAATAAAAATGAAGAGATGTTTATTCATGTAAGAATTCTTTCTCACATACAACATTTTTATCATTTTTATTCATCAATAGATTTAAATAATGACAAAAATACAATTAAAGAAATTATTAATAAAAATTTTATTAATAAAAATATTGATGAAATAGATATAGATACTAAAATATTTTTAGAATTATGGTTGATCTGATGTAAAAACCTAGGTTTACAATATAAAGAATGAACATTTGATGAAAATAATATAAAAAATTTAATAAAAATTATATCTCAAAAATATTTAAAAAATGATTTTGATAATGAAATTAAAGAAGCTAAAATAATTAAAGATTTTATAATATTTATTAATATAATAAGAATAAATATACTATCAACTGACAATGAAGAATTAAAAATATATTTCAAAAAAGAAAATACTGAACAAATTAAAATAACTCAAGAAACAAGTACAGATATACAAAATATATTAAATCAAAAAGGAGATTAAAATCTCCTTTTTGTAATACAAAAATTATTTCTATTCAAAATATACCTAATATATATTTTCTATTTTCTCTTTTTCTAAGTTTTAAATATTCTTTTATATATTCTGGAGTATCTGGTCCACAAACAGGAATAACATAAACATCATCTATCCTTTTCCCACAAGACAATAAATACAAACCAAAGCAAAAAATTAAAAAACCTAAAAAGATAAAAAATAAAGATAGTATAGTCATAATATATCTCCTTTTAAAAGTATAAATATTATATATAACATAAAAATAAAGCAATAATTTTTATTGCTTTATTTTTTTGTTACATATTTAGCTTTAATTAGTTTATTATGCTATCAATTTATCTTTCATAAAATCTCACAACTTAGATGAATCTACTTCAATCATAGGAGCATCTTTTCTAATCAAACTAAAATCCTCTGGTTTTTCGTCTAAATTTATCCATACTTCATAACCTCCACCATGAGCACTATTTACTTCTTCTGCTAATGATTTATCAAATGTCATTACATCAGTATAAGTAGTGTTTGCTTTTTTTGTACCATGATTGATTCTAGATTTGTAAATTTTTTCTACTTTAGATTTTTTTATACCACTTGGTGATACTATTTCTATTTCATCTCATAAATTGAATTGATTTTTCACTTCAACTCTTACCAGTTTTTCAGCTTCATCATATTCTCTTAGAATACCTAAAAATGATTTAGTACCAAAACTACCATTTCTTTCATAAAATTGAGCATTTGCATTTGTATTTCATGCTAAAAATCCAGGTATATATCATCTATTTGCGATTCAAAACAATTCTTCAGACAATTTCATAGCATCATATTTTTCTCATCTCTCTACTGCATCTATAGCTTCTCTATAAGCCAATCATACTGAAGCTATATAATTTACAGTTTTGTTTCTTCATTCTACCTTGAAACTGATTATTCAAGCATCCTCTAATTCTGGTATATAATCTATAGCACATAAATCTCTACTATTCATCAAATATGTACCATAACTATCTTCATCTATTTCCATTATTTCACCAGGTCTATCTTTTTCTTCTAGATAAAAATTACCTGTCAATTCTTCATAATCATCTGGTCTACCAGTAACTGTTTCCAGTTCTTCTTCACTTCTCTCATCTTTGAAAACTTTGTACTCCCATCTACATGAGTGACTACAAGTTCATTGATTTGGATCTCTGTTTGATAAATAGTTTGAAATCAAACATCTACCACTATAAGCCATACAAATAGCACCATGTACAAAAGCTTCTAGCTCCATATCTGGTACTTGTTCATGTATTTCTTTCATTTCTTTTATAGAAATCTCTCTTGATAATATGATTCTCTTGATACCCATTTCTTTCCAAAATATTGCTTGTGCCCAGTTTGTATTGTTTGCTTGAACAGATAAATGCACTTCTACATCTGGAAATTCTTTTCTCACTAGATATATAAGTCCAGGATCAGCCATGATAAAAGCATCTGGTCACATTTCAACCATTTTTTTAAATTGTGCCAAAAATGGTTTTATTTTTACATTGTGAGCGTATATATTTGCAGTAAAATATATTTTTTTTCATAGATTGTGAGCATAATCAACTGCTTCTTTTATAGTTTCCATAGTAAAAGCATTCGTTCTAGCTCTCAGCGAAAACATAGGTACTCATACATAACAAGCATCAGCTCAATAAGCATAAGCAAATTTCAATTTCTCGAAATCTCATGCTGGCATCAAAAGTTCCAACTTTTTATTCATACTAAAATATTAATTATAAAACTAGTTCCTGACTAGCCCTTTTAGAAGGTGAGGGAATTGTAGTAAAAATTTGATAAAATACAAGTTTTTTACACAAAAAAAAGAATATTCAAATAAATTTTATTGACAATAAGGAAATTTTATGTAATATACTAACACTTTGAATTCACCACGACACTGAGTGTAAGGAAATTAAAATGAGTAATAATGAAACTACAGACAAAAACGATGAATTGTTAAATAATTTTCCTCCATTGGAGGAAGTAATAGAACATTCCAAGAATGATAAAGAGGAGAAGTTTGAAAATAAAACTTTTACTGAAAAATACAGTGGAGGAGAAAAACAAAAAACAAATACAAATATATGGCTAGGATTAGCACTGGTATTAATTGCAATTATGTTATTTGCTTTTTTGAGAGCAGATAACGATAAAATGCAAGAAATACAAAAAGAAGTAGCGTCACTAAAAAAAGTTGTTGATGAGGTAAAAAACAACATAGGCCCCATACCTATAAACGCTCCAAGTATAGCAGTAAATCTTGCTAATCTAAATAACGAACAAGATGAGCTAAAAGAAATAGCCAAAAACCATACAGAAAAACTTAAAAATGTAGAAACAGATTTAGGTAATGTAAAAAAAGCTATTACTACAGCCCAAACTACTGCAAACGACGCAAAAACATCTGCTAATACTGCAAGTGAAATAGCCAATTCAGCAAATACAACTGCAAATGAAGCAATTAAAATTGCTAAAAACGCACAAAAAACAGCTAATACGGCAAAACTGATTATCAATAAGACACTGCCACAAATCAGACAGTTAATTATTGATAATTGCATCGGACACAACTCTGGACCAGGAAAAATAAGCGATACTCCTGATAGTCCACTGTGTAAAATAGATGTAAACAAATTGGAAAGAGATTACAAAGCTTACAAACAAAAAAAGCCAAAGTAATTCTCAATCCCTTTATGTAAAAATGCCTAGTCTAATAAACAGGCATTTTTTATGTAAAGTAATATATTAATATACAAATTAAAAGCTTTTTTATTCAAAAAAATTGCAATTAAAATTTTTTGTGTATAATCCAAACAACTAATTTAATTTTTAAAATAATAAACATGTTACAAACTACATTGGTATTATTGAAACCAGATTGTGTACAAAGAAATCTTATGGGACAAGTTATTGCTAGATTTGAAGCTAAAGGTCTTACTATCCTAGGTATGAAAATGATGCAATTAGATGATGCATTGATAAATGAACACTATGGATTTCTAGCAGATAAACCATTTTTTCCTGCTATCGTTTCATATATGAAAAGTAGCCCTATAGTTGCTATGGCTATTAGATGAGCTAATGCTGTTCCTACAATTAGAACTATGTCATGAGCTACAAATCCAGTAGATGCTCTTCCTGGTACTATCAGATGAGATTTCGCATTATCTATAGATGGAAATATTATGCACGCATCAGATTCTCTTGAAACTGCAAACGAAGAATTAAAAAGATTTTTCAAAGAATGAGAAATATTTGACTATGAAAGATTAGATAACAAAGTATTATAATTATAAAAAAGACATTTTACAATATGTAAAATGTCTTTTTTATAAAACTTTTTTTTGACTACATACAACTTAAAAATATAATAGAAAAAATAAAATTAAAAAAAATTTATGCCAGCAAAATTTTACGATACTCTATTATGAGAATATATAAAAAATCCATGAGTCAGGTGAATATCACTAGATAAACTATCAGGTAAAGACTTCTGATATAGAATGATAAGCTATGACGATATAACAAACAAAAACAAGATAAACTTCAAAGATGTAGACCTTAAAAAAGCTGCTATTTATTCGTGAGAAGATGTATATATCACAAATCTACTATACGAAAAACACAAAAAAGATAAAACAAACGAAAACAAAGTATTAAATGAAATTGAGCTACCACTCATTCAAGTACTTAAAAAAATGGAAATAGATGGAGTACATATAGATGCAGACACTTTGAAATGAATATGAATATTATTAGACCATGAGATTAAAAGACTAGAAAAAAGTATATATGATGAAGTAGAACAAGAATTCAATATCAGCTCTCCAAAACAAGTATGAGAAATACTTTTTGATAAACTAGCTCTACCAAAATGAAAAAAAACAAAAACATGATATAGTGTATCAGCAGACGTACTTTGAGAACTAGCACACGACTATCCAATTGCTCAAAAAATAGTGGATTATAGACATTATACCAAGTTACAATCTACATATATAGAATGATTATTAAACCAAATAGATGAAAATTGATTAGTACATACAAATTACAACTCAGCAATATCTAGCACATGAAGACTTTCTAGCACTGATCCAAACTTACAAAATATACCAAACTCAGATTGAATAGCTTGAGAAATACGCTGAGCATTTGTATCTAGATTTGAAAAATGAAAAATTATTGCACTTGATTATTCTCAAGTAGAAGTTAGAATACTTGCTATTATGTCAGGTGACAAAAACCTACTAGATGCATTTCAAAACTGATTAGACATTCACCACAGAACTGCCGAATTTATATTTCCAGGAAAAACAATCACAAACAGTGAGAGAAAAATAGCAAAATGAGTCAACTTTTGAGTGATTTATGGTATTAGCTGATTTTGATTGGCACAGATGCTATGAATAAATATGAAAGATGCAAAAGCATATATAGATAAATTTTTTGAATCATACCCTGATGTAAAATTATTTCTAGACAATACAATCAAGTTTTGTGAAGAAAACAACTATGTAGAAACTATGTTTTGAAGGAGGAGATATATAAATGGGATAAACGATTTAAACAGAATTGTTAAATCATCAGCAGAAAGAGAAGCAATAAATATGCCTATTCAATGAACTAGTGCAGATATCATAAAAATAGCAATGATTAAATCATATGAATTTTTAGAAAAAAATAACTTGAAATCAAAAATGATTATGCAAGTACATGATGAACTAGTATTTGATGTATATCCAGGAGAAGAAAAAATAATTTCAAATGAAATAAAAGATATCATGCAAAACATTTTGACAAATAAACCAATTACACTAAAAGTAGATTATTGAGAATGAAATAGCTGGAGAGAAGCAAAATAATACTTAATTTTAAAATAATGGCACTTTCAACAGATGAAAAAATTGATTATATTTACAATGAAATAAGAGCTCAAAAAAGAGCTAGATATTTCAAATTATTCTTCAATTTGACTATATTTTGATTTATGATATTTCTATATTTTACATATATAAATTGAATGACAAAAGAAGAAGTTACAAAAATAGCTTGAAATAAACTATGAGAAATAGTAGCTCCAATAGTTAAAAATATGGTAGATGATATTATAAAAGATTCGCCATGACAATTGATAGACAAAGTAATTAAATAATTATTAATAAAATACTATGATAATAAAGTTGATTTACTCTATACTTTTAATAACATGATGATACTACATAGTTAAATACAGAAAAGTAGTTAAATCATGGACTTGAAATTTCTATTGGGCTGAACACTATTTATGAAATGGATGAACTTATTTTGTTATAATACTTATATGACTTTGAATGATTTTTTTCTGAGTCATATATCCATTTTGAGCATTTGAGGCTATACCTAAAAATTAAAACTTAACAATTAAATAAATAAGATGAATAAAACTATATCGAAAATATTTCTATTATTACTTTTAACACTGAGTATTTCAAATACATATGCAGCAGAAGTAGAATGAAATCAGATTATTATATGAAATTTTACAGAACAAAAAACTACAAAATGAGATATTTTTAATTTTTATGCAGATTTTTACAGCTCTCAAATACCTGAAAGTTACAAATACATAAAAGTAAATTACAAAGATGTAGAAAGATGAAGTAAATTGGAAAATTCGCTTAAAGTACTTATATATCTAGATTTAATAAAAAACCCCAATTTATCTCTAGACAAAGAATCTGAACTAAATGCTTGGAGTTTTTATAGACTTTCAGAAAAAATATTATGAATAGAGGTATTAGACACTGAAACTAGAGAAGAATTAACAAATAGAAATACAAATTTTTTAGATGTTAACAAAATAAGAAATCTAGTTTGAGATAAAAGTATAAAAATAAACACTAAATTAAAAAGCGAAATAATAAGAGATAAATTGGAAGTATTTAATAATGTATACAATACAATTACAAATAATCATTATGACAAAGACAATCTAGATGAGGCAAAAATACTAGATTCAGCTATTTCAGGAATAGCATTATGAACTAATGATAAACATACAGTATATTTCAATAAAACAGACGGGAAAAATTTCAAAGATTCACTAGCAAGTGACTATGAAGGGATCTGATCATATGTAGATATGGAAAAACCTGGACTTGTCAGAATTATTTCTCCTATTCCAGATTCTCCATCAGAAAAAGCATGATTAAAATGATGAGATATAATTACAAAAGTGGATTGAAAAGAAGTAAAAGTAGAAAATTCTCTAAATGAAGTAATATCATGGATTAAATGACCAGCTTGAACTCCTGTAATTTTAACTATAGATAGAAATTGAGAAATAATTGATATAACAGTTACAAGAGCTAAAATAATAATAGTAAATATAGAATCAAAAGTAATCAACTCTGATACATACTACATACAAATAAAAACATTCTGAGACAAAGTAAAAGATGATTTCAAAGAAAGTTTACTGAAATTAAAAGAAGAAAAAAATATTAAAAAAATAGTAATAGACTTGAGAAATAATGGGGGATGAATACTTAGTGAAGTAAGTGATATATTATGATATTTTATACCAGAATGAGATGTAATAGCTAGAGAACAATTTTATAATCATGAAGAAGTTTTGAGATCAAATTGATACGAATTAATTGATTTAAATAAATACAAAATAGTTATACTACAAAATTCTTGAACTGCATCAGCATCAGAAATACTTATAGGTACATTAAAAGACTACTACCCAAATATTACATTGATTTGAGAAAATACATATGGAAAATGATCAGTACAAATCATGAGTGAATATCCAGATGGTTCATTACTAAAATATACTATAGCAAAATGGTTCACTTGAAAAACAAAAACATGAATTGATTGAATATGAATAAAACCTGATATAGAACTAGAATTTGATTTAGAAAAATACAACAAAGATTGAACAGATAATCAATTAAATGAAGCTTTAAATATTAAATAAAAAATATGATTAAAAATATATTTATTACTATTTTATTATTGTTTACATTTTTCTCATCTACTACATTTGCTGATACTTCCGTAAGTACAATTGCACAAAACTGGTTTAATAGCTATTCTAAAAAAATAGCTATTAAATACTCTGATGAAAATGAAATAATTTTCTTCAAATGATTTAATGATAAATTAAATGATTTATTAGCCAAAAAAAGATTCAATGATATACAAATAAATCTGATAAATGATTTAATTAAACTATCAAATGAATATGTATTTAATCTAGAACTAAAAAATAAAGAAAAACTAAGCAGAGAAAAAATAAAATCAATAAATGTAATACAAGATTTCAAATACTTATCATACAATCCAGATCATATATTTCTAGAAAACTGAGTTTGGTATACATATTATTTTACTAATAGATTTTGATTAAAAATATCTGACAATCCTACTATAAACGACTTAAAACAATTCAATATAGAAAAAGATAAAACACTGACACACATAGATGAAAATAATATATGGTTTGTAAAAGAATTTAAAAAGAAAAAACTAGTTTCAGAATCAACTATATATTGAATATCAAACAAATATTTATTTTTATTAGAATTAAAAGATGATTTAGAATTCATAGAAAAAGATGCTGACATTATTATAAATAATTTAAAAAATGAAAGTATAGAAATTTCTAAATCAAAAACAATTGAACAAAAAATAGAGATTTTATATGACTATGTATTAGAAAATATCGAATATCCTAGCAAATATAATTCAGATGATTATGAAAATTTTTCATGAATATATACATATAAAAACAGATCATGAGTATGTGAGTGATATACTAGAATGCTCCTATATATGTTAAGTTTTTCAAATGTAAATAATACTGAAGTATTGAGATGAGATATAATAGATGCTCCAGATTTCAATAAAATTTGACATGCTTGGATAAAAATATGAGAACAATATTATGATCCGACTTTTGATGATCCTATATGAAATACAAAAACCAAAATACTTGAAGAATACCTATATTTTTGATTACCAAAAGACTTATTTTACACAAATAGATTTGATTTCGGAGCATTACCAGATTATTTAAAAGAAACAGATTTAGATTTTAGAAAAAATCTAGTTTCACAAAATATAGCTTTTTTAACAAATAAATATAAAAATAAAAACTACAACTTACTAAAACCATATATATATAAATTGAATAACTGAATAGACTTAAATAAAAAAATAGACATAGAGGATTTAAAGAAGATTATGTGATACTATGAAGTAGAAAATCTAAAATTCACAAAAAATTGATGAATAGTAAGTATTACTTGATTAAATTATTATATTATAGAAGATAATATGTTAAAAGATTTGCTAAACCAATTAAACTACGAATTAAATAACTTCTACTTATTTAAATGGAAACTAGAAAATTGAACATATGAATATAGACTAGCTTATGATGTTAAGTTGAAATAAATTAGTATATAACATGTATATAATCTTTTGACTTTTAAAATATATAAGTAAAATGGACTAGATTAATTTCTAGCCCATTTTTTTATGAACGAAACATTTTTTAGAGAACAGTATAATTTTTTAAATGATAGACAAAAACAAGTAGTAGATGAGATTTACTGACCAATTATGGTAGTAGCTTGACCAGGTACGGGTAAGACTCAGATTATTGCACTTAGAACTGCCAATATAATACTTAAATCAGCTATTGCACCTGAAAACATTTTGATTACTACATTTACAGAGGCCTGAGTAGTAGCTATCAAAAATAGACTTGTAAAATTTATATGAACAGAAGCCTACAAAGTAAAAGTATCTACTATTCATTCATTTGCACAAGATGTAATTACTAGTTTTCCAGAGAAATTTTCATCTGAAAAAGCAGGGAATACTATAGATGATATAGAAAGCCTAGAAGTACTTACATATATAATAGATAAAAATATCAAAAACGGTAGCATAGAACAACTATTTACACCATTTGATAGATACATGTATCTAAGGGATATAAAAGACAGAATTGGAAAGCTTAAATGAGAATGAATAAATCCTAATAGATTTGATAAAATAATAGCCAATCAGAGAACAGAATACGACAACAAACTAGAAGAATTAAAACACAATAAAAGGATAAGAGACCTAGAAAAAAGAACAGCAAAAGATAGAGAAGAATACAATAAACAAATAAAAAAACTAACAGAATTAAACGACATATACAAAGAGTACAGTGAGTATCTAAAAGAAAACAGTCTATATGATTTCTCAGATATGATCAATTTTGTCGTGGATAAATTCAGAATAGATGAAGATTTAAGAAGTTTTTACGCTGAAAAGTACCAATTTATAATGCTTGATGAATACCAAGATACAAACAATCCTCAAAACGAAATAATGGATCTGATTCTAAGTGCTTGAACAGATAAAAATATGATGGTAGTATGAGATGATGACCAATCTATTTACAGATTTCAAGGTGCAAATATAGAAAATATGCTAGATTTCTACAACAAATATCCAGAAACTAAATTCATAGTATTAGAAGACAATTATAGATCAAGTCAAAGTATTTTAGATTTAGCAACAAACCTAATAACAAACAACAATGAAAGACTAGTAAACAGAATAGATTTTCTACAAAAAAAACTTATATGACAAGCCATTTATAAATCACTAGATAAAAATGATTATTCAATACTTTCAGACGAACAAACAGAAAAGATTTTTGTAATGGAAGAAATCCAGAAAAAAAATAATAAAAATGAGACTTTTGCCATAATAGTTAGAAGCAATAGAGAAGTACTAGAATGGACTGATTTTATGCATTCTCAAGGCATAGATGTAGAATCAAAACTAAAAACTAATATACTGACAAATAAATATGTATCTTTTATATTAGATTTTCTAAAATTGGTGGAAAATCCTGGTTTTAGTGACGAAAAATTACTAAATATTCTCAGAACTGATATAGTAGATTTAGAAAATATAGATGTAATAACAATTGCTAGAGAATTATATAGAAAAAACTATTCTAGATATGGTTTCAAACTTTGATTATGGGATGTGATAAAAGATTTAGATAAACAATATATACCAGAAAATTGAACAGAAAAGTCAAAGTGAGATTTCGAATTAGAAATGCTAGAAAAATACAAAGACTACAAAAAAATAATAGAATTTAGACAATTAGTATTAAATCTAAATTCAGAATTATGACTTTATGGTATTTCTAGACTATTTCAAAAAATCATAGACAGTTTATGAATAATTGAATATATAGAAACACATTGAAACTTCTCGGATTTAGAAGATGTTTTTACATTATTCAACAAAATCAAAGACTTAAATGAGAGAAATAAAGACCTTACACTTCAAGCGTTACTAAACAAATTTGACTTACATAAAAAGTACAATATTCAGATATCTAGACAAATACTTAAAAAATCAAATTCAAATATAGAAATACTTACAGCACATGGTTCAAAATGATTAGAATATGATTATGTTTTTATACCTGGAGTTTATGGTTGAAATTGGGAAAATAAAAGAGTTATAGATAAGCTAAAATTACCACTATGAGTAGCATGACAATGATTGCAATATAGTGATGAAAAAGAACAAAAAGATCTAGAAAAAAACATAGCAAACGAAGAGGATAGGAGACTTTTCTTTGTAGCTATTACTAGAGCAAAAAAAGAATTGATTTTCACTAGACCAGCATGAAAAGACAACAAACCATATATAGATAGTCCATTTATGATAGAAATATGAATGGAAGCCAAAATAATAGATGATGTAATAGGTGATAAATCACTAACTGAAGCTATAAAAAAACAATTATTATGAAATGATGATAATTTAGTCAAAAATACTACAGAAGAAATAAACTATATAAAAGAATTTCTAGAAACATATAAACTAAGTCCAACAGATTTAAACACATTTTTAGAAGATCCAAAATTATTCTTGCAAAATGTAGTATTTAAATATCCATTTGAAGACAATGAATTTACGATTTTTGGTAAAGTCTACCATAGAGTGCTTGAATTAGCAACTGATAAAAAATTGAAATGAGAAATAATTGATTTAGGTTATATGACTGAAGAATTTACCAAGTTACTAGATAAACAAATCCTCACTCACGAAGAAAAAAACAGATTAACTAAAAAATGAATTGAGTGATTAACATGATACTTTGAATACTTCAAATCAAACACTAGAACTCCACTTGCAGTAGAATACAATTTTAGATCGAGAGATGTAGTATTCAATTGAGTACCAATTACTGGTAAAATAGATAAAGTAGAAAAAATAAACTCAAATACAAATTGATTAAATTCAGAAGATGTTGCAGTTGTAGATTACAAAACTTGATGAGTAAAAACTATAGGAGATATCAAGTGAACTGATAGATATGGTAACTTTAAACCTTGATATGAAAATGGAAAATACTACAGACAGTTATTATTTTATAAATTACTAGCAGAAAATGATTCAGAATTTCATGGAAAATTCAACATTTCAGAGATAGCTCTAGATTTTGTAGAATGAAAAAATGGAGAATACAAGTACGTGTCAGTATGATTTAAGAATGAAGATTTTGAAAACTTTAAAAATTTAGTTAAAGATTCTTGGGAAAAAATAAATAATTTGGATTACTGGAAAACTTTACTTGACAACTAATTTTTAACAAGTATAATTCTGTTACTTAAAAGAGAGAAAGGTATGCTCCAACATAGTTTGATATATCTATGTATTACTATATAAAGTTCCTTTCATAAAAAAATAACTTTATATTATAAAAAATATCAGGAAATAATTATTCCTTTAGCATCATCATTATTGCATTTTGCATAATAATAGAAATTAGAATGCATACTCTTTTAATATATTCTAATCTGCAGTTTAATTTCTATAATGATTGATTAAATTATAATGAGGCTATTTATTAGCCTCTTTATTTATATTTGATTTTATGTATTTTTCATTATATTTATAATAATTGTAATACTAAACTTATTAAATATGCAAATATTCCTATCATACAAACAATCTGATTTAGAAAAAAATATTCTAAATAATGAACTAAATTATATAAAAAATATTATAGAAAATACATGAAATAGTATTTATATATATTATTTTGAAGAGCAAGAATCAAATAATTCTAAAACCATATTAGATATAATAAAAAAAGAAATTCACAAATCTGATTTAGTTATATGACTTGTTAATTATAATAAAAAAAGTGAATGAGAATTATTAGAGTTATGAATAGCTGAAGCACTAAATAAAAAAATTCTTTTACTTGTAAAAAACGAAGTAAAAGAAAATTATTCTCTAATTTATTGACTTAATTGCGATATATTATATTATAACGATAATAGTGAAATAGATATTTTATTAACCAATTATTTAAAATGAAAATAGTATTAATAGGTGCATCAAATAATCCTGAAAAATATGGAAACAAAATCATGAAAGACTTGTTAAATAAATGACATACTGTTATACCAGTAAATCCAAAAGAAAAACTTATAGAATGAGTAAAATCTCATATAAATCTATGATTTATAAAAGTAGATTATGATATAGTAAATTTCGTAGTACCACCAGAAGTAACTCTACAAATACTAGAAAAATACAAAGACAAAATAATAAATAAAAAAGTATGGTGCCAACCAGGTGCTAGCAACGATGAAGTAAAAACATTTTTAGAAACAAATTGATTCAAAGATTATATTACAGATAGTTGTATAATGATTGAAGATATAAAAAATATATCATAATATTTTTCTCCCTTTTCCACTGCGTCCAGTCTTTAGCTGGAAAGGGATCGCCCCGAAGGAAGTACTCTTGGGGTATACCGAGGTATGAGGGGATGGATTAGAACCAAAGTAAATAAAAATATAAAAGAGTAGATTTTAATCTACTCTTTTATAAACCCAAAAACTATATTCTATATTATTTTCTATTTCCCAGTCAGTATAATATTCTACACTGAAACTACTAGGAATAGTATCCAATTTTACATCACAATTGAAATCTCATTTTACTTTTGTCATATATATTTTATCAAGCATAGGATGATTCAATACTTGATTATATATATCAGCTCAACCTATTACAAATATATTCTCTACATTTTCTTTTGAATCCAGTTCAGCAAAACAATCATCCAAAGAATTAAAATACAAAGTAAAATCATCTATATTACTTCAAATATCACTTTGTTTTAAATCCCTAGTAAGTATACAATTTATTCTTTCAGGTAATGGTCTGTATTTAGCAGGAATAGAAAACCATGTTTTCCTTCACATGATTACTGCATTCATCTTTGCTAAATCTTGAGTTTGTGTTGTGATTTTCTTAAAATACTTCATATCACTAGGTAAATTCCAAGCCAAAGTATCATGTTTTCATATACCATTTTCATCATCAACAGCAAGTATTATACTAAATTTCATAATTCTAATTATTAGACTTCCTTTAATATGGGCCTCTTTCTCCTGACAAGGAGAGAGAATTCAAGAGAGAGGTTGCCTTAAATTGTAGCCTCCTTCCCTTAGACCTGAGGGAAGGAATTCAAGGATGGGTTATTCTAAACTACAAACTGTAGCCTCTTTCTCCTAAAAAAGAAGAGAGAATTTATGCCCGTAGGGGGATCCTATGGACAAGATAGAGGTATTTACTTTTTAGATAATGAGAGATTTTACTCTTTTATTAAAGAGAGCTATTGTTATTAAACTGCAACAGGTGCTACTATTCTTTCATGTGGATTATATCAAACTAGTTCAAAATCACTCCATTCCAATTGTTCTAAATCCTCCAAAGTTTTTAGATTTTTTAGTATTTTTAATTCTGGCAACTTTCTAGGCTCTCTTGATAATTGTAAATCTACTTGCTCTACATGATTGTTATATATATGAGCATCTCACAAAGTATGAGTAAATACTCACGGTTTCAATCATGTTATCTTTGCTATAAGTAAAAGTAGAGTAGAATATGAAGCGATATTAAAAGGTACTCACAAAAACATATCAGCACTTCTTTGATATAATTGTAAATTCAATCTATGATTTGTAGTATCTACATTGAATTGAAAAAATGCATGACAAGGTGGCAATAACATCTTATCCATTTGAGCAGGATTCCAAGCTGAAACTATTATTCTTCTATTTGTTGGATTATTTTTTATTTCATTTATCACATATTTTATTTGATCAATTCATTCACTATTAAAATTTCTCCATTGATGACCATAAACAGGTCATAAATCACCATATTCAATTACAAATTGATCATCATACGCCAAATTCTTTATTTTATTTATAAATCTTTCTTTTTCATCAAACCATACATCACTATATTTTGGATAAGCTTCAGTCAATAAATTACTTTCTAAATAATTTTGAAAAGGCCATTCATCCCATATATGCACATCTCTATCAACTAAATACTTTATATTTGTTTCTCATCTTATTAACCAAATAAGTTCTACAACTATTCATCTCAAAAAAGTCTTTTTTGTAGTAACCAAAGGAAATCAATCATCTAAATCATATTTAGCTTGCATACCAAACAATCATCTCACTCATGTACCAGTTCTATCATCTTTTCAAATTCCATTATCTTTTATATCTCTCAGTAATTCTAAATATTGTTTCATAAATTTTAAATTAATTATAACACAATTAGTATAATATTTTAACAAAAATAATCAATTATAAATTTAAACAAAAAATACTTTTGCAAAAATAAAGGATTTTGATAAAATATCATCTATTATTATAAACACATAAATAATAATTAATTAATAGTTTAATAAAAATAAATGACAGATAAAAAAATACCCAAGAAACCGGATTTAAACAAGATGAATCTAAAGAAAAATAACAACTCCAAAGCTTTAATTACACTAATATTGATTTCTCTAATTATAGCATTGCTTTTACCATACATAAAACAAAAAGAGACATACAAAGATACAGATGTAGCATTAAATCTACTAGAACAAAAATATCTAAAATGAGAATATAGTGAGATAGTTATTGATTGAAACAAAGCAATAGCTACTTTAAGTGGTAGCAAAGTTGTAGAGTGAGAATATACAAAAATATCTAGAGATATAGTTACTCTACCAAAAAATGATTCATTAAAAGATTTATGAATATTTAACTCAGATATAGATACATCAATAATTGTAAAAGATAATACAAGCGAAGAATTTTGGTCTGAAATGCTTCCTACGATAATCACATTTATACTTTTTATAGTAATATGATTAGTACTAATATCTAGAATGTGATGAGTAGCAAACAATGCTATGACTTTTGGTAAATCTAGAGCTAGACTTTATGATAAAGACAAAGATAGAGTTATGTTCAAAGATGTAGCATGAGCCGAAGAAGAAAAAGAAGAATTATCAGAAATAGTACAATTTTTAAAAAATCCAAAAAAATTCAGAGATATATGAGCTAAAATCCCTAGAGGAACTCTACTTGTTTGACCTCCAGGTACAGGTAAAACTATGCTAGCTCGTGCTGTAGCAGGGGAAAGTAATGTGCCATTTTTAAGTATTTCATGATCAGAATTTGTAGAAATGTTTGTATGAGTATGAGCATCTAGAGTAAGAGACTTATTTGAAAATGCAAAAAAAATAGCTCCAGCAATAATTTTTATAGATGAAATAGATGCAATAGGTAAAAAAAGATGACCAGGAGCAGGAGGATGACATGATGAAAGAGAACAAACACTAAACCAAATACTTACTGAAATGGATGGTTTCAATAATGAAACTAATGTAATAGTTATGTGAGCTACAAATAGAGCAGATGTATTAGATAAAGCACTATTGAGACCAGGTAGATTTGATAGAAAAATAACAGTAAATCTTCCAAATATAAACGATAGGGAAGAGATATTAAAAATACATGCTACAACTAGAAAAGTAGAAGATAATATAGAATTTAGATCTCTAGCATCAAAAACTGTTTGATTTGCATGAGCTGATTTATGAAATCTGATAAATGAAGCAGCTATATTATCAGCAAGACACGACGAAAAAACAATTAGTAACAAGAGAATAGATGAAGCATTTGAAAGAATAGTTATGTGACTTAGAAAAAAATCACAAGTGATGAATGAATTAGAAAAGAAAATAACAGCTTATCACGAAGTATGACACGCACTAGTATGAAAACTATTACCAAATACAGATCCAGTACACAAAGTATCAATAGTATCTAGATGATGAGCTTTATGAGTAACATGGTTTTTACCTGAAAGAGATAAATTATTAGTGTCAAAAGCCAAGTACATCGATGAATTAGCTACACTTTATGGTGGTAGAGCAGCTGAAGAAGAATTTTTCTGAAAAGAAAATATTACTACATGAGCATCAAATGATATAGAAAAAGCTACACATATAGCACGTGAAATGGTTATGAGATATGGTATGTATGATGAAATCGGAAGAGAAAATTTTGCATGAGAAAGAACAGAGTGAAATTACCTATGAGCAAATGAAGAAAAAAAGATATCAGAAAAAGCACATGAAAAAATAGATGCAAAAGTAAAAGAAATCCTAGATAACGCTTACGATACGGCAATAAATCTGATAAAAACAAACAAAGAGTTACACGAAAAAATAACTCTGGCTCTTCTAGAAAAAGAAGAATTATCAGAAGAAGAATTTAAAAGTTTTTTTAACAAAAAAGTCTAGTAAAAACTAGATTTTTTTATTTTTTGTATATAATAGATAAATATAATTAATCAAAAATATATGCACGACTTAATAAATACAATAGTAAACTTTGCAGCTGACTTATGATATACAGGTATTTTCTTAATGATGGTTTTAGAATCTAGTTTTTTTCCATTTCCATCAGAAGTAGCCATGATACCAGCTTGATATTTATCAAGTACATGACAAATGAATTTTAGTATAGCTCTACTTGTAGGTACTTTTTGAGCTTTGGTATGATCTACCATCAATTATGTACTTTGATTTTACTTATGAGACAAAGCTATTCATAAACTTATAAATAAGTACTGAAAATATTTTCTTATCACAAAAGAACACTATCATTCAACAGAAAAATATTTTGAAAGACATTGAAGTATAACTACATTTCTAGCTAGATTTATCACAGTAGTTAGACAATTAATAAGTATACCAGCATGAGTATTCAAAATGAATTTTACCAAATTTTTTATTTACACTTGAATATGAGCATGACTATGGAATCTAATTCTAATGCTAATATGATATTATGCTTGAGAAAATAAAGAATTAATAGCAAAATATTCATATGAAATATTAATTGTATCAATATTTGTTATATTAACTATAGCAAACATTTATTATTACCTTCACAAAAAAAAGTATGCAAAACTCTAGAACTATTTTTATATGAGATATACAAGGTTGTTATGATGAACTCAAACTACTTATCAAAAAATTAAAATTAAAAAAGAATGATAAGGTATATTTTGTATGAGATTTAGTAAACAGATGACCTAAAAGTTACAAAGTAATAAAATATTTATACAAAAATAAATCTAAGTTTTACTGTGTAAAATGAAATCATGAATTAAACTTTTTAAATTGGTTAAAATGAGAAAAATATCCAGATCATCATATTTTTAAAAAATTAAAGAAAAAAATAGAAGAAAAAAAGAGTAATTTCTTGATTAAATACTTGGAAAATTTACCACTTTACATAGAAGAAGAAAAGTTCATATTAATCCATTGATGATTAGTGCCAAACAAAAAACTATCAGAACATACAGCACAAGAAATTACTAATATCAGAGAATATAACTGAAAACCATGGTATGAATATTATAAATGAGAAAAACCTATAATATATGGACACTGGGCTGAAGAAAGCTTACAGATAAGAGAAAAAACAAAATGATTAGACTCATGATGTGTATATTGAAAAGCTCTTACTGCATATATATTAGAAACATGAGAAGTAATACAACAAAACGCATTAGAATGCTATGTAGATATATTCAAAAATAGAAATAATTTATTTAAAAAAGTAAAAAATATTTTTCAAAAAAACATATGAAAATAATAGATTTAGTGAAACTTATAGATAAAAAAATTGCAATTTTGTGATATTGAAAAGAAGGGAAGTCTACACTTTCCTTTCTTTTAAAATTATGATTTAAAGATATAACTATATTAGATAAAAATAAAATAATTGAACAACAAAAATGAATAAAATATTTATGTTGAGATAAATATTTGGATTCATTACCAAAATATGAATTAATTTTCAAATCACCATGAATTTCACCATACAACGAAAAAATAAAAATAGTACAAAATAAATTAATAACGCAGACTCAATTATTTTTTGATAATTATGAATGAAAAATAATATGAATTACATGAACAAAATGAAAATCAACTATTTCAACACTTACATATGAAATATTAAAAAAACTTTGATACAATGTGAAGTTAGTTTGAAATATATGAACTCCAGTATTAGATGAAATAGATATCATAAAAAATGAAACCTATGATTATATAGTATACGAATTATCAAGCTATATGCTAGAATCTTCGAACCTAAATATGTACATATGATTAGTTAACAATATCTATAATTGTCATTTAGATTGGCATAATTGAAGAGAAAATTACGAAAAAGCCAAGTTATCCATAATTAAAAACTCTACATATAAAATAGTAAACTATGAATTAAAAAATAATATAAACAATATAGATGACATTATTTATTACTGAGAATGATGAAATTACTATCACAAAAATTCATTGTTCTATAAAAATGAACAATCTATAATGAGTGATGAAAAAATAGCACTACAATGAGAACATAATAAAAAAAATATATCATGAATATTTTGAATAGTAGATATAATAGACAAGAAACACCTAATAGAAGATAAAGATAAAATAAAAGAAGTATTATCTATATTCTGATGATTACCTCATAGATTAGAAAATATTTGAGTCTATAATTGAATTACTTTTATAGATGACGGTATAGCTGTTACTCCAGAAGCGACTATTGCAGCTATTGAAACATATAAACAAAATATTTGAACAATAATTTTATGATGACAAGATTGAGATTATAACTTTTCATGATTAGTTAATATATTAAAAAAATATAATATATCAAATATAGTATTATTTCCAGATACATGAGAAAAAATTTTTTGAGATCTTTCTATATATAAATATGAAAAAGAATTTATTTTAAAATGAGACTTTAATCCAAAAATTCTAAAAACAAAATCTATGAGATCTGCTGTAAATTTTGCATACAAAAATACATGAATATGAAAAATATGCTTATTATCAAATGCAGCACCGAGTTATAACTTATGGTCATGATTTATTGAAAAATGACTGGAATATCAAAACGAGGTAAAAACACAGTGTAAAAAATAATATTTTTAGGTAATCTATATAGTAAAATATATTAAAATCGCTTAGAACGCAAAATATTGAGTTTTCTATTAATAATGGCTAAAAATAGCCATTATTTTTTACATTAATTTTTAAATATTATGGAAGAAGTATTATATAGGGATTTTTGTAAAATAAATAAAATGAGGAATAGTTAGTTTATAAAAAGTATATAAAAATAAATTTTAATCGATACTGCAAAATTAAATATTTTTTATATGATAAATAAAAAAATTAAAATAATTATTAATTAAATTAAAAACACAAAATATAAAAAAATACTCAGGGGGAGTGGTTTAATACAATATACAATAGTTAACATAATGTAACTTATGTGAATAATATATAATATTATATATCTAAATAAACTGTATTAACTATAAAATAAAAAAAAAAGACTATTGTATATAGAATAGTCTTTTTATAATTTTATATTTAAAACTGATTTTACTCAGTACAATCTAATTTTTTCTTTTTTTCATCTAAGAATCTTTAATCATAATTCATTTATATTAAATAATTTTTTATTTGATATATTATCATAAGTATTGCCTGAAATTAAAATATCTTCAGTGTATTCCCTAGTAAGAGATTCTAATCTAGAAGCTGTATTAACCGCATCTCAAATGATAGTTATTTCCATTCTATTTCTAGATCAAATAGTTCATAGTATCACATCTCATGAATTTATTCATATTCAAATAGATATTTTTTTTCACACTTCAGAAACTTGAAATTTTGAAATAAAATTCTGTATTTCTATAGCTGATTTTATGGCTGAATCTGAGTTTTTTTCATCAAAGATAATCATTATTCAATCTCATAAAAACTTATCAATATATCATCAATTAGAATTAATTATTTCAACTATTCAGTCAAAATAAACATTCAATAATAACAAAGCTTTGTCTGGTGATAAATTTTCAGAAATACTAGAAAAACCTACAATATCCAAAAACATTATATTTAAATGTTTCTTAACTGATACTCATAAAGAAATTTTATCAGTTCACATATTCCCTATTTCTTTTATAAAACTCTCAGGGATAAACTTAAGAAAAACTGTTTTTAAATCATCATAATCTTTTGCTATCAGATTTTTTCTTATATACATATTCTTAAAAAGCTTATATGTATCTTCATTTTCCTTATAAAACATTTTTTTTAATAACACATCTTTTGTTGTATTATCTTTTGAATTAAATATATTATTATTAATACTTTTTATATCATTGTCTCTATTATGCAACTCATTATCATACATTCTATTAATTAAATAAAACAAAATAAGTAATGTAAAGTTAAAAAGTATATATAGAAATTTATAATTATCTAAATAGTCTGAAATATAAAAAATAGCATTAATTGTTATAATAACAATTAATATCATAAAATTAATAAAGTAAATACTTCTATATTTTCTAGCTAATGAAATCATTTAATATTTTTTTATTGAATAATTATATATAAATAATAATAACATATAAAATGATTTTTAACAAATAAAAATAATTAAATATTTTTATAAAAACAATAAATATATATAATGTGATTAATATTTACAATATTAAATATATGCTGAATAAATGATTTTCATTAATAGAAGTAATCATAGCAACGAGTATACTTACGATTTCTGTTTTCTGAGTATACAAATTGATATGAGAGAATAGTAAAATTATAAATAATTCTACTAACAATATACAATTGAATTATATTTTTCCTTTAATTTATGAATGTATAGATAATATAATATTTCCTAGTTACAATATTTGAGATAATTATAAAATAAACTTTTGAACTAATGGCAATGAATGTATAATAGGAAATAATATTTATAAAATAGACAATATAGAGTATGAGACAAATATATCTATATTAGAAACTTGAGTTAATTATACAAAATGGGAAATAATAATAGATAATTCTCAATCAAAAGCGATGACTTGAACATTTACACAAAAAAAATAATAGAATACTGCAGTTATTCTATTATTTATAATAATATCTAGTTTATATTATTTCTGATAATTCCCTTTTCTCAGATAATGTCATATACCCTACATATTTTAAAAAATTTATTTTCTCAACATCTGTTAGTAAATATGAGTCAGTTATTTTGTTTAAAATAAATGGTTCGATTTGTATTTTACTTTTTTTCATATTTTTTTATATTATTACTATAATACTGTTATTAGGAACAAAAAAGTAGTCGCTCCTCAGAAATAAATTAAGTATACATATATATTATCACATATTTTTATTATATTGTCAAATATAATCTTTACATTTTACTATTATTATTTATAAATATGATTATTTTATGAATAGATCCTTGAACAACAACAATAGGTTTTGCTATAATTAAAAAGGAAAACAACAATTATTCAATAATAGATTATTGAGTATTATTAACTACTCCAAAAACTGATATTACACACAAAGTTCTCGAAATATGATCAGATATTAATACAATTATAAAAAAATATAATCCAGATATTATTTCTATAGAAAAATTATTTTTTCAAACAAATTTAAAAACATGAATAGATGTCGCCCAAGCTAGATGAGTAATATTATATGAATCTATGATAGCAAATAAAAAAATACTAGAATATACTCCACTACAAGTAAAAAAAGCAATAACTTGAAATGGTGCTGCAAATAAAATACAATTACAAAATGCAATAAAGATGATTTTTAGATTAGATTCTATTCCTAAGCCAGATGACGCTGCTGATGCTATTTGATTAGCGTATATGTGAGCATTAAATTCTAATAATATATAGAAGTTTTTGCAAAGTTCATATCTAGAAAATATTATATTTTTACTAAAATTTATTCAAAATATTTTTTCTTAGAATTATTAAACAAAAAATATTTTTTAAATTTTATATATAAAATATAAATTTTTATTATTACGATGGTATTTTACAAAAATTCATATAAAAAATAAGTTCTTTTTAAAGAACTTATTTTTGAAAATTAGAAAAATCTACATTTAATCACTTTTGTAAATCATTCATATCGAAAAAATCTATTCAAGAAGGTAATTCAAATACAGATTCATCTAAATTCCAATTTCAACATCTATTTTCTTCTAGATTTTCGAGTACAGATTTAGAGTCGGTGAAATCTGATTTAAATTTTTCATCTATATTATCATTTGAATTTTCATCTATAACACTTTGAGAATTTTTAAATTTAAAACTTCATCATTCTCACCATACATAAGAATACTCTCCATCTGAAATCATATGATTTTCAGATTTAACAGAACTTTTATCCAAAATAGTATCTACTCTTAATTTATTTCAAGAAATATAAATTACTTGATTAAATAATACTCAATCATCATTTGTTTGAATCTCACATTTAATACTTCAAAGTATATTAGAATTAAACTTATCAAACATGCTTAATTCTTCAGTTTTTGGTGAAATATCGGTATTTCATGTAGACGTAACATTAATCGAGTTATTTATGACTATATTATCATCAAAATCACCACTTCAATAATCTAAAACAGTATCCGTTTTTTTTGAACAACTAAATAAAAACATTAATATGAATATATAAATGATTCATTTAGAAAATAATTCTTTTTTCATAAAAAATAGTTAAAAAATAATATCTATCATTATATACTTAATTTAAAATATGTAAATAAATAATTGATTTAATTTATTTATTCATATAATCATATGTACATCTTATAAGGACCTAGCTTAATTAGAAAAGTGTTCGGATTCCGACCCCGAAAGACGTAGGTGCAATTCCCGCGGTCCTTGCCAATAAAAAAACTATGTTTTAGTGATTTATTTTGTAAATTATTAAGACGTAGTTTTTTTAAAGCAGGAATTGCATTTTTATTTTTTATTTGCTTTTTAAATCATTATTATTAAAATCATTTCTCATTCAAATTAAAAAAGGGGAAAATATGAATGATAGAGAATTAGCTTGGAGAAATTATTTAATATCACTGATATTAGATTACTATGATAAAGAATTTAATAAATATTTTGGTGAATTAAAAAAATAATCTCCATATTAGGAAGCGAAGGCATGTATATATACAACCTTCGTTTTTTTAGTAATATAAATATAAAATAATTGTAATTTACAGTAATATTTGATATAATTTAAATAATAATCATTAAATTTTACAAAATATGAAAAAAATAATAATACTATTATCAGCAGTTGTTAGTATATGACTTACTATATTTTTCTCTATACTACCTCTAAATTGATTATCTCAAGCAGATGTATCAGGACTATACCCTACTTTTATAACACCAGCATGATATACATTTTCTATTTGGTGAATGATATATTTATCATGGATATTTCTCTGATTATATTTACTATATAAAAAACATAATGAAATATTAACTAAAGAATATTTATACTTAGCGAGTGCGATGTTATTATCTGCTGTATGGTTAATACCTTGGCATTACCAAATAATATGTATTACATTTTCAATAATTTTTTTAATATTATGAATTCTATATTATCTAATAATATACCCTCCTAAAAATTTAGTATTTAGAAAAATAAGTGAATTATATTTTTGATGGATACTTATTGCAACCATATTAAATCTACATGTATTTTTAGTATTTAGTAATAAATATGAATACTGATTAGAATTATCTATTATTTCAATATTATTCGGTATATATGCAAACTACTATCTACTGAAAAAATATGATACTTATATATCTAGTCTAGTATTTATATGGGCATTATTAGGTATAATTATAGGGCAAACAAATGATTATATAACAATAACTTCAATTATATGAATTTTTATAATTACATCAAAAGTTATCTATAAAATAACAAAATACAATAGAGAAATAAAAGAAAATAGATTTAAAAAATTCTGGAAAAAATAGTTTTTCCAGAATTTTTTTTATAAATACTATTTATATTATTATTAAAAAAAATTTTACTATGATTAGTAAATAATTTAAAATATGTAGTTTTTCTTGCATTTAATTATAAAAAAGTATAATAAATAAACCATATATAAAATGCTTTTAATTCTTAAATAAACTACTATGGAAGCAAATTTTAAAAAGTTACTTGACGAAATAAGTCACAAAAACACAAATGAGATAATTGAAGATCATGTAAAAGAGCTAAATTTAAATGAAAATAATAAAAGTGTTACACTAATAATTGACAGAAAATACGCTTTAAATCAAATAGTTAATAAAAGACATATTTGAGATGTTATAAAATGAGTAAAAAAAGCTTTTTGAGAAGATTATGAAACGATAATTAAATTAGTAAATCACAAAGAATGAAGATATTGAAATGAGCATCATGATAGAGAAATGAATATTCCTCATACAATTCATTACAGTTAAACAAAAAACAACTTAGATTAATAAAAATCTAAGTTGTTTTTTGTCTATTTATAATTATTATAATAAAAATAATACATAATAATAAAAATGAAACACTTAAAAGTAAAGATTAATTCACTAGAATTTAATTGAGAAATAATATTAAAAGATATAGATATAACAATAAATAAAACTGATAGAATCTCAATAGTATGAGCAAACTGAGCATGAAAAACAACACTTTTAAAAATTTTTACATGAGAAATTAAAAATTATGACTGAAGCATAGATAATATCTGAAATCTTTCATTATGATACTTGCATCAGATATATTCGGATGATGAAAATAAGTTAGTTAGACAAGAATTAAAGGATGGACTAACTGATATAATAGAAATGGAAAATAAATTGGATATTATAGAAGAAAAAATGAATAATAATCCACAAGATATCCAAACAATTGATGAATACACTTCCATTTTGGAACAATTTAATAATATATGATGACATGATTATAATAACAAAATTCATGCAGTAGCAAACTGAATATGAATACTAAATTTACTAGACAAAAAATTGTGTGAAGTAAGTTGATGACAAAGAACAAAAATAGCACTAGCAAAAGTATTATTAGAGTCACCAGACATACTTTTTCTGGATGAACCAACCAATTTTATAGATATGAGTAGTGTGGAATGGTTAGAATCATTTTTACAAAACAAATGGAAAGGTTGATATGTCATAATATCTCACGACAGAGAATTTTTAGATAAAACTTGTAACAAAACTTACGAAATACAACCCAAAAGATGACTTACTTTCTACCACACAAACTACTCAGATTATTTACTTGAAAGAGATAGAATAGAAAAGAAAAAAATAGAAAATTTCAAAAGAGAACAAGAATTTATAGAAAAAGAAGAAAAATTGATAAATAGATTTAGAGCAGGTTCAAGAGCAGGATGGGCAAAATCTAGAGAAAAAAGTCTGGATAAAATGGAAAAACTTGAAGCTCCATATATACCTAGGAAGCCAAAATTTTTCTTTGAATTTTCAGGCGAATTACCAGAAAAAGTATTATCTTTCAAGGAAGTATTTATCGGTAGAAAAGAACCATTATTTTTTATATCAGAATTGTACTTATATAGAAAACAAAGGATATGAGTTGTATGAGAAAATTGAGTATGAAAATCTACATTTATAAAAACAATATTAAATGAAATAGAAATACTTGATTGATTTTATAGTAGATGAAAAGCTGTAAAAATATGATATTATTCTCAAATGCACGAAGAGCTAGACAAAAATAAAACATTGAGAGAAAATTTTGAAAAACATTGATTTTCATATCCAGACCAACACTTGATTTGACTTTTAAGTCACTATTTATTTGAAAAAGCTGATTTAGATAAAAAAATATCTGAATTATCTTGATGACAAACTTCAAAATTGTTATTTGCAATATTATGACAAAAGGAGTGCAATTTATTGATATTAGACGAACCAACAAATCACTTAGATTACGATACAAGAGAAGCACTTGAAGAATCACTTAAAAATTTCGCTTGATCTCTATTATTTATATCTCATGATAGGTATTTTGTAAACAAATTGGCTACAAATATATGGTTTATAGATGATTGAGAATTAAGTGTTAGTTACTGAAATTATGAAGACTACAAATTTAAATTGGAACACAATATAGGTATGGATGTAAATATATTTGATGAAGAAGCAGAATTAAATCTAGTACTAGAAGAAAAACTATGAGAAAAAGAATTCAAGAGACTTAAAAATAAATTTTGAAAATGAAAAGACAAAAGAAGAGCTAAACATAAAAAATAAACTTGAAAAATAAAAAAATGAAATATACTTAAAACATTATTTTAATTTATAAATAAGACACAATGAACTTATACCACGATATACCACTAGGAAATGAAGATTTAACAGAAATAAATGCTGTAATGGAAATACCAAAATGATCAAAAGTAAAATACGAGTTTGACTACAAAACATGAGCAATCTGGGTAGATAGAGTATGAAAAACTCCTATAGATTACACTTTCAATTATTGAGATTTACCTCAAACTTGGAATGAATGAGACAATGACCCATTAGACGTAATTATATTATGTACTCAACCATTAGCGGTATGAACTATTGTACCTCTTAGAGTTGTTTGATGATTAAAAATGATTGATTCATGAGAAGATGATTACAAAATATTAGCTGTAGCAGATGATAAATATTATTCTGATGTAAATGATATACAAGATGTAAACCAAAAAGAAAAAGAAGATATAGAATATTATATGTTACATTACAAAGATTTACATGGAAAAAAAGTTGAATTAAATGGTTGGGATAATAAAAATATAGCGATAGAAAGATTAAAAGAATGTCACAAAGCTTATAAAATTAAATTTTCAAAATAATTAAAAATAAACACTCATAGAGAGTGTTTATTTTTAATTATACAATATATACAGACTTTTTTAAATAAAAACTTGCTATTTTAATTATATATATATAATATACTTGAGAAATATAAGTTCTGTTTAAGTTTTCTTTGTGCTAGGTCTCTAATAAGTCATAATACTAAGTATAAAATAAACTATTCTTTCTCACATTTTATTTTTTTATTTAGTTATAATGCAAACTAATAAATTATTCATTGGAGGTTTATCATGGGGTTTAGATTGGCAAGAAGTTAAAGATGTATTCAAAGAATACGGAGAAGTAACTTTTGTTAAAGTTATCAAAGATAGAGATACTGGTAGATCAAAAGGTTTTGGTTTCGTTGAATTCTCTACTGTAGAAGATGCTGTTAAAGCAAAAGAAGCTATGGACGGTGCTGAAGTTGATGGAAGAACTATCAAAGTTGATTTCGCTCAAGAAAAAAAAGAAGACTAATCTTCAATAAATCAATAAAAAAAGAAGTATTTGAAAAAGTACTTCTTTTTTTATTTGCGAATAATTCTCCCTTTTTATCAGAAGGTGTATCCTTTAGACTAAAGTGTTATATTTTTCCCCCCCCACCTCATACCTCGGGACTTCCGTTGGAAAGGGAAGAATTTTCTCCCTTTTCCAAAGGGAGCACCCGCAGGGGGAGGGATTAAAATCAAAGTAAATATTTTCTAAAATTTTCATTTCTTTTTCATAATTACATATAAAATTACCATTACAAAAGTACTCAAAGCCAATAAAAAATACACAAAATCTGTACTTTTTTGCATAGGTAAATCTACATTCATTCAGTAAAAAGAAGTTATCAAAGTAAGTGGTAATATTAATGCAGAGAAAAATGTAAGTATTTTCATTACATAGTTCATATTCATATCCACAATTGATTTAAAAGCATCTTCTATACTTGTAATATGTTCTTCCAAAATATTTAAGCTATCATTTATATACAAAACTTTATCTTCCAAATCTTCAAAATATTCTTCAATCTCACCTTTAAATATTTTATTTATATTTGATTCAGTGGATCTCATAACTGAAACCTGTGGTAAAAACATATGTTTGAGAAAAATTATATTTCTCTTTTTTATCATTATATCATTTATAAGTTTATAATTTACTTTTTCAAAAACAAGTTTTTCCAATAAATTTATATCTTTTTTAGAATTATTTATTGAATTAAATATTTTTTCAAGCATAGCTTCAATTATTTCATACAATATATAACCTGAATACAATACAGTATGTTCACCATCATAAAAATCCTGTTTCTCGTATTTTGTAAATATTTTATCTATATGTATACCTGGAAAATTTCTAAAAGTAATAAGTAAATCTTTTTTTAAAAATATATTAAATTCATTTAATTCATAAGTTTTAGTTTTAACTATATATTTAGGAAAATGAAGTACCATAAAAAAGTAATCTTCATATGAATCAATTCTTGCTCTTTGGTTTTCTTCCATACAAGCTTCAATATCCAATTCATGAAAATCATGTTCTTTTAATACATTATAAATTTCTTTCTTTTCTAGATTATATCAATCAATCCAAGTTATTCATTTTATTTTTAATTCTCTAAGCATATGTTTGATATTAATTATTACTTTTAAAAGGAATACTACTTTTTATATGTAAATCCATTTGTGGAAATGGTATAGAGATATTATTATCATTTAAAGCCTTATAAATCATTTTTACAAAGGCTCATTTTGCCACCAAAGGTATATTAGTATCATCTCATTTTACCCAGACAAATAAACTAAAATCAACACTACTAGATCACATACCACTCATGACTATAAAAGGTTTTTTATCAAGTGTTTTCAAATAATCTATTTCTGATTTTTCTAGTGCTCATAATACTACTTCTTGTACATTTTCAAAAGTTGTTCAATATGCAACTCAAAAAGGTATTTTTATTCTCACTGTTCTATCTGATAAAGTCCAGTTTACTATATTATTTTCTATAAAATTTTTATTAGGTACAACTATATCTATATTATCATTTGTCCTAATAGTAGTCGATCTCATATTTATATTTACAACAGTTCCTCTCAAATCAGTTCATAATTCTATAAAATCACCTACTTTTATACTCTGTTCAAACATAAGTATAATTCCAGAAATAAAATTTGAAACTATAGTTTGTAATCCAAATCATAAACCAACAGATAAAGCTGATATAATCATTGTCAGATTTGATAAATCAATTCAAACCAATTTAAGAGAAGATAATATAAAAATAGTAAGTATTACATAGTAACCGATATTAGACAAAATAGTAACAGTAGCAGGAGTCATATTATTATTACTTTTTTTAATTGTATGTATGAATTTTTTATAATATTTTCAAATAGAAAATCAAAGAATAATTACAAAAACAAAAGATAATAAATTTATTAAACTTAAATTAATATTCAAAAATCACAATAAATTAAAATTTAATATATCTGTAATATCAGAAATTATTGGACCAAATTCTGCAAAATTAATATAACTAATAAAATATTTTTCTATAATCAAAATAACCAATAAAAAAATTATAAAATACAAAAAATATTTAAGTACCCAATTTTTAACAAGTTTAATTATTGACATTTATTATATCTATTAACAAATAATATACTATTATCATTATACAATAAACATTCAGTAGACACAAATTATTATTAAATTTTTGCTTGATTAAATGAAAAAATATTTTTTAATTCTGAAAAATACTATATTAAATGGAATAATTAAAAAAATACAAATATATATAATTTGTATTTTTTTAAAATAATTATCTCCATTTTCAAAAACTTTTATCTTTTTTAGTATGTCTTGAATTATCTAATATTGTTTGTTCTTCTGATGTTAAAGTTTCTCATGTTTTCTTTTTATCCATTATAGCTCTAAACTTAGTCATTTCTTCTTCTTTTTCAAGCATTTTAGTTTTTCTCTCAGCTCTTTCTTTTATTATTTCATTTCTCAATATTTCTTGTTCACTAGTCAAGCTTTTTCAAGCCAATAATGCATCTATTACTCACTCTCTCAATTCTCTATCAACCTTATTTTTTTCCATTAAAACAATTTGTTCCTCTCTTTTTTTATCAAAAAATGATTTCTTTTCTACATCTGACATACTAGCAAATTCAGTTTTTTCATCATCAGTTAAATTATTTTTAAATCATTCTTTTCTATGTTTAAATCAACCAAAATCTTTAAAGTTTTTAAAAAATCAATTATTAGTAACTCATGTACCTGTAGATCAAGTACTAGAATCATCAGCAAATGTAACTCAAATTCATGCAGCTGTAACACTAGCTAGTAAAACAACTGCTAGAATTTTTTTATTTATCATATATATTTATAAAATTAAAAAATAAAATAAAGTTTTCCAATTACTAAAAAATAATTTTATTCATGTTTAAGAAATAATTATTACTTTTATATCTTAAATTTTACTTTTTTTGATAAAAAATTATAATAGATAAGCAAAGGAAACTTTGTATGCTAATGTAACCTTAACTGGTTACATTTTTTATTTTATTTCTTATATTTAAGAATAGAGTAAGAAAAACAAATGTATATAAAATATGTACATAATTATAGAACTAAAAAAATAAATAATGGCTTAAAATAAGCTTTTTATAAGCAAAAAATAAATTATAAAAATATTTTTGACAAAAAAAAATAATAACTATAATGAACACCTTTTTAAATGAATAAAATCATTTGTTTTCTTTGATAAAAACTTTTTGTAATATTGTTTTTTATGTTAAGTTTTGATTTTATATTTACACTTATTGTGTTTTTCTGATCACTAGTACTTTTTTTCTTTGATAAAATAGAAAAAACTCTTATTGCAATCTGATGAGCTTTATTATTAATTATTTTTTGAATAATTAGTCCATTAGAAGCAGCGAAATCAATAGATTATGAAACCTTGATTTTATTATTTTGATTGATGTTAGTAGTTTGAATTGCTGTTTATTCTGGTATCTTTTCATATGTAAATATGATGATAGCAAAAAAAAGTAATTGAAGTCCAAAAATAATCTTCTTTTTATTCATTGCACTTATTACAACAGCATCTTTTGTATTAAATAATGCAACAGTTGTTTTATTAACTGTACCAATAGCAATAGCACTTGCAAAATGACTTTCACTAGACTGAAAATTACTAGTGATATTATTAGCTATATTTTCAAATATTTGAGGAACATTAACATTAATCTGAGATCCGCCAAATACTCTTATATGAGTACAAGCAAAAATTCCATTTATGGATTTTGTATACAACTTATGGTTCCCTATATTACTTATGAGTATAATGATAATTGCTTATTTATTATTTTTTTATAAAGAAAAATTTAAAACAATTAAAAATGATTTAACTAAAACTTTTATATCAAAACTCATTATCGAAAGAATTATATACAAGTATGCAGATAAAAAGATGGATAAGTACTTAGCTATAGTTACTGTAGTAATTGTAGTATTAACTGTTGCATTATTAGCATTTGAAGAGCAAATAAAATCACTAAATCCAAGTGCATTAGAAGTGTGACTAATATGATTTATATGATTATTTGCTTGAATATTCTGATCTATTCTAGTAAGTAAAAAAGTTCATTTTTTACATATTATGAAAGAAGTAGAATGGGATTCTTTACTATTTTTCGCTTGACTTTTTGTACAAGTATGAGCATTAGAAAAAGTATGATTTCTAGAAATAATAGTACATCAAATATCAAGTTTTTCTGACAATTTACCATTACTTTTAATGGTAATAGTTTGGTGAATATGACTAGCATCAACAGTTATAAATAATATACCATTTGTAGCAATGATGATTCCAGTAATTATTTGACTTCAAGACAAAATGCAATGAGTACCTCATATAGATCTATTATGGTGGGCTTTAGCTCTTTGATCATGTTTATGATGAAATGGTACAATTATATGATCAGCATCATGAATAATAGCATGTGATTTAGCAAAAAAACAATGATTAAAAATATCTTTTAAAGAATTTGCAAAAGTCTGAATGCCAATAACAATTATTTCACTATTTGCCTCAAGTATATATTTACTATGAGTTTATTACTTTTTTTAAGGATTTTAATAAATATATATGAAAAATACACAAGACTTAGAAATTCAATTATCAAAAATTTTAATAAATATAGAATCAGATATTTGATCTACACAATTAACTATATTGACAATAGAAAATCTAATAAACTCAATTACTATTTTTAGACAAAATGATTTAGAACATTTTTATGAACATTTTTCTATATTATTCAATACTGTAAAAAATACCAGACCTAGAATTTGAATGATTATTCATTATATATCAAAAATATATGATATAATTGAAGACGGTAAATGAAAATACAAATCAATAGATGATATTTACAAAGAGTTAAACAAATTTCTAAGAAAAACTAAAAAAGAAATAGAAAATGAAACATGTACTATTATATGAAACTGAGCAAAATTAATCCAAGAAAATGATACTATATTCGTTCATTCACCTAGTTGAATAGTAAAACAAGTATTAAAAAGAGCTGCAAAAAATAAAACTAATTTCAGAGTAATATTGGCTCAACAATCTGAAGAAAAGACTAACAATATGATACTTTTTTTACAACAAAACAATATTCCTTTTTTGGTTACTCCAGAATTTATGTTATCAAACATAGAATGAGAAATAGATAAAATGCTTGTATGAGGTATCACATTTAATAGCGAACACCAATTCATAGTATCAGCATGAGTAAATGCTGCTGTATCTGAAATGCATTACGCTAAAAAACCAGTATATATGTTTTTATCGACAAAAAAATTCTCATTATGGAAATCAGAAGCTCACAAAGACCATACAGTATACAAAACTAAACAAGTAACTAGTTTAGACTATAAAATAAATCCATATCAAAGAGTGAAATTTTCTCATGATAGAGTAGATGCTAAATTATTTGACAAAATCATTACTGAATGATGAGAATTAAATTATGAAAAAATATCAAATCTTTATGAAAAAAGATACTCTGAAAAAGAAGAATGGAGAAAAAAACATAATATGTAAAAATAAAAAAGTACTAAATAAAATTTAGTACTTTTTTATAAAAAGTTTTTATGCAAAAACATAACTAACAAAATTCATAAAACAAGCCTTTACTTCTTATACTATGAATATAAAAAAAGAATTTTGTTAGTTACAAGTGTGAGTATAATAAATGAATGTAAGAATTAGGTAAGAAAAATTTATTTTACTTCTATTTGATATTTTTTTCCATTATATTCAATTACCCTATTTAAATGAGTAAGAGTTTGTGTTGATGGAGTAAAAGCATCTTCAATAAATACTCTAATTCACTCAATAAGTGTTTGTATTTCTGGACAAATTTTTAATTCACTATATTGATTATCTATTTCTCATTCTCTAGAAATTTTTATTATTTCCATATTTTTTCAATTAATTATTAAAAACCAAAAAACTGCAAAATGCAGTTTATTTTTATCAATAATGGTGGATCCACCGGGGTTCGAACCCGGGACCTACCGCTTAAGAGGCGGGTGCTCTACCAGCTGAGCTATGAATCCAAATTTAAAGTGTAGCTAGTTTATATATAATACACAAAAAATCAAATAAAAAATATAAAATAGCTACTTTAAAAGTAGCCATTTTATTATAACATATTCAAAAATCATTCCAAATCCAAAACTTCTACTCATAATTCATTAGCTTTTTTCAATTTACTTCAAGCTTTATCTCAAGCTAATAAATAATCAGTATTTTTACTTACACTTGTAACAAAATTTCATCATACAGATTCCAATTTCTCAGCCAGCTGTTCACGAGAATATCATTCAAAACTTCATGTAATACATACTTTTTTTCAATTTAATATTGAATTACTTTCTACTATTTTTTCTTTATAATATTGTAAATCCAATATATTAACCAATTCTCATAATAATCTTTTATGAGCTTCACTAGTAAAATATTCTACTACGTTTTTTGCTATTTCAGGTCATACATCTTCCAATTGTTCCAAATCTTCTATATTATATGAAAAATCAATCAAATCATCAATACTTTTAAACATTTTTGATAAAGTCTTGGCTGTTTTCTTACCTACTCAAGCTATTCAAAGTGCTGTTAATAATGTATAAATTTCCATTTTTTTTGATTTTTCAACTGACAATATCAAATTATTTACTGATTTTTCCTGAAATCATTCCAAACTCAATATTTCATCTTTTTTTTCTGATATTCTAAAAATATCAACCAAATTATGTATTATTCACTCATTTAAAAACAATTCTACTTGTTTATCTCAAAAACCATCTATATTAAATCACTGTTTCCCTACTGCAAAAGTAAGTTTTTCATGATGTTTAGCAGGACAATCAATATCATTAGGACAATAATACCTTACTTTATCATCATCTTTTTTAACAATAGTTTGACAACTAGGACATAGTTTAGGTGGAATTATTTTTTCAAAATCATCTCTATATCATTCTTTTACAACAGATATGATTTTCGGTATTACTTCTCAAGCTCTTTTTATAAAAACAGTATCTCCTATTCTTACATCCAAATTTTCTACTTCTTCATAATTATGTAAAGTAGCTCTTTTTACTATCACTCAACCTATATTAATAGGTTCTAAATTAGCAACAGGAGTGATGGTACCAGTTCTTCAAACACTATGCTCTACACTAAGTACTTTTGTAGTAAGTATTTCTGCTGGAAACTTATAAGCAATTGCATACTTTGGATGATGCTCAGTCCATCAAATAACATCCCACAAACTTATATCGTTTACTTTCAAAACCAATCAATCTATTTCAAAATCAATAGTTTTTTTTATATCTCAAAAATTATCAATAGCACCAATTACTTCTCAGATTCAATTCAACTTTTTAAAATAACTAGAAATACTAAATCATAGTTTTTCTAAATCCTTGATTACATCATAATATTTTTCTATTTTTTCTGATTTAACAAATTCATCAAAATTCGCTAAATCATAAGCAAAAAATTGTAATTTTCTTTTTTTTGTAACTGAAGCATCCTTCATTCTCAGACTTCAACTAGCTGCATTTCTAGGATTTGAAAATATTTTTGTTCAATCCTTTTTTGCTTGTTCATTTAAATTATGAAAAACAGATATAGGCATTACAACTTCTCCCCTCACCTCTAAATGTTCTCTATAACTGATTTTTTTTGGAATATTTTCTATTTGCATAACATTCACAGTCACATCTTCTCATTCTATACCATTTCATCTAGTAATAGCTTGAACTAAGTCTCCATTTTTATAAATAAGCTCAACTCACAATCAATCAAATTTAAATTCTAATACATATTCTATAATTACTCCTTTAGTCCCCTCTCCTATAAGGAGAGGTTTAGGGTGAGGTTGGTCTAAATGATTAAGGGGATTATTACTTATATTTTTCTTCACCCTCTCATTAAAATCATTCAAATCCTCTTCATTATATGTATTATCCAAGCTTATCATTGGTCTAGAATGCTTTACCTTTTGGAAACTAGACTCCAATATATCAGATCAAACCATTTCAGTAGTTTTTGATATAACTCAAAACTTTTCTTCTAGTATTTTCAACTTTCTAAACAATTCATCATATTCATAATCGCTTATAATAGGTTCTTCCTTATTATAATACAAATCAGAATGATAACTAATCAATTCCTGTAATTTTCAGATATCATCAATAGAAAACTCTCAAATATCCATTTTTAGATAATTCTTTGATAGATTTAACACTTCTCTTTTGTTAAAAAATAAAGCAAAACAAAATAAATAATTAAAATATATAGTTAATAAATAATAAATAATGGCTTATTAAAGACAATTATAATAAATATAACAATTTATTAACATTTTTAAATAATTATTATTTTTTGTATAAAAAAATATAACAATATAGCTAAAATATAACATATTTTTATATGCTATATGTATACATTTTTAGTACAAAAACGCAAGTTTTTCTTGTTAAAAAGTATAAATAAAAAACTGGATTTATATGAATAATAAGCCAATAAACAATAATAATTATTTCTAAAGTAAAATTTAGTTAAAAATTAATTAGACGGATATTTCATTTATGAATATAATTACTATGTAAGTTACATCAAGTTACTTATCGCTCCTTAAAATAATTTTTTCTCTACCAGAATGGTACTTGTAAAAATCTAACAAGTTAACCTAACAAAAATCAGCTTAGCTGAAATAAAAACAAAAATAAATCGGTAGTTAGATATATTGATTTAGAAATTAATACCAATTAATTTTTGTATCAATATATCTATCTCCACTCATAAATAAAACAACAAAAAGGATTTCTGAAATCCAAAAAAATAAAAATAAAAGAGCCTGGCGAATTTAGCTCTATAAAAATTACCCAAGTAGAGATGAGATTTAGAAAGTTTAAAACTTTCACTGAAATCCACAGATTAGGATTTCAACCATGATCTTCTTTCCCCTAGACATACTACAAAAACTTTTTTTGTTTAGGCTGTGAAAACAAGACACACATACTAAAAAGAGTATATTACCAAATATACCTTTTTTTTTGTGAAAAATTTATTTATTATAGAATCAAAATAATTACAATTATATAATAAAACATAAAGCTAAAGTATTCTGTTAACTAATGGAAAATACATTTTTGTCAACAGATGGCTTCAGCCGTTAGTGTATTAACTTAATAAAATAAAGATTTAAATAATGATT
Organism: Candidatus Altimarinota bacterium; assembly: GCA_028688895.1. Classification (GTDB taxonomy): domain Bacteria; phylum Patescibacteriota; class Gracilibacteria; order BD1-5; family UBA6164; genus UBA6164. The sequence continues at coordinate 74,379 of JAQTXG010000003.1, read as the reverse complement.
TATTCTAAAAAAACTGCATTATGTTCACATTATTAGTACAAAAAACCATATTTATTAAAAAAATATGGTTTTTATTATATATAAGAAAATATGATTAATAAGCCAATTATATAAATTAAAATCTATTTTTTAAAAAATAACACATCTTTTTTTTGTAATAACTAAAAATAAATGTTAAACTATTTATGTAAGTTACATAAGTCACTTACAGCTCTTTAAAATAATCTTTTCTCTGCTAGAACGGTACTTACAAAAATCCAGTGAGTTAACCTAACAAAAATATAGCGTAAGCTAACAAAAATAAAAATAAAAACGGTAGAATAATTGTATTCATTTAGAAATTAATTGAAAAATTGATTCTTGAATGAATGCAATTATCACCATACACAAAAAAAGAATTTATAAAAATTCAAAAAAATAAAAACAAAAAAGCATGGTGAATTGCTTTAAAAAAATTACCCAAGCAGGGTTCAGATTACGAAAGCTAAAAACTTTCACGAAGAACAAGGATTAGGACTTCAAAATCGATCTATTTTCCCTTATGCATACTAAAAACAATAATTTTTGCATTTGATGAGTAAATAGACATATAATCAAATTAGGCCACTATTACCAAATAAGCCTAATTTTTTTGTGTTTTAAATTTATACTTTACAAAATAGATATTGAAAGTAATATATGAAAAATACATTTAAATAAATAAAATGAAAGAAAATATAATAAAACTATGAGAATCTATTAAAAATTCAAATAAAATACTATTAATAAACCACATCAGAATGGATATGGACTCTTTTTGAAGCCTATCAGCTATGTACGATATACTTAAACAACTTTGAAAAGATGTAAAAGCAATAAATGATGAAATACCACCAGAAACATTTGCATTTACATGATACAATCAAATAATAGATACAAACCTAGAATTAAAATCCCCCCTCCTTAATAAGGAGGGGGTTAGAGGGTGGTTGCCAGATATAATTATCAGTTTTGATGCAGCGAGTTTAGATCAGTTATGAAAATCATATCTAGATAATATAGACGTTTTTAATAATACTGAATTTTTTGTAATAGACCACCACATAACAAATCCATGATTTTGAAAAATAAATATCATTAATACAAAATCATCATCTACATGTGAACTTACTTTTGATATACTTAGAGAAATTAATCTAGATAAATACATAACACCAAAAATAGCTACTTCCCTTTTATCTGGAATATACACTGATACAAATATATTTTACAATTCAAATACAACTAAAAACACACATATAGTAGCATGAGAATTAATAGAATTATGAGCAGATTTTAGAAAACCATATTTTGAATTTTATATGAAAAGGACTTTTGAAAAATCAAAATTGTGGTGAGAAGTATTAGCTAATCATATGAAAAGTACTGAAAATTGAAAAATAGTTTATGCTTGCATAGACAAAAATGTATTTAAAAAAACTAATACAGATGATAGACAACTCACAGGTATTATATCTGAATTTTTTGCAAATATAGAGTGAGTAGAAATATGCTTTTTATCATATGAAATGTCAAACAAACAGATAAAAACAAGTTTTAGATGTACCGAAAATCATGATGTAGCAAAAATATGTGAAACTTTTTGAGGATGATGACATAAACAAGCTGCATGATTCAATTCAGATAAATCATTAAATGAAGTAGAAATAGACATTATAGAAATACTAAAAAAAGAGCTTAATTAAGCTCTTTTTATCATTCGTATTTTTCACACAACAATTGAGAAGAATTATCTAATCATTTATAATTTGAATTTGGATTTTGACATTGTACAAAACTGTAATAATCATTATTTTCATTTTTTTCACCATTTAAACAATTAAAACAACACTCTTGAGTAAATTTTACCAAAAGAGAAGTAAGTTCTGTTACTTTTTCTCAATTTCATTCTAATTCAAAATTATTATCAATTTGGTTAATTAAATTCATATGTATGTATTAATATTAAATATAATATATATTACTATTATTTTGTAATTGTCAAAAAAATAATTTAAAAATAATTAAAAATTCAAGATTTTTAAAATGAAAGTTGATATTATTTTTTTAAATATATAATTAGAAAGTATTTTATTTATAATATAAAAAATATGGACATATTTAAAAAGACCAAAATTATTACTACACTATGACCAGCTACGGATTCTTGTGAAAAAATAGAAGAGTTATACAAACATTGAGCAAACATAATCAGGATAAATTATTCACATTCAAACTATGATTATTTTAGTGAAATAATTGAAAATGTAAACAAATTAAATACTGAGAAAAAAACAAATTTAGCTATTTTAACAGATACAAAAGGTCCTGAAATCAGAACAAAAAGCATTGATGAAAAAATAGTTTTAGAAAAATGAGATATTTTTATATTTACTACAAATTCAAACGAAGATAATATTACTAACCCAGATAATAAAAAAGTAATAGTTTGTGATTATGAATACATAGTTACAGATTTGGAAGTATGACATGTAATAGATATAGATACTTGATTATTAAAAGCAAGAGTTATACAAAAAAACAAATGAGAACTTATATGTGAAGCATTAAATTCTCACAAAATATGATCAAAAAGACATGTAAATCTACCATGAATCAAGATTCACTTACCAGGTATCACAGAATCAGACAAACTAGATATAAAATTTGCTGTTGAGAAATGAACAGATTTCATAGCAATGAGTTTTGTTAGAAATAAAGCAAACATATTAGAATTGAGAGATTATTTAAAAGAAATAAATGCACCTGCTTCAATACAAATCATATCAAAAATAGAAAATCAAGAGTCTCTAGATAATTTAGATGAAATCATAGAAGAATCAGATGGTATAATGATAGCTAGATGAGATTTATGAGCTGAAGTACCTTTTGAAACACTTCCAATAATTCAAAAAATGATTTGAGATAAATGTAAGGAATCAGGTAAATTTTTCATTGTAGCTACTCAAATGCTTGAATCTATGATAGACAACCCTATTCCTACTAGAGCTGAAGTAACAGATATATTCAATGCTGTTATGCAAAAAGCAGATTGTACTATGTTATCATGAGAAACTGCAGCTTGAAAATACCCTATAGAAGCAGTAAAAGTAATGAGTAATGTAATAATTTACTCCGAAACTCAAATGAAATACAAACATAAACATTTCATAAAAGATTTATGAGAAAATGAACATAAAAAAATAATGATTAAAAATGCTATTATTACAGCTGAAAATTTAAATTCAAAAGCAATAATAATAATATCTAAATCACTAGATACAGCTAAATTAACAGCAGCTCTTAGATCAAATCTACCAGTTTATTGTTTTACTTATTCTGATTCACTATCTAAAAAAGCAAATATACTTTTCTGATTAAAAACATTTGTAATTACTGAAAAAACAAATAAAGAAGAAATTGCTGATGCTTTAGATATATTAAAAAATCAAAACTACTTAAAAAATTGAGATGAAATAGTAACTGTAAACTGAATATATATTTGAGAAGAAAGAGTACCAAATATCCAAGTATTCAAAGTAATATAAGCCAAAAAACACCTTTTTAAAGGTGTTTTTTATATTTTTAAAAATAAATTTGCAAAAAAATACATTATTGTTATAATCCGAGCCCAACAAAACAAAAACAAAAGGAAAAAATGAAAAAAAGTAATGAATGTACTTGTCGTAATTGTGCAGGAAAAAATAATGCAATAATTCCTCTAAAAATAAATCAAATTACGATAAAAGAAGTACCAAAACCTTTAAAATTCAAAAGAACACAAGCACCTGAAAAAATAGAGACTGATTTCTCAAAATATATTCCAGGATACAATAGTAATACCAGTAGTAATAATATTTAAATTCAACTGTTGATTATTATTTTATGCAAAAAAATCCCCTAGCTTACGCTATGGGATTTTTCTTTAATTTCTTTACTTTTTTTCTAACTACAAATCCATAATAAAGTATAGGTACTACGAATAAAGTCATCATACTTCAAACAAATAATCAAAATATTATAGTAAAACCTAATCATGCCCAAAATTCATCTTGTAAAGCAAGAGGTAATACTCAAAATACAGTAGTCAAAGTAGTTACTATTATAGGTTGCAATCTAGTTTTTCCTGACATTATTATTAATTCTTTATAATCAATATTTCTATCATTATGTTCTTCCTTGTGTTTAATAGATTTATTCATCTTATCAATTAAAATAATTGCGTCATTTACAACTACTCAAGTAAGAGCTATAAATCATATACCAAAAGGCATACTATAAGGATTTCAAGTCACATATAATCAAATATTTACTCACAACAATGCAAGTACAATAGAATACAATACAATCATAGGTTGCTTAAAAGAATTGAATTGTAATACCAAAATAGAAAATATCAAAAATATAGATATAAATAATGATTTAATAGTAGAAACAATCAAATCCATATTTTCTTGTGACTCTCCAGATTTAATATAACTTATTCATACAGGAAATGTATATTTAGAAGCAAATTCATCAAGTAATGGTTGTATTTCAGTAGGTAGATATCAAGTATCTACTTCACTTCATACACTAATTATTATGTTACCATCTTCCCTCGTGATAGCATTTACTGATTTTTTAAACTCAAAACTTGCAAAATCCCCTACTCTTACTTTTCAAACCTTTGTATTTATTATTATATTTTCTATATCCTGAGGTGTTAGAGTATTTTCAAACTCTTTAAATGAAACAATTATTTCATTATCTTCATACTCAGACTTGATACTTCAAGCTTTTATTCAATTAGTATAAAAATACAATTCTGAAAGTATATCATTTTGATTCAATCATACATTTGATAATTTATCTTTATCAAATTTGAAAACAAATTGTCATGGTGAATCACTAGATGAAGATACTACATTTTTAGCTCATTTTGTTTTGTTTAAGAAGTCTTCAAAATCCTGCGAAACCATTTTTAACGCATCAAATTTATTAGCAGAATCTGATGAAAGTTTTATTCAAACAGCTAATCAAGTAGGAGGTCATCATTTCATTGCTCAAACAGAAACATCTAATCAAAGTGTTTTAAGTACAAATAAATCATCATTTATAACATCTTCTACCTGATAAACAGTTCTAAGCCCATTTTCAGTTCTGTATACTTTATCAAGCAAATCAACATAAACTGATATTTTATTATTTGAAATAGTGGTATAATAAACCTTCATTTCTTCTATTTTACCAAGAGAATTATCTATATATGATAAATATTTAGACATATAATCTTCATCCAAACCACTTTTTCATGTAATTTCAATATTTAATACTCATTCATCAGTACTAGGAAACAATACAAATCATATTTTTGGTGACAAAAATACCAATGTAAAAATAAGTAATATAATTGGTCAAATTATAAATGACAATTTTAAAAACAAACTATTTAAAGTCACTCATAACATTTTTTCATATATTACTCACAATCCTTCTAGCAACTTCTCTCTTTTTGAAAATGTTTCAGTATCTCTAACTTCTTTATTTTTTCTATCAATATCCAATAACAATTTATCAGATGGTCTCATATTTTTTTCTATTTTTTCATCTTTATGATAAGTTTTCTTTGATTTCATAAAAGTCAAAAACAATGCAGAACCTAGAGTCAAAGCCAAAACCAAAGCAGCTAACAAAGTAGAAAAAACTGTTATAGGTATAAAAGATAAAAATTTTCATACTAAACCTGGTAAAAACATAAGAGGTAAAAAAGCTACTAGTGTAGTCATTGTACCACTTATAAGAGGAGATTTAAAATCTCTAACTGCTATTAATATAGCATTTTTTCTAGAAAATCATAATTTCATCTTTTCACTTGCTCATTCTATGATTACTATTACAGTATCTATAGCTATTCACAAAGTAAGTACCAAAGAAAAATTTGTCAAAAAATTCAAACTAAGTCACAAAGTATCTAATACGATAAAAGTAACCAAAAAAGAAATAGGTATTAATAATGTAGCTATTAATCACTCTCTAAATCATACGAAAAATATAATAGTAAAAAATACTAATATAATAGTTGATAATGCAGTATTAGCCAAATTAGCATAATCTTCTTCAATAGTATCTCACATATCTTTAGAATATATGACATTTAAACCATTAAATTCAGTATTACTTTTAAGTAAATCTTCCAATGCCTTTTTAGAATTCTTAGATGCATCAAATATATTTGCTCATACTCACTTGTTAAAAGTAAGAGATATAAAATTTGATGTATTTTTATTAAATCATCATAGTTTTTTTATAGATTTTCAAGGATATTCTACTTCAAACTCAGCTATATCAGACAATTTTATTTGAGAAACTCAATTATCATTCAATATAATATTTCATAATTCATTGATATTAGCTAGCTCTCAATCAAATCTGAAATCATATGTTAAATCTCATACCTTAAAATTTCAAATTGGAGTATCTTTATTATTAGCTCTGATTTGAGAGGCAATATTATTTATAGACAATCAAAGTAATTCTATTTTTGATTTATCTAATAAAACTTTTATTTTATAATCTCATGCATTTCATGCACTAGATCACATTTTTATATCACTAACTCAACCAATTCATATATCTGAAATACCATATTTTCATTCAAGTTTATTTTTTATTAATACAGCCTTATTATTCAAAGTAAAATCATCAAACAACTCAGAATCTCAATAAATAAGAGCCTCATAAATCAAAGAACTATTAGTACTTATTTCTGAAATATTAGGATCAGTAGAATCTTCTGGTAACTTTAAATTATCTACTTTGTCTTTTATATCTGTAAGTATTTCTCTTGTATTAGCATCTGTATCCAATTCTACAGAAATATTAGTAATTCAAACAGAAGATGAAGAAGTGATTTTTTTAATTCACTCAATATCTTCTATTTCCATTTCTATTTTTTCAGTAATCAAATTATCCATATCTATAGGATTTACACCAGGATATGCTACTGAAATATTAATAATTCAAAATTTTACATCTGGAGATGATTCTTTTGGGATAGAATAAAGAGAAAATATTCAAGCAATAATTATCAAAAAAATCAACAAAAAACTGGTCCTAATATTGTTTACCCAAAATCAAAAAAATCATTTATTTAAATCGTTATTTAACATATTTTTTATTTATATATTTTATTGTTCTATTTTTAAATCAAATTTTGTATTATCAAAATTTTCTATATTAGTAGTAATTATTAATAATTCAGAATCTAAATTATCTAGTATTTCAATATTATCTCAAAAAACTTTTCAAATATTAACCATTTTTTGTTCTATTTTTCATTCAATCATTACATTTATTATTCATTTTCAGAAATTATCTACTTTTAAAATATTTAATGGTAAAGTATTTTTTTCTACTTTAAAAGGAATAGATACATTTACAACATCACCTATAAAATTAACTCAATCAGGAAATTTTATTACAGATATATATTTCAAATTTGTATCAGCACTGTTTGAAATAGAATAAACAGATCAAGTATAAATAACATTATCCAATTTAACATAAGCAGTATCTCAAACTCAAACATTTGAAAGTTCATCTTTACTAAAAGAAATAATTACCTCATTACTATTATTGTTAAATATACTAAACAATTCTTTTCAAGCAGTTACCTCTTGTCATACATCAATAGAAATAGATCATATAGTACCATCTATAGGTGATTTAATAGCCAATTTATCTATATTTTCCAAAGCTTGTTTATATGATATTTCAGCATCATTTATAGAATTTTGTAAATTTTTTAAAGTGATTTCTTTATTCTTTTTCGCTATTTCCAAATTATTTAAAGCAGATTTAAAATCTAAATTTAAAGAATCAAGTGTACTATCACTATTTAAAACAACTTTATCATATCAAATTTGATTGTTTTTTTCTCATATTTCAAATGATTTCACCAATATTTCCCTATCCTGTTTCAAAAGGTCTATTTGTTTTTGAATTGAATTTTGGTTTAACAAATAAGTTCTAAAAAAATTATTTAAACTATTTTTAAATGAAATAGTAGAATTATAATTAATTAAATATGTTGATTGATATTGATTTACATTTGCTAAATATCCAGAAATATCTGATTGAGACAATGATCAAATACTTACTAATGAATTGTTTAATGTTTGCTCCAAAACTGATAACAACGAATCAGATTTTTCATATCATTTTGTAATCAACTCTATTCTTTGATTTATTTGTTCTTCAGATAAATTTTCAAAATTCAAATTTGATAATTCAGTTATTTTATATGACAACAATTCATTATAATATTTTTCAGCATTTATTTTTTGAGTAGCATCTTTTGCTCATAGAAATTTTTCAAAATTATCATTTTTATCTCTATTTTCAGGAGACATTCACAAAAGTTTATCAGAAAATTCAAGTATATCATCTAAAAATACAGACAAAGTAGAAAAATCTTTTTTCAAAGTATTAGAATAAGAAGAAATAGTTTCATCATCAGCTATTTTTTTATTATCCAAATCCAGCTCTTGTTTTTTAATAGAATTATCTAGTTTATCCAAATCAAGTGATGATTTAGATCAAGCATTTGAATAAATTGAATTTGTTAGATCACTTTGTGCTTTTTCAATATTTTTTTGTGAATCTTTTTTTAGATTTTCAATACTTAAATTAAGTTTATCTACTTGAGACTGTGTATCAAATAATTGTTTATCAAGAGTTAATTCTGTAGATTCATAAGTAATATGAGCTTTATCCAAATTATTTTGAGCTCTTTCCAATGCAAGTCAAAAATTTGAAATACTATCATCCAATCTAGCAATTACATCATTTACTCACACATTTTCTCACTCTTTTACATATATACTTTTTACTCTTCAAGCAGCTAGAGAATTCAATTTAATATCTTGAGAAGAAGATAATTTTCATGTCTTTTGCAATAACAACGAACCAGTAAAATCACTTATTTTTTTAGTTTGCACTATAAAATCTTGCTTTACGATATCAGTTACTTCATCTTCTTGCTTAGAACAAGATAAAAAAAATAAAGTCAATACAAAAATATAAAGTATTTTTTTCATAATATTATCAATTTAGTAATTAAATATTTAAATTATTTTTTCTCAGATTCAATATATTCCATCAATTCACTTATATCCTCATTTTTAACCATTCATATAAATTTATCATCTTTTATCAAAACAGAAATACTATCTCATGTATTTAGATTCAAGATATTTCTAACTTCTTTTGGTATAACAACTTGTCATTTAGGTCAAATTGTAGTAGTTCAATACAATTTTATAACACATTTATTTTTCTTCATAAAATCTTTATTTAAAAAGTAAGAAAAGTTATACTTATATTATTTTTTATATTGTAAAAGTCAAAAAATTATTGAAATAATTATTATTTGATTATATAAGCATTTTAACTATAATCACAAAAATTAAAATTAATAACAATTATGGCAAATATAACATTCTTGGAAAATAAAATAGAAATATTAGATGAATTATTAAAAGTTTGATTAGAAACTGCTAATAAAAAAAATTGAAATTTTACAAAAGATGAATTTCATAAGTTAAAAAATGAAATATATAAAAAATATAAAATAGCAAAACCTTTTCAAAGTATAGAATTAATAGAAAGATACAATGAATTAATAGCTGATTGAAGCTTAGAAGAAAATTTATTTTTCAAAAAAGTACTTAGAAAAAGATGAGTAAGAAGTTTGAGTTGAGTTACAGTAATTTCACTGTTAACTAAATTTTTTGGTTGTCCATGAAAATGCATATACTGTCCTACTTTTGAATGACTACCAAAATCATACATACCAAACGAACCAGCAGTACAAAGAGCAGTTATGAATGATTTCGACCCAATTCTGCAAATACATAATAGACTTAGAGCATTGGAAATAACATGACACAAAATAGAAAAAAACGACATAAGAATTATTTGATGAACTTGGTCAGTTTATCCACTAGAATACCAAAAAATGTTCATAAAAGCTATCTATGATGCTTTCAATACATATGATGACATGAAAGTATATCTAGATAAAACAGATTTAACAAATGATAAATTTGCTACATTTAAATTAAAAGAATGATACAAAGCAAGACTTTCGAAAAATATTGAAGAAGCAAAAAAATTAAACGAAACATCTAGACTGAGAGTCATATGAATAGCAATTGAAACTAGACCAGACTGGGTAAATCCAGAAGAAATAAAAAGACTGAGAGAATACTGAGTTACTAGAGTAGAAATATGATATCAAACTACAAACGATGAAATAAATAAATTAAACAAAAGATGACACGGTAACAAAGAATCAATAGAAGCTACACGTATGTTAAAAGATGCATGATTCAAAGTAGTAGCACATATGATGCCAAATCTACTTGGATCTACTCCAGAATTAGATATATTATCACTCAAGGAAGTATTTGATAATCCAGATTTTAGACCAGATGAGTTAAAAATATATCCTATGATGGTTACTGATAAAAGTGAATTAACTGAAGTGTGGAAAAATGGTTGATTCAAAGCATATGACGACGAAACATTAATCGAGTTAACAGCAACTCTTCAAATGATGATTCCTGAATATATCAGACTAAATAGAACATACAGAGATATACCATCTAGTGAAATTTTAGAATGATCTATTATTGCAAATCTCAGACAAATAGTAGAAAAAAGAATAAAAGAAAAATGAGTAAAATTACTTGACACTAGATATAGAGAAATAAAAGACTGAAAAAATGACCCAAATAAAGCAGTTTTACATAACTATGAATATGATGCATCAAAATGAAAAGAATATTTTCTCACTTTTGAAGATCCAGATGATAGAACAATTTTTTCACTACTCAGACTTAGATTACCATGAATAGACAAGGAAATATTAAATGTAATTCCAGAACTAGAATGATGTGCAATAATTAGAGAAATACATACATTTTGAGACCAACTAAATATAAATGAAAAAGGTAGTACATTTTGACAACATATAGGTTTTTGAAAAAAATTAATTTTAGAATCAGAAAAAATAGCAAAAGAAAATTGATACAATAAAATGGCTGTAATAGCTTGAGTAGGAGTAAGAGAATATTACAAAAAAAGATGATATGAATTGATTTGAGAATATATGATTAAAAAAATAGCATAAATAATGCTATTTTTTTATACATAATAAATTTTTCCAATTAATTTTTATAGAAACATTTATTGATTATCAAAACAATAGATATAAAAATAAAATACAAAAAATAAATAATTTACCAGTATTAAATACTACTATAAATATACATATAATAAATAAACTAAAATATTTAAAATTTAGTAAATTTAAAAAATATTTTGAAATATAAAAAGAATATCTATAATAAAAAAAATATATAAAAACATAAAACAATGAAAATAAAACTAAAAAATATAATAAAAGCAAAACATGATTTTGGACATTTTATTAATACTACACCATTAGTATATTCAGAAAGATTAAGTAAAAAATATGAAGCAAACATATACTTAAAAAGAGAAGATTTACAACCTGTAAGATCCTACAAAATCAGATGAGCATTTAACCTGATTAATTCATTAAATGAAAAAGAAAAAAATGCATGAGTAGTATGTGCATCAGCTTGAAATCATGCTCAATGAGTAGCTATTACATGTAATCATCTAAAGATAAAATGAACTATTTTTATGCCAGTTACTACTCCTGAACAAAAAGTATATAAAACAAAACAATTTTGATGAAAATACATAGAAGTAATTTTAATATGAGATACTTTTGATGAAGCATTTAAAGCAAGTAAAGAATTTGAAGAAAAAAACAATTCAACTTTTGTACATCCATTTGATGATGAAAGAATAATTACATGACAAGCTACAATTTGACTAGAGATATATGATGAAATGGAAATAGATCCAGACTATATAATATGCCCTATTTGATGATGATGAGTAGTATCATGAATTATTAGCATAACTAAAGATTTAGACAAAAAAACAAAAGTAATATGAGTTGAACCAGAATGAGCATTATCTATGAAAAAATCTCTTGAAAAATGAAAAAATACACAACTAGAAAAAATAAATATTTTTATAGATTGAGCAAGTGTAGCAAGAGTATGAGATAAAACATTTCAAATTGCAAAAGATTATGATTTAAAAGTTATTTCATGTCCAGAAAATAGAGTTTGTTCAACTATTTTAGAATATTTAAAAGAAGACTGAATAGTAGTAGAACCTGCATGAGCATTATCAACTGACGCATTAAAAGACCTAAAAAAAGAAATAAAATGAAAAAATGTAGTTTTAATAATATCAGGAGGTAACTTTGATTTTGAAAGATTGCAAGAAGTAAAAGAAAGATCTATGAAATATGAATGATTAAAGAGATATTTTATAGTAAGCTTCCCCCAAAGGCCATGAGCATTAAAAGATTTTCTATGATGCTTATGACCAAATGATGATATTGCCAGATTTGAATACCTAAAAAAATCAAATAAAAACACAGCACCAGTATTTATATGAATAGAAACAGATTCAAAAGAAAATTGGTCAAAAATTACATCTGATATGGAAAAACTATGATTTAAATATCATGACGTAACAAATGATGAATTATACTTTGATTTACTAGTTTAAATCATTTAATTATTCATTATTCATTATTCATTATTCATTATTCATTAACAATTATACTATGTGATTATTATTCTCAAATAAAAAAGAAGCTGTTGAAATTAGTAACAATGAAACAGTAAATGATTTATTTAAAACTCATAAAGCACCTATAGCTATATGACCATATTCAAAAGCATATTTTGCGTGAGATTTATTATTTTGTTCATGACAGTTAGCATTTGACTCAAGCACAATGGAGTTAGTAGAATGATGAATAGAAAATCAAACAAAACAAGTATGCAGAAATATATCATATTTATTAGAAGAAAATTGATTAAGCCTAAAAGATGTAGTAAAAACTACAATTTTTTTAAAAGACTTAAATGATTTTGAAATAGTAAATAATATATATAAAAATTATTTTATACTGAAACCAGCTAGAAGCACTGTTGAAGTAAGTAGATTACCTAAAGATGCATTAATTGAAATAGAGGTAATAGCAAAAAGATAAACATATTAAAATATTACTTTTACAAAAAAATAAACATATATTTTAAAACAGGTGACAAATAATTGTCACCTGTTTTTGGCTATATAGACTTGATAAATCACATATTTTATAAATAATATAATCATTATATATTAATTACATAAATATGAAAAAAATTATTATTATGTCTTTGACAACATTATGCACTATATCATTTTACATTGTATTACTTAGTAATATAAACTTTATAAAATAATATAGATTATGAAAAAAATATTTATAATTATTTGTATTTTATTTTTCGTAACAAATAATTCATATGCTCAAGAATACCAAATAGATTCGAAAGATCAATTACTAATAAACAAAATCACTTCAAAATTTCAAGAAATAATTAAAAAATGAAATAATAATACTAAAAAAGATTTAGAATATCAAATATTAGAATATCAAAATGATTACAAACAAAACCAAAAAATATACAACATATTTCAAGAAGTAATTAAAATCCTATATCCAGAAAAAAAAGAAAATAAAGATGTTATTGAAGCTATAAATTCAATCGATAATTATATAGAAAAACTGAAAAGTAACAATATTGATTACAATAAAGTAAAAAATATATGGCTAAGTTTACATAACGAAACCAGAAATAATCTATGATTAAACTCGTATAGTTATAATGAAAAATTAAACTATTCAAGCTTTAAATGGTCAGAAACTCAAAATCAAAGATGAGATATGTCACACAAAAGAGAATTAAATGATTCATACTATGATTATAGTAAAATAAAAAACTGGTTAACAAATAATAATGTAAACTGTATACTAAGTTGATGAGTGACATTTAGTGAAAGTATTTGAAAATTTTGATATTATTGTTATGATGATGATTGTAGTGATGAATTAATAGATTGATTAAAACAAATCTATAAAATATATGAAAATGAAAAATGATTAAATTATCCAGAAAATGCACACTATCTAGCAATTGTAAATCCTTATTATACTAAAATATGATTAGGTATTTCAATAAAAAAAACTTCTGAGAAAAATTATTATGATTTTTATGTAACTACTCACTACTGTTCAAATCTTAAATAATAAATTTATATTATGAAAATAGCTATATGAACTACTAGGTTACCAAAAGTAGAATGAATAAAAGATTGAATCAAAAATTGTCCATATTTTAAAGATAAAGAAAATATAGAATATATTTTAGAAAAAGTAGAAAGTGATATATCAGATATGCCCTTATCAAAAGCAGAAATAATGCTATGAGCAAAAAATAGAGCACAAAATATCAAAAAATTATGAATTGACGCTGATTTTTATATATGAATAGAGTGATGAACAACAGATATATGAAATAAAAAATACATATGATGAGTAGTATATGTAGAAAATAACTTATGAGAATGACATTATTGATTTTCTGTAATGATGGAAGTACCAGAAAAAATAGAAAAAATGCTATATGAACAATTACTAGAATTAGGACCAATTATGTGAGAATTATCATGAAAAACTGATATCAGAAGTGAAAATGGTAGTATGTGAGCATGGTCACATGATATGCTTACAAGAATAGATGAATTCTCAACAGCATTCAAAGCTGCGATTAGTCCATTTTTCAATGACTATTACAAAATGTAAAACATAAATCAAATGATTTATGTTTTTTTTAAATTAAATAAAAATTTATTTTGTTATAAGACAAAATTTATGATATAATAAATAAAATACAATTAACAATTAAAAATGACAAGTAGATATAGAATAGATAGTAAATCAGACATAGATAAAGAATCTATGATATTTAATAAAAACTGATTTTCAGAAATAATGTTAGAAATGTTATTTTTGGATTATTGAAAAGAAGTAAATTGAAAGCTTATAAATAAATTGGATTTATTTAATTTAAAATGACTAAGTGATAAAGAAATAGAAAAATTATTAAATAAATTTTTAATAAATAAAACTAAAGAAATAGAATCAGAAAGTAATATATGAACGAGTCAAGTAACAATTGATAATCCAGAAGCAATTGATTACTTCAACTATATATTTAAACAATCTTTAGATTTTTATGAAGAAGAATTAAAATGAAATATACCGAAAAAATATAAAAACAGAAAAAAATATTTTAACAAAAAAGAAGATATAATTAATTTCCTAAAAGATACTACAAAATGAGTAATATCTTCACAATTCAATTGTAGTATTGCAAAAATTTCTTATGCAATCAATGAAATAATTGATACACCAGAATTAGTAGAATTAGATAAAAAAAGCATATATCTAGCAAGAGAAAAAATAATACCTTCAACAATGATAGATGATTATGAAATGCTAATGAATTTGGGATGTAGTAAATGAAGAACTATAATTTGAGGTAAAATAATAGAATTCAAATTAAGAATTAGATGAAAAGAACATAACTCATGAACTTTTAAAATATTAAAGGATGAAAAATACATAAATTGAAAAAGTTTAAACGATTCTATTTGAATAGAGTTTGAAGTAAAAAACAAGGAAGATGCATTATTATTATTATCTTATTTTTATTTGTCATTATTTCATAATAGGATTGAAGAATGAGAACTAATAAACACAGTAAATAGTTTTAAAAATAAATGAATTATAGATAAAGAATTAGTTGAAAAAATGGAAAAAGAATGATTAATAACTTGAGATTTTTTAAATCTAATAAAAAATCTACATTTCAATCCTAATCCTATGCAAAACCAAGATTATAAAGATGTAAAAATAATATGAGAAGTTGATTTACCAATTAATCTAAATGATTCAAAATCTCAAAAAAAATGACACTCTGTAGAATTGAGAATGATATTAGTATGAAACAAAAATGAAGAAGGATTATCAGACCACAGAATACTTGAAGTATGAAAAATTATATTGACTTGGATTAGATTAAAATGATATATCTCTGAACCATTTATAAAAAAATTGATTAATGAACTATTAAATGAATACAAAGATTTAGATGAAAAATTTAAAAAAGAAGAAATTTTAAACTACTTTAAATCAAAACTAATACCAGTAGAAAAAAAATGAAATGCAAAATTATACACTGTAAAATCTAGAAACATGTTGGATATTTACAGTAAAATCTAGTAACATGTTAGATTTTCACAGTAAAATCTAGCAAAATATAAATTAAAAATAAAAAAATGATAAAATACTTAATATTTGATTTAGATTGAACACTTATTAAATCAAATAAAATAAATACACTACAAGCTCTACATTGTGTAAAAAAAGTAGATGAAAATTATTTAGAAAAAGCTAAATATATATTTTGAACTACAGCTTGAATGAATGTATTTGATCAACTAAAAATGATTTTTATTGATAAAAATTTTACAGAAAAAGAAATACATCAAATATGAGAAAAAATATATAAAAGTATCAGAAAAAAAGAAAATGAAATAGAATTTTTCAAATGAGTACCAGAAAAAATAAAAGAATTTTCAAAAAATTATAAACTATTTTTAACTACATGAAATTCTACAAAGTTCGCAAAAGATGTACTTGAAATATGATGAATAAAAGAGTGTTTTGAACTAATTTACTGAAGTGATGAAATAAAAAAATGATTTCAACATATTAATAT
The DNA here is from genome assembly GCA_028688895.1 of Candidatus Altimarinota bacterium. Lineage (GTDB taxonomy): Bacteria > Patescibacteriota > Gracilibacteria > BD1-5 > UBA6164 > UBA6164. Next base: position 57,589 of record JAQTXG010000003.1, on the reverse strand, counting down.
TTTTAAAAATTATTCAGAAGATGAAAATTTTTACAAAAATAGCATATATTTTTGAGATTGAGATATGGATAAATTATTTGCAAATGAAGCAAATATTAAATTTGTAAGAATATGAGATTTTGAAGAAGATTGAAATGAAGTATTAGACTCAGTAAAAAATATTGATAAAATTTTAAAAAAAATTAAAGATAATTGATAATTAAAAAATACATTTCATATGAAATGTATTTTTTAATCATCTAATAATTCTTTTTTAATTTCTCACTCCAAAAAAATAATTCTATCTGACAATTCTGAAATAATTCTCTCCTGTTCTAAAATTCTATTTTCCATATCATTTCATAATCACATATCTAGTAATCATTTATAATCATCTAAAAAATTTTCTTCTATTTTTAATTGTTTCTTAACAACTGATAATCTATATTTAAAATCATCAGCTTTTTTAGTTCTTATTTCACATATTCTTTCAACCATATTAGGTGTTTTACATAAATCAATTTTATCAAAAGCATCTACAATGTTAGATTGTGATTTTACTGGTAAATCAGAAAAATATTTATTAACTACCATATTTTTTTATATTTATAAATTATAATTTATATAATAATAACATATAGTAATAAAAAAGTAAAAAATAAATAAAATAAAATTTGTAAAATAAAATATTTTATATAAAATAAAAAAAAGCATTTGAGTGGCTATCAACCACAAGCTGGAGGAAGAAAAGTATAATTACTTAGTAGAACCTCACGAAGTCGAAAATCTCCGTCATAAAAATAAAATCAAGTAAAACTTTAGGTGGTAACTTCCTTCTTCGCTAAAGCTACGAAGGACCGAAAGTATAAAATAAATATAGATTTGAAAATATCAAATCATTTATTTTATACTTTTTTTATTATTTAAATATTGAAAAATGAACAAAACTAAATTATATAATGATTATTTATCAAAACTAGAAACTGCGATAATTGCTGATGATATGGATTCAATAAATTATATACTAGAATACCTATATACAAATCAACTTCCAGAAGATGATATGGAAGCAATAGATGATATACTACAAGAAGCAACTCTTTATTCAGAGTTATGAGAGCTAGAATACAAAGAAGAAGCATTGAGATTAATTAGTGAGTTTAAATAATAAAATAAAAAAAATGAAAAATTTCGAAAAAGTAAACCCAAAACAATCTTTCCCTAAACTGGAAGAAAAAATGCTAAAATTTTGGCAAGAAAATAAAATATTTGAAGCATCTGTAAATAATAGAAAAGATGCAGAAGAGTTCAATTTCTATGACGGTCCTCCGTTTGCTACTGGGACACCCCATTATGGACATATATTAGCAGGTACACTAAAAGATGTGATACCTAGATATCAAACTATGAAAGGTAAAAGAGTTGAGAGAGTATTTGGCTGGGATTGTCACTGATTACCTATTGAAAATATAGTTGAAAAAAAACTAGAAATTTCAGGTAGAGATGATATAGAAAAAATCTGAATACATACTTTCAATGAAACTTGTAGATCAAATGTATTTTGATATGTAGAAGAATGGGAAAAAACTGTAAATAGAATGGGGAGATGGGTAGATATGAAAAACTGATATAAAACTATGGATACAAACTTCATGGAATCAGTTTGGTGGGTATACAAATCACTATATGATAAATGATTGATATATGAATGACACAGAGTTGTACCATACTGTCCTAGATGTACTACCCCACTATCAAACTTCGAAGTGAACCAATGATACAAAGACAAACAAGATAAAACACTTACAGTTAAATTCAAAGTAGTATGAAATGAAAACAAATACATATTAGCTTGGACAACTACTCCATGGACTCTTATGGCAAATCTATGATTAGCAGTATGAGCTGATATTATGTACTCGGAAATAATTGATAATAAATCTTGAGAAACATATGTATTAGCTAGTGATAGATTAAAAGATTATTACAAAAACGAAGACGATTATAGACAAGTTAGACAATATAAATGAGCTTGTCTACAATGAATTAAATACGAACCAATATTTAATGATTTCAAAACTCAAATTACAGATATGTGAGTTGATTTATGAACAGATGTATATTTATGAAAAAATGTATATCATGTAGTAATAGGTCATCATGTAACTACTGAATCTGGTACTTGAATTGTACATATTGCTCCTGCGTATTGAGAAGACGATTTCATTATCTGAAAAGAACATGATTTAGGTTTTGTATCTCACATAGATGATAGCTGAAAAACTACAAATACTTTGTCTGATAATTGAAAATATGTATTTGATTACAATGAAGAAGTAATACAAATACTAAAAGATAGATGAGATGTAATGAAAATATCTACCATTGATCACTCATATCCACATTGTTGGAGGTGTGATACTCCACTGATTTATAGATGAATATCAGCTTGGTATGTAGCAGTAGAAAAAATCAGAGAAAAAATGGTTATTAACAATCAAAAAATAAATTGGATACCAGATATTATCAAAAATGGTAGATTTGGGAAATGGGTTGAAAATGCTCGCGATTGGAATATATCTAGAAATAGATACTGGTGATCTGCTATACCTGTTTGGCAATCTGAAGATAAAAAAGATGAAGTATGTATAGGTTCAGTAAAGGAAATGTATGAACTAAATAAAGAGTTTTGACAAATAAAAGAAGAAAACGATAAATATTATTATACAAATACATGAGAGGAGGTAGATATTCATAAACATTTTGTAGATGAAATATATTTAACTCATCCAAAAACAGGTTCTAAATTAACTAGAATACCTGAAGTATTAGACTGTTGGTTTGAATCATGAGCTATGCCTTATGCAAGTAAACACTTCCCTTTTGAAAATTCAGATAATTTTAAATTTCCAGCTGATTTCATCGCAGAAGGTATTGATCAAACTAGATGATGGTTTTATACACTACTTATTCTTTGAACAGCGCTATTTGATAATACACCATTTTTAAATGTAATAGTTAATGGTATAGTATTAGCTGAAGACTGACAAAAAATGTCAAAAAGCAAACAAAACTACCCCGATCCACATCTGATTTTTGAAAAATACTGAGCTGATGCCATGAGATTTTATCTAATGAATAGTCCTGTAGTAGAAGCACAAGATTTTAGATTTGCTGAAATATGAGTAGAAGAAATTGTCAAAAAAGTACTATTACCACTATGGAATACATATTATTTTTTCACTACATATGCAAATATAGATAATTTCAAACCAACTTGATCAAAAACTAGAAATAACAATCTAGATAAATGGTTAATATCAGAATTAAATGAATTAACAAAAGAAGTAACTTATTGATTTGATTCTTACAAATTAAATGAAGCAGCAAAACCAATAGTAAAATTCATGGATAATCTAACTAATTGGTATATCAGAAGATCTAGAAAAAGATTTTGGAAATCTGAAAATGACACAGATAAATTAGAAGCTTATGAAACTCTATATTATACACTTGTTGAATTAACAAAGATTATTGCTCCATTTATGCCTTTTATTTCTGAACATATTTACAAAGAATTAACATGAGAAAAATCTGTCCATTTAACTAATTTTCCTACTTATGATTCTAACCTTATTGATGAAAAATTAAATTCAGATACAGATAAAGTTCAAAAAATAATTACACTTTGATTATCGGCAAGAGCAAATGCAAAAATAAGAGTTAGACAACCATTACAATACATTAAAGTTTTAGAAAATTTTAATGAATATTATAAAGAAATAATTAAAGAAGAATTAAATATAAAAGAAATCAAAGTATTTGAAACAGATGAAATGCCATTAAAAGTGTGTAAACCAAATGGTAGAACAATTTGACCAAAATTTGGAGCAAATGTAAAATTTATTCTTACAGAAGCAAAGTCAGGTAATTTTGAAATTCAACCTGACTGAAATTTAAAAGTTTGAGATTTTATTCTTGAAGAATGAGATTTTGAATTAGTATTTGAAACAAATATAAAAGAAATTTATCATACAAATGAATTTATTGAAAGTGGTAACTGAACTGTTGTAGCTATATCTGGTGATATTACTGAAGAACTAAGATTAGAATGATTAGCAAGAGATATTGTTAGACAAATTCAAGAATCTAGAAAAGAAGCAGATTACCAAGTAGATGATAGAATACAAGTATCTATTTTATGAGCTGGAAATGTATTAAATATATTTCAAAAATATATAGAAACTGAAACATTATCTAGTATAGTAAATGATATAAAAGAGTTTGATTTAGAAAAAAATATTGATATCGAATGACTAAATATTATTATAAAACTTAAAAAATAAGTATGTTTACTGAAACAGATATAAATGAACTTGAAATGAAAAAAAACAAGTTAGAAAAAAGAGATATAGATTTAATAATTAGTGATTTTGACGATACTATATTTTGTACCAGAGAAGCAATTGAAAGTGATGTTAGAAAATGAAGAAGGTGAAATGAATGAAATCAATATATTGTTGACACAATATGAATAAAAAATTTTATCGATATGTTTTATGTAGATAAAGATTTTCCAACTACAATAACTTCAAAATTAAGAGAAAATCACGACTTAATACTAACTGCTTGATATGAAGATATACAAGAAGAAAAAATCAAATCATGTAAATTAAACCATATCAATTATCGTATAGTATCAAATCCAGAAGAAAAAATTTTAGAAACTATCAAATACATAGTAGAACATCTGAAATTTATACCAAATAAGATAACAGTATATGAAGATAGACCAAAATATTTCATAGATTACAAAAATTTTCTAGAAGATTTTTTCGAAATAGATATAGATATTATGCTAGTTGAGATGGAATGAAACAACTATATCCCAAAAATAAAAAAAATTGAAGATTAAAATTAATCTTCAATTTTTTTATTTTTATTTTTTCTTTGTAGTTGTAGCAGAATTTGTATTTTCTTGTGTTTTCATTCTTTCTAACGATTTAATATTTTTAGAAATAAGTGTTTTTTCATTATTTAAATCAGATACTTTTTGTTCTCATACAGCAACTTTTGATTCTAAATCTTTAATTTGATTATTTAAATCAGTGATATTTGATTCTTCAACATTTATTTCAGATTCTATAACTTCTGATCTAGATGTCATTTCATGCATTGCTCTATCCAATATATCTACCATAGTTCAAACACTTGTACTATCAGACACATTAAAATCAATTGAATTATTAGAACTATCATCTATTTCATTTAAACTAACATTTTCAGATTTTAATTCAGTCAATCATGTCAATTCACTATTATTATAAGAATTATCCAGGTCTGAAGATGGAGACGTATCAAAACTAAAAGAATTATCTAAACTATTATTAGATTCTTCATCAATTTTAATATCATCAAAACCAGAACCTAGTAAATCACTATTTTCAAAAGATATTGAACTATTAGAATCAGAATTATCTAAAATAGTATTATTATCAATAGTTTCATCAAAAGATATTACATCATTATCAGTAGAATCTTCCAATTTTGTATTATCATCCAACATAAATGTATCCATATTAGTAGAATCCTCATCTGATAAAATTAATAAATCAGAATTATCATTATCTGTTATTTGAGCCATATTTTTAAATTAAATTTTAATATACACAATAATATTAACATAAAAACTTTTTAATTGCAAAAATTTGAAATATTTTAAATAATTAATATAATATCACCACAATTTTAATATATAAACAATAAATATGGATTTTTCAAAAGCATGAGAAATGATGAAATTGCAACAAGAAGCAATGAAAGTAAAAAAAGAATTAGAAAATACATTTATAGAAGCTGAAGTTAACTGATTAGTTATTACAGTTAACTGAGAAATGAAAGTAGAAAAAGTAGATTTTGAAACTGCTTCACTGATTCCTGGATTAAGCGATGCACAAAAAACAGCATTAGAAAGTGCTATAAAAGAATCTATAAATAAATGAGTTAAAAAATCTCAAGAAGTTGCAGCAGAAAAAATGCAATGAGTTATGCAACAAATGTGAATGTGAAATATGTGAATGCCTGGTTTAAACTAAAAAAATCCTAAAACTGTAAAAGTTTTAGGATTTTTTTACCAATCTTTTTCATTAGAATCAAATTTTTGATTTCAAATATTACTAAAATTATTATAAAATTGTCTATTATATTCATCCTCATTAGATAAATTATTTATATAATTTTCCAAATCTTGAATTTCCTGAGAAGTGAATAATTGACTTAAAAATTCATCCAATTTAACTTCTTCATCTGATTTATTATTTGATTTATCATCAGATTTATCTATTTTTTTATTATTATCTACTATTTCTTCTTTGCTTTCATCATTATTTTCGTGTTTTTCATCTTTTTCTTGTTTTTCTTCATTATATTTTGATTCTTCATTTTTTTCTTCTTCTATTTTTTGACTCAAATCAACGATGTTTCTTGCTACTATATCTAAATTATAGACAGAATCATTATACAATATATTTTCTTTATCTACATTTTTAATTACTTTAGAATAGTTTTCAATTGATTTTTTAAAATACTCAAATTTTGTATCAGTATTTTCATTTTCTAATCACAATTTAAAATTAGTATTTCATAAATTGTATTCCAATTCATATCAAGATAGATATTTATATGATTTATTGTAATTTTCTAAAGCTCAAGAAAAATTATTAATCTCATAATTTTTATTTGCCTCTATAAAATAATAAGTTGAAAAAAAATTCTTATAATTAAATATTATAATTAAAAATAAAATAAAAATAAATATAACTATGATTTTTTTATTCATACAAAATTATCAAAAATTAAAAATAACACGAAAAAAACAAATGAAATTAATATAAAAAAACGAGTATAGTCTATCCTATAACTAATATTTTTCTCCATACTTATTTTTTTAATATTTTCATCTATAGATTTTTCTAATTCATTGTAACTATCTATGTTATCAATACTCATATAACTAAAATTGTAAGTATTAGACAATCTTATTAATTGATCTTTATTTAATCTAGTCAATAATTCATTTCAATTATACTTTTTATAAATTATTTTTCACATATTATCTGTTCACAAAGGTATACGTCATCAACTACTGGTTCACACTCATACTAACAATATTTTAACTCAATTGTTCTTAATTAGTTTCATTAAATTATCAGAAATTTCAATATTTTCATCTCATCAATCTGTAAAAACAACTACCAATCATCAATAATTTTCAAGGAAAAAATAATCATTAATACTTTCAAAAACACTATTTAAATTTGTTCAAACTAATGATATTTTATTACTATCAAGAGAATTTATTACATTTTTAAACAAAGTAATTTCATTTGTAAAAGGCAATGTTTCAATAGCTTCTCAAGCAAATATTATCAATCAATACAAATTACTTAGATTTTTTCATATATAAGTATTTATCATATATTTAGATAAATTCATTCTAGAAATATTATTACTATATTCTAAAACATCATTAGCATCCATACTTTTACTTACATCTACTACAAATAAAATTCTTCATGATTCAAATTTAACAATTTCAGAATTATATCATCATTTAATTTCAAAAATATTAATCAAAATAAACAAAAAAGATAAAAATAAAAAAATTATAGAACTGATATTTTTATTTTTTTTTCAAATCAAAAATAACAATACAATTCATAATAAAAATAAAATTGTAAATAGTGTGATTGTTTGTATATTTAAATTAGAAAACACCATAAAAATTAATTAGAAAAAATAAAATTTATATATTTTTTTTATATTTTAAAAATAAAAAAATAAAGAAAAAAATTATTACTAAATTAATAAACAATCTATATTTTTCTATATTAACAGTAACTGTTTCTGTTATAATTTCTTTTTTTTCTAATTTAGAAATTTTATCAAAAATTTGCTCCAAAGTATTTCTATCTGTAGCTCTGAAATATAATCAGTCTGTTTTAGTAGATATATTTTTCAAAACTTCTTCATTAACTCATCATATTTCCAATTCTTGAATCTGTCAATCAGGACTTGTAACAGAAACAGTAGTTTTTTCATCTCATCAAATACCTACAGTATAAATCCTTATTTTTCAGTTATATTTTTCATTTAAGTATTTTACAGCCACATAAGGATGCATTCATTTATTAGCCTCTCAATCAGTAAGCAAAATAATTACTTTTTCCCTATTATCACTTGAAAATGATTTTCCAGCTAATATTAATGCATCTCAAGTGGCAGTTCATTGAAGAAACATATACTGTTGATTTATAGTATTTATATCTATCTTTTTTATTGTTTTCTTGATTATGTTATAATCAAAATTGAGAGGTAAAGATGTAAAAACTTTTCATGAATATATAATAAGTCATAATCTATCACTAACTATACTATCTACAAAATCATATATAACATCTTTAGCTACTTCCAATCTATTTGGATCCAGATCAGTTGCAGTCATAGAATATGATACATCCAAAACTATTTGAATATCTATTCCATTTTTTATTACATTTTGATAAGTATTTCCAATAACCGGCTTTGAAAATACAACTGTAAATAAAACAAATATTACAAAAATTAACAAATAATAAAACCTATAATAATTTGAATTTGATTTAAATACATTTTTTAAATCACCTATTGCTGAAAAAAACTTTTTATTTCATCACTTAAAATATAACAATAATAAAAAAAGTATTATTGGTATTAATAGTAAAAAATAATTTATGTATAATAATTTCAACATATTATTTTATCAGTTTAATCAAATTATCTATTATTTCTAATCTAGTTATTTTAATATCATTTTTATCATTAAATTCATTTAAATAACTTTTTTCATATAAATCTACTAGTTCATTATCTAAATTTAAATTTTTTATATCACTTAAAGTCAATTTATCTGCATTATTAATATTTAATAATCATAAATATTCTCTAAAATATTTATTTATTTCAGAATAATAATTTGATTTAGAATAATTTTCACTATTTTTTTTCAATTTTTTTAATTGAATTATTATATTTTTTTTATTTTCTGTTAATTCATCTTTTTTTAGTATTTTATTAGTTTTTTTATTTAAATAAAAATTGTAATAAATATATAAACCTATTAATAATAATATTACAATTAATTGATATTTAATAAAATCAGAAGTAGAAATTCTAGGTCATTTTATTCATCTAATATCTTCATTTCAACTAGCAAATAAATTACTTAATGAAAAAAAAGAAAAAGAAAATAAAAAAACAATAGAGTAAAGTATTTTTTTTAACATATTTTTTATTATTAATTAATATTATTTAAACAAATTATAAAATTCCTTGTATATATTTTTATTTTCATCTAATAGTAAATATTTTCAACCATTTTTTAATATAAATTTTCTTAATTCGTTTATTTTACTTATACGTAATTCGATATATTCATTTATTTTTGACTTATTATCAAAATCCAAAATAATACTATTATTTTTATCTTTAAATCATCATATTCAAATTCAATGTAAGTCATTTTCTATTGAATTAAATATATTACATAATACTAAATCATTTTTAACTCATAACACTTTTAATTGTTTTTTATCTATTTCCAAACTATCTGTTAAATAAAAAACTAAAGAATTCTTTATACTAAGTGAATTGAAGTACTTTAATCAAAAATTATATTCTACATTTATATTATGATTATTGTTAGATAGTTTTTGCTTAAAAAATCCTAGAAAATTTATTTTTTCCAATTTTTTTTGACTATATTTATCTAAAATATTTATAATATTTACAAAATTATTTTTTCACTTTTTTGCTAAATTAATATTATAATTATCCGAGTTATTTATATACATTCAAACCTTATCTCCATTTTTTAAAGCAGATAATCATACTAAATATAATAATTCATAAACTATATCTATTTTGTTAAATCAAAATCATGAATCAAAAAATGTATTATTTAAATCTATTACAAAATATACACTTAGCTCCTTTTCTTCTTCGTACAATTTTACCAAAATCTTTCATTCCTTTTCAGACCTAACAAAATCAATATTTTTTACATTATCGGAAATATCATATTCTTTAAAAGTTGCAAATTCAATTCATCTTCATTTATGATTAGTTTTGTAATTTCAAACAAAAAGACTATCAACTATAGCAGAGGTTTTTATTTCAAGTAATTTATGTTTTTTGTTTAACATATTTATTTAATTTGTACTTTATCTAAAATTTTATCTATAATCATATCTGTTGTAATTCAATCAGCTATAGATTCATAATTCAATATCAATCTATGTCTTAAGACTCATTTAAGCATACATATAACATCTTCTGGTATAACAAAATCTCTTCACTCCAAAAATGCATTAGCTTTAGCCACTTTTATTAGTGCTATTGAGGCTCTTGGAGATGCTCAATACATTAAATATTCTTTGATTTCTAAATCATCCCTACTACAAAAAATCAAATCTTTTACATATAGATATATATTGTCATCTACATATATATTAGAAATATCTTTTTGTAAAATATCTAAATCAATTTTTTTAAGTATTTTATTTACTTTTATTGTTTCATCACTTGCATATTTCTTCATTATTTCTATTTCTTCAACTTCACTAGGATAATCAATTATTGATTTTAATAAAAATCTATCTAACTGTGCTTCTGGTAAAGTATATGTTCAATCCTGTTCTATAGGATTTTGAGTTGCTAGTACCATAAATTGTCTATCCAATTTAAATGTATCATCTCATATAGTTACCTGCCTCTCAGCCATTGCTTCCAATAAAGCAGACTGAACTTTTGATGGAGCTCTATTAATCTCATCAGCCAAAACTAAATTTGAAAAAATTGGTCATTTTTTTGTTAAAAATTCTCTAGTTTCAGGATTATATATCCTATTACCTACTAAATCACTTGGCAACAAATCTGGAGTAAATTGTATCCTACTAAAATTTAATGAAACAACCTCAGACAATGTTGCAACTGACAAAGTTTTAGCTAATCAAGGTGCTCACTCCAATAATATATGTCATTTACATAATAAGCATATAAGTATATCTCTTATAAGACCATCTTGCCCTATTACTTTTTTAGAAATTTCACTTGTAACTTTAGATATTCTTTCCATAATATTTATTAATAAATGTAATTATTTTTATAATACTCGCTATCCAATAAAAATAAAATTAAATTTATATTTTTGATTGACAATATTGATTAAATTAATATTAATATACAAATTTTAAAAATAAAAAAAATAATTGTAAAAAAGTTTTTTTTAGTTAAAATATTTAAAACTTTTTTGTAATAATTAATTTATACATGGCATTTAAAAAAAATAACCTAAAAAAATCCGCACTTATACCAAATTTGATATGAGTAACAGCGTTATGTATAGTAATATTTATATGATATTATTTTATTAAAGATACAAGTATTTTTAATTTTAATATAGATAAAAATAACACACTAACAAAGTCTGGAGTTATAGATAAAAAACAAAATATTCCTGATAACAACACAAATAGTGAAATTAATATATTGGTATTATGAAGATGATGAGGTAGTCATGAAGCACCAAATCTAACTGATACCATTATTTTAGCAAGCATAAATTTAAAAACTAGAATAGTAAGTATGCTTTCTATACCTAGAGATATTTATACCGAGTATCCAGAATGATTAAGAGACTGAAAAATAAATTGATTATATGCAAGTGTAACTCATAAATATGATTCAAAAAAAGAATGAATAAAAGCAATTCAAGAAAAAATTACTTTAATGACTTGAGAAGAAATTGATTATTATATAAATGTAGATTTTGATTGATTTAAAAAAATAATTGATACTATATGATGAGTAGAAATTACTATCCCTGAAAATTTTGTAGACTATAGATACCCTGACTGAAATTGGTGATACAAAACCCTAGTATTCAAAGAATGAACTTGGATTTTTGACTGAGAAAATGCTTTAAAATATGCTAGAAGTAGACATTCTACTAGTGATTTTGATAGATCAATTAGACAACAACAAGTAATAAAAGCAATAAAAGAAAAATTAAATTGAAGTTATTTTTTAACTTCACCATGAAAAGTAAAAGAATTATATGATGTATTTATAAATCATGTTGAAACAAATTTAACTTTACCTAATATACTTAAATTAGCATACAATTTAAATTGAAAATGAGATTACAAAATAATATCTTCAAATTTAAATGATACTTGTTTTTACTGAAGCGCAACATGTACAAAATGAGGTTTTCTATATTCTCCTAGTAGAGATATGTTTTGATGAATGTCAGTATTGTTAGTTGAATGAACTGATGTAAGTGATTTAAATAATTTTGAAAAATTAAAAAAATATACTGATATAGTGTTAAATTATCCTAAAGTATATGATGAAAATTATCAAATAAATATTTTTAATTGAGTAAAAGTCAGAAATTTAGCATCACAATTAAGTAATGACATAATTAAATATTGATTTAATATTCCAGAAAAAGATTCAATCTGAAATGCAGATAAAATATACGAAAAATCAATTATTTATTATAATAACATAGATGAAAATTCTGATACTCTAAAAATACTTAATAAATTCTTCGACTGAAAAATTATAAAAACTGAAACTCCTATGTTTTCAGAAACTGATGCAAAAATAGAAATAGTAATCTGAGAAGATTACAACACAAATGTAAATCCATTTAAATTTTAATTTAAATATAATATTTATGACCAATAACAACTGACCTCTTAAACAAAGAAGGTTTAAGACAACATATACAAAAAGAATAGGAAATAAAACTAGAAAACTATTATGAAAAGATTGAAAAAATAAATTTGTTAAAATTTTATTGTATTCATTATTATTTTTTATAGTATCTATAGTAGTAATGTGAATAATAATATATAGTAAATATATAGTTTGATTACCATCAATTAAAGAATTAGAAGACATAGAAATAGCTGAATCATCTGTAATATATGATAGAGATTGAAGTGAGCTATACAAAATTTTCAAAGAAAAAAGAACATATGTTCCTTTTGAAAAAATAAACAAAAACATGATAAATGCTCTAGTTGCAATAGAAGACAAGAGATATTGGACAAATCCTTGAGTAGATATTCAATGATTAATAAGAGCTTGAGTTAATTATATAGTATGAAAAGCTGACTGAGTTAAATGAACATCTACTTTGACTCAACAACTTATTAGAAACACTATTATTACAAATGAAAAAAGTGTAGAAAGAAAAGTAAAAGAAATATACTTAGCTTACAAATTAACTTCTAGTGTTTCAAAAGAAAAAATAATTGAATTATATTTAAACAAGATTTCATACGGAAATAATGCATTTGGTATAGAAGAAGCATCGAAAACATATTTCAATAAAAGTGCAAATGATATATGAATTTTAGAATCTTCTATATTAGCTTCCCTACCTAAATGACCAACATATTATTCACCTTATAACCATCCAGATAGATTGATATGATTTCCATACATCTATACTTGAGATGACAAAGATAATACTATAAAAGTTATTAATCAAAAAGATAAAGAAACAAATAGTGAAATCCTAAAATATCTAACAGATTTTATATCAAATCTAAAAGCAAGTAAATTAGAATGAACTGATAAAACATTGGTATGTAATTTGGATAAAGAAAATTTTAAAATCAATATAAAAATAGACAATGACTGATGTAGTGTATTTTCGTACTCAGAATTGATAGATATGCTGAATGGTGTTAGAATAAAAGTCGATGAAAATTATATAGAATACGAAACATGAAGAAAAGATAGAGTACTTTGAAGAATGTTAGAGGATTGATACATAACTTTTGATGAATACAAAGAGTCTATTATAACTGCAATCTGATATACTTTTAATCAAACAAAAGAAAATATAAAAGCTCCTCACTTTGTATTCTTTGTAAAAGAATATCTAGAAGAAAAATTTTGAAAAGAAATAGTAAGCAATTGATGATTAAAAATATATACTACTCTAGATTGAAAACTGCAAGAAAAAGCAGAAGAATTAATACAAAATCAAGTAGAAAAAAATACTAAAAACTTTGATGCTAATAATGCTGCATTAATAAGTATTGATAATAAAACATGAGAAATATTGTCAATGGTGTGATGAAAAGATTATTTTGACAATGAAAACAAATGAAATGTTAATATAATTACTTCTAAACTTCAACCATGAAGCTCATTCAAACCATTTGTATATTCATTATGAATGTTACTTCACCCTATTTGATCAAAAACTCCTATATACGACTTAGAAACCAATTTTCCTAGTTGATATACACCTAAAAATTTTGATTGAAGGTTTATGTGAAAAATGAATATTTCTACTGCACTAAATTATTCTAGAAATATTACAGCTATAAAGATGTTTTTTATGGCATGATGAGAAAAAAACATAGTCGATTTAATGAAAAAACTATGAGTAACATCGTTAAAAGAAAATTGAATGTACTGAGCACCTCTTGCATTATGAACTTGAGAAATGACTCCTTTAGAATTAGCTAGCGCCTACACTGTATTTGCAAATTTGTGAGTAAAAAAAGAAATAACACCAATTCTAAAAATAGTTGATTGAAAAGGAAATGTAATAGATGAAAATAAAGTAAAAAAGAAAGATGAACAAGTAATACCAAAAGAACAAGCATATATTATTAATAGTATACTTAGTGATACAAGCTCACGTCCTGCTTGATGGAATAATTACATAAGTCTTAAAAATAGAACAGTATCAGCTAAAACAGGTACATCTACAAAACAGTATCTAATAAATTGAAAAAAAGACATATACCCAAGTAACCTATGGACTATTTGATATACTCCTCAAATTACTACTGTAGTATGGGCATGAAATACAGATTGAAAACAACTAAATTATAGTTGAAATGGTCTAGAATGAGCTTGACCAGTTTGGAAAAGCTTCATGGAATTTGCCTTGAAATGAAAATCTGTTGAAAATTGGGTAAAGCCTTCAGGAGTAAAAGATATTAACATATCAGAAATATCATGATTATTACCTAATCCAGAATCATCAAATGATTCACTACTTATTAGATCACTATTCATAAATACTCCAAAAGAATATGACAATAGTTATAATCAAGTAAAAGTAGATACATTATGTAACTGAAAAGTAAGTGAAAATACACCAGAAGCAGCTATAAAAACAGTAACAGTATTAGAATTAAATGATATAGATTCTTCAAATCCAAATTGGCAATGACCAGTTAACCAATGGATGAAAACAGATGCATTTAAAACAACATATTGAAATGTAGCAGATTTAGTTACAGATATTAGTAATAAAGAATGTGAGAGAACTTGATCAAATTCTGACATATCGATAAAAACAACCATAAATGATAATGACACATTATCAGCATGAGAAAACTACATACAATTCGCATACAAAAGTATAAATCCTATTATCAGAATAGATGTAATGATAGATGATGTAGAAGTAGATAATGTAACAGTTGATAATTTAACAGAATGATCCTATGCTTGAACTATATTTATACCAGTTTCTAAATCATGAAATAATGTAGTACTAAAACTAAGAGCAGTAGATAATCAATTTTATTCAAATACTGTTAGTAAAACAATATCTATATTAAAAAACGATACATCAGCACCTGTTATAAATCTGACAAATCCTACTGACTGAAGTATAAAATTATTCAATAATGATTATTTCAACTTAAAAGCAGATATTATAGAAAATTCATGAATTAAAGATATAAATATACTTATTGATTGAAATATAGTTAAATCATGAATAACTGATAGAAACTTAGTGTACCCTATTAATTCAGAAAGAAATATCACTACTTGAAAACACGTAATCACAATTCAAGCAATTGATAATAGTTGAAATAAATCAACAAAAGATATACAATTAGAAGTTCTTGAGAGATAAATTAAGCCTTAACTCAAAAGTAAAAAATTCATAAATCACAATAACAAAAAATAAGAGTAATGCATTACTCTTATTTTTTATTAATCAAAACAAGAATAATTCTCATTTTAATTTGACTTTTTACATATATTGAATATTCTAAGAATAGAGATTTATTCTCTGATTTTATAAATTAATTTAAAATAAATGGAAAATTACGAATTCCCAACAATAGCAAAAATTGATACTGAAGCACCAAGTTTCGATTTACCATTTTATGATCCAAAAAGTGATTCTGATGGTAGAATATCATCTTCAGATTTAAAAGATAAATGGGTAGTTTTATTTTATTACCCAGCAGATTTTACATTTGTTTGTCCTACTGAGTTAAAAGATATGGCAGAACAAGAAGAAAAATTTAATCAATTATGAGTAGAAATATTAGCTGCATCTACTGATACAGTATTCTCTCATAGAGCATGGGTAAAACACGAAAAATTGATGCAAAATTTCCCATATAAAATGCTTGCTGACCATTCTACAGAAGTAGCAGATATATATAATATTCTAGATGTAGAAAGCTGAATAGCAGGAAGAGGTACATTTGTTATAGATCCTGATGGTATACTTAGAAGTATTGAAATTACTTCATGACCACTTTGAAGAAATAGTGATGAATTAATAAGAAAATTAGAAGCATTACAATTCATGAGAGCAAATCCTACACAAGCTTGTCCAGCTAAATGGGCAGTTTGAAGTAAAACACTTACTCCAGATATAAAAATAGCTTGAGAAGTATATGAAGCATTAAATGATTAATATAAATGAACCACATTTAAAAAAATCTAGCAATTATAAAAATTGCTAGATTTTTTTATCTCCATAAATTTTGATATTCTTTTTTCCACTTTGTTAGAATTATATCTGGATTACGTATATTTACTTCATCAAACAAACTGATTCACAATCACAATTTATCTACTTTAAATCACATAAATGATAATACTGTTGCTCAAATATCCAAAGTATCTCATTTCTTTGAAATTATTTTATCATTAGAATCATTATTATCATAAATCATAAAAAGAAGCCTTCTATCGTCTTTATTTTCCTTTAATGTATCAGATACATTATTATTATCCATTGCAAAATGATCTGATCAAATCACAATAATTGTATCTTTGAAATTAGGACTATTTTTTATCTTATTAATAAAATCAGAAACCAAAAAATCTGTACAATGGTAAGAATTCAAAATACTTTTTGGGTCATCATTGTAATTAAGATTTTTACAACTATCAGAAATCACTCAAGAATCTCAATGAGTATCCATATTTATCATAAATAATCAAAATGGTTTATCATTTTTAGACAATTCTTGATATCTATCAAATGCATTAGAAAAAGTAGTATCATCATACATTCACCAACTATATATATAATTTGAATCTTTTAATTCTGTGATATATTCATCTTTTCACCTAATATCACTAAATCAATGTGTTTTATAAAATGTTCATTTACCAGCAAATCACATTGAAGATCATCATACATAATTCATATCATATCAAGCTTTTTTTAAGTAATCTCACAAACAAAAAGCTCCAGATAAATATGATTTACTAGTTTCTCAAATATCTAAATCTCATGGAAATTCAAGTGGTATTCAACATTGACTTCAAACCATTCAAGCTATAGTCCAAGAAGTTCAATAAGCTTGATTTACATTATCAAAATATATAGAATTTTCTTTTAATTTGTTTAAATTAGGCGATAATCATGGAAATATATTTTCATCCAAAAACATTTTTTCATAACTTTCTAGATAAATATATACTATATTTTTCTTTTTATCTATATCATTAAATTTTGGTTTTACATAATATTCATCAAAGTTTAAAGTATCAGAATATGAAAAACTATTTATATCATATAATCAATTTAATTCCAATATATTATCAGTTAATGGATTAGATAATAATGCTAAAAATAGTACAAAAAAAGATAACTTTCTATAATACAAATTATTTAATCTAATAATTGAATGTTTTTTTAAATACTTCTTTACATTAAATACAACTATAAAAACAATAAAAATCAAAGAAAAAATAGAAAAAAAAGTAATAGTCTTATACTCCAACCATCAGGTTCATTCTCAACCATATCTAAAATAATACAAAACTGAATTATCTAATCATTTTCAAGTAAAATAAGTAAAGATGTAAAAAATATCTAAAAATATTAAATACAAAAAAACCAAAAAGAAGTATAAAATAATACTCTTTTTTATACTTGTTTTACTTTTATTAAAATATATCAATGATAATCCTAATAATATAATAGACAATATAACCATATTTTAAATTATTTAAGTTTAGTTTTAAATTCTTCAAAAGTATTTTTTAATACTGTTTTAATTTCTTGCAATTTTTCAGGTGCTATATCCTTAAGTGATTCTATTTCTATGATTTTTTCATTGTACAATTTTTCCAATTTAACAGTAGCTTCTGAAATAAATGATTTTCCTTTTACTTTTAATTCTTCCAATAATTCTATTCATTGCACTTTATATGAATCAACTATTTTTAATAACTCTTCTTTTTTTGCTTTAAAAAGTTCTTTATTTTTATCGCTCATTACAATAGTTTTAACATCATTAAACAAATTTTCTTGAGTATCAATAAAATTATTTAAAAGTACTTTAAATTCTCAATCACCTTCTGCCTTAGATTTTTCTATTTCTTTTTTCAAATCTTCTGGATTTTTCTTTCAATAAAGTGAAGCAATGATTCAACCTGCTATATATCAAGCAGCTAGTAAAAACATATTCTTTTTAGACATAATTATATATGTTATAAAATAAATAGCCAAGTAAATTACAAAATAGTCAATACGTTTTTTAACATAATTTTATATATCAAACTTTGTATTAAACAATTTTATGATATAATGATTATATACAGTTTTTAAATTCTTACAAATAATTTTTAATATGTCTTACAACAACTTTTCCGACTGATACAAAAAAGCATTGGTAAATGCTGAAAATAATATAAAACAAATTTGATTAAAAGATTTATGAATAGAAGATATTTTTATTGAAATAGTTAAAAATTCTACTTGAGGTATAAAAGAAATATTTAATTTATACTGAATAAATGAAAAATTAACTCTAGAAATAATAAATAAAGCCATTTTTAATGAAGCATATGAAAAAAGAGTTTGAGTCTATTCATGAATGAATACTAGACTAAAAAATACTATTTTATGAAGTGTAAAAATCGCTGCAACTTTTTCAAAACAAAAAGCATCAATAGAAGATTTTTTACTATCTATGATTAGAAATGATTCATGGATATGAAACTTTTTTGATTATATATGAATAACTCCAAGTGATATAGAAAAAAATTTGATAGACTTAAATAGTATGTGAGTCATAGATGGTGTATCAAAATGATGAATAGAAAATGAAATAGATATAGAATGAGAGGATTGAATAAATAAATTATTATGAGCTATTAGCCAAAATCTATTTTGAGTATGAAATCCTGAAGAACAATGAACACCTTTTGATATGAACAAAGAACAAAAATGAAAAAAAAGAGATAGTAACACTCCTGCTCTAGATTTTTTCTCTATTAATTTATCAGAAGAAGCTGCAGAATGAAAAATAGATAATATCATCTGAAGAGATAATGAAATCGAAAGACTTATAGCTATATTAAATAGAAAAACAAAAAATAATCCCGTACTAGTTTGAGAACCTTGAGTAGGTAAAACAGCGATAGCAGAATGACTAGCACTTAAAATAAAAGAATGAAAAGTACCCTTTTCGATGAAAGACAAAAAAATTCTTTCGCTAGATATGTCATCATTGGTTGCTTGAACTAAATACAGATGAGAGTTTGAAACTAGAATCAAACAAGTAATAGAAGAAGCATCAAAAGTAGAAAATGAAATTATACTTTTTATAGATGAAATTCATACAATTATTTGAGCATGAGGTTGAGAATGAACACTAGATGCTTCAAATATACTTAAACCAGCTATGTGAAGATGAAAAATCAGAGTAATATGAGCTACAACTCAAAATGAATATAAAAAATATATAGAAAAAGATTCTGCATTAGAGAGAAGATTCCAAAAAATATTAGTTGATGAACCTAGTAAAGAAACATCTGTTGAAATAATAAAATGATTAAAAGATTCATTTGAAAATTATCACAATTTAAATATATCTGATGAAGCAGTAGAAGCAGCAGTTGAATTATCAATTAGATACATAACTGATCAAAATCTACCTGATAAAGCAATTGATTTAATAGATGAAGCATGTAGTATCAAATCTATGAAATACAACTTTGATGAAACAGAAACAAAAAAAATCAAAGAAAAAATCGCAAAAATAAACAAACAAATAGAGTTAGCTGTTATAGCTCAAGAATACAAAAAAGCATCAGCATTAAAAGAAAATCAACTAAAACTCGAACAAGATATAATAGAATTAAAAGAAAAATTCACTATTCCAAAAAATGAAAGAATGAATGTATGAATAGAAGATGTACAAAAAGTATTAAGTATTTCTACATGAATTCCTGTTTCAAACCTAAGTAAAAATGAAATAGAATGAATTAAAAATCTACCAAAAGCTATAAAAAAAGATATTATATGACAAGATGAAGCTATAAATTCTATAGTAAAATCTATAACTAGAAGCAAAGCTTGAATATGAGATCCAAATAGACCACTTTGAAGTTTCTTATTTCTATGACCAACTTGAGTATGAAAAACTGAATTGGTAAAAGTACTAACTAAAAATTTTTATAATGACAAAGACGCACTTATAAAAATTGATATGAGTGAATACTCAGATAAAACATCCGTTAACAAACTTATATGATCAAGTGCATGATATGTATGATATGAAGAATGAGGATTACTAACTGAAAGAGTAAGGAAAAAACCATATAGTGTAGTATTATTTGATGAAATAGAAAAATGAGACTTTGAAGTATACAATCTATTATTACAAATACTAGAAGAATGAGTACTTACAGATAATAAGTGAAAAAAAGTAAATTTCAAAAATACTATTATTGTAATGACTTCAAACATATGACAAGAAGAATTTACAAATAAAGCTTGAAAAATATGATTTGATATAGACGAAAATGAAGAAAATAAAATTTTAAATGATTATATAAAAGCATGAGAAAATATAAAAGAAAATCTAACTAATTATTTTTCGCCAGAATTTATAAATAGAATAGACAAAATAATTATATTTAATCCACTAGATAAAAATCAAATCAAAAAAATAGTTGAACTTTGATTATCAAATCTAAAAAATAGACTTGAATCTAAAAATCTAGAACTAAAATACAATCAAAAATTACTTTGATTTATTACAAAAGTAGTATACAATCCAGAATATTGAGCAAGAGAAGTAAGAAGATATATTGTAGACAATATAGAAGATGTAATTGCTGAAAAAATAATCAACAATAGAACAAAAAAAATATTTGAACTAGATGTGGAAAATGAAAAAATTATTATAAAATAAAAAACCTTTTTAGGTTTTTTTATTTTGTAAAAATTGTTTTTTAGATATAATAGGTACAATTTAAAACCTTAAAAAAAAATGAGAAAATACATTATAATTATAATCTGTTTTTTCAGCATTTTTACAAACTGAAATGCTTTTTTTTGATGATGAAATGAACTAGATTTGTTTAAAAATATAGATTCATGAATAGATGAACTAGAAAATAAAATGATGATTTATGAAGCAAATGGATGATTAAAAAAAACATGAATAAGTAAAGAAATAAATGAATTATGAGGAATAAATAACTTAAAAAAATGTTTAGATGATTCTAAAGATATATCTCAAAGTGATTTCGAAAAAATAGCACTTGATTGAAACATAAGTACACTTTCCAATTACATGAGCTCAGATTGTAGCAAAGACTGAGATATGAGCAATGAAAATATTAAAAACTACATTAGTTTATTTAAAAAACATTATAGCAATTCAAAAAATACAGCACAATCAAAATCAGACAAAATTTATAACATATCAAAAATATGACTTTTTAGTGATGGTATAATAGAAAATTCATGATTTGATTTAATTACTGATATAGAAGACATAGATAAAATCATTTTTGCTAGCAAAACAGACTATTACTGAGAACCTGATGTAGATTTATGACAATCTATAAATTGATTATTAACTTCTATAAGCGAAGCAGGTCATAATATTATGAATTTATGAACAGAAGCACCTATAGAAAAAGATTTAAATAAATACAAACCATATATATATAAACCAAATATATTAAATAATGAAAATCAAGAATACATAAATGAAACTGAGAACAATTATGTTTGTTCTATAGATCAAAGTTGATTAAATAAATGAAATCTAAATTCTATATTTACAGATATAAATAAAATAAAAAACAAAAAATCAATAACTGATAATGAAAAACTAGAATTCCATTATCCAGATTATACTTTGGATACAGACAGTATTTACAATGATACAAGTTCTAGATCTGATCCAAATAGTATTGCAGGATATAGCAAAGTCAGAGACAATTCTACCTGGCCATGTGAGAGTTTTTTCTGTATAAATATTGATTTCATTATGTACCAACACAATCTATTTTGATGAAGTGACAATATGACAGTAGAATATTTATTAAATAGATCAAACGAACACCTTAGTAAATTTGCAGCTTCATCATTGATACCAGCTAAAATGTCTACAAATTTATTTGAAATATGACTAAAAGACCTAAATCTACCTGATATATTTCATATGGCAATGCAAGTATCAACAAAACCAATACCATTACTTAGATTAGAAAAACAAGACAAACAAGATGAAACTCAATTTGCTTCTAAAAATTTACTAGAAAAATATTATGAATTAAATTGATTAGATTACAAAAGAAGAAATGATTTAGTATTATTAAAATCAAATGAACAAGCAAAACAATCAGTTTTAAATTCACAAGAATACACAAATATTAATGCAGTAGAAAAAAACGAAGAATACCAACAACACTTAGTAAATCAAAAAAAATGAATAAAAACTATTAGAAAAGCAATAGAAAAAGAAGTTTCTTATTGAGTTTTAGATACTTTTGTAGAACAATACACAGAGTTAGATAAATTTACTTTATCTATATATAACTATGTAGAAGATATACATACTATTATTGGTAAAATGAGAGAAATACCTATTGATAAAGGATAAAAATATGAAAAAAATAGTACTTACAATAATTATATTTATATGTATAAATCCAATTTATACATTTGCAGACTGAGCATGTCTTATACAAGACAAAAGTGCTGAGGTATTATTGAAGTATATAAAAAATAATAAGTTAATAGTAAAAAATGTAAATAAAGCAGTATGAAAAGATAAAGTTAATACAAATAATCAATCAAATGATGCTTGATTTTTTGAAAAAAACGCTCAAATAGTTTGAAAAGACTTATCAAAAGCAAAAAATGATACTATATCAATATTTAGCCAAATATTCAATTTTACATGATTTTATTCATATTTTAGATATTACGCAGTATTCCCTATTTCAAATGAAGTACCTTTTCAGGTAAAAAGAGATTATAAAATACTTGATAGAGAAAGTAAATGAATGGTTGAATACGTAAAAAGTATGGATACTAGTTGATTTACTGATACTATAGTAAAAGATGCTTGTAATTGAGTAGAATCAAACTGTAACTTAAATAATAAAAGTGCAAAAGATATCATAACTGAACTTATAAAAAACAATGATAAAGTACTAGATTTATATAGATTGACTGTTATGTGAGAAAGTGACCAATTCAATTGAGATTTAATACTTGTTGATAACAATTTTGAGCTAGAAATATGAAGATATTATTGAAAAGAAGCTATAAGTGCTTGTAATAGTATAGAATGATGATTTTTTGAAACAATATCTACTGCAATTCAAAATATTAGTCTACTTAATCAACAATGAGAAGATTGAATACAAATGTGGAGAGATGCATGGGATTTAATGCTATGAAAAGAACCAGACACACAAGCATTAGCAGAAAAAGAATTACTTAGAAGTTATTTATCAAATGAATGAGTATCTCTATCAAATCAAGAAATAATGACTGATAATTTAGAAAAATACAATGAATGATGATTAAGTGAAAATAATAATTTTTTTACAAATACTATAAGTTCGACTTTTTCTAAAATATGAAATTGATTAAAAGATTGGAAAGACGCTATTGTATGAGATTTTTTTGAAAAAAAACAAACAGAAGTTATTAATTATACAGAAATAAAAGAAGCAACTGACAATTCTAAAATAAGTATGGACATAAAAGAAAAAATATCTATAATGTATAATGAGGAATTACCATTTGCTGCAATTTGAGATATAAATACAGAACAATTAAGAGCAAAAATAATAGAAACACATATGAGTTTAGATGATAGCATAAATATATTAGAAAACACAATAAAAGATTCACAAAAAGTATGTAATTCTCAAGATAAAAAAAGATGAATATGTCAATAATTTATAAATAATATATAAAAATGTTATCAAAAAAAGAAATAGAAGTAATGAGAGAAAATGCAAAAGTACACAAGCTAGTATTTGAAGAAATAAAAAAAATAATCAAAGATGGTACAAAAGCAACAGAAATAGATAAACTATGCTGAGAAATAGCAAAAAAACATTGAGTATTATGTTGATTCAGATGAGTTTATGATTTTCCAGCAAATATATGTATAAGCGTTAATGATGTAGTTGTACATTGATTACCTAGAGAATGACTTGTATTCAAAAACTGAGAT
Organism: Candidatus Altimarinota bacterium; assembly: GCA_028688895.1. GTDB lineage: Bacteria > Patescibacteriota > Gracilibacteria > BD1-5 > UBA6164 > UBA6164. The sequence goes on along the minus strand of JAQTXG010000003.1, from coordinate 32,765 downwards.
CTAGCTACATTTGATTTTTGAATAAAAGATAAAGAATACTGAATAAATACTGACGCAGCTTTTTCAGTAATCATATGATGAGATGATAAAAATCCAAAATGAGCCAAACTCATTGAAGCAAATAAAAAAGCATTATATGCATGAATAGCTCAAGCTAGAGCCTGAAACAAAGTTTGAGATATATCAGCAGCAATATGAAAAGAAATAGTTTGAGCTTGATTCAAAGTAGTGAAACAACTTACTTGACATGCTATTTGAAAAGAATTACATGAAAAACCATATATTCCAAATTTCTGAAAAGCATGATATTGAATGGTTCTTAAAAAATGAATGACTTTAGCAATAGAGCCAATTTTATGAGAAACGAGTTGAGAAATAGTCGATGAATGAGATTGGGAAATATATATCAAAGATGGTAGCTTATGATCTCAATACGAACACACAATACTTATAACTGATTGAGAAGCAGAGATAATAGTATAAAAAAATAAACTATATTTGATATAGTTTATTTTTTTAGTAAAATACACATAACATAATAATTATTATTTAAATAAAAAATATGCTATTTACTGAAGCTCATAAAAATTTCTTGAATTATTTAGAAGTGATAAAAAATAAATCACCAAAAACTGTTGAACAATATGATAGACATTTAAGAAAATTTCAGGATTTTATTTTAGAAACTTTGGAAAAAGATTTAAATAAATTTAAAGTAAATGAGATAATTCTAGATATAGCAGAAAAATTTAGAAGTTATTTATATGAAAAAAATAGAACTATTTCAATAAAAACTGCCAATGCATATATGATTACTCTTAGAAGTTTTTTGAAATATCTAGAAAAAAAATGACATAAAAGTTTATCTGCAACTGCTATTGATTTAATCAAAGCTGATGAAAGACATGTAGAATTTTTAAACGAAGAGGAATTAGAGAGATTATTTAATACTCCAAACAAAGAAACTACTATTTGAGCCAGAGATTTAGCCATTATGGAATGTATATACTCAACATGACTCAGAATATCTGAATTAACAGCATTAAATAAAAGCGATATAAATCTAAACAGAAGAGAATTTGCAGTCAGATGAAAATGAAGAAAAGTAAGAGTTGTATATCTCACAAAAAATGCAGCAATATTAATATGAAATTACTTAGAAAAAAGAAATGATCATCTATCTCCCCTATTTATAAGACACAATATAAAAATAGAAAATATAGATGCATTACAAGATGAAAAAGTAAGATTAACTAGATTTTTTATTACAAATATGGTTAAAAAATATGCCACAAAAGCATATATATTAAAAAATATTTCAGCTCATACTCTTAGGCACTCATTTGCTACTACCCTACTTTCAAACTGAGCAGATCTTAGAGCAATTCAAGAAATGCTTGGTCATGCAAGCATTACAACTACACAAGTATATACTCATGTAACTAACAAGAAGTTAAAAGAAGTACATAGTAAATTTATGAAATAATTATTTAAAATAAAATATTTTATTTTAAAAATATTTTATCTATAATAACAACATTTAAAATTAAATAAAAAAAATGAAACTGATTGTATGACTATGAAATCCTTGAGATAAATATAAAAACACCAGACATAATTTAGGTTTTCTTTTCCTAGATTATATAAAAACAAACAATAATTTCGAAGAATTTAAATTAGAAAACAAATTTAAATGAGAAATATCTAACTGAGATATAAATGGAGAAAAAATTATATTACTGAAACCTCAAACTTTTATGAATTTAAGTTGAGAATCTATTAGAAAAACTGTAGATTTTTACAAAATAAATTTAGAAGATTTAGTAATAATATATGATGATTTTAGTTTAGATTTCTGAAAAATCAGATATAGAGACAAATGAAGTGCCTGATGACACAATTGAGTAAAAGATATTATTAAACATTTCTGAGAAAAGTTTAATAGAATAAAAGTTTGAATTTGATTTAATGATAATTATGAAATATCAGATTGGGTATTATCCAAATTTAATGAGTTGGAATTACAAAATCTAGATGATGATGTATTTAAAAATATATATAAATTATTAATTGAAAAAATTAATTAGATTCATCTGATGATTTTTCTTCAAATTTATCTTCATTAACCATATCAATTGAAACATTATTAACATTTTTAGATTTTTTTACAGAATTGATATAAAAATCATCTTCAAATAAAATATCTAAAAATTTATTTTTATCATCTTGAGATACATTTAATGAAGTTCTTAATAATCTCAAATTAAAATAGATAAATACTAATATAACTAAAACAATTGATGATGGAATTATTACATAAGTAACATATTCTAATCAGTTTAAGTTATATCAGAAAAAATAAATAGTTCTCATTAAAAAAAATTATAATATAATCGTATAAAAGAATACCATATAAATATTTTTTTTACAAGTAAATTTAATAAATTATTAATAAATTAAAATGCAAAAAGATAAAATCTATATAATATGAATCTGATGAATATGAATATCTGCACTTGCTAGATATTATTTAACTCAATCTTTTACAGTATATTGAAGTGATAAAAGTTCTAGTGAATTAATAGAAAAACTAAAAGATGAATGAATAAATATAACTATATGAGAAAATCCAGAATTGATTAATAATGATTTTGATTTAGTTATATACTCTGAAGCTATACCTGAAAATAATTCCGAAAGAAAAAAAGCATTAAGTATATGAATAGAGACTATAAGTTATCCGAAAGCTTTAGCAAAAATAGCAAATCAAAAAAAACTTATAACTATAGCATGAACTCATTGAAAATCTACTACTACATCAATGACTAGCCTTATATTAAAAAATTCAGATATAGATTTTACATCTATTGTATGAACTCTAATAAAAGAGTTTTGAAATAAAAATTTCTATCATAGAAGAGATACCCAAGAACAAGAATATTTTGTAATAGAAGCATGTGAATACAAAAAAAGTTTTTTAAATTATAAGCCTACAGTTTGAATAATTACAAACATAGAATTAGATCATATAGACTATTATAAAAACTTGGATAACTATATTGAGGCTTTCAAAGAATACTTAGAAAATATTTTACCTGGAGGATTTGCAATCATAAATTGAGAAGACACAAATTGTAAAAAACTAATTTGATTGAGAACTGATATAAATTATATAGAGATATATAAAGAACATTATAGTTATAATGGACAATTGTTACAATACCCCATTATAGACATAAAAGTACCTGGAGAACATATAAAGTTTGACTCAAAAATTGCATATGTAATATGACATATGATATGAATAAACGACAAAACAATAATAGACAGTCTAGAGAAATATTCTTGAGTTTGGAGGAGAATGGAGCGCATATGAACTACTGTCCATAATAACATTTTAATAAGTGATTATGGACATCATCCTACTGAAATAAGTCTAACATTGAAGTCTATTAAGGAAAGTAATTTAGACAAAAAAATATTGACAATATTTCAACCTCATCAATATTCTAGAACAATTGAACTAATAGAAGATTTTAAAAATTGTTTTAAATATACAGATAAATTAATCATACCTAATATTTATGAATCTAGAGATACTGAAACTGATAAACAAAAAATAGATACACAAAAATTCGTAGAATTAATAAATCACAAAGATAAAATAGATTGAAAATGATTAAATAATACATTAAAATTAATAGAAGAATTTGATAAAAATAATTCATGAGCAATAATATTATTATTATGAGCTTGAGATATAGATAATCTCAGATACAAAATAAAGACAGTATATTAACATATACTGTCTTTATTTTATGTTTCATACTAATTACTAAATCATATAGGAGGATTTGATTGTATTTTAGAATCATACTTAATCAAAAACGAATAATTATTAGTAGCATCACATTGGTTATCTACTTTTCTGATATAATTTAAATCATATATTTCAGCTAAATTAAAATTAGTTGTAGTTTTTCAACCAGGTAAAGTATAGCTTGTATTTCATCTAACCGCTCATCAAATTGTGTTTCTAGTAAACAAACTTCCATTAAGTGTTAATACTTTATTTAACTCTAAATCTGAGTATCTACTTCAATTAGATCTAGCACTAAAGAATCATCAATCAGCATAAATTATAGCATTTATATTTTCTACATTATTATTTACATATACATTTCAAGATTTATTATAATCAGTATTTGTAATATAATTATCTTTTAATACTATTATTCATAGTTTATCAGCATTTTGATTTAAATCACCATTTATTATTACATTTCAATTATAAACTACTAGAGTTTCATATCATAGATTATTTCAAGATATACTTATATCTCATTCAACATATTTGACTTTTCCAATTATATCTCAATCATCCATAGATTTTACTAACTTAAATCAATTCAATCTGATTTGTGATCTAAGTTCAGATTTAGAGATATCTGAGAAATTTGCACTTTGTCATGTAATAGATGATTTTCAATCTCATTGTAGATTTCAAATAACTTTTAATCAAAGAGTAGCTACATTACATCATTTTATTCAAAAATCATCCAATATATATTTTACATCTTCTCATCATATATTATATGATACATCAAAATTATCTGATAACAAATCTACACCTGATAAAATATTATCATTAGCATCTACACTTCATGAAAATCATAGATTAGTATTTAAATTATTATTAAATGATTTATTAATAACATTAAACATATTCCAAAAATGTCATTCTACTTTATTTATAATTGAAAATTTACTAATATTTAATATTCAATTTGTAAATCAATTCAAATTTGTAGACAAATCAGATAATCCTATTTTATACTTTTGATTCATTCAAATCTCTGGTTTTATTCATCATTCAATAATAGATAATTCAGCCTTTATAGGAATCAAAAATTTATTTGTATTTGTAAATTTTCATATACTATATTGCTTAATTGTAGTAGTATCTACATAATTTTGATTCCACTCACGAATCTGTATTTTAAATATTTCTCTAAATAGTCATGGAACTAATGATTTTAATGTAAATTTTATTACTCAATTAGTATCAGTTTTATTATCAAAAGTTTCCAAAATAGAATCTACTCAACTTGTTCATAATAGAGTTTTTAAATTAATACATCAATTTATTCAAGTACAATTAGTATCAAAAGATAATATATCTTTATTATAAACAGGATTAGAAAATTTATCTTTCAAAGCCAATTCATAATTATATATATCATAGTTATTTCAATATTTAGTATCTTTAGTATCTTTAAGTGTTACTATAGACTTTGATTCATCAACACTATCTGGATATACATTAAAATATAAAATTTTATTAGATTTATTACCATAGGCATCTTCACTAATTACTTCTAACTTTTTATTTAAATCAGATTTATGAAAAAAATCATTTATATAAAAAGAAGTTTCCTTTCAATTAAGTGTTCAATTATATTTAACTACATCATTTACTTTTACAGTATATTTTACTACAGGAGAACAACTCTCTGTAGTTTTTTCTTCAAAAAATATGTTCAATTTATCACTATTTGCTTTATAACTATACGTAGTTCCAGAATTTAATTCTGTAAAATCTCATTTTCTAATAGTAATATATGGAGCAGTCCTATCGACATGGTTCATTACATAGTCATATTGCCTTACATTATATGCATTATCTGAAATAGTAAGATATCAACTAGATCAATTTTCAGATTCACTTGTATATATTTTTTTAGTGTTTTTCAATATATTACATCAACTTAAATTATCACTTTTACATACAAAATTTATAGTAACAGTTTTTCAACACTTTATACCAACCAATTCTGAAACAATATTTGGTTTTATATATATATTCATCAAATTGCTTCAATCATACAAATTAGATGGAATAACATTATTAATTGTAGTATATTCTATAGGATTTTTATAAGTATATGAATCTTGTTTAATCTTTGATTTAATATTAAATCAAGTAATTTTATGATATCATGCACTTGGTATTTTAAAATAAAATATAAGTAAATCATTATTTGATTTAACTCATGTTAAATTTCAAAAATATTCTCAATCCTTGGAATTTGATAAAATAATTTCAGAAGAAGATCATGCAGATAAACTTATATCATATCCAGATATAGTATCTTTTTGTATATTTTTATATACATCATATAGTTTTACCTTTACTTCAAAAGGCTGTGCTGAAGAATATCATTGTGCATCTGAATTAATATTCGGATTAAATGTAGGATAAGTGATAGATGACTCTGAATCATTTATTTTATCAGATGGTAAAACAGTCAAAGGTACAGTATTTATCAATTTTATATCAAAACTATCTCAAGAGGTAATATTTTTAACAGCTAAGTAAAAATTTACTTTTCAAGATTTAGTTAAACTAATTCACTCTTTAACTCATACTCTAATCTTTTTATCATCACTATTTAATACATTTAAATCTATATAATTTCATATAATATCATCCTCTATTGTTTCTGAACTTACTTTATAATCATTAGTAATTCTAATAGTTTCTTTGAATAAATATTTATCATAATCAGGTATTCATTCTCATTCATAATTATAATAAATTCTATATTCATATTCTGTTTGATTTACCAATTGATCCAAATAATCTTCAAATCAAAAATTAAAAACTACTCATGATCAAGCTTTTAACATATATGGAGATAAACTATAATTACTTGAAACTTTAAAAGTATCTTTTTTGAAAGTATCATAATACTTGACATCTCAATCTAAGAAAACAAATGTACTATTACTATTATAATTTATATAAGCTTTCTTTGATTTTTTACAGGTATTTGTTTCACATATATTTCTAAGCAATATATTATTAGTTGTTTGATTATAAGATAAAATATTAGAAAATAAATCACTTAACTTATTTTTTTTAGATCAAATAGGAAATCAAGAATGTAAAGTATTAATAATAATAGTAAAATTATCAAATATATAATCCTTTCAATTATCATATGTTTTTTGTATTGTAATTCATCAAAAAAAACTAGATTTTCAAATACTAAAACCAGAATTGTATTCATATAAATCTTTCAAAGTGAAATATTTATTTTCTATTGAATCACAAGTTCAATCACAATATCATTGTACTTCAAAATTAATTCAATCATAATAATTTATGTAATATAAAAATTTAGAGTTCAAAAAATCACTGAAATTATCAGTAGATATTTCAGTAACATTCGTCATATAATATATATTATCACTTACATAGTCATTAATTGTATTATAACATTGATTATCATCACATATATATTTATACTTTTGTGCTGCATCAGTATTACTTGTAAATGACAAAAAAACTAAAAAAATAAATATTATTTTTTTAAACATGAATTATATTATTATAAAATATTATTGTATTTCTCAAACAGGTGCTATATTATCTTCTTGTATAACTGTACAATTCTCTGTAACATAGTAATCTCATGTTGTTCTTCAACTATTTCAATCACTATCTCATATATGTACAGAAGAATATCATGCTGCACAAGAACTACGACGATTATAATAATAAGTTTTTATATTTCTCTTTCAATTACACACTCTTTTTCAATCTGTAGACCATGGTCCACAGTTTGCTTCGGAAAAATTACACGATTGTCCTGTCATTACTCTTGTACATATATAATCAGGATTAGCACTCACTCACATTATATCAAATCTACCATAATAAAATATTACAGACAAAAATACAAGAAAAGAAACAACTAATAATCAACATTTAGTTTTATCAGAAAGACATTTTTTTGAGTTATTCATAAAAATATAATTAAAAAATAAAAAATTATTTATCCAATATATGAAAAAAAGGCAATTCAACTAGTCAATCAACATTTAATACCCTACTTCAAACACTTTCCCATAATCAAGTCTTTCTATCCAAAGACCACCATACAGGCCATCTCATCATTTTATTTTCAGTCAAAAAATCAAAATCAATTGGATATCATCACAATTCTTCTGATTTACTTACCAAAAATTTCATATCTTCTTCAGTCAATGCTTCATATATTTGATCATAATTTTCATATAATTCTTTCATATGATATATTTGGTTTTGAAGAATCATAGGATTAGATGATTTTATAAATAACTCTTTTCAAGTGCTTTTATCAATAAATTGTATATAAGGCATTCAAAATGTCTTCATTATATTTCATACATACCCATAAACTGGAGTAAAAGTATCATTATCTAATAAAGAAGTCATATTTGAATCTTTTTTAAATAAATATAAATATACATCGAAATTATTTCAAATATAATTAGATCAATCCTCAAAATAAAATCAATCAACTGGTACAAAATATTTAGAATAATCTGTATTTATAACATAATATTTTCATTTCTTATAATCTAAATAATTATCATCAGTTATTGAAATAATACTATCTGACTTAGTTAATTTAAAATTTATATCATAATTCAATTTATCTACATACAAATTATTTACACTCAAGGAATCATATCAATCAGAATACCCATTTTGAAATGCTCTTAATCTGAGATGAGAAAAATCAGAATTATTAAAATTCAATGTATAATTTCAATTATTATCAGTTATTGTATTTATTGTTTTATCATTTATTAATTCTACTTTTGTATTAGCTAATACTTTTCATTCAGAATCAAGAACTTGTCAATTTATTGTAATATTAATATTTTTAGAACACTCTCAATTAAATACCTCACAAATTTTTTCTCTTTCTATTTTAGCCTTTTCATAATCTCAAGAAAATTCATATAAATATGACAAAAACTCCATATTATCTCTTCATAAATCTTGAGATGATTCAAGAGAAGAAATCATTGTAAATACATTTTTATCTTTATCTAAATTTACATCTAATAAATAAGTCAATTGACTTGTCATAGGATGATCCATATCATTATCAAACGACACTTTTCTATCACTATTAGAGTCAGCTCATCAATAAATAGAATTATTTTTATATGCACCATATATATCTAATATAGCCAAATTTTTATTTGTCTCATCTTCAAATATATATTTATCATATTTAAAATCAAATGAAGTTAATGTAGTATAACCAGATCAAGTAGTAGAAATAACAAATTTTTCTTTTACAGGATCAATAGTTATTCATGAATATGATTTAAAATCATTCAAAAAATCTAAAAAATTTATATATTTAGTTGGATCTATTCATACTTTATCATAATTTTCTTGATTCAAAATATCACTTAGCAATACTCAATTATGACTTTTTTCATCTACGATAATAGTTTTATTATCAGATTTATTAATATTTAAGTAAAAAAATAACAAAATTCATACAAAAATAATAATAACAGGATACAAAATTTTTTTATACATAGATTTATAAAAATATATAAAATATTAATTTAATTATATAGATAAATTATAAAATGCAAAAAAATACTCCTATAAAAGAGTATTTTTGAATTGACAGAATTTATAATTATTTTTTAATTCATATAAATAATTTTTTAGATTTCATAGTATCAGCAAAAAGCATAAGCATTACTCTACTAATCCACATAACTGAAAATAATGATACAAGTATTCATATAGCCAACATTAATCAAAATCATTTAATCATATTTATACCAAATATAAATAATATCAATGATACAATTAATCATGTTACATTTGAATCCCAAATAGCAGACCAAGATTTAGTAAATCATCTACTTGTTGCTTCTGATAAACTTTTTCAATCTCTTAACTCATCTTTTACTCTTTCAAATACCAATATGTTAGCATCTATTGCCATACCTATAGACAATATCAATCAGGCAACCGAAGCCAAAGTAAGTACTATTCATAATCATTTAACAACTGTTAACACCAACATTACATACATTAGTAAAGCTATAGCTGAAATAAATCAAGCAAATCTATAAACAATTACCAAAAACAATAAAATAAGTATAAATCATGAAAATCAAGCAATAATCATTTTTTGTAATGAAGAATCTCACAATTTAGAATCTATTGTTTTTTCTGATGTCAAATAAATAGGAGCAGGTACAACTCAAGTATTTATATCTTGTGATAATGCTTTAGCTTCTTCAGGTGTATAATTTCAAGTTATGACAGCTTTTCATCACAAAATTGCTTCATTAATCGTAGGAGCAGTAAGCAATTCTCATCAAACAAATATTGCCATTTCTTTTCATACTAATCTACTAGATAATTCTCAAAATATTTTTGCTCACTCATCATTGAAAGTTAATTCAATCATAGGTGTAAATGCTTGATTAAACTGAACAGATGATTTTACAAAATATTTATCATCAAGAATTCTTCACTTAGAATCTTTAGCAGACATCCATTCACTAGGAGTTTTAGATATAAAAATATAATTGTAGATATTTTCTACTTTCTCTGAAAGTATCAAATATCAAAATTCATTATTTGAGATTTGTTTTGTATCAACAATTTTATTAGAAACTATATCATTAGCTTTTATATCAAACATTGTAATAGGATCTACTAATTCTCAAATTATTACATTTTCATGAGTAAGTTTATACTTATCAGCAACAACAGAAAAATTTTTAGTTTCATTTATTTCCAAAACAGCATTTTCAGCCAAAATCTTCCTATCATTTAAATCTTGTTCTGTCATCTCTGTTCTTCTTTCTTTAAATTCTATTTTCACTACTTTTCAAATTGCAGCTTTTGCTTTTTTTATATTTTCACTATTTTCTAGTGAATTATTTCATTTCAAAGGAATTTGTACAATTATATGTTGTTCTCATGCATAATCAGCAGAAGTAATCACGGAATCATTTATATTCAAAATTTCAACTCTCTTATCAATAATTGATTTCAATCATTCAATAATCTGTCTTTCTTTTTCTTTATCATAATCTGTACCTTTTTTTGCTTCTTCCAAATCTACTTTATAATCAAGTTCTATTCATCATTGTAAATCAAGTCACAATTTATATTCACCGCCAGAAAATGGTACTTGAATTCAATAATTAGACCAAGGTACTACATAGCTTAACAAAAAAAATCAAAATATTATTATCAAAAATAATCTAAATACTAAATGTCTCATAATTTTTTATATCAAAAATAAATCCTTCACATTATATATTTTTATTAAAAATGTAAAGAAAAATAAAATTTTTTTATGACGAAGAAATACAACGTTTTTCAGTTTTTAAAATAGAAACTCTCAAAAACTAGTAGTTTGAGGAAAAAAAATTTTTGTGAAATGAGCTTACAAATAGTAAGCGATTGAACAATAAATTTTTATGACGAAGAAATACAACGTTTTTCAGTTTTTAAAATAGAAACTCTCAAAAACTAGTAGTTTGAGGAAAAAAAATTTTTGTGAAATGAGCTTACAAATAGTAAGCGATTGAACAATAAATTTTTGTGACGAAGAAATACGATGTTTTTCAGTTTTTAAAATAGAAACTCTCAAAAACTAGTAGTTCGAGGAAGAAAAATTTTTGTGAAATGAGCTTACAAATAGTAAGCGATTGAACAATAAATTTTTATGACGAAGAAATACGACGTTTTTCAGAGTTTCTATGTTTTTTTGTTTGCTAATTGTCAACAAGCTGCATCTATATCATCCCCCATTGTAGCTCTAATAGTAGACACTACTCAATAATGTTGCAATATCTTTTGAAATTTTTCTATTACAAATCTAGGTGTAGTTGTAAATCAATCTGAACTTGTTCATTCTCAAGCATTATACGGTATAAAATTGACGTGAGCCAATTTTCATTCAAGTAATTTTCACAATTCATGAGCCAATTTTATATTATCATTTACACCATTAATCATTATATATTCATAAAAAATTCTTTTATTTGTAACTTTTACATAATCATCCAAAGACTTCATCAAATCTGCTAAAGGATAAGTATGATCTACAGGCATTATTGATTTTCTAATTTCATCATTTGGTGCATGCAGTGAAATAGCCAAACTAGTTTGAGGAAAATCATGAGTAAATTTTTTGATACCTGGAACAATTCAACAAGTAGAAACAGTTATTCTCCTATTTGCTAAATCAAACTTTTTTTGCTCAGTTACAAAATTGATTGTATCGCGTACTATATTATAATTAAGCATTGGTTCTCACATTCACATATACACTATATTTCTAAGTTTATCACCTTCATCATTCAAAAGTTTAGCAGCAAAGTAAACTTGCTCTATTATTTCATGAAACTCCAAATTTTTAAGTAAACCTAGTTTTCAAGTAGCACAAAAAGAACAAGCCATAGGACAACCTGCTTGACAACTAATACACAATGTAACTCTACCAGTTAGATGCCTCATTATAACAGACTCTATAAATTCTCAAGTAGAAGTTTTGAAAAGCAATTTCGTAGTTTGTCAATTTTCACTTGTCTTTATAGAATCAACTATTAAAGAATCAAAAAAACAATTTTCTTTTAATAAATCCCTAACTTTTTTTGATAAAGTATTCATTTCATCAAAATCATTTATGAAATTTTTATATATTGCATTTTCTATTTGTGAATATCTAAAAGCTTTTTCTCAATTTGCTTCCAATAATTCTTTTACCTTTTTTTCATCATGAATCGAAAATTTGTTCATCAATTTATTTAAATATTAAATTATATATATAATCTACCCTATTTTATTATTTTGTAAAGTCAAAAATCTTGAAAAATAAAAATAAAATATTATTATGTATAAAATAACCAAAAAAATATGAAAAAAATATTAAAAATAAATGCAACTTCAATAGTAGAAGCAATGGTTGTAATGTTGATAGTAGTTACAGGAGTTGTATGAATGTACAATATACTTACAAAGTCCACACAACTAACAACTAATGTAAAAAATAAAATACAAGCTATTCAAATAGCAAGACAATGAATAGAAGCATTTACAAATATCAGAGATACAAACTGGATACTTTTTTCTAGTGACTATTTAAATTGCTGGAATGTATTAAATTATAATCCCCAATGTATTGGTGATGACTGATGAATAAATGATACTGATTGAAATGCTACCACATATGATATAAAAGAAAATCAAAATTATAAAATATATTTAAATGAAGATAATAGATGGATTCTTGAAAATACTTCAAATTTTACACCAAATAATTTTAGCAATTCTGATTACAGAAATTTTTTCAAAGTTTGATTAAATAATTGAATTTATACTCAATCTGGTATTACAGAAGAATTAATACCCTTTTATACTAGAGAAATAAAAGTAAATTATTTACAAGAAGATTGAATCACAAATTGAAATGAAAGTGACCCAAAAATAAAAATAAGTTCAATAGTACAACGGATAGATAATACTTCTAGCCAAGCTCACAAAATAGTTATAGAACAAGTATTGAGTAATTGGAAAAGTAAAAAATAAACCTTAGCGTTGCTAAGGTTTATTTTTATAAAAGATTTTATTCAAAATCATCACCAATTATCCCATATGTAGAAGCTTTTGTATTATCAATTGTATCTTCTGCTTCTAAAAAAATACTTATATCTCACAATTTGTTTGATTCTAATTTCGTTCAAGATAGAACATTTTCTACTGCTTTATCAAAAATTTCCTTTCATTTGCTACCATCCAATATTTCAGAATTTCTAAAATCTTTTAAATGAGATAAAGTAATTCAAATACTTTTTAAATCTAATCAACATGGATCTATTATATCCAATGTAGTATATATATCCTTTCAAGCTCAATATAATAATCATGCAGATATTTCTCTTAGTTTTTTATTTAAGTACTTCTTATAATACTCTTTATTATCTGGATCAGATTCTATTCTAGATTTAGTAATATTTACATCTCACCATATTTTTGGCCAAGTTAATTCAATTGTAGCTTTCATCTCTTGTCTAAAAGTTCTTGAATTATCCAATTTATAAAATTTCTTTACAATCTCATAAGTATCCAATCATGTAACTCAACTAGGTCATACCTCATCTTCCATAAAATCCCTTTTAAAAGATGTTGGTTGAACTGTCCATCATTTAACATAATCAAAATAATCTTTATATTTACTATTAGATCATAATTCTATGATTTTATCAGTTTTTAAATATCAATCTGTTTCATCTTTTTTTCAATCTGCCATAAACAAAGTCCTAGAAAGTACATCTCAATATTTTTCCCAAAAATTAATAGAATTTTCAACTCTTTCTTTATAATTTCTATTTCCATTTTCAGCATCTTCATATAAGGAAATTGCTTTTTTTGCTATTCATTTATATTTATTTGGTTCAGCTTTTTCTATATCTATTGATATGTCTCTTACTGTTTTATTAAATAATTTTTGTCAAGATAAACTTGATCAAAAAACCGGTAAAATCATACCATTTCATTCACCAGACCAATGACCTTTTAATTCTTCTAATATCTTAGTAGATCAATTATATAAACCACCTGAATGAATAAGTGAAAAATATATTGTATTCATTTGCTTTAAATCTCATCATTTTTCAACTGCCCTTACAGCCCATCATAAAGCATTTGGTATAACTCAATTTTTTACTTCATCCAATCATCATGTTATCATATCATCAATATTTCTCTTATCTGTTGCATCTTTATATCAAGTATCTCTCTCATCTCAATATCATCATGCTATTTTTCATTTGAATTCTTTATTAAATTTTGATCTTCTATAAGGTTTAAGACGTCTTGCAGACTGCTGAGTTAATAAAGATATAATTAATTCTTTTTCATCAAATGGTTGTCATGATTTTTTTGCTCTTTCTTTTTCTTCTTCATATAAGGTATCTCATATCTTACCTCAAAGTGTTTCATACCACAAAAAAGTTCAATTAAATTCTGAAAGGTTTTTAGGATAAAGCATACCATATTTTGCGGCAAGCATTAATCAAGCTTCTTTTTTATATTCTGGCGTATTTTTATTTAAAATCCATTTTTTTACTCTTTCGAATGCTTTCCCAGAAGATATCTTTCATAAAGCAGTTAATTCTTTATCCATTGCCTCTCATTGTTTTAACTCTAATTGAGCAATAAAATCTTCAGCAAAATCGCCTCATATAATTCATCATATTTTCATTGCCAATTCTGCAGATTTTAAATCATTTCATTTTTTTAAGTATTCTAAAATACCATCAACAGTCATTTTTCAAGCCATAAATACCTCTTTGAAAGATAGTCTATTAAAATACCTAGTGAAAAAATCTCATTTTATATTATTATTATATCAATCTGTTTTACCAGTTATACTATAATTTTTTCATATTTTTGAATCAGGAGTAATTTTTTTATCTTTTATTAATTTATTTAAATGACTATAAGACAATCTCACACTAGAGCTATCAAGTGAAATTTTATTTTTAACACTACCTGTACTTCTATCTTTTTTTCATTCACTATATTCTCAAAAAATAACCTCCACTTCATTATTTCAAATAGATTCTATTTTTATTAGTTCTCAGTCTTCACTTACAAAATATTCTACTTCCCTATTTTCTTTTTTCCCATTTAATTCTACATCCTTTTCAATTAAAATTCAATCATTGATTTTGAAATCTTTATCCCAACTATTTAATTGTAATAATTCATCAAAATTATTCACTTTTTTTGATCTTTTAATTTTTTTAGACTTAAATGATTGAAAAAAAGCTTCATAAGAAATATGCGGTTCCAATCATTTGATACTATTTATATCAATTGTTTCATTTTCTAAATCAATTCATACTATTTCATAAATTCAATCATTACTTTCTAAAATTATTCATTTCGATAATCATAATTTAGCTCATTCAGGATTAATTGAATCAATTTGTTCCAACAATTCATTAAAATTATTTTGCTCTTTTAATAATTTTATTTTTTCATCATCATTTAAATTACCTGACAATAAATTATCTTTAAATCATCTAATAGAATTAAGTTTTTCCTCTTTTTGTTTTAGGAGAATATTAAGTAAATCCAAACGAGTTTTTTTAACATCATCATCTGAATCTTTTAAACTTTGTTTTTCTATATTTAAATCAGTAATTTCATTTTCCAACAATTCTATTTGTTCATCATAATTTATATTTAAATTATTTATGATTTTATTTTGAAGTTCTATATCATTTCCAATATCATCAAGATTCAATAAATTTAAATTATCTTTGTCTATTTCAAATACATCCTTATTTGTAATAGTATCATCAAAAGTATTTTTTGATAAAATATAAAGTGAAATATTAGCATTTCTATTTTTATTATTTAAAAGCGACAAATATTCACTATATTTTTTATCTATTTTATTAGTTCCTGATAAATTTATATTTGTTTTATCATCTTTTGAATTTTTTTTTCATACTTGTGAACAATTTACGATTTTTTCATCATCATTAAAATCATCTATTCTCAAATAATCTTCTACATAAGAGCCATTTTTTCAAACAATTACAAATTTAAGAATACTTCACTTATCTAAATCATCTAATCATTCAACATTTTTATACTCTTTTAATTTATTTTTAAACGATTTAAAATCTTTAGGTCATTTTTCTTCCTCAGACTTTTCCATATCTTGTACATATTCTCTGAATTCATTTTCAACATTGTAAAATCAAACTCACTGAGATAACTTTAAAATATTATCATTGTTATTTAGAAATCATTCTGTAGATATATATAAATCATCATCTTTCATTTTAGAAACTAAATCATCCAAAAGATTAGTATCATTTAAATCTAAATCAACAAAATGTTTTTTTAATAATTCTATTTTAATTTTTTTTAAATCTTGTTGATTTAACAAAGAATTATCAAATGCCTGTTTTAACGAAATTGTTGGAATTAAATTTTTTACTATTTCTTTTATTTGAGATTCATTCAAAAAATCAAACTGAGTTAAAATTCTTAATCATGAATCTGTCAATTTTCCATTTTCAAATTCTAAAAATGTAGATTTTATTTGATTTTGTTCGTCTTTAGTAAGTAAATTTAATTTTTCAATATTTAATT
Organism: Candidatus Altimarinota bacterium; assembly: GCA_028688895.1. GTDB lineage: Bacteria > Patescibacteriota > Gracilibacteria > BD1-5 > UBA6164 > UBA6164. The sequence continues at coordinate 15,760 of JAQTXG010000003.1, read as the reverse complement.
TACTTAAAGGGAAAAATTCTTTAAAAATATCTTTTAATTTTTCATTAATATTTTCTCATACAATATCTTTTGCAAATTTATTTCTAGCTTTTTCACTATTTATAAATTCTTTTAATTTAATATCAGAAAGCAATTCTATTTCATTATAAAGTTTATTTTTATTCTTATTATCTAAATCATACGAATTTAATATCAAATTATATAGATTTTCTTGTTTATTTTTTAAGGAAGCATAAATAGACGAAAATTCCTTCTTTAAATCTAAAATAGTAATAGAATCAATATCTAATCATTGATATTTAGATTTTAAATCATTTCAATAAGCCATTTTATCAGCTACAGTTCACTTTGAAAAAAGACTTAACTGATTTTTAATATCTAGACTAATAGCTGTAGTATTCATAACAGTATTAATAAATTCATTGCTTTGATCATGTTTTAAACTTTCAACTACAAAATCTTTGATAAATCTATTCTTTACATCAACATTATTTCATCCACCGACATTATTATTATGATTAACATTATTATTTCAATTAATAGCCATATATTTATTATTATAAATTATTTAATATATTATACTACAAATCAGATAAAAAAGCAAAAAAACTTTATAGAAAAGATTAGACAAAATCAATATGTTTATTAAAATAAAAAATACTTTAATAAAATAACACAAAAAATATATTTATGATAATAGTATGAATAATTGTTTCAATAATTTTATTTTCTATAATTGTTTTGGTTCATGAATGGTGACATTTTTCTACTGCTAGACTTTTTTGAGTCAGAGTAGAAGAATTTTGACTATGAATTACTCCAAGAGCAAGAAAAATATTTACTGATAAAAAATGAACACTTTATTCATTAAATTGGCTTCCTATATGATGATTTGTGAAATTGACATGAGAAATGCCAAATACTTTTCTTGTCTACAATGAAAAAAAAGAATTATATAACAACGAAGATTTAGAGTTAGATATTGAAGCATGAAAAAATATATATGATTCAAAAAATAATAAAATAAGTGAAGATGATAAAAAAATAATTTTATTCAAACTAAAAGAAAACAAAGCATCTTATAATTTGATGAATAAACCTGCATGGCAACAAGCAATTATTATACTTGCATGAGTTTTTATGAATTTTTTGTTAGCATCACTTATTTTTTCAGTTTTATTTTTTATATGAATAAAACCAATATGAATAAATACAAAAATAGAAACTGAACTAGATTTAAAACTAATTCCTACTTATGAACAAGCTATAGAATCAGGATTATTAATTAAAAATGAATGATTAATTCTTTCTCCAGTAAAATGAAGCATAGCTGAAAAAGCATGAATAATAGATTGAGATATAGTTAAATGAATTTTAGAATCTGATTGATGAATACTAAAAATAAATGAGACAAATGTACTAATTGAAATAATTTGAAAAAGTTGAAATAAAAAACTAAATTTAATAATTAATAGAAATTGAACTGAAAAAAATATTGAGATAATTCCAATTTTATGAGAAAATGAAACTTGAAATAAATGAAAAATTTGAGCATACATTTGAGATAACATTATTTTAAATACAAACTTTGAATACAAATATTGAATAACTGATTCAATAAAATCATGAGTATATGAAACTTATAATCAATCATTATTAACTTTTAAATGATTATGAATATTAATAAAAAAAATATTTAATCCTGAAACACCAAAAGAAAGAGAAGAAGCATTATCTGAAGTAAGTGGACCAATTTGAATAGTAGATTTTGTAAGTAATTCCCTATCTGCTTGAATAACTTTCCTATTTATTTTATGAGCAGTTATATCAATAAATTTATGAGTTTTCAATTTATTACCAATTCCAGCTTTAGATTGATGAAGATTTCTATTTATCACAATAAATGGCTTGATAAAAAGGATTTTTTGAAAAAAAGCAATAAGCGATAAAACAGAATGAATAATTCATGTATGATTTTTTATGCTATTAATTGCATTAAGTATAATAATAGCATATAATGATATTAATAAAATTATTTCTCAGTAATAAAATATGAATAATAATAAAACAATAGAAAGAGCTAAAAAATATGTAAATAAATTACTAGTTCCTCTAGAAAAACATTACTATCATAGCTACAGACATGCAATCGAAGTAATGGAAAGAGCTATATACCTTTGAGAAAAAGAAGGTTTAAATGAAAGTGAAATCGAAATGCTAGGTTTAGCATGATTATTTCATGATACATGATTTGTAATACAATACGATGATAACGAACCAATTTGAGCAAAAATAGCAAAAAATTTCTTAAAAAGTATATTGTATCCAGTAGAAAAAATAAATATAATTGAAAGAATAATACTAGCAACAAAACCTAGTTATACAAATCCAAAAGATATTTATGAAAGAATTATAAAGGATGCAGATTTAGATAATCTAGGAAGAAAAGATTTCTTTCAAAAATGACACAATCTAAAAAAAGAAATAGAAATAATCAAAAACATAAAGATAAGAGACCCTGATTGGAATCATTGATCAGTAGATTTATTAAAAGAACATCACTATCAAACTCTTACACAAATAATAGAAAGAGATGCAACAAAACAAGAAAACTTAAAAAAAATGTTGACAGAATTAGAAAATGGAAAAAAAGTAAAAAAATGATAAATTTTAAAAATTATCATTTTTTTTAATTATTAAATGAAGAATAATCCATCATATAATATAAATAATTATCATTATCAATATTTTCAAAGTATTTATTTATTTTTTTCATATTAGACATCATTTTAGAAATTTTTTTCTGAAAATTCTTATTTTCAATATCTAATTCTATTCTTTTTTGTTCTATATCACTTATAAAAGGCAATGAATTTTTATAAGTTTTTGATAACAATGTATTAACAATATTATTAATAAAATTATCATATTCACTTTTTGTATATCAATAATATAAAAAATCATTATTAGAATATTTTCGAAAAATATTTTCATAAAAATCTTTAATTGTGATTTTATCTACTATTTTTGGTAAATTATTTGATATATTTTCTAATCATTGATTATTAGAAATATTTACACTTCAAGTATTAGTATAAATAACAGTATTTTTTGATATATATCAAACTAAATTATTGTATTCTGGATTAATTATATTGGTAACAGTATTTTTTATATCATCAAAATATCATACAGGAAATTGTTTATCCAAATCCAAAATATTTATTGAATTATCAAAAGTATTTTCCAAATATCATATTTGACTATCATAAATAGGATTTATAATATTAACAACAGTTGAAATATTATTATCAAAATATCATATAGGAAAAGATTGTGTGAAATTTATTGTATTATTTAAATCATAATTTATATTCCAATATCAAGGATTAAAATTAACAAAATTTCAAGTAAATGATTCTATTTTTGATACATCTGTACTTTCATATCCAGAGTTACATATTTGACTTAAATTATCTGCTGACAATTCTATATTTCAAGAATCACAAATAATAAAATCTGTATATGTGCTTTGAAAAAATATCAGAAAAATCAAAAATAAAAATATATTAATTATTTTTCTCATTTTTTAATAGTTAAAAATTACATATATATCTCATAATCATTTAATTAAATCATTACCAGTTATTTCTTTATACAAAGAAGAACTATCTAATTCAATATTAAAATATTTACTAGTTCTAATTCTTTTATAAACCCATCACAATCACAAATTTCATATATTATTTTCAAAATAATTTTTCCTATAATTATTTATATCATAAGTATCTGTAAATCAAGTTTTAAAAACATTGTTAAACAGATTTTTAAAACTTGAAATATCTATACTAAAATTATTATCAAAAAAATTATTTACATATATAGTATTTTCTCATAAAACAAAATTGTAAAAATTGACAAATTTATTATTCAAAAAAGATATACTAGTAGTATTTTCTACAGAAAGATTATTTCATCACATATCAATCTCGTTTGAAACAAAAACAGAATAATTTAATTCATTCTGGACATTAGTATTTCAATCTTCCAAAAATGTAATATTATAGACAGAATTACTACCAGAATTTGAAAAATTTATTTTAGAATTTTTTAGAAAAACAGGCATTTTAAAAGTGTAATCACCAGAAACTTCAATATCTATAATAGAATTTTCTATTATTTGTTTATTTGTAAAATTGTTATAATAATTATAATCAATATTTCAATTTTTATTAAAATATCTAGGAATTCTATAAGTTCAATACAATCAAATATTATTTCAATTCTTCAATTTTACATAAGAATCAATTATCTTAATTCAAAATGAAAAAGGTGTAGCATAACTTTTTTTATTTGATAAAAACAAATCATCACTAAAATAAGGATTGTTCTCATTCAAAAAAATAGCATTTTTAAAAGTAATATTTCAAGCATTTGTAGATAAATAAAAACTAACATCTTTAAATATAAGTGAATTTTCTCAAATTCATTCGATTATCAATTCATTTTTAAAATTTTCTCATAAGAAATTTAAATTTATACTTGGATTTAATAAATCATTAAAACTACAATTAACTTTTACATTAAATATTTTTCAATTTGCATTGCTTTCATTTCATACAAAATTTACATTTGAATTAATATATGCAATGGTTTTTTCTATTCACACTTTCAATGTAGCAAATGGTTTTGTACTGTCAAAAGCAACTCAACTATTATTTTCTCAATTAATACAATCAATCAAAGTATAATCAGATTCATAATTACTATCTGCATTTACATAATTAAATCAAATAGTAAATATTAACACAATAAACAAAATTTTTCTCATAAAACAAAAAATTAATATATAAAATATTTTTGATTATATTCATGAGATATTAATATAACATTAATATTTGAGACTTATTTTTATTTTTTGCATTTTTTGGTTTTTATATATAATCAGTCAAATTTTAGCTATTTTAAAATAAAATATTAATTAATTAATAATAAAATGTTTGAATTCAAATTAGAAAATACAGATTGATATGCTAGAGCATGAGAATTTTTTACAGCTCATGGTAGTTTCAAAACTCCTATTTTTATGCCTGTTTGAACAAAATCAAGTGTAAAATGAATACATCCAGAAGAATTAGATGAAATGTGAGCAGAAATAATTTTAAATAATACATATCATCTATACTTGAGACCTGGAGACGAAATAGTAAAACATTTTTGATGAGCACACCATTTTATGAATTACAAATGACCGATTTTGACTGATTCTGGTTGATTTCAAGTATTTTCACTATGACAAACATGAGAGAATTGATTTAAAAATAATGAAAGTCTAGTAAAAATTACAGAAGAATGAGTACACTTTAGAAGTTTTATAGATGGTTCAAAGCACTATTTTGATGCTGAAAATGTTATGGATATACAATCAAATATATGAGCAGATATTATAATGGCATTTGATGAATGTGCACCATGAAAATCGACAAAAGAATATGCAAGAGCTGCAATGGAAAGGACTCATAGATGGGCTGAAAGATGTGTAAATAGATGGAAAGAAAACAACAAAAAAAGAGAATTACAATGATCATATCCACAAGCTCTATTCCCTATTATTCAATGAGTAACTTTTGATGATTTGAGAAAACAATCAGCAGAATTTATATGAAAACTAGATACTCCAGGTATAGCTATTTGATGACTATCAGTATGAGAACCAAAAGTCGATATGTATAGAATTCTAGATGTACTAAAAAATAATCTACCTGAAAATAAACCTAGATACCTGATGTGAGTATGAACTCCAGAAGACCTAGTAGAATGAATATACAGATGAATAGATATGTTTGACTGTGTATTACCTACTAGACTTGGTAGACATTGAGTCGCTTTTTCTAGTACTTGAAATATCAGAATAACAAATAAACAATGGGAACTTAGTAAAGAACCATTGGATGAAACTTGTGATTGTAAAGTATGTAAAAATTATACAAAATGATATCTGAGACACCTTACTCAAGAGTGAGAAATGCTATGAATGCAACTCCTAAGTTATCACAATCTATATTTTTTAATAAATCTTGGAAAAAGAGCAAGAAAAGCTATTTTAGAAAATAAATACGAACAATTCCGTAATGATTTTTGGGAAAAATATCCTAAAGATGTCTTAAATAAATAAAGTTTGACTTTATTTATTTTTTATTTATAATTTTTTAAATTATATAATTAAATTCATAAATCAAAATGAATAAAACAACTTCAATATCAAATGAATCTATTGAAAAAAATACTAATTTAAAAAAATTAGATGATTTTAAAACTAATATTTTATGACAAATATTAGATTTTTTAGATTCTACTATAAATGAAAAAACAAAAAAATGAATATTAGAAAAACTAAATGATAGATTTGATGAAATATATGACGCCTACTCAATTACAGAAAAAAAATTCAAATATAGAAGAAGAGATAGCTGAGAAATGTATATAACACATATAAATTGAGTATTAGATATATATATAAATAGCTTATTTAATCTAAATGATAAATTAAAAAATCTAGATAACAAAAAAGAAATTGATAGAAAAAAAGCAATAGAATTTGTAAAAAATGAAATAAGCATAATTGCTACAATAATAGAGCACGATTCTATAGAAGACACAGATACTACTATGGAATGATTAAATGAAAGATTTACAAGTAATAAATTAGTGTGATTTACTACATACTTACTTAGTAAAAAACCTTTTTCGTTATGTATAAATGATACTGATGATTTAAAAGAATTTAATGAAGTAAAAAAAACTTGAATATTAAATGAAAAATGATTGATTTCAGATCTGATAAAAAAGAAAATTCAAGTAAATGAAGCATCAGAAGAAGAATTAGTAAAATACACAGTTTGAGATGATCATAACTTAACAGAATTACAAATTAATTGACTAGAAAAATATAGAAAACTAGAAAATAAATATAAAAATAATAGAAATGAAAATTATTTCACACACTACAAATCAATTTATTCTCTAATGAAACATGCAAAAAAATTACTTAATGACAAAAATTTACATTTTTCAAAAGAAGACTTCAAAATAATCATATATAATACGATAATAATAAAACTAGCTGATAGGATACATAATTTGAATGATATAGCATACGCATGGGCAGATAAACCAGAAAGAATAGAAAAAAAATTATTAGAAACAGAAACATATTTACTTCCTATTGCAAAAGAATTTGATAATGATATATTCATATATATAACAAATGAGATAAAAAGAATTAGATTGGAAATAAATAAAAAGTATACATCAAATAAAGTAAATAATATAATTAAATAAGACAAAAAATTGCTTTTGTCTTATTTTAATATAAAATTTTAAAAATTACTTATTAATATAAAATTATGTTTTCATGAATAGTTAAAAATAAAGCAAAAATATTGGAAATAAATAACTGAAATTTTACAGTAGAAAATATTTTTGGAAAAGAATTAAAAGTCTGAGTAAGTGTAGCTCATGATTGAGCATGTATGACTATAACAAAATCAGATAAAGATAAATATAGTTTTTTTGTAATGCAAGAAAGTCTTAAAAAAACCAATTTTTGAACTAAAAAAATATGAGATACTTTTAATGTAGAATCTAGTCTTAAATTATCTGACACTATGGATTGACACTTTGTTTCATGACATATAGATACGACTTGAATAGTTGAAAAAATCTTGGAAAATTCCGATTTATCTAAATATATTTATATAAAATTTGATGATAAGTACAAAAATCTTATAATAGAAAAATGAAGTATCACAATAAACTGAGTAAGTCTTACAATTGTTGAAGATTGAAACGATTATTTATCAGTATCAGTTATACCTCTAACACAAAAAATAACAAATATCTGAGATTTAAAAGTATGAGATACTGTAAATCTAGAATTTGATATATTTTGAAAATATATAAATAAATTAAATCTTAACAAATAAAATTATGTCTAACTACAAAATAGAAAAAAATGATTATGAAGAATTAAACAAAGATATAGAAATAGTTTTTATTACTTCAGAATTTAATAGAGATTTTACTAAAGCACTAGAAGATACAAATGAAAAGTTTTTAATTGATAATTGATTTAAAAATATTAAAAAATTCCTAGTACCATGAGCATTTGAAATTCCATGATTTTTAAAAAAAGTAAAGTCAAATTTGAAACCAGATTTGATTATATGTTTTTGAGTAATTATTAGAGGAGAAACTACTCATTATGAAATGGTAGCATGAGAATCAGCTAGATGAATAATGGATATAACTCTTAAATGATGAAACACAGCTATAATAAATTGAATACTTACATGCGAAAATGAAGAACAAGTAAAAGCTAGAATCAGTAATACTTATGCATTATCATGACTAAATTTAGTACTAGAAATAGATAAAATATTTGATTAATTAAGCTATGATAAAAAAAATAAAATGAATAGTAATTAAATGAAATCAAATTTGAAGAACTATTTGATTTCATACTGCAAATATTGAATACAAAAAGAATGATATAATAGATTGAGTTTACAAAATAAATATCATTATTGAAAAAAAAATATATCATTGAGCTTGAAGTTTTAGAAAAAATCTAAATTTATTTGAATCTCATATTTTTAATTTTAATAATGATATATACGGTAAAAAAATAGAAATAATACTACTAGAAAAAATAAGAGAAAATAAAAAAATCGACTCACTAGAAGAGTTAAAATTATTGATTGAAAATGATATAAAAAAAATAAAAAAAATTAAATACAATGTTCTTACATTCTGATCATTTGATTACGTACATGAATGACACAAATATTTTTTAAATAAAGCTAAAAAATACAGCGACAAACTAATTACAATAATAGCTACTGATAAAAATATAGAAAAATTTAAATGAAAAAAACCACATTTTAAACTAATAGAAAGAATTAAACATATAAAAGAATTGAATATATCAGATGAAGTAATATGATGAAATGAAACTAATCCTTTAATATGGATAGATATATATAATCCAAAAATTATATGCTTATGATATGATCAGATTTGATTTTCAGATAATTTAAAAAAATATATAAAATATAAAAATCTAGATACAAAAATAATCAGAATTAATCCATATAAAGAAAAAAAATATAAATCATCTATTATAAAAAAAGAACTTATTTTGTAAGTTCTTTTTTGTAAGATCAAATAATTATCTTAAATCAAATATTAGTTTTAGATAAAGAAACAACACAATTCATATATTGATTCTTATCAAAAATATCTTTATCATCAGCCTTGTGTTGTAATAATTCAAAATTTGATATTACCATTTTTGAATTATTTCATTTTAATACATCTTTAAAATTATTTAATATTAAATCATTTTCTAGATTAAGTAAAAAAGTATCCATATCACTCATTATTAATTCATTTAGCTTTGGATCTATATATATTTCCAAATTTTTTACATTTAAATTCATATGATTTTTTTCAATCATAGTTTTTACAAATTTATTTATTTTTGTATACTCATCCAAGATATTATATCAAACCTCATTATTTATTCAATAAGATAATCTTGTTTCAAGTCACTGTTTATCAAACATTAATCCCAATTTAATTAACACATCTTTTAATGCAATAGAACTATCAAAATGTAAAAAAATCTCATCTCATCAAATACATATTTTTGCTCATTTAAACTCATTATTGATACTAGTTATTAAATTTGATATTTTAGCATTTCAAGTTTTTCATCATTGTAATATATTTGACAATATTACATCTTTTTGAGAATAATTATTTATTATTTGATAAGCCACTTTTAATCAATCATTTATATTTGATACTCACATATCTACTATATCTATAAAACAGTTAAATCACTGAGTTCAATTTACTATTAACTCAAAATAATCTTTATTATAAAATCATTTATTATTTTTAGTGAAAAAAACAGTATTAATTATTCATTTGTTTAATAATTTTTCATCAAATCTAGAATAAGTATCTTCAAAATAATTTAATGGCGATATGAAATCAAAATTTTCATTAATTAATTTAAGATATAAATTCAATAATTCTTGTAATTTATCATCATCTATTTTTCATCATTTTCTTATAAATCAAATTAACTTATTATTAATTTTATTTTTTCACAAATTATATTCAATAACAGCAACATTATTTCAATTAACTTTAATATACTTATTACTATAATCTCTTACTAAAATATTTTCAATATGTAAAATTCTATGCGATACTTCGGTTAATTCTGATAAATCAATATTATTTAAAACAAATTTATCTTTATCTAATTTCTTTTTACTTCATATATATGATTTAAAATAAGAATATAGTTTATAAAATTTTGTATCTTTTTTTATTATAGCATTTCAAAATCATAAACTAAATTTATCTTGAAATATTTTTTTATTATTATCAAATTGTACTTCAGTAAGATTTAATCAATTTAAATAATTATCAAATATATGATCAACTAATTTTTCATTACTATCTATATTTCAAAATATTTCATTTAATATCTCATCATTTCAATCATAAGAAAATGTAAGATTTTTATATGAATTCATAATCAATCTGCCATTTGGATAATAATTATCAAAATTAGTAATTAAATAATCCTTTAATCAATTAACAAAAATATCAACCGTATCTTTTCAAACAATTTCATTCAATTCTTTAATTCAAAAGAAATTTACATTTAACAATTCATTTCATTTTTCCAATCTACTTATTCATAAAATAGGAAAATTTTGATAAATAATATTAAATATTCATCTTTTATTTTCTTTTAATAAACTATCTGGTAACTTAATATAATCAATCACATATCACTTTTTTTGGTATGATAACAAAATTTTAAAAATTGTGTTTTTATAATCTTCTACTAATACATTTTCAAAAAATAAATTATCAAATTCTAAATATGAATATCATTGAAATTTTGATATATTATAATAATTGTTTTCAAAAATATTATCAACTGAATTAATTATATTATTTTTCACATCAAGAAAAATACCATTACCATTATCGGCATTGATATCTATGTTGTTTTGAAAATTAATATTATTATTGTGCATCCTGATATTATATTAATATACTAATAAATTATATATTATTAATTTAAATAAGTCAATTAAAAAAGTTAATAATTGCCTATATTTTTTTAAAAAATTGGAAATATATAAATAAAAAACATATTAAAAATAATATGTTTTCTAAAATAGTATAATAAATGAAAATTATTTTATTCTAAATAATACTTTGTATCAACTTGGTAATTGTTGTTGTAAAAAACCAAAATATTGTTTTTCAGTTTGAAAAGATGCTTTATTTTCTATCATATAATTAGCCAGATTTAATAAAAATCAATAATTTTCAGAATCTATTTTTCAATTATCTATCAAATACTGAACTCTTTTATAACATTCAAGCAGTTTTGTATTTCTATTTATTTGTTTTCAATCAGATGTATAACTTTCATAATTTACTCACGCAATAGTCATATAGTTTAATCTATCTTGTTCAGTTTTTTGTGATCTATTATAGTCATAAATAGCTAGTCTCAAACAAGTACTATCAGATTCAATAAATTCCAATTTATCACTTTTAAAAGTATCTAACAATTTTTCATATCTAGTAGTCAAATTATGTCTTGCATCTTTATCTATAGTGGCAGCATTCAAATCAGCTAATATATACTCAACTCACATTTTTTTGAAATTTTCTATTGTTTTATTTATATCAGGATTATATATGTAATCATTGAAACTAAAAATTAATGAATCTTCAAATAATCTAGTATTATTTTCTGATATATGATATTTTAAAAATGTACCAATTCTATATATTCATGACTTATTTTTATATTTTTCAACTGGATTAGATGTATTTTTATAGATGTTATTCAATGAAAATTGAGCAGATTTAGCTAAAACAGGTTGTTTTTGTATTAATTCAGTTAAAATACTTTTAACAGTATATATGTCCATATTTTCTATTCAATTGATAGCTTGTCTTATTTCTGGTTTTATGTATTCAGTTAAAAATTCTTGTTTTTTATTTTGATCAACATTTAGATAAAACAATATTTTTAAATACTCTTGATGATATAAATAAGGTGCTGATATTGTTGTAATTTCTCATGTTTTAAATCATTCATATCAAGCTCATTTTAAATTTGTAAAACTATGAGGTAAAATAGAATTTACTATATAAATAAGTACAACTATTATAAATACTGAACTTCAAAATAACTTAACAAAAAATTCTTTTTCATTTGATTCATCTTTATATGAACTCATATAATATAATCAAATAGCAATAGCTAGTAAAAATGAAAAATACATTACTATTCAATACCAAACTATTCAAAAAGCAGAAATATTCCAAAGAAAAGTATAAAAGGTAGCAAATACCAAATTCAAATTGAACAAATACAACTTATGAGTTTCTGATGATTTAGTATCTATAAGATACAACAATCATATCATCGGTAAGAAAAACACTAAAAATACAATCAAATAACCAGATGGTAAATTATATGTAGACAAAAAATCTGTAATAGACTGATAAATAGTTCTATTATTTTTCCATAAATCCAATAATGAGTCATTATATTCATTTAATGAATATTTTTTTATTAAATCTTTTAAATCATTTATAGAAGTAATACTCTGATTAAAAGTAGTAAAATTTACATTCAATATTCTCAATTCTTGTATCAATGCATAATCCTTGTCAGATAATTCTTTTTTAGTCAAATCCAAAACTTTTCACAAATCAGGATTTATTACTTTTGTTTTCAATTCAGAGTAAAAAGCATCAATAGCTCTTTGTTCGATAGATTCATAACTATTTTCAGCACTTACCAGACTTTGTATATCAGTTCTACTTACATAATTTCATACTTTTATATCATATATATCATCATTAAAAAATCATTTCCTAAAAACTTCTTCATTTCTTTGAAATACTGCACTTTTTGCTTCTTCACTCATCTGAGAAAAAGATGCTAGCTGAGTATTTTCTATTAATTTATTATCAGTTCTAAGAAATACAAACAGTTCTAAAATCAAAAACAATACTATAAAAACAGGATAATATTTTTTCTTGTAAGGCAAAAACAACAATACAACAGGTAACAAAGCCAAAAACAAAAATCAAATATCTGTAAATTCACCTCACTGATTAAGCTGCATAGTCAAATTCCAAGGCAATTTTATGTAATTATTTGCTCATTTTTCATAACCAAAATACCTTCATAAATCTTCATTTGTAGTTGTTCACTCATTAGACATACTTTGTTGATTCAATAATGAGTTGATTTTATCTAATTCTTGTTGAGTGTATATCTTTGTATAATCTATATCAAATGATTCTCATGTTCATCACAATATACCTGCAAACGTAACATTTGGATAGACTTCATAAATATTTTTTCAAATCCAAGGTAATAATGCCAATATAATTCACAAAATAAATACAAAAAATTCCATAAAAAATTTCTTGATAACTCATTTATTTTTTCATACTGAATAAATCAATAATACTAATCAAATTAATCCAGATATAATAAAAAATTTATTTTCAAATCATATTATTTTATCAGGATTTACTACTACATTCATCATTCACCACAAATTTCATTTTGTAAATATAGCAAAATACAAAGCCAAATATCACAAAAATCAAAAAATACCCAATCTAACAAAAAGCATCACTCCTATAATAGCAGAAATCAATAATAAAGTTGTAAATTTAATAGTAAAAGCGAATCAAACTAATATTCAAACTACTAAAATAATAACTAAATTATCTATATGAAATCATCTATGTAGTATTTTATTATCTATAAATTCTTTCACTTTGTCTAAATATTTTTCATTATCCAATTTAATATAATATTTATACAACAAATAAACTGCAGTAATACTTACAAAAAATAATCCAGGATCTAGTTTCATATCTTTTGCCTGTTGAAAAACTATCATAGGCATAGCAATAAATAATGTTCAAACTAGCAAAGGTATATTTATAAAAGACTTTTTATGTTTGTGTTCAGTAATATTTAATAAATCACTAGTAATTAATACAATCAAGATAAAACTCATAAAACCACCTATATTATTTAGAAAAAAAGCTTGAGTAGGAGATCAAAACATATAACCAATACCTGTCAAAGTTTGCCAAGAATACATTCATCAAAGAGCTATAATCTTTCAAGCTTCAGCCATCAAATGAGGAAAATTCATATACACTCACAAATCATCCCATCAAATAGGAAAAGGTCTTACAATAGATATCAAATTTATACTTAACAACAAGGTAGAAATCAGAAACAAAAACTCAGTAGTAATAAGTTTTAAATAACTTCATTCATCTATATCAAACTCAAATTTATACTCATAAATAGAAGTAAATATATTCAAAAATTGCTTATAAGAAAAAGCAATAAATCAAAATAAAATTATAAAAAATACATATGCATTATAAAATCAAATAATACCTAAAATATCTAATACATAAACAAAAGAAAAAAATCATATTCAAAAAGAAAGGATAAATTTGTAAATATTATTCTCCTTTTCTACATATTTGAAATATGAAATCACTTTTTGTCAAAATGAAACAGATGAAAGTACAATCAGTAAAGGTAAAATAGAATAAAAAATAATACTAAAAAACAATTTTATTCAATTTATTAATCAAAGTTTATTATATGAAAAAAACAATATACACAAAACCAAAAGGTGTAATAAAAAAAATCATAGTATTTTAAACAAAGAAAAACTTGCTTTATTGTCAGAAAATTCTAATTGAATATATTTATATACTGAGTAAATAATTCAAATAATTATTACATATGGCAAATATCAGTCAAAATTTTCTATATGAGCGCTATTTCAAAAATAATAAAAATATGCTATAATCAAACTAAAAACTACAAAAACCAAAGTTTTCAATAAATAAGAAACCATAATTTTTTATTAAAAAATAAATTAATTTAAAAATCATTTCTTAGTTTATTTTTTATACAAAAAAGCTCAACATTTTTTTTATTTTTATGTTAAAAAATATCTATTCAAATAAATGAATAGATATTTTACAGAGTTCCATATCCTAATAATGATTTAAAAAATCGATCAATAATCATACATAAGAAATCAGATAATCATCGAAATGTTCTCATCTATTTTGTTCCAATAATTTAGAACTAGATTTTATCAAACTTGTTATGACATCTTTTTTTTGCTGAAGCGTCAATTCATGATCAGTTTTATCAGTAAAATCTATCATATACGCTTTATCATCATACAATGCTGGTATAGTAAAGTTTTCAAAAAGATGATAAGATTCTTCTAGTCTAAACATAGTGATTTGATCAAATGATTTAGTTTTTTTCTTACCATTTCAAATTCAATCTCTCTTTATAATTCTCTGAAATGATAATCAAAGCTTGGGTTCTATTATTATTTTTGCAATATTTAATTTATTATATCATATCTGCCCCAATAAGACATCTGCTATTTTAAATGAATTTACTCAATCAAGTACAATAGTAGTATTAGTTCACTCTTCCCTTCATCTGACATACAATGATGACATAGCCTTTGATAATTCTCTCTCTATATCAGTTTTTAAATATACTCAATCATATTGAAAAGGTTCATGATTATGCAGTATATTTCTTACAAAATCAACAGCTTTGTCA
>JAQTXG010000023.1 GCA_028688895.1 Candidatus Altimarinota bacterium | reverse complement strand
TGATTTCATCCTAATTCTATTACAGCTAACATACTAATAATAATTAATAATTAATAATACAAGTCAATTTAATCTGCAAATCAAACTAACTCTTTTTAAGTTAAAACTTAAAAAATCAAAACCCTAACAGTTCTCATTCCTTAATTTTTAACAGTTTCTATATTTTAATAACATTTCAATAAATAACAAACATTAAATAATTAATAATCCTAAAATTATTCATTATTCACTATTCATTGTTCACTATTCATTATCCATTATTTCACTTTATTTATATGGTTGGGATGGTAGGATTCGGCGCCCTACGGGTCGGCCATCCGTTTTAATTGCTCCTATTCGTCGCAATTAAATCCAGCTAAAGCTGGAACCTCCATTCGAATCCACGATGTTTAAGTGGTTTCAAAAAAGTATATCACAAGCCATTATTTCAGTTTATTTATATGGTTGGGATGGTAGGATTCGAACCTACGCATGACGGAGTCAAAGTCCGTAGCCTTACCGCTTGGCGACATCCCAAAATAAATATTTGCTATAAAGCTTGTGTATTATATAAAAAATTATAAAAAGTCAAAATTAATTTTGTATTTTTTTAAAGTTTAGATAATATCTATGTCAATAATATTATATTCTAACAAACTAAATTATGATGTGATTTATAAAATTTATGCAAAAAAGACCTAGTGATACTACTATTAGAATAAGTAGAGTAGTATTTTGATTAATTTTAGTATTTGCACTATATTACAACTTGATTATACAAAACTGAGCAATTGATTCAAACTTTTTCTGGGTAGATATATCAGAATCAACTCAATTGTATATAAAATATGCTATTGTAGCTCTATGAATAGTACCTATATACATGTGAGCAACTAATATATGTTTACTTAAAAAGAAACATATGAGAATACTACAAAGTATATTCTGAATACTTTTATTTTACATATCAGGAAAAATAGTAGAATGACCAGATATGGATGTAGATACACTAGTAGCATTTATGTGAATATTCCCTCTTTTTGCATGAATTACAGGTAAATGTATAACAAGTAACTGTTTGAAATACAAAGAAACAATTACAAAGATTAGAGTTTAAAAATTAGATAGATGAAAAATCTATCTTTTTTATTGCATAATCAAAGAAAAATATTACTATAATACAATAATATAATTACTAACAAAAAAATTATGTGTTGAATATTTGCGTACAACTGAAAAAATAATTCTATTCCATACTTGGTAGAATGACTTAGAAATCTAGAATACAGAGGATATGATAGTGCTTGAATAATGTGAGTAAGTAAAGATTGAAATATATATTTGGAAAAATCTATATGAAAAGTATCAAACTTGGCTACAAAAATAGAAAAAAATAATACAAAATGAGATAATTATACTAGTTGAATTGCTCACACTAGATGGGCAACACATGGTAAAGTAACAGAATTAAATACTCACCCTCATTATTCACAAAATGAGAGATTTTTTGTAGTCCACAACGGTATTATAGAAAACTATATGCAATTAAAAGAAGAACTACAAAAAAAATATGAATTTTACAGTGAAACAGATACTGAAGTAGTAGCTAAATTATTTGAATCAATGTTTGATTGAAATATAGTAACTACTCTAGAAAAAGTAACTAAAAAATTGGTTTGAGCATATGCATTAGCAATTATAGATAAAGAAAATCCAGGAGTAATAGTTTGAGCTAAACTATGAAGTCCAATGATTGTAGGTATATGAGAAGAATGAGTATTTTTATCAAGTGATTTAAACGCACTTAGTAGAGTAGCAAAAGAATTCACATATCTAGAAGATTATGAAACAATAGTTATAAAAGATTGAGAATACTGCGTATATTCTAGATGAGAAGAAGTAAATAAAACACACGAAAAAATCGATGAAAATGTAGAAATAGCTGATAAATGAAAATTTGAAACATTTACTGAAAAAGAAATATTTGAAATACCTACTGTTCTGAGAAATGCATTGAAATGAAGAATAGATTTTGAAACAAAAACTATTACAAACAATACACTAGACGAACTAAATAAATTGGATATAGAAAATATAGAAATAATAGCTAGTGGTTCTAGTTATTTTGCATGAGTAGTATGAAAAAGTTGGTTTGAACAATTAGCATGAATACGTACAGAAGTCAGAATTTCTAGTGAATTTTTATATGAAACTTTTATACCAAACAAAAAAACACTCTATATATTTATATCTCAATCTGGTGAAACAGCAGATGTGAGAGAGTGAGTAAAAATGGTAAAACAAAAATGATGTCTAACATTCTGAATAGTAAACGTAGTATGAAGCACAATTGCTAGAATGTGTGATATGTGACTATATACTCATTCATGAGTAGAAATTTGAGTAGCATCAACAAAAAATATCATATGACAATTAGCTACACTCCTTCTGATGTCACTAAGTATGTGATTAAGTAGAGATTTACAAGTACAAGAAGCAAAAGATATAATAGAAAAATTATGAACTCTAGACAAAAAACTAGAATGAATGCTGGAACAACATAATTACATAAAAACATTAGCAAAAAAATACTCAAAATACTCAAATTTTTTCTATCTATGAAGAAACTTGGTATACTGAGCAGCTTGTGAATGTAGCTTAAAGATAAAAGAATTAAGTTATATACATGCAGAAGCATATTCTACATGAGAGTTAAAACATTGACCACTTGCATTGATTTGACCAAATATTCCTTGTGTAGTAATAAATCCTAAATGAATACTCAGAGAAAAAACTATTTCAAATATAGTAGAAATTAAATCTAGAAATTGAGTAATATTATGAGTAATTACTGCCTGAGATTCTGTAAAAGATATATATGACGATATAATAGAAATGCCAAAATCTCACCCAATTTTAACTCCATTTTTACCACTAATCCCACTATGGATATTTGCAGTAGAAGTAGCTAAAAATCTATGAAGAGATATAGACAAACCTCAAAATCTAGCAAAAAGCGTTACTGTTGAGTAACAAAAAAAATAATCCAATTAATTGGATTATTTTTTTGTGAAATGAGCTTACAAATAATCTTTCTGACGAAGAAATTCGAAGTTTTACACTAAAACTAAAAAAACTCTCAAAAACGAGAAGTTCGAGAAAGAAAAATTTTTGTGAAATGAGCTTACAAAAGTAAGTGAATGAACAATAAATTTTTCTGACGAAGAAATTCGAAGTTTTTCAGGAGTTCTATTCGAGTTTTTATATGTAATACATTACAACAGCTACAATAATTCATAGTATACTCCCCGCAAATGCTTCACTAGGTAAATGTCAAAGTGATTCTTTGAATTTTTTTTGACCTATAAATTCATTTATTGCTATTGCATGTTGTCATGCTTCAAATCTGACATTTATTGCATCATAAATAATAATAACTGTAAATGCCATAGATATAGCAAACAAATCAGAAGATGGTCAGTATTTAATAGCTACAGCAGTAGCTAAAGCTACAACTACACTAGAATGCACACTTGGCATTCCACCACTTCATAAAGCACCAGCTATATCCAATTTTCAAGTTTTGATCTTGATAGAAACTCATTTTAGAAAAACTGTAACCACAAATGCTACAGCAGGTACCAAAATTAGATGTTGATAATAAGTATTGAACTCCATATTGTATGTTAATAAAGAAATAGATATTATTTTATACTCAAAATTTTATATTCAAATGATTCAGATTTCGCTTTTACTTTTACTTTATCTCATTTTTTCTTTCAAAGTAATGCACTTCAAACTGGACATTCATTAGATATCATAGGAGTTTCTGCCAAAATATCTGACTCAGTAGAACCAACTATTTTCAAAATCTCTATTTCCTTTGTATCTATATTTTGTATTTCTACTATAGATCACATATTGATTTTTTCTCATTTATCATGAGCTTCTTTTATTATTTCTACTCTTTTTAATTGATCTTCCAAATCAGAAATTCTCAATTCTACTTGAGCTTGTTCATTTCTAGCATCTTCATATTCAGAGTTTTCAGATAAATCTCAAAAAGAAATAGCTTCTTTCAATTTAGCAGCAATTTCCACTCTCTTTACATTTTTTAAATTCTCTAATTCTTCTTGTAATTTTACAAGTCACTCTTGTGTTAAAAATATTTTATTTGACATATTTATATGGTTATTATGTAATTATGGTTTAGCAAGATATTTATATCAATATATAATTTAAATATGGATATTATTTTTTCAATCATTCATTTAATTTACTCTTTACTAAATCATATTCAGTTATTTTGATTTTCAATCAAAAAACAACTCATTTATTTGATACTACGATTCTGATAAATCTATCAGCTATATCATTATTTAGATTTATAAAAAATGAATTATCTCAAAAATTGTTTACTTCATTTATAGTAAAAGGTAATTCATCACTTAAAACAGTAAAAATATCAGCTAAATCACGATAAGTCTTCGTAGGAAATAAATACAATGTTAAATCAGCTGAATAATATTCAAAATAATTATCTGGATATTCATTGGTTATATCAAACAAACTAGAATTTATTTCCAATTTATTTAAATTGTAAACTGAAAATATATCAATTATATCTTGATAATTTTTTCATAAAACTACCTCATTTTTCAACTCTACTTTTCATTTACTATCTTCCAATGTAAATATTTCCTCATTTTTTGTACTTGGTACAATTTTTTCAGAATCACTTACTTCCAATTGAGGTATATCATTAAAAGCTTTTTCATCTAAACTAACAGTCGTATTTTCTTTATTTTTTAAATTTTTTAAAAATTCTCTATAATCATCAGATACAAAATAAAACAATATATTTACTATAAAAATAATAATCAAAAATATTAAAAATACTATTACTTTTCTCATAATAAAATTTGTAAGAAAACTAAACCTTTATATCTGAAAATTCTAATTCAATAGGAGTATCTCTTCACATCAAATTTACATTCATTTTAATTACTCACTTTTTATCATTTACTTCAGATATTATCCCCTCATTTCATTCAAAAGGACCTTTTATTATAAGTGCGATATCTCACACTTTGTATTTCGTTTCAAAAGTCTCTGAATATTCTTGTATTTTTCATTTCAATTTTTCTAATTCTTGTCCAGAAACAGGTACAGGTATATTTCATGCTCACAAAAATCAAGTTACATTTGGCGTATTTCTAACTATATACCAGCTTTCATTTGTAACATTCATTTGCACTAATATATATCATGGCAAGATATTTTTCTTTTTAGTCACTTTTGTTCATCAAGCTCTAACTGATACCACATCATGTGTAGGTACAAATACATCCAAAATATAATCTTCCAATCAAAAACTTTCTCTTCTTTGAAAAAGAGACGATTTAACATTTTCTTCAGTTCATGATACTACTTGTATCACATACCATTCTGGTTTATTTAACATAGATATTTTATTAATAATAATTACAAAGATTGTACAAATTGTCTGAAATTAATCATAGATTCAGAAAAAATAGTATTTGCAATAAATAAATATACTCAAAATAAAACTAAAATAATCAAAACAATAGTAAAAAAATTTCTAGTTTCTTCTTTTGTAGGCCATACCACATGTTTTAATTCTCTAAAAGAATCTTTAAAAAATTTTATCATATTTAAAAAATAGTTAATAAAAAGATGCTACAATAATATTCTTGTAACATCTGTCAATAGACATTATATTAAAATAATATCAATAGTCAAACATTAAAACAAAAAAAATTATTAAATTTTTGTTATATACAAAATAATATGATAATATATAAGCAATATTATATAAATATAAGTTATGATTTACTATTACATAGCAATTGCATTATTTATTTTCACACTTTACATATTATTTTTATACCTATTAAAAATAAAAATAGAAAAATTTGAAAAAAAGATAATAAATAAATTCAAAGAAAAAAACAATCAAGTAGCTAGTATTTTTGAGGTGACAAAAAATTATTTAATCAAACATGATGATATATTTAATGAAATACTTAACTTAAAAAAAATAGATTTTAATGAAAACAATTTTTATACAAAAATAATTGAAAAAGCAAACACTTATAAAAAAATACACAATGAACTAAATTTTATATTCAGAGTATGTAACAAAAATCCAAAAATAAACAAAGATTACAAATTTTTATATATGAGAGAATTAATAGTAGACATCAGTTACGAATTATGAGAAAACCTAGTAATATACAAAAAAATAGTAAAAATATTTAATAATTTAATCAAAATAAAAAAACTAACAATTATATGAATATTTATCCCTATTCGTAAAATAGAAACAATATAAAAAGCCTCCTGTGGAGGCTTTTACTATGATCTTTTTAATTTAAATATAAAGAATCCAAATCAAATAATCAATGATAACAATAATAATATTACTTGTTCAGGTCCAGTACTAGGTAATGCTTCAGCAGTTTCAGCAGCAGCCAATAAAGCAACTCCAGATCCTGTTTCACCACTTCAAGTAACCACATTTAGTGATTCACCAGCAGCATTTAATTGTACTGGGAAATTTGCATAAGTAACATCCTCAGTAGGATAATCTGCAGCATTTACCATAAATACTTCTGTACTATCTATTCAAGCTTCTATATTTTTAGCATCAGCACTTTTAATAGCTGTAACAGTTACTTCATATTCACTTCAAATATTAGTATCTTTATCCAAAGTAAGTAACAATTTAGTAGCATCTTCTGGATTTACTTCAGTTTTTACTACATTGAAAGCATCAAGTGAATCTGCTTTATTTACTATTTTAAATTCTCTAACTGCATTCTCTACATCTTCAATTGGTGCAGAAAACGTAAGTTCAACTCAATTAAGAGAAACAACATTTATAGATTTCAAAACAAATGAAGAACTTGCAGCACCAGTTATTGGATCAGAACTAGTATCAAACATTAATTCTTTTCAAAATGTACTTTCATCTCATAAATCATTCAATGCAACAACAGAAAAATAATAAACTCAAGAATCTAAATCTTTTATTTCAACTGTATTTCATTCTACATATTCAGTTTGATTATCATATGTACCTGATGAAGTTCAAACTAAAGATTTTTTTCAATAATAAACACTATACATATAAGCATCAGCCAAAACATCCCAAGATAAAACAACAGAACTATTTGTAGATGAATCCACTTTCAAATTTGAAGGTGCATCTATAGCAAAAGATTCTAAAACAAATCCAAAAAACAAAAATATAGTAGTTATAAAGGCAAGTATTTTCTTCATAGTTAAGAATTTACAAAATAAATTTGTTAGTTATTTTTTTATGAATAAACTAATAGCAATACTTTAAATATTTTTTAAAATTTTACAAATCTTTTTATGAATTTTATAAAAGCAAGAAATGCCTTTACATTGGCAGAATTAATGGTATGAATAACTATAATTTCCATCCTAGCAATATGAGTTTCAAATATAAATTTCAATAGACTGAATACTAAGCAAAAATTGGAAATATTTACAAATAATATCAAAACAGATTTTGAAACTATTAGAAATAATGCTCTATCATGAAAATGAATTTGAGCAAATTTGGATGTACCTCAAAAATGGAAAATTGATTATTCTATGAACAATAGTTGAACAATAATTTCTAGTAAATTTGATTGAACAAATTGGTTGATAGAAAAAAATCTAGACTTCCCTACTAATTATACTATTTCAAGTATAAAATGTTGAAAATTAAATGAAGCTGAATCATTTTATGATGATTTAACTGTATGATGAACTGGAACTATTATTTTCGAGTGAGTAAAATTAAGCTTTGATAAATCATGAGATTCAAACTGTGAACTAAATGCTGACAAAATATTAGAATTTACAATAAATGATAATATAGACAAAAAAACAATTATAATAAATACTTTAAATTGATTAATAGACACAAAATAAGCATATCATAAAGATATGCTTATTTTTTATTATTATGCTGCCATTTTATCAGAATAGTTTTCATCATTTGAAGCATTATCAGGAAAATATGGATTAGAAGAATAATTTAAAGCATAATCCACTTTTAATTTTCTTTTTGATTCCAGATTTTTAAGTCAGATATTTCAAGATAATATAACTTTTTCCACTCTTGGATCAGTTACTACATCAATATTTTCTCATTCAAGAATTTTAGCTATTTTTGATCTATAATCACCATCCAATCAAAATTTAGTATTCAAATCATCTAGATATATTTCTATATCTGATCTAGGTTTTTTATCGAAAAATTCTTGTAATTTTGGACTTACGTTCATTTTATTTTTATTTTAATTTTAAGTTAATTTAGATTATATTTTTTAAATAATCTATTTCCTCTTTTACTTTGTCTCAAAGCTTTTCTTTTTTTACAAATTCTATAGTTTGTCTAATTTTATCTAAACTATTAGTCATAAGTATATCTCTTTCAATACTTATATCATTTTCTATGACTTTTATTTTAGATGCAAGATACTCAAAATTGTTTATAAGATTTTGCTTTTTTATATCAGGTAATAATCAATAAAATTGACTAATCTCATACCTATCCTTTTCTGATATACCATATTTATCAAAAAGTCTTTCTAAACGTGTATTCATTTTTATAAGTATAATTAAATATTATCATAATTTATTATACTTAGCAAAAAATATAAGCAACTTTTTTTATATTTTAACTAGACAAATTGCTTTTTTATGTCCCCAGGACGGCAAGCAATTCCTCAAGCGAAGTTTCTCACAATATAACTTTCAATAATCAGTCCTCTTTTATAGGAATCATACCATCTCAAATTGCTTGTATTTCCAACTGCAATCTAGATGCATTTTTAAGCATAAGTGTTTCCAATTTATCAGTCATTTCAAGTACTTCATAAAATCAAACTCTTCAACTATATCATGTATGATTACAATGCTCGCATCAACTATCATTTGCTTTATATAGGTTTATATCATCTTTTTCTTTTATATATTTTCATACTTTTCAAACTATATATTCTTTTATTTTATCGTTTGGTTTATATACTATTTTACAATGAGTACACAATTTTCTAGCAAGTCTCTGAGAAATAATCATCCTCAAACTAGAGCTTATAAGCAAAGGGTCCACTCATAGATTTACAAGCCTCTGAATAGTATGAGTAGCACTATTAGTATGTATAGTAGAAAATACTATATGTCATGTAATAGAAGCCTCTACTGCCAATTTTGCTGTTTCTTCATCTCTGATTTCTCATACCATTATTATATCTGGATCTTGCCTAAGTAGACTTCTAAGTCATTTTGCAAATGTGAAATTAATAGCTGGATTTATCTGTGTATGATTTACTCAGTTTATTCTATATTCTACTGGGTCCTCTAAAGTAGAAATATTTTGATCTTTTGGATTAAATTGACTCAAAAGTGAAAAAAGTGTAGTAGATTTTCATGAACCTGTAGGTCATACAGCCAATATCATACCATAATTGTCCTTTAGATGTTTTTTTATCTTTACCAAATTGTAAGGCATGATTCACAAATCTTTTAGCTCAGGTGGTTTATCGTCTTTTTTGAGTAACCTAATTACACATTTTTCTCAATAAATAGTTGGGATAATCGATACTCTCATATCTACAGATTTTCAACCAAAAAGTTTATATGCTATTTTACCATCCTGTGGAAGTCTATGTTCATCTATCCTCAAATAAGACATTATTTTTACTCTAGCAATAATTGAATCTCTAAAAATTAGTGCTATTTCCTTGTATTCTATAAAATTTCAATCTACTCTAAACCTTATATTTACAGATTTTTCTCTAGGTTCTATATGTATATCTGAGGCTTTTGACTTCATAGCATGTAAAAAAATATCATTTACAACTGCAATTACCTCACTATCTTCCTTTTTATCACCATACGAAACTATATTTAAATCAGAATCAACATGTGACTTATTATTTACTCAGTTTGAGCTTGAAGTAGCAAATAAATCCTCTACTTTGACATTTTTAGTAGAGGTTTTTATAGTTCATCATTTTTTTAAAAAATCAGATATGCTCATTTGTTTATTATGTTAAATACATAAATATATATTATTTTAACATATATTGAATAAATAAACAAAAAAACTAGCTTGACATAGCTAGTTTTTATGATATATGTTAAAAAAATCACTTCAAGAAAAAAATGTATATTTTTTTTAATAAAAAAGCTTTCAGTATTTTCTTACAAATCTCATTTTTTAATCATAGCAATTGCTACATTTATATCTATCCGTGCTACATCATTTCATTCAGATTTACACTTTTCCTTAATATCTTTGAGTAATTCATATCAATTAGAAAAATACTCTTTCAAAATATTTTTTACTATTTTTACATTCTGAAATTCGACCAATTTCATTATATGGTTCAATCATAGTTTTCATAATGAATACATACTTATCAGATGATTTTCTATAGTTTGTAACTTAAGTCATCTGATTTCAGCTATCTCTTTTGTAGTTTTTCACTCTTGAAACAATCTCATAGTTTCATTATAAGTTTCTCATTTTTCTTTCTTTTCTTTTGATTCATTATCTGTAGTAGATTTAGATTTTTTATTTGATTTATAATTTGGTCACAATCTCATCTTGATATAATGCTGCAATTCTTTGTTGTCATCCTTTAAAAAATGATTTCTTACAATTGCTACTTTTCATGTATCTGTTATTCATAAAACAGGATATTTTCACTCAGATTTATACAAATAATCTTGAGAAATAAGTGCTTCTATAACTGCCTGAATCAATTCACTAGACAAATCCTCCAAAGCTCAAAAATTTTCTTTTTTATCCATATGCCACTCAATCAATTTTTTATCCTTACTTCACCATAAAAATTTGGTCATCATAACTACTCAGATTTTTGCATCCATGTCTTTAACCACATCCAAAACCAATGCAAACACAGAAATATTTACAAAATTTTCTACTTCACTATTCGCAATTTTTTTCTTTTCTATACAATAATCACATGTACCACAATTATCTCACAAACTAGCTAAATCCTCCTCATCACCAAAATATTCAAGTATAAATCTCTTTCTACAACTAGGATAAAAAAGCAATTTTTTTATTTGTTCCAATTTATAATACGCCTCATCCTTCAACAAATCTTGATGAGCCCAATCTATAAGTATTTTTGAATGAGCTCTTTTTTCTTGTACCAAAGTCATTCATTTTCATCTAAATTCTTCATCTTGAAAACCTGATTCTACTCATCTCTTTAATATTCAATACTTTTCAAGAACTCTCAGAGCACTTCATACTTTCATATCATTTGATATACCAGATTCTGATGCTATAGTAAAATAAGTTTTAAGTACTACTGTTCATTTTCACTGTCACTCCTTCACTCATTTATATAAATAATCATACAAAGTAAGTATTTCTTGTTTACTTGGATATGTATTGTCTATAAAAAATTCTTGTATTTTTGTATCCTGAAAAGAAGCTATAACTACTCAAAAACTATTTTTTCCATCTCTTCAAGCTCTTCAAACTTCTTGATAATAATTTTCTATACTACCAGGCAAGTTATAATGAATAACAAATCTAATATCTTTTTTATCTATTCACATACCAAATGCATTTGTCGCAACAATTACTTTATAATCACCATTCATAAAGTCATTTTGTTCTTTTTCCCTATTATCACTATTCATGGCTCAAGTATAAATTCATGCTTTTATTCAATTATTTATCAAGTCATCATATACCTCTTTTACTGCTTTTCTAGATGCACAATATATGATTCAAATACCTGGAGTTTTTTCAAGTATCTCAGCTACTTTTTGTATTTTTTCATCTTTTTTTGATATTTCTCTCACTATCAAAGTAATATTTTTTCTATCAAATCAACTAGTAAAAATATTATGATTCACAAGTCATAGTCTCTCAACTATATCTTTTCTAACTTTTTTTGTAGCAGTAGCAGTAAGAGCCATTATAGGAAAAATTTTTTCTACCTTTGAAATATCCCCTTTCTCACCTGGGGCTAAAGGGTTAGAGATTGGGGGACTTTCTCTAAGTCTATCCAAAAAACCTCTGATTTTCATATAACTAGGTCTGAAATCATGTCACCATTGACTAATACAATGAGCTTCATCTATAGCCACTAAAGCTATTTTCACTCTAGAAATAACTCTCAAAAATTCATTACTATTGAGCCTTTCAGGAGCTATGTACAAAAATTTTATTTGTGTATCTGGTCTAGATAATTCATTCAAAATAATACTTATATCATAACTATCCAAAGTACTATTTATCACTTCTGTTTTTATTCACAAAGCATTCAGCTTATCAACTTGATCTTTCATAAGAGATATAAGTGGAGAAATCACAAGTACAACTCAATCCAGATACACACCTGGAAGCTGATAAGTAAGTGATTTTCAACCTCAAGTAGGCATAAAAACAATAGTATCATTTCATTCAACTACACTATTAATTATCTCCTCTTGCCTATCTCTAAAAGATTCAAGTCAAAATTTTTCTTTTAATAATTTTTGTAATTTTTCTTTCATTATTTTTTATAGTTAGCTTTTTATAGTTTATTTTTTTGTAGTTTATTTTTAATTATTTATCAAAAAAGATTTTAATATTAATATTTAATAATGGAAAAACATTATAAATTTTAATGAAACAAGCAATTTAAAATCAAAAATTTACAAATTGGTCTAGCGAAGCTTAGTTTTTGTAAATTTTTAGATTTTTATTGTGAAGTGTAATGTTAAAAAATTTATACAGTTTTGGAATTATTAAATATTAATATTAAAAGATAATAAACTAAAAACATATTATCCAAAAATTATAATAAAACAAAAAAGATTATAAAAAACATATACTTTTTATATTCTTTTAATAATTCTTTTAAGTTCATTTATATGTTCCAATCTCAAATCTTTAACAGTAGTCAATCATATTTTTTCAAAAAAATATCTCATATGAATATTACTCCAATACTTCTCTTTTACATGATTTCTAGTCAAATTTTCTAAATCTAATCACTCCTTATTAAAAAAATTAATTAACAATTCTTTGTGTTCAAAATCACTCAATTTTTTAAATCATAAATAATCTGATATTTTTTCCAAATCCTGAGTAGTGAGCAAAGGAATTATTACTCATAAATTATTTTTTATTATATTATTAACCTCATTGTACCGAATTTTTCATATATTTTTTTCTTTAAACAGATTTTTAAATGCCTTTATTCAAAACAATTTTAGAGAATAATCACAATCTACTCAATTATTTAAAAGCTTCAAAATCATTCTATCTTTTATCGAATTTTCATCTGATTCTTTTTCACCACATATTCAATCAAGTCATACATATCTAGCAAATCTTTTCAAATGGTCTTCCCTAAAATCTTGTAAATATTCTAAACCAAATCAATTTAAAATATCTCTACAAGATTCATCATTTCACAAGAAATCTCTTGCTCAATTTATTCAAAAATCTCTCAAGTCTAAATAATTTCATATTCAATTAGATTTTAAAAATATCTTTGCCTTTTCTAATCTATTTATTTTTTTATTCTTAAATCAAATACTTTCTCAGATTGTTAACAAATCAGATTTTGTAATTGTTTTTATTTTTATTCAAAGTCATTGTATATATTTCAAAAATTTAGGATTCGGTGTTATATATTTTTCTCTAAATTCTCTTACTTTTACTTTATCTAAATCTTCTAAATAGTTTATTCAATCATTATTAAAAATAGTTAATACTTCATTTAATATTTCATTTTTATCTAAATAATCCAATCATAAGATTTTAAGGGCATCTATTATTTCAACAGAATCCATATTTGATAAAAATTTAGACGTTTTTTTAAAAAAATAATACTTAATATAACTATTACTATTAAAAGTATTTTTATATTTTGTAATTCAATAAACTTCTAAATCATTTAAATTATATATTCATTCACTATTTAAATCTGATAATATCTGCTCTTTTAATTGAATTACATTAAATTTTTCAAATCATATTTTATCTGCAAAAAAAAGTATATTATCAGTATTTGCATATGAATTTTTAATATTTTGTATTCAAACTATCTTATTAAAAAATTTTCTCAATTCTTTATTGCTTGTCAATAAAATATTAAATTCTCGATTTCAATAAAAATAAAAATCATAATAAGATTTTATTCATAAATTATAGAAAAAAGACCTAACTTGATTAGTATTATCTCTAGACAATATATCATCTACATCTATTTTCAATTCTTGTACCAACAAATTTACATTATCAGGCAATTTCTCTATTTTATCAGGTGATTCAATTATAGGTTTTTCTATTTTTTCAGTCATATAACATATAAATAAAAATAATTTTTAATATTATAACATAAAAATAAAAAATATCTAGTAAAAATAGATATTTTTTAGAAACCACTCTGCAAATCGAGCATTTTTTTATAAATTCACTTTGATTCTATTAAAGTTTTATGATTTCATTCTTCTACTATTTTACCATTTTCCATGACTATAATTCTATCAGCATGTTTAACAGTTTGAAGTCTATGAGCTATAATTATTACTGTTCTTCAAATAAACAAATTATGTAATGCCTTTGTTATTTTTTCTTCAGAAAAACTATCAAGTGCACTTGTAGGTTCATCAAGAATTATGATTTTTGGATTTTTAAGCATGATTTTAGCTATAGCTAATCTCTGTCTTTGTCATCCAGACAATCTAATTCATTTTTCTCATATTTCAGTATCCAATCATTTCGGTAAATCATATATAAAATCACAACCAGACTGTTCTATAACATCATTCAATTCATCTTCACTCACATCTTTATTCACAGCATAAGTTAGATTTTCTAAAACTGTTCAGTCAAATACACTAGGTTCCTGAGATAAATAACCTATAAAATTATAATAACTTTTTAGCGATATTTCAGACAATTTCTGTTTGTCTATTATTATATCTCACAAATCTGCTTTTATATAACCAGAAATAAGTTTTACAAGTGTAGTTTTACCAGATCCACTATTTCATACTAACGCAGTTATTTTTCATCACTCTATCTCCAGATTGAAATCTTGGAATACATTTTTTCACTTATGATATGCATAAGTAACATTTTTTAGTTTTATCTCAGCTTTTTTATACGTAAAATTTTTTCATAATTCATATCAAACAAGCGACGGAGTATTTTCGAAAAAATCCCACATCTTCTCTATATCTATAAAATCTTTAGACATATCTATGTAAAATATCAAGAAATTATAAACAGACGAATTAACAACCAAAAATATAGAAGTTATAGCAACAAATTTACTTATTTCCATATCTCAAGAAATAACTAATTTTCAATAAAAAAATACAAACAAAAAGAGCGAAAAACCTACTATAAAAGGAATAGTCCTATTTTGAAAAATCCTTCAAATAGACATTTCTATGTTTACTTTTGATGTTTCATCACATAATTTAGCTATTTTATCTACTTCATTATCTATCCTATTAGTTTGTAAAATCTCATTTTTACTCATCAAAACTTTTGTAATAAGACGTAGTCTATCATTTCTATATTCAGACCTCCTATTACGATACTTAAACTGATGATTATTCACCATAACCAAAACTATGATTGAAAATATCAAAAGCAAGAAAAATCACAGAGTAAAAATTAATCAATGTGAAAATGTAATAAAAAAAACATAAACCAATAAAATCAATAAAGCAATTCATCTTTCTATAGAAGTTGCCAATCCATCTGCCCATCTAAGTCTACCATTTTCCAAAATAGCTATTATTTTTCATACTCATACTTTTTCCACACTATTATTATCCATTTGAATATATCTTTTTAGATACATATCATAAATCTGTTTTTCTCAATTTGGAATAGTTTTTACCCATCATACATTACGAGTAAAAATCATCAATAATTCATAAAAAACAACTACAATTCAATAATATATCATCAAAATACTTAACAATTCTATATCATTTTTAGATAATGCATAAACTATTTGTTCTATAAATATCACATGAATCAAGGGATTAATTCACCTAACAAATGATTGTAAAAAAGAAAATAAATAATCTCACTTATGATATTTTATAAGTGAGAAAAACTTTGACAGTTTTTCAAATCATGACCTTCTTTTCATAATATTATATTTAAGAAAAAATTATAAAATTTAGAAATCACTCAAAAACAAGAAGTTCGAGGAAAAATATATATTTTGACGAAGAAATTCGATTTTTTCAGTGATTTCTTTTAATTTATAACACCACTCATAACTAATTCATCTCAAATATATACTGCACATATTTGACCAGATGCTATAGCTCTTTGTTTATCTTTAAATTCTACTCTATATCTATCATTTTCTTTAAATATAGTACAGTCTTGGTCAGCTTGTCTATATCTGATTTTACATTTTGCAACAAGAGCTTTTTCTAATCCCTCCCCCTTCGGGTACTCCCTTTGGAAAATGGAGAAATCACTGTTATTTAATGATGAAGAACTTAAAAAATGGAATTCTTTTACAAATAATTTATCATCGTACAATTCTAAATCAACCGTTGTTCAAACTACTATTTCATTTTTTTCTATATCTTTTTTGACTATAAAAACTGGTTCTTTTTGTCCTCATAAATCCAGTCATTTTCTCTGACCAATAGTATAATAAAAAACTCATTTATGTTCTCACAAAACTTTTCATGAAGTATCAAGTATTTTACCTGGTTTTGGATTTATCTTTTTCTCTAAAAATGTAGTTAAATCTACTTTTCAAACGAAACATATTCATTGACTATCTTTTCTCTCAGCATTAGGTAATCCAGCTTCTCGAGCTATTTCTCTAACTCTAGATTTTTCATATTCTCATATTGGAAACAATGCTTTTGATAATTGGAATTGATTAAGTCCTGCCAAAAAATATGATTGGTCTTTATTTGCATCTACTCATTTTAATAAATGAAAGGTATCTTCTAATCCCTCCCCCTTCGGGTACTCCCTTTGAAAAAGGGAGAAATCTTTTCAAGTAGATGATTTTACAATCCTAGCATAATGTCACATAGCAATTCAATCAAATCAGTGTGCTAATGCTTCATCTAAAAATACTTTGAATTTCACTTCGCTATTACACATGATATCAGGGTTTGGAGTGATTCATTTTTTGTATCACTCATACATATAACCAAGTACTTTTAGAGCATAGTCTTCCCTATAATCAAAAGTAAAAAAAGGTATATCCAAATAAGCAGCTACCTCCTTAGCCACCTCTATATCATCACGCGTAGGACAATATTCTCATTCTGGTGCTAAATAATTTATCATAAAACCTGCCGTGACATCATATCACTGCTTTTTTAATAAATATGCACTTACTGCACTATCCACTCAACCAGATAATCAAACTAAGATTTTTTTCATTTATATGTACTATATTTTTTAATTTATTTACTTGTGTATATTTTATGTTTAAATATAATAAAATCAAGTTGATTTTAATAATGAAATTATTTATTAATTTTTGTTAATAAATAATTTATTTTACAATTAAATAGTTATGATTTTAATAAATAATATATAAGTATGAAAATAAAAGAAAAATTAGTAACACTGAACCAATTTTTATTTACTAGTTTCAGAATAAAAGTAAAATGTAATGATTGTAATCATATATCTAATTGAGATATTTCAAAAATAAGATATCAAAAAGTTATATTTTTTATATGAAATATTTTAACCAGTTTATGATTTCTAATTGTATATATGGCATTTTCAATGAAAATAATTTTTATTTGAGAAAGTTGATGACATACTTTATGATTAATATGGTGATGAATATGGTTACTATTTATAATGCTAATTTGAAAATTACTTAACTGACCATTTCAAAAATTATGAATGCATTATGTTTGTAAAAATTGTTGATCATCAAATATTGAAGATAATATAAAAAAATTTGACAATAATAAAAAAGAAACAAAGAAAAATTTAAATGAAATGTTAAATGAAGCTATAGAAAAATGAAAAAATAATACACATTTAAAACAAGTTGATTTAACAAAAGCTGTATTTGAAATAATGAAAATTTGAGAAAATTTGCATTTAGATGAAATAGTAAAAAGAATTATTAATTGATTAAATGAAAATCAATTTTACATAAAACTAAAAAAAGAAGATGCTACAAATAGAATATGAACAATAAACTCATTTTTAAGTTTTACAAATTGAACTAGTCAATGAAAAATATCAATATATTTTGAAAATCTATGAAATTGATATTATAAAATGCTTAATACAATAAATAAAAGCATAAATATAAAATATAAAAATCAAAATCATACTGAAAATATCAAAAATAATGATAAAGATAAAATAGAAGAAAAAATAACAGAAAATGAATACAAAAATCAAAATCGTGCTGAAAATTTAAAAAATAATGATAATGATAATATAAAAAGTGAAAAAAGTTATTCTAAAAATAAATGAAATAATTTTATAGAGAAATTATTTTTTAATAATTTTTCTAGGCCAATATTTATAAATAATGATATTAACAATAATTTATATTGAAGAATTTTCATTTTTACCTATATGCTATTATTTTATTGATTTATAATTTTTACAATTTTTGTAAATATAATTGAATTTGATAGACATGAAATTATGAATATTATTATTCCTATATTAATACTAATATTCATAAAATATTGAATAACAAGTATATTTAAAATTTTTAGAAATATATTTTTATATATAAAAAATTGAACTGATAATAAATAATTAAAACTATGAAAATATTTCCATATACTCACGCAGAACAATGATGTTGTTCTTGGCATAAATGAGTTTGTTTTAATAAATGTTGTGATTGAACAAATCTTTCAATAGAATGTTGATGAGAACAAAATTATATATTAGAAATTATGATATTATCTATTTTTATTATTCTAATATTAAATTATCTTGTAAAAGTAATAAAAAATAAAATTAAGACTTTTACTTCAATAATCTATAAAAACAAATCTCTAAATTTATACAATGAAAATAAATTTGAAAATGCTTTATATTATATAGAATTATCACTTAAATATAATATTAACATAGAAAATCTAAGAATTAAATGATTAATTTTATATAAATTAAATAAAGAAAAAGAAGCAGATTTAATATTTAAATCAATTATTTACAAATAAAAAAAAATTACATATTTAAATAATAATTATGATGAATAATGAAGAAATAATTTCTCTACATAAATATTTTATTACTGCGAATATATTTTATGATGAGTTTCACAACTATATAAAATATAACAAAGAAGATAAATATTTCACAATTCTTTCACAAATAAAAATGTGAATATGGTATTCTAGTTTGTATATTGTAGTAGAATGATGGGAAGAACTAAGTCTAAATTATAATAATATAAATTTATTACTAGAAAATGAAAAAAATCTAAAAAATCTAAAATTATTCAGAAACTGATTTTTTCACTATCAGAAAAAATATTGGAATGAAAAAAATACTTGAATTATAAATGATAAATTATTTATAGAATGGATTGGAAATCTACATAGAGAATTTAGCAATTGGTTTATATCTAATTTATCATAAAAAAATTGATACAAATTACCTTTATTTTGCATTTTACTAAAAATCAATACAATTAAATCATACATTAAAACTAATATTAATCCTATGAACTTAATCAACTATAAAAAGAAATACCCTGATAAAGAAATACAAGATTTTATTGAGTATTTTTTGACTTCTGCATATGTAAATTGGATATAGAGGATGAAGCTGTATTTGATAAAGATGAGCTTTTTATACTAGATATATAATCTAATTCAAAAATGAGTTTATAAATGATTACAATATAAATAATATGCAAGACTCTAAACAAATAATTTTCTATAAATCTCAAACTTGAGATATAAAAATAAATGTATTTTTAAAAGATGAAACTCTTTGGTTATCACAAAAAATGATGTCTGAACTTTTTTGAGTTCAAGAAAATAATATAACATATCATATAAAAGAAATCTATAATTCTGGTGAATTAGACAATAATTCAACTACTCAAAAAATTTGAGTAGTTCAAAAAGAGTGAAATAGAGAGGTAAAAAGAAATATTGATTTTTATAATCTTGATACTATAATTGCCGTTTGATATAGAGTAAATTCAAAACAAGCAACACAATTTAGAATTTGGGCAACAAATGTATTAAAAGAATTTATTATAAAAGGTTTTGTAATGGATGATGATAGATTAAAAAATTGAGATAAATTTTGAAAAAAGTATTTTGAGGAATTGCTTGAAAGAATAAGAGATATTAGAACTAGTGAAAGAATATTTTATCAAAAACTTACTGATTTATATTCTCTTAGTGCTGATTATGATAAAGAAAGTGAAACTACAAAACAATTTTTTGCAACTATTCAAAATAAACTTCATTATGCAATATCTTGAAATACAGCAGCTGAAATAATTTATGATAGAGTAGATAGCGAGAAAGAAAATATGTGATTAACAAATTGGAAAGATTCTCCAAAATGAAAAATAATGAAAAGTGATGTAAGTATTGCTAAAAATTATTTAGTTGAAAAAGAGATAAAAAGCTTAAATTTACTTGTGAATGCATATCTTGATATTGCTGAAATGCAAGCAATGGATGAACAAATTATAACAATGCAAGATTGGAAAGAAAGAATTGATGATTTTTTAAAGTGAGCTAGAAAAAATATACTAAATGATGCATGAAAAATAACAGCTAAATTAGCAAAAGAAAAAGCAGAAAAAGAATATGATAAATATAAACCAAAACAAGATTTACTATATAAAAATGATTTTGATTTATTACTAGAAGAAGTAAAACATAGAAAATTAAGTTAAGTTTTTGTTAAATATAAATAAATTTCATCTCAAATGCTTAAAGACCAATTTATAATATCATTTGAACTATTGAAAGACAATATAGATTCAAATGAAGAATACCCATATAACCTGCCAGTAGTTAAGCATTTAGATGAATTGAGTCTTCATAAAAATGTTACTTTTTTTGTAGGTGAAAATGGGATTGGTAAATCAACTTTG
Source organism: Candidatus Altimarinota bacterium (assembly GCA_028688895.1). GTDB lineage: Bacteria > Patescibacteriota > Gracilibacteria > BD1-5 > UBA6164 > UBA6164. The sequence continues at coordinate 6,583 of JAQTXG010000023.1, read as the reverse complement.
TTAGAAGCATTAGCAATTCAATACTGATTTAATCCCGAATGATGATCTAAAAATTTCAACTTTTCAACTGCAAATACTCACTCTGAATTATCTGAGTATATTCGAATAGCAAAAGGTTTCAAAAAACCAAGTGATAACTATTTTTTAAGAGCAGAATCATTTTATAATGTAGCTACAAATATTGATGAATTATGATGAAATATATTGAATTCTTATGGTGGTAAATCTCTACATAAACAATCTCATTGAGAATCATTTTTTTCACTATTTTTAAATAGATTATATTGAAATTGATTATATATTCTAGATGAACCTGAAGCTGCACTATCACCTCAAAGACAACTAGCATTTTTAATGAGAATGAACGAATTAATTAAACAAAATAGTCAATTTATAATTGCTACACATTCACCTATACTACTTTCATATCCAAATGCTAAAATAATTGAAATTACAGAAAATGGATTTAAAGAAGTAAATTATAAAGACACTAATCATTACGATTTATATAAATCATTCTTAAATAATCCAGAATATATGCTGAAAAAATTAGATATAGATTAAAATCATATAAAATATATAAAAAAATAATAAATAATTTGATATAAATTAAAAATATCTTAAAATATTAAGATTATATATTTATATATTATAAATATTTCTTTTAATAATTAATTAAATAATTATGGCAACACTTAAAACTCAAGAAAATGATAATAACATATTTGATTTTTTAAATACAATTACTGATGAAAAGATTAAATCAGATTGATTGAAATTAGTTAAATTAATTGAAGAAGTTACAAAGAAACCAGCAAAAATGTGGTGAGAAAAAATGATATGATTTTGAAAATATCATTACAAATACGAAAGTGGACATGAATGAGATTGGTTTTTGACTGGATTAGCACCAAAGAAAAAAGACATTACAATTTATATAATGCCTTGATTTATGGATTATGATGATATATTAAAAAACTTAGGTAAATATAAAAAAACTGGTTCATCATGTATGTCTATAAAAAAATTAGAAGATATAAATATTGAAGAATTAAAAAAACTTATAGATAAATCAGTTAATTATATGATAGAAAAATGGAAATAAAATCTCACTCATGCAAATCAATCCACTTATTCAAAACAAGTGTTATTACATTTAAATTGTAATTTTAATATAAAATATATAATTAATCCGAGAAAGAAAACTCTAAACTCAAGTTATTTTGTATTCTAATATTATATATTATGGCAAAAGAAGTATTTATAAATTTAGCAGTAAGTGACCTACAAAAATCTATGGATTTTTATACTTCACTAGGATTTTCAAACAATCCACAATTTTCTGATGATACAGCAAAATGTATGGTATGGAGTGAAAACATTTATGTAATGATATTAAATCATGATAAATTTAAATCTTTTACGAAAAAAGAAATAGCAGATACAAAATCAAAAATAGCATGATTATTTTCACTATCTATGGATAGCATAGATGATGTGAATAAAACAATGACAAATTGATTAAATGCTTGAGGAATAGAACCAAATGAAACTAGAGATTACTGATTTATGTATCAAAGAACTCTAGAAGATTTTGACTGACATACTTGGGAGATTTTCTTCATGGATATGAGTAAGTTTCCAAATAAATAATATAACAAAAATCCCCGTTATTTTTATAACAGGGATTTTTTTTATAACAACTCTCAAAAATCATCTAAATGTCTTTGAAGTAGTTTTATTTTGTGCTTCCTTTCAGAAATCTTTTTTTTCATTTTAACAGGCACTGTTTTATGGTGCTTTTTAAAATTGTCTTTCAATTTCAAAAGAAAATCCAATTTTTCCTTTTGTTTTTTAATCCTATTTTCGAGTACTTCTTTACTACCAATTTTTTTCACAAAGCCTCCTATATTTGATTAGAATAATAATACATAAAATATATTATTTGTCAATAGTTTATCCTAAAAACTCTACTACATCTCTCATCTCTCCTTTTATAATTGTATGTGGCATATTTTCATATATTTTTATTACAGGTGATACTCCAGATTTATTTACATATTTCTCTAAATCTGCTACTACACTTATAGGTATAATATCATCACTTGTACCATGTCAGATAAATACTTTTTTGTTGTTATATAACTCTTTATTTATATTCAGAGCTGCTGTTTCTTTTAACAATCTACCACTTAAAGCTATAATTCAAGATATCAATTCTGGTGATTTACCATACAAATAATATGACATATTTGATCATTGACTAAATCATAATAAATAAATCTCCCTGTCTCAAAAATCATATTCTTTTTTTAGATATTCTATGAAATCTAAAATGTATTTGTATCATATTTCTACTTCAACTCAATTATAAACAGGTATTCTTCAATCAACATATGTCATATTATACCATGCATAACTATTTGCTCAAAAATCATATAATCAATTAAGCGAAAATACATAATCATTTTCGAAATATTCTGATAATTTGAACATATTATCAGCATTTGATCTAACTCAATGAAGCATAATAATTATTTTTGACTTATCATTTGGATTTTTTGGTATTTTTTTTAAATAACTAAATTTATTTTGCATATAGATTAATTTAAATAATATATAATCAATTTTACTATTAAATAAATATAATCAATTTAATTTTTAAATATATATATCATGTCAAACGAAATACTTTTTATAACATTTTTCTTAATTTTATGTATTTTTAATATAACTGCATTTAGATTTTGAAAAACATATATGTATGTATTAATTGCAGTATATACAGTACTTATGAATATATTTGTTACAAAACAATATATGTTGTTTTGATTTGCTATTACTTGATGAAATGCACTTTATTGAGCTACATTTTTACTTACTGATTTGCTTTCAGAACATTATTGAAAAAAAGAAGCATTCAAAGCTGTTGCCGTATGATTTTTAAGTATGATAATCTTTGTGATTTCCACTCAGTTTTTAATACATTTTACTCCAAATGAATATGACTATGCAAACGAATCAATAAAAACAATTTTTTCAATAACTCCTAGAATACTTTTGTGATCACTACTTGCATATTTTATAGCACAAAACATAGACGTATTTTTGTATGAAAAAATTAAGTTATTTACAAAATGAAAATATCTATTTCTGAGAAATAATTGATCTACTATGATATCGCAAGCCATTGATACACTTATCTTTACATTTGTATGATTAACAACTTTTTGATGATTTACATGAGTTATAGAATTAAATATTTTCTGGGAAGTTGCAATAGCTACTTATGTGATTAAATTGATTGTAGCTTTGATAGATACACCTTTTATGTATTTAAGTTTATTTATATATAAAAAAAATTAGAGTTTTCTCAAACTCTAATTTTTTTATGATTCCAAATCCTTATGCTCCAATATATTTTCCTTTTCATTTTTTATTATATGCAATGCCTTACGTGCATCAGGTATATATTCAAATTCCCTTACTTGATCTCTTTGTTGTTCTACTATCAGATTACCAAATCATATAATATTTGCTATAAATCATCTAGTAAAAGTATCTATTTTTGTAACTTTACTTATATCTATAAACTCTATATCATCTATAAAATAAAGTGTTGCATTTATAACTATCAATTGTCATTCATGTATTATCAATAAATCATTATAAAAATTTATATAAGATAATATAAGTCTGATAAAAGAATAATTAACAATCAAAAAAATAACTGGAAAAAAAAGATAATTAATTATATCATTTCAAATACTAGCTCTATATTTCATACTAATATAGTACAAAATAAAAGCCAACAAAAAATATATAATAGAATGCAGATAACTAAAAAGTAACACTATTCAATGTTTCCTGATTATCGTATAATCATATTTTGTAAAGTAAACCATAATCAAAAAAAGTTAAAATTAAAAAAACTGAAACGATAAATAATAATATCAATATAATTATCAATCTCCTTCTAACTATTTTATATCACCTTCAAAGTGATGGCAATCATGTATCATTCATATGCTTATAACTTAGATTTTTCAATCTCTTTATTATAAAAGCATATACTCAAACCAAAAATATAAAGTATAGTATTATGAATAGATAAGTCATAAAGCATGTATTAATGATAATAACTCTTATTATAACAAAATTCTTTTAAAAATCAATTTTTACTAATTTATTCTTATCAGTAAATCATAAAATAATAGATATATTTGATTTATTTATTTTAAGTTCTCGTGAAATATATTTTATTAGTTCTATGTTTGCCTTTCATTTTTCTGGAACAGATTTAAGTCTTATTTTCAACACTCAATCAGACATGGCTTCTACAAAACAAGTTTCCTGTGAATTTGGCAATACTTTTATTTTTAATACACATTTTTTTCACTCAAATTTTACATAATCTTTAAATTCCATAAAAAAATTTTTAAAAAACAACATTTTAGAGTATAATAAATAAAAATTAAAATAAATCTATTATTAATAAAAAAATATAATGAAAATCTGACTAGATTTAAGATTCATTGCAGACAATATATATTCTACTTTTGTACTAGAAATGGTAAAAGGTATTATAAAAAAAGACAAAGAAAATCATTTTTTGATTTATGCCAATCATGTTTTAGAATGATTTGATTATAAAAATGTAGATATGCATATAGTATGAATCAAAAATAAAAGTATAGCTGAACAAACTAAATACTTAAAGATACTCAAAAAAGATAACAACAATTTGATGATTTTTTTCAATCATTACAAACCTGTTAGATATGTATGAAATTACTTTACTATACTTCCTTCTTTAAAAGATATATATTACAGCAATTTCAGCAACTATTTTGAAAAATATAGTTTTTTATACTTACTTGAAAAAAATCTAAAAAATTCTATAAAAATTATTTGTTTTGATAATAATACTATTGAAGAATTAATAGAAAAATTTAATATAGAAGAGAGAAAAATAACTACACTTCAGTGATTTTTCCCTAATATTCATGATCATGAAATAATAGAAAATCTAAAAATAAATTTCAAAACAAAATACAATATAAAAAATGAATTTTTTATATATTCTGGATGAGAATGAGTAGAAAAAAACTATGAAAAATTGGTTTATGTATTTGAGAGATTAAAAAAAGATGGAAAAGATGTAGACTTAGTGTTTTTATGAGAAGCAATATCTAGAAATGTAGCTCTGAGAAATCTCATAATAAACATGAATATGCAAACAAATATTCATTTTATATGACTCATAAAACAAAACGAAAAAGTACTATTTTACAAAGAAGCACTTTGAGTAATATTCCCTAGTTTTTATGAACCTTTTCCTTTTAGACTAAGTGAACCTTTGCATTTCAACTCTCCGATTATATCAAGTGATTTAAAAAATATTCACAACATATTCTGAGATTCAATCAAATATTTTTCTGCTATATCAGTAAATAATATCTATGAAAAAATCAAAAATTATTTAGCAACAAATGACACTAAAAAACATGATTTTGCAGATACATACAAAGAAATCAAAAACAAATATTCAAAAGAAAATACTATTGATCAATTATTAGAAATAATAAAATAAATATGAGTGCATTAACACAGAGAAACATCTGAATCCTTAAAATAATCGTAGAAGAATACTTGGAGACATGAGAAGTATTATGAAGTAAATTGTTATTACAAAAATACAATCTCTGAGTAAGTCCTGCTACAGTTAGATGAGATATGGCCAAACTAGAAGCTCTAGAATTGGTTTACCAACCGTACAATTCAGCAGGTAGACTTCCTACATCTAAATGACTTAGAGCATTTGTAAATTATCTAATGCAAACTAGTCCTGATTATTTTTTAAATGAATCAAACCTAAATATAGGAGAAGAAAAAATAGAAAATTTATCAGACTTTGTTCACAAAGTCAGTTTCGAATTAGCTAAAAATACTTCTGAAATAGCATTTTTTATTATACCAGAAAAAAATATAGTCACTTATTCATGAACATGAGTATTTCTAGAAAATAATCACAAAAGACTTTGAGACTCTATTTTTTCTATTATAAAAATGTTAGAAGACAAGTTTAGTTTCATCAAATTCATAAAATCATTCCCTACAAATCATTGAATCAATTTATTCATATGAGAAGAAAATATACTACCTTTTTTAAAAGACTATACAATTATTTTAAAACAAGTTAATATAAATGGCAAAATATGATATATATGACTTATATGAAGCCTAAAAATGAATTATAGTTTCAATATAAGTGCAGTTAGATGAATCATATAAAAAGCTTAGCATAATAACATGCTAAGCTTTTTGTTTTTTTAAGTATAATAAGCTATAAAAAACAAGAAGTTCGAGGAAGAATATATATTTTTGAAGGGAGCTTACTAAATGTAAGTGACCGAGAAAATATTTATTCTGACAAAGAAATTCGTAGTTTTTTAATTTAAGTATAATAAGCTATAAAAAACAAGAAGTTCGAGGAAGAATATATATTTTTGAAGGGAGCTTACTAAATGTAAGTGACCGAGAAAATATTTATTCTGACAAAGAAATTCGTAGTTTTTTAATT
>JAQTXG010000022.1 GCA_028688895.1 Candidatus Altimarinota bacterium | reverse complement strand
ATATGACATAAATATACTAAAAATGTTTACCGAAATAAACAAAAATAAATATACTAAAATAGTATTTTAAAACCTAAAAAAACGAGCATGAAAAACTTTTTAGAAAACAATTATAAATGGATAGTGAGGGGATTAGTGATTATCTGAATATTTTTGATGTTGAAATTGTGGTCAGTATGATTCAATACTAGTGGATGTGGATGATGATGGATAAGTATATGTATAATCCCAAGTATAGAATACTACTGGATAAGCGCATCATATATAGCAGTATTATTTTTATGAATCTCTATATATATAATCAAACAAATCAGAAAAACAAGCAAAAAAACGAGAAAAATCCAACTAGCATTTATCATACTTTTTTTATGACTGATATGAAAACAAGTATTTTTCGTAGTATCACCAGATTTCGATTTTTACCTAAACGATGCAGTATACAAAGACTCAGAAAACAATTTAGTAGATATAGATAAATACCTAGAACAAGTAAATAAATACTGTCTAAACAATGATGATTTCAAATTCTATACCAGTAGAGAATGAATGTGTGGAGGTAAATACGAACCAGATTTAAAAACAGTGGAAGAATACATAAAAGTATTTGAATCAGCAAAAAATAATGATAACAGATATCTTTATTATCTAACTTACAGATGGGCAGATGAAAATGTATGACTAGAAAATATTATAGAAAAGTACAACGATGATACATTTTATGCTTATGTAATAAAAAATGAACGGACTAACAGATATTTAAACAATATACTAAAACAAAAGCATATAAATATAAAATTATTACCATTACTTGATTATATTGATAATGAATTAGATAATTATTATACAGTAATAGAAAAAAATTCTATTGATAAATGAAATACTTGGGACGATTTTAGAGACAAAATTGAATCATTTATAAAAGTAACTATTAAACAAATCCCAGAAATAAACCACAATATATTTTAAAAAAAAACAAGCCATGAAAAAATTCATATCAATTTTGTTATTGATAATATTAAATACTAGTAGTTTAAGTGCCTACACTCAAAGCTACTGACCACTTACAGATGATGAAAACTTCGTACTTAGCTTTTGAAGCAACAAATGCAAATATTTCAAACAATCAGATATTCCTACTATATTTATCCCATGAATACTAGCATCATGGTACAGTGAAGAGTGATACAACGAGTCAAAAACCAAGAGATGGATTCCTGATCCTATTACTCATTCATATGACACATTATTCTATACATTTAGTCAAAATTGATACAGTTTAAGAGATGTATTTTACACAGATGAATTCAGTACATATATAAAGTGAAATCCAAAACATTCATTATATATGTTTTGATATGACTGGAAAAAAGACAACAAAATCACAGCAAAAATACTGAGCAATTTGGTTCTACAAATCAGGGAAAAATACGAGCAAGATAACTGATGTGATATCTGAACTGTAAATATCATATGACACTCTATGTGATGATTGGTTGCTCGTACTATGTTGTCAGATATGTGTGCAAGTGAAGATGATTTGAAAAATTATTACAAAAAAGAAGTAGTAGAAAACAAAGTAACTATAAGTAATCCAAATGATTGAAAGTGAATAAAATCATTTAAAAGTACAAGTTGTGACAATTTTACTAGAGTAAATCAATTAATTACTATTTCTACACCACAAAGATGATCACCAAATAGTTTTCCCATGTGGACAAAATGAAATATGTATAAAACAAATGAATATATTCAGTCAGAACTTTTACAATGACAATTATGAACAAAATCAAATCAGGAATTATACGCTATGATACATTGACATAATAGTAAGTTACCAAATGGAATAATCACTATTTGACAACTACTACCAGATATCAAAAAAAATAATACATACAATGAAGAACTCAGATATATAGAACAAGATTGAAAAAAAATAAGCAAAGAAAGTCATCCAGTAAATAGTTTTTTGGAAGAGCTAAATACAGATGAAAATATAGAAAATATGTTTTCAAATATATCATGAAAATATACTAGCTATTATTCTACGCTTACTGGAAATAATTATGATTTTAAGAGTATAATACCTTTTGTAGAATTGATTTCCACACCAAAAAATAACATAGTATCATATGAAGTAAATAATAAAACAAGTACATATAAATGAATAGATATATATTCATATTATACAGATATGCCAAAATATGATGTATACAACATAGAAAAGAAAATCATAAACGAAAAATGATTATGATGAGATGGAACAGTACCAACTAAAAATCTACTATTAATATCCAATGATTTCTGAAAGAGACCAGACAATACCAAGTTTGAGAATATAGAAGTAAAATGTTATGACAACGAATTGTTGCAAAAAAACTGATATAATCTACCAGAAATAGAAAATGCACTTACAAAAAAAGTATGAAAATTGCCTCTAGAACTTTGCTCACATACAAAGATGCCTATGTTAACATCATTACAAGTATATGATAAAATTTCAGATGAAGATATATTCTATTGATATAACTTAAAAGATAAATTAAAAAAAGAACAAGAATTATTATATGGTTACTTATGATATGCAGATTATAACTCATTGTATGTCAGTGAAAACACTATTAATTGATACAATTCTGATTATACTACTTGAAATGGTTCACTAGATTTGTGAATCAAAAAAGAAAGCTATATATCGAGTGTAGATATATGATGAATAAATAATACTGAAAAACTTGATTCTAGATTTTTAGAAGGAGCATTTATTAATACTTTTACAGATACAGAAGAAATAAATAAATTTATAAAAGACAAAGATAAAAAAAGTGTAGAAAGAAAAGAACTGACATTTGATTGAGAAATCTGAGCAGTAGACTCTCTTCTCCGCTACGAAATCCTCTCACCAATCAACCTAATAATAGAAGATGAACAAGGTAGAAAGATATGAATAGACCCAGAAACCTGAAAGATAGTAAACGAAATCCCATGAGCATGGACTAGTGGAGATACTGAATGATCAAACGAACCAGAGTTTTTCCTAATCCCTAGAACAGGTACCGGAAAAATAATGAACAAAATCCATAGCTATGGAACAGGGGATTGAGAATACCATATAGTATTAAACGAGATAAAGACAAATCCAGATACTACAAGTACAGGATATACAGATGAAACAGCTTCTTTTGTAATAGCATGAATAGCCAAAAAATGAGTAGTAGAAAATTATCTAGTAGGTATAGAATGAAACAAAGCCAACTACAAACTCATAGATAGTGAAGTATCAACAGCACTCAAAAAAGTAGAACTTAGCGAAAAATACCATGATATATTGATGAAACTATACGAAATCCTAGACAAAAAATACACAAAAGCCAAAAAACAAAAACTCAAAAAAAATCTAATCAAATTCAAAGAATCAAAAAATCCCAAATTTGCAGATAACGAAAAAGTAAACTTTTTGATAGATATGATTATAGAGTATATAAAGTAAAAAATAGACCTACATTATAAAATATAGGTCTATTTTTTTGCTTCTTGTATACTTAATTCCAAACCAAGTATTTTTAAGAATTTTTGAAGTGTGTTTAGAGAGAGATTTTGATTTCAAGCCTCTATTCTAGCTACTACTGATTGAGTTGTATTTGCTAATTTTGCAAGCTCCAATTGAGATAATCACTTAAATTCACGAGTTTTTTTTATTCTTTGAGCGACCAAGTAATTAATCATTTCTTGATCACAAAGGTCTTTAATCTTTGGGTTTCTTTTAAAAACTTCCTTTTCATATTGATCAAATGTATAAGTCATAATTTTATTTTATAAATAATATAGCATATATGATATATATTAATATATTTTGTAATTAAAGCAAATTATTTTTTAAATAATTATTTTTATATTTTTTTACTCTTTCAATAATTCTTTTATCCAATTTTTGAGTTTTCTTTAAGATTCAATCAAGTAAAATAATTTCTTCATTTCGGATTGTAAAATAAACAAAAAAAAGAGTCGTCCGGAAGCACTTACACTTTTAGGAGACTCTTTCGTCTTGAACATATTAATATTATCATTTTATTCATATTAGGGCATAATCTAAATTTTGGTGGACTAAAAAAATAAAATAAATGTACTAAGTTTTAATTAACTAATCCCTCCCCCTGCGGGTACTCCCTTTTAAAAAGGGAGAAATATAAAATAAACAAAAATGAAAATACCTAATATAATAAAAGAAACTTCAAAAAAATTAAGAAATAATATGACTGAATCAGAAATTATTTTATGGAGTTTTATAAAATGATGAAAATTATGAATAATTTTTTTGAGACAAAAACCTATGTATGTTTATACAGAATATAACTGACAAGATAGGTTTATAATTCCTGATTTTTATTGTCATGAAATGAAGATAATATTAGAAATAGACTGAAGTGTACATAATTTAAAAGAAATTTATTTACTAGATAAATATAAAAAAGAATTACTAAATAATAAGTGATATAAAGTTATAAGAATAAAAAATGAGGATATTAAAAATAATATTAATGACGTTTTAAAAACTATAAAATTGCACTTATAAAATTTCTCCCTTTTTAAAAGGGAGCGCCCCGAAGGAAGTACTCTTGGGGTATACCCGCAGGGGGAGGGATTAGAAAAATTCTCCACCAAAATTTAGATTATGCCCATATTAGACAAATTTATTTTACAATTATTCAAAATCCTATTGACTCACAGAGTATTTCTATTATTATATTTTTCTTAAAAATATAAATAGCCCTATGAACCTACTAGATAACATACATATACCCGAATTCAAAAATCACAAACTCACTCCTAACAATCCTATGTGCCAAGCCATAGACTCTACTCGTCTCATGGTGGAAATACTATGATGAACTCAGTATTCTCAGAGTGAATATGAGCAGGGAACATTTAGTAACAAGCTACTTTTGGACTGACAATATGCACTAGTAATCAGATACAAGAGAGAAAAAGACGATACTTATTACCCAGCTGTGACATTGTCTATGGACTCAGATGAGGATGATAATATCAGCATCAATCAGCTACAATGAAGCAAAGTCAAATGAATAGCATACAGATTTTTATCTACTTTTGATAGTGTGAGTTATTATCTGAAATTGATAGAAGAATCATTTACTAAAAAGTGAATCTATGTCTATGTAAAAGTAGCAGACAATTTCTATGAAAACGAATGAGTCTCAAAAAATGCATACAAAAACTATGATTTATTAGCTAAAGGCATAGAAAGATTGAATACAAAATATTGAGTAGTGAAGAAAGATGAAGCACAAGATTAGTCTTGTGTTTTTTATTGACATTTTATATTTTATCTTTATTATATAATTACAAAATTTCAATTGAGGTAAATAAAATGAATATTTTAAGAAAAGATTCACCATGGATGTTCATGTTTTACACATGGACTGCAATCTGTATTTGTGTTAGTTTTACAGTTTGTAAATTCATTATTAACTTTGAAGTCAATAATATTGCTGCTATGCAAATATTTTTGGCAGAGATGTTGTTATTCGTAGTAATAGCTATATGCAAGAAAAACATACTAATGTTTTATGCATTGGTAAACATTAGCATGATCTCAAGTGTCATCTTCATATCTATCCTATCTAGTAAAGATGCAAATGAAACACTTGAAATATCATTGTATTGCCTGAGCGTATTTGCAATAGTAAATGCTACAACTTTGGTTTTAAATAATATATTTAAAGAAAAATACACATTAATAGCAGACTCTATACTTATAGTGATTGCTATCGCACATTTGAGTTTTGTATAAATAAAAGGGGGAGAGTTGAAAACAGCACAGGATGTGCTGTTTTTTTGTATGGGGGATTATTTTATAATTATCTCCTTCAATTCATCTATTAAATTATTTCTTCATTCTTTTATACTCAAATCAAAATTTAGATTAATTGTTTTTATATATATTTTTATATTTTCTTCAGAATTATATATTGTGTTTACTGCTTGTTCATATAATGGATAAAGTAATACAATATTTTTTTCATTTTGAGTAACTTCGAAATATCTCATACCATATACAAACATCTGATAAATATCATTACTTGAAACTCAGTAATTTATACTAGATTCATTACATATTTTTTTATACTTGGTATCTATTATCAATCTAGTATTTGATTCAAAATCCAGAATTATATCTGGTTTAAGTAAAAATTTATTATTATTAAATACATATTTACTTGTTGATTGAGAAGTAATACTTTTTATTCAAAATTCATTTTCATTTTTCTTGATAAATTCTGCTATAAATTCTTCAAATAATACATTCATATCAAATAATATAGAAAAATTGTCTTCTAAATTGCTAGAAAAATCAGGAGAATTTCAAAAATATAATAATTTAGCTAATCAAAAGACTTCTTTATATTCTTTATTTTGTTTATTAAATTTTAGATTATTTAATTGATTTACAGACTTAAATATTTTTGTATCTATATCTTTTAAAATAAATACACATTTACTCAATAATTTGAAATTGGATTTTGAATTAGTTATTTTTATCAATTTATTACAAACAGAATTCAAAAATATATTTAATAATATATTTTCATCCATTTTTTCATACTCTACAAAAAATTTAGATTTATTGAATAAATTATTTTTAATATGTTGAGAAAATAGTAATTTACCTTTCAGAAAAGAAGAATTTTCTTCTATTAAATTATAATTTTTCTTGAAATCTTTTCTCAATAATTCTAATAATTCCTTTGCAAAAATATATATAAATATTTCGAATAAATCTTGTATTTGTCATAGATGAGCTATATCAGATTCCTTTATTTTTAGCTTTTTAGTATAAGAAAGCATATAAAGGAGATTTTTTATAATTGAATCGTTATTTTCTCAAAAAATCTTTGGTAATACTTGTATATTTTTATTGTTTACTTTTACTATTCATACATATTGTTTCGCTTTGATTATGTTATTTGCTTTTATTTCAAATATTTCCGTTTTAGCTAAATTATTGATTTTATCTATCTCAAAAATATCCTTTGGGTTTAATACTCAAAGTTTAGTTGGTTCATATTCTTTTAATATTATTGGTTTTCAGTATTTCATTGAGTATTATTTACTTGATTAAGTATTTTTTTAAAAGCATCTATTCATAGATTATCAATATTTTTTAATTTTAGAATATTTTTTCAATTATCAAAATCATCATTAGTTTTACCAAATAATTTCTTATAATCTATCTTATTTTCTTCAAAAAAATCATCTCATATTACTAATTTTATTTTTTCCTCTTCTCAATAGAAATATTCTTCTAGAAGTGGTATTATTTCATTATAAAATACAGATTTCAAATCCTCTATACTTTCTATTTTTAAGAAATAACTATGTCATATCAGATGATCTTTATCTAATAAATATTCTATTCTTTGATTTAATTTTCTTAATAAATCAGAAACACTTATTCAATCAAAAGTAGCTCCTTTTTCTTTTAATAAATTATAATTTGGTATCATCTCTACAAATCAGAATCTTCTTCTCAGTGCTGTATCTAGAGAAACTATACTTTTATCACTAGTATTCATTGTTGCTACTAAGTATAAATTTGGTGGTATTCAAAATTCTTCTTTAGAATATGGTAGCTTAGTAGTCAATTCATTACCTTCTCATAATCTCTTATCAGATTCTAATAATGTAATTAGCTCACCAAATATTTTAGAAATGTTTCATCTATTTATTTCGTCTATTACTAGGTAGTATTTTTTTTGATTTAATAATAATTCTTTTCTTTCATCACAAGTTTTTTTATAAAAATTCTTCAATAATTCTTTTTTAGTTGACTCATCAATTGATACAATTGAGTTAGTAGATAAATACGAATTAATTATATCAAAATTTAATCTGTTTTTTTCTAATGAATAAATAGACATTTGAGAAAATTTTCTATCAAAAAAATCTTTTACATCTATATCTACATTTTTCAACAACCACTCTACTTTTCTAAAATGTTTATATTCAATTCAAGAATCATTAGAATATTCATAATCTCAAACAATTTTTCAAATTGCTCTAAGTTTAAAATTTCATTTAGATATAAAAACATAATCTCATTTTTTCATAAACTCTATGAAATATTCTATTGCTTGTATATCAAATGGTGTAATTCATTCTATTTTTTCCTTTTTAATTATGTTTTTGAATTGATCTACAGTCTTATTATTAAAAAAATTATCTTTAACTTTATTATATATATTAGTATAATCGAAATCTTTTCCATATCACAAAGAAATACAATTATTTGATATACAATAATCATAAACATCATCATTAATTCAATATTCTCATAGTGATAACTTATAAAAATTTTTACTACTATCTATAACTCAATTTGCAACTAAACTATTACTATAAATATTATCTATAAACTTATTTGATATTTTTTTAAATATTCCTTCTTCTATCTTATATTTTATATCCTCACTATCTCAATCAAGTTCAGGTTTTATTCACTCTATAAATTCTTCATATGAAAAGCTCTGGTGAAAAGTAATAAATTCTACTCTTCATTCTTTTTTTAATTGCTCATAAGTTTTTCATTCATTTGAATGTTTTTCAATTACATCTTTTATACTATAAGTTTTACCAGTTCATGGAGGTCAAAATAGTATTATTTGTTTTTTAGTATCTAGTATTTTTGAAGTATTTTTTATCATAGGTGAAACTGTTATATTATTAATACTTTCATTTTCTATTCAAATTAATGAATTTAATTTTTCTAAATTATCTGAACTATTATTATTCAATTCAAATATCAATCTATCAGCTATTAAATTTAATTTAAAATTATATTCTTCATCATTAGATAATCTAATACCATATTTACTCAAATCTATGATAGAAAATAATGTTTCAATTTCTGATTTAAATATATCTTTATATTTTAAATATAATAATAATTCATTAGTATCATTAATTGATTCATTAAATAAAAATCATAGAAATGTTTTAACAATTCAATTATTTATATAGTTATTATAACTAGATAAATTATATAGTCATAATACTTCTTTAGCAATATTTGATACTCAAAATGGAAAAATAATAATTTTTTTATCATTAACTATTCATTCAATAAACTTAAAATAATCAATTATATTATTTCATGATTCAATTTTTCATTTTTTATTTCATATAAATCATTTAACAATAGATACTTTAGCCATTCAAACGTTATTGAACGCATTTGTATTCTCAAATATACTATATATTCTTGTTATAATTTTATCTCATATAGAATTATTAAATTCTTCATCAAGATATTGTAATACTTTTTTATAATCTAATTCTGAATTATAATATTTTTGATTTGCTACTTTTTTTATTTCTAAATAAATATTATTTATTTTTTCTCTTTCATTTTCAGATTTATTTTTCCAAAAATTGTATAAATAATCTATATTTTCTTTAATAATCTTATAATATTTTAAATTATGTTCATACTCTTTAAAATCTTTTAATACTGGATTATTTAAAATAGCATTTTTTACTATTTGAACCTTTTCATTTAATTCCATTAAAATAAAGTTAAATAATTAATACATTTTAATATACTGCTTTTTGTTGTTTTTCAAAATTATTATCACTTTTATTTACATCCCTCAAAATATAACTAATATAACAATAATAATTTCTAATATCTCCCTATGAAAAAACTCATATCACTTCTAATTATTTCACTATTTATATTTCAATACACATTTGCATACACACCTAGCGAAACAGACAAAACCAAACTCAACAATGTATACCAAAAAATAGATAAACTAAATCCGAACTCTTTTCAAAAACTATACAATCAAGTAACTAAACTGAAATCAAAATACAAAAACAATGAAAAAGTAAATTATTTACTAACAGAATTAGAAAAATATATCTATGCTAAAATATCTACAGATACAGTTTACGAAGTATTAGAAGTCAGTGACTGAGACACTCTAAAAATAAACTACAACTGAACAAAAACTACACTGAGACTTATATGAATAGATGTACCAGAGAGTTTTACTACCAGATTTGGCTACAAAGAGTGTTATTGAGATGAAGCTAGTAATTATCTAAAAAATTTACTATCATGAAAAAAAGTCTCAATAGAATTAGATGAATCTCAATGAGAAAGGGATAAATACGACAGACTACTAGTATATATCAAACTAGACTGAGAAAATATAAATGCAAAACTCATCCAACTATGATATGCCTACGAATATACATACGATACTGCATACAAGTATCAAAAACTATTCCAGGATTTGCAAGCTAAAGCCAAACAATCGAATAAATGATTATGGGCAACAAATACGTGCAATGGAGAGAGAAAAGCCATAAATAGCGATACTAAAAATCAAACTAATACGAATAATACAAGTGATGTAATATACTATGATACAAACAATAAAAATTATCTAAATATGGGGTACAATTGCGACAAAACTATGTATTGCAAATATATGACTAGTTGTGATGAAGTGAAGTATTATTACTATGTATGTGGTGCCAAAACTTTTGATGGGGACAAGGATGGAATACCGTGTGAAAATATGTGTGGGAGTGTAGTGAGGTAGAGAAATGGGCAATTATTTGCTATTTATATAGATTACTCTAAAAACACCTCTTGAAGTAATGTAAAATCATAATAATATCACTTACCACTGATATTTTTTATTGAAAAACTTGATTTTATTAAAGTTTTGTATATATCTAGTATATATAGTATAAAACTAGTGAAATAATGATTTAAAATAATTTTATTCATTATTAAATTTAGTATTTTGTATTTTTATAATAATTACTATAATAAACTAAATTTACTTATTCTTAACAAATAAAAAATGGCAATAAAAGAACAAGAAAGAGCAGAACTGCATAAAGCTATTTGGCAAATGGCTAATCAAGCTAGATGAAGTGTTGATGGATGGGATTTTAAGCAATATGTTTTAGGGATGCTTTTTTATCGTTTCATAAGTGAAAATATAACAAAATATATAAATGAAAATGAAGATTTTGATTATGCAAAATTATCAGATAATGATGCTGAGTATGGAAGAAAAACGATTGTAAGTGAAAAAGGTTTTTATATTCTACCAAGTGAGCTTTTTATTAATGTAGTTAAAAATGCAAAAAATAATCCAAATCTAAATGAAACTATTTCAAAAATATTTAAAAATATAGAATCATCTGCAAACGGAACTGAAAGTGAAGATGATATAAAATGACTTTTTGATGATTTTAATGTAAATTCAAATAAACTTTGAGCTACAGTAGAACAAAGAAATAAAAAACTAACAGAACTACTAGAATCAGTAGCAAATCTACCTCTATGAAATTATAATGATAATACTATTGATATTTTTGGTGATGCTTATGAATATCTGATGGGTATGTATGCAAGTAATGCAGGTAAATCTGGATGAGAATTTTTCACACCTCAAGAAGTAAGTGAATTATTAGCAGAAATCACAACAGTAGGAAAAACTCAAGTAAACAAAGTATATGACCCTTGTTGTGGTTCTGGTTCTTTACTATTGAAATTCGCTAAAGTACTTGGTAAAGACAATGTTCGTCAATGATTTTACTGACAAGAAATAAATATCACTACTTTCAATCTATGTCGTATAAATATGTTTTTACATGATATAAATTATGAAAAGTTTGATATAGCACATTGAGACACACTTATGCATCCAAAACACTGGGATGAAGAACCGTTTGATGCAATAGTTTCAAATCCTCCATATTCTATCAACTGGGAATGAGATGCAAATCCTATACTTATAAATGACCATCGTTTTTCACCTGCATGAGTTCTAGCACCAAAGAGTAAAGCAGATTTAGCTTTCACCCTGCATATGCTGACATGGCTTGCAACTAGTGGAACTGCTGCAATAGTAGAGTTTCCATGAGTACTTTATCGTGGATGAGCAGAACAAAAAATCAGAAAATATCTAATAGATAATAATTATGTAGATGCTATTATTCAACTACCTGCTGATTTATTTTTTGGAACTACAATTGCTACTTGTATAATGGTTTTGAAAAAAAGTAAAAAAGATAACAAGACTTTATTTATAGATGCTTCTGCTGAATTTGTAAGAGGTAGTGCTAAAAATACTATAAGTGAGGTTAATCGTAAGAAAATACTAGATACTTTTATAGCTCGTAGTGATAAAGAAGAATATTTTTCTAGATTAGTTGATAATTCAGAAATTGCAGACAATGATTACAATATAGCAGTTTCAAGTTATGTAGAGCAAAAAGATACAAGAGAAGTGGTTGATATAAAAGAACTAAATATAAAAATTGCTGGAATAGTAAAAAGACAAAATAATCTTAGAACTTCTATAGATGAAATAGTTGCAAAGATTGAATGAAATTTATAATTATTTAATTACTACAAAAATCATGAATATAATAGAACAATTATTAAAAAAATACTGTCCTGATGGTGTGGAGTTTAAAAGTCTAGAAAAAGTAGTAAATATTTTAGATAATCAAAGAAAACCTATATCAAAATGAAATCGTACAAATTGAAAATATCCATATTACTGAGCAAATGGTATTCAAGATTATGTTGAGGATTATATATTTGACGGTACTTTTTTATTACTAGGTGAAGATGGAAGTGTTATAAATAAAGATTGAACACCTGTTTTAAATTGGGCAACTGGTAAAATATGGGTCAATAATCATGCTCATGTTTTATCTGAAAAATCTGATGTAGCCTTGCTTAGATATGTATTTTTTGCTTTATCTGTTTTTGATGTAACAAAAGTTGTAAAAGGTAATATTCCAAAAATAACTCAAACTGATTTAAAAATTTTTAAAATCCCAATCCCACATATAGAAATACAAAAAGAAATAGTAAAAATACTAGATACTTTTACAGAGCTAGAAGCGGAGCTAGAAGCGGAGCTAGAAGCGGAGCTAGAAGCTAGAACGAAGCAGTATGAGTATTATAGAAATAAACTACTTACTTTTAAAGAATTAGAGAAATAATATATGAGGAAATTAATAGAATTATTTAAAAATAGATTTTATTTGTTATTATTTTTTGCTACAATTTTTATTGTAGGAAATTATTTTATAACAGGTAATTTTCTACCAACTACTGATACAAAAGATCTTTGGTTTTATTCAGGTCTTTTTATGATTTTATTTTCTATATTATTTATTGAACCCTATTATACATCGCCAAAAAATGTAATAACAAATACTATACCATTACTATTAGTTTTTCTATCTATAGAAACAACTTTTGAACCTAAAATTATTTGGAACATTACTTTTTGCATACTTTTATTATTATTGATTTTATCAATAATTCCATTAGCATTAAATGATGAAAATAAAAGTCCAGAACATTGAAAAAATCAAGTTGCTAATTTTCTTAAAAGAATTGTTGTAATACTTGGTAAAGGAAAAATAATTTATTCAGCTACTTTTTTATTGTTTTTATATATAAATATCACTTCTACTCCATCAGATGATTTTAAAAAAATATTTGATGCTCAATTTATATTTTTAATGGTATTATGGGGATTAATATTATCTATTAATCCTAAAGAATTAAATAACACATTTTCTTTTAAAAAGAAAGAGTTAGATAAAAACGCAATTTGAGAAATATTTTGAATACAATCAAAAAAAATATTTTTAGTTAGATTATTTGAAGATAGAAAAAGTATTAAAAAGTTTGATATTGTTAAATTTAGATATTCAATGCAAGATTCAGATGATTTAATTATGATGTGAATAGTTTTTGATACATATTTGTTAAATCAAGAAAAGTGGGCTAAAGTTTTGCAATTATGAGAGATTAAAAAAGATATATTAAATTTAGAAAAAAATGTTGTTCATAAAATTTTAGATAAAACTGAAAAATTTAAGATTGAAACTGACTTAAAAGTTAAAGATTTTGTTGGTATTATTGTAAACGGTTCAAATATATGAAAAATTAAATTTGAATATTCAAAAAAAAATAATGACCTTGAAGAGGGTAATTTAATAGAATTAAAATTAGATTTTGGTAATATAGAAAAGAGATTATTTTATCAAGTTATTAATTGATATACAGAAAAAGAAAAATTAGAAAATAAAAACGAAATGGGATTTATTCAATGAGAAGCAATACAACTTGGGGAATGGCAAAATGAAAAATTATCATTTCAGAAATTTGGATGGGTTCCTTCTATAAATACACCTATTTTTAAAGCAAATACTGATAATATTTCTGTTCAGAATTTTGAATATCCAAATTATAAATTATGAAATATTCCTAATACTTCTCTCCCTTCTGTTATAAATTTAAATGAAGCTGTAAGTCATCATATGGCACTTTTATGAGTTACAGGTTCTTGAAAATCATTTTTAGCTCGTGAAATTATTCAAGAACTTAATAATAATGATACAAAAGTTATATGTATAGATTTTAATAATGAATTTGTACAAGAATTAAATCCTGTTCCTGAGACTATTATATCTGATACAGAATCAAAAAATATATTTACAGAAATTGAAAAACTTAATACTGAACTTGCAAAATTTGAAAATCAACAAAATCAGACGATTATAAGTGAATGTAAGGTAGCTATTTACAATAAATTTAAAATAGAAATAGAAGCTTTTTTAAATGCAACAGATAAAAAAATAAAGATATTTGAATTACCTGAAATTAGTAATAATAGAAATAGCTTAGATTATACAAGATATTTTTTTGATACTTTATTTAAAATAGTTAAAGATTATTATAAAGGAGAAAATGCAAAGAAGATAAGTATTGTTTTGGAAGAAGCTCATACTGTCATTCCGGAATGGAATTTTGCTGGAGCGAGTGATAAAACGTCTCAAAGTTTAGTAAATAATATCGGTCAAATAGCACTTCAAGGTCGTAAATATGGTATTTGATTTTTAGTTATTGCACAAAGAACAGCTAATGTCTCAAAAACTGTTTTAACTCAATGTAATACTGTAATTTGTTTTCAAGCATTTGATGAAACTAGTATTGGATTTTTAGGAAATTATATTGGAAAAGACTTAGTGCAAACATTACCAAACTTAAAACAATATCATGCAATTGTTACAGGAAAGGCTATAAAATCTAATATTCCAATGATTATAGATTTAAAAAGATGATAAAAAATTAAAATTAGCCATAAATACAAAAATATGACAAACAAAGATATGCATAATAAAATCTCTATTCGTTTTTTTGATGACAAAGAAGTCCGTGCTGTTTGGGATGATGAAAACAATAAGTGGTGGTTTAGTGTGCTTGATATCGTTGCAGTACTTACAGATCAAGATGATTACACTAAAACTCGTAACTATTGGAAATATCTCAAAGCTAAACTCAAAAAAGAAAATAGTCAGGTGGTTAGTAACACTACCCAACTGAAACTAGTAGCCAGTGATGGGAAAAAATATTTGTCAGATATGTTAGACTATGATGGGATAATTGCTCTTGGTAAAACTTTTCCTTGAATTAAAGCTAATAGATTTATAGAATGGTTCACATATAGTGATGAGTCAATAGACTGAAAAAGTAAATCAAAAGCATATGCGATGTTTGAAAGTTCTTTTATTGACAGCATTGAAGTAGGTACAATCAAATGATTGCAACAAATCCATGCATATTTGTTTGGTGGTTTGTATGATTTTGCATGAAAAATTAGACAAAAAAATATTTCTAAAAGTGGTTTTCAATTTGCAATGGCACAATTTTTGGAAAATACTTTAAAAGAAATTGAGAGGATGCCTGAAAATACATTTGAAGAAATTGCAAAAAAATACATAGAAATGAATATTGCTCATCCATTTATGGAAGGTAATTGAAGAAGTACTCGTATTTGGTTGGATTTAATCCTGAAAAAACATCTAGCAAAATGTGTAGATTGGAGTAAAATAAGTAAAAATGATTATATGAGTGCTATGATTGATAGTCCGAAAAACAGTATAAAGATAACTAACTTGCTAAAAAATGCTCTTACTGATGAAATTCATAGCCGTGAAATGTTTATGAAAGGAATAGATTATTCTTATTATTATGAAGAAAATTAAAATATGACAAACAAAGATATAAATCTAGTAGCACAAAATACTCAAAGTACAGTTGTAGTAGCATTCACACCATCTACAAAAAGAGCTGAACAATATCAGAGTGAAGATGCACTTGAAAAAGAATTTATAGCACAATTACAAACTCAAGCCTATGAATATTTAACAATTCATAATGAAAATGATTTGGTATCAAATCTGAGAAAACAACTAGAAAACCTTAACAAGTATCAATTCAGTGATGAAGAATGGAGACATTTTTTTGATGCAGAAATTTCAAATCCTTCACAAGGTATAGAAGAAAAAACTACAACTATTCAAGAAGATTATATCAAGATTTTGAAATGTGATGATGGAACAGAGAAAAATATATATTTACTAGATAAAACTAATATACATAATAATTCTCTGCAAGTAATTAATCAATATACTACAGATGATTGACAAAGAGCTAATCGTTATGATGTAACGGTACTTGTTAATGGATTACCTCTGGTACATATAGAATTAAAGAGGAGATGAGTTGCCATACAAGAAGCATTTAATCAAATAAATCGTTACCAAAGAGAGAGTTTTTGGGCAGCAAGTGGATTATTTGAATATATTCAACTATTTGTAATTTCAAACGGTACTCATACTAAATATTATAGTAATACTACTCGTAATGCTCATATAAAAGAACAAAATAACTGAAGCATAAAAAAATCTAAAAAATCAAGTAATAGTTTTGAATTCACTAGTTGGTGGGCAGACCATACTAATAGACCAATTACTGACTTGATTGATTTTGCTAAAACATTTTTTGCTAAACACGCAATATTAAATATTTTGACTAAATATTGTGTATTTACTGCTGATAAATCTCTTTTAGTAATGAGACCTTATCAAATAGTAGCAACTGAAAAAATAATTAATAGAATAGAAACAAGCACAAATTATAAAAAATATGGTACTATAGATGCTGGATGATATGTGTGGCATACAACTGGTTCTTGAAAGACTCTGACAAGTTTCAAAACTGCACAAATTGCAAGTAAATTACCAAATATAAATAAGGTTTTATTTGTGGTAGATAGAAAAGACTTGGACTATCAAACAATGATAGAATATGATAAGTTCGAAAAAGGTGCAGCAAATAGTAATACAAATACAGCAAAACTAAAAAAACAACTAGAAGACCCAAATTCGAAAATCATAGTAACAACTATCCAAAAACTAGATAAATTTATCAAAAAAAATAAAGACCATATTATTTTCAGTGGAAATATAGTATTGATATTTGATGAGTGTCATCGCTCACAGTTTGGTGATATGCATAAATCTATTACTAAATCATTTAAAAAATATTATTTATTTGGTTTTACTGGTACACCTATATTTGCTAAAAATTCATCATCTAGCTGACACTATGATTTGAAAACTACCGAGCAAGCATTTTGAGAAAAATTACATACTTATACTATTGTAAATGCTATTGCTGATAAGAATGTTTTACCTTTCAAAGTAGATTATATTTCTACTATTAAAGAAGCAGAAAATATAGAAGATGAAAAAGTAAAAAATATTGATAGAGAAAAAGCATTATCAGCTCCAAAAAGAATTAGTAATATAGTTGATTATATAATTGAGCATTTTGAGCAAAAAACAAAAAGAAATGCAAGATCATATATAATAAACAAAGTTACTAATATAGAAGAAGTAGTAAAAACAAAAGATAAAAGAAAAATAGAAGAAATTAAAGAAAAAATTAGATTATCAGGATTTAATTCTATTTTTGCTGTTTCATCTATAGATATGGCAAAACTGTACTATCAAGAATTTCAAAATAAATTTAAAGAACTACCAGAAGCTAAAAGATTGAGGGTAGCTACAATATTTAGTTATTCATCTAATCAAGAAGAACCAGATTGAACTTATGATGAAAACCCTGAAGATACAAGTGAATTGGATGTAACATCAAGAGATTTTTTAGAAAAAGCTATAAAGGATTATAATCAAATGTTTGGTACATCTTATGATACTTCTTCTGATAAGTTTCAAAATTATTATAAGGATGTAAGTCTAAGAGTAAAAAATAGAGAAATAGATATACTTATCGTGGTTAATATGTTTTTAACTTGATTTGATGCAACTACCTTAAACACATTATGGATTGATAAAAATCTACAATCACATTGACTTTTACAAGCATTTTCTAGAACAAATCGTATATTGAATAGTATTAAAACATTTGGTCATATAGTTTGTTTTCGTAATCTTGAAAAAAGAACAAATAATGCAATATCTCTATTTTGAGATAAAGAAGCTAGTGGTATTGTATTATTAAAAACATTTGATGAATACTATAATTGATACACAGATGGAGAAAAAGAAGTAAAATGATATGCTACATTAGTTGCTGAATTAACTGAAAATTTTCCACTATGAGTTAGAATAGATTCTGAAAAAGCACAAAAAGATTTTATAAAACTATATGGTGGTATTTTAAGAGTTCGTAATATTTTAACAACATTTGATGAATTTAAAAATTTAGATACTTTAACAGAAAGAGATATACAAGATTATCATAGTATGTATATTGATTTGTATAATGAATTTAGAAAATGAAAAGATGACGAAAAAGAAAATATTAATGATGACCTAGTTTTTGAAATGGAATTAATCAAACAAATAGAAATTAATATTGATTATATTTTGGAACTAATAAAAAAATATCATAGTGATAATACCAAAAACAAAGAGATACTACTTGATATTAACAGAGCAATAGAATCAAGTGTTGAACTTCGTAATAAAAAAGAACTTATAGAACAATTTATCCAATCTCTTGATATTTCATCATCTGTTGATGGTGAATGGATAGAATTTGTAGAAAAAAAGAAAAAAGAAGAATTAGAAAAAATTATAGTAGATGAGAATCTTAACCATGATGAAACTTATAAATTTATTGAAAATTCATTTAGAGACTGAGCAATACCTACTACTTGAACAGGTATAACAAAGATATTACCTCGTATTTCAGCTTTTTCTCCAGATGGAAAAAGATGGGAAAAGAAAAAAACAGTTATTGAAAGACTAATGAATTTTTTTGATAGATTTTTTGATATTTCGAGAAAGGAGATGTAGAAGTATGTTAATTACTAAATACTAAAAATACCTAAGATAATTCTTAGGTATTTTTAGTATTTAGCAAGTGAAGTTATATAATTTATAATTCATGCTCAAATTAAAATTGTTAATATAGATACAGTTATTTTTTGAATAAAACTAGAAGTTCAAGCAACTATATTTTTGTATAAAAATCATAATAATGTTTTAATTGGCCAAATTAATAAATAATATAACAATGATTGCCACCAAGGTGTATACATAGTTATTTTATTAGAAATTAAGTATTTTTATTATAAATAAAATTTATTATTGTCAAACAAAATGTTAACCATATTAACATTTAATGTTAAAAACTTTGACTTTTATATATTATTAGTATACTATATATCTATTAATAATTAATATTATCATTATGAAAGCAATTATTGAAGCCCTTCGTAAAGAGAAAAGACTTACTCAAGATGATGTAGCTAAATATTTATGAATCACTCGTCAAACATTTTCTAAACTAGAGAAATCTAGTATAGAGCCTACACTATGACAAGCAGTGAAACTAGCTGAGATTTTATGAGTAGATATAGATAATTTCATAGATAGTGATATGAAAACTATTGCAACTAAAAAAATAGACTGGGATAAATACAAACAAATTATTCAGTTTTTTATAGAACATGGTACTTGAAATAAATATAAAATTACTAAGACTAAACTAGCTAAATTATGTTATATGGCTGATTTCACTTGGTATTATTATAATCTAGAACCAATTACATGATTGGAGTATAGAAAAATACAACAATGACCAGTTCCAGATGCATATTTCGCTACTATTGAAGAATTGTTTAATGATGAGTCTATAAACATAGAAATAAAATGAAATTCTCATCTAATTTCTAATAAATGATATTATAAAACTGATAAATTGAGCCTAGAAGAAAAATCTATATTAAAAAAAATCGCTAATAAATGGAAAAAATCTGATACTAAAGAAATAGTTGATTTTACTCACAATCAATTACCATGGATGATTTGTTTTGATAAAGAAATAATTCCATATGGCTTAATAACTCAAGAGAATCCAGATAATGTGTACTAATAGATATTATAAAGTCATAGTGAGTGAGTATGCTAAAAGACATTTTATTAAATTATTTAGAAAGAAACACAAATCAGCATGGGAAAAAACTTTAGTTACAATAAATAATATGTTAACTCGTATAGAAATATATTCTAAAACATCGAAAGTTAACAAAATACACTGTGAAGAGTGATGCTATATAGCAAAATGTGAATTTACTATTGAATGAACAGGTATTTCAACACATACTTCATGAAATAGAATAATTGTATTTGTAGATGAATCTAATATGGAAATACATATATTGTTATTGTATGCAAAAACTGATGTATATTGAGACAATGAAACATCATGGTGGCAAAATGAAATAAAAAATAATCATAAAGAAATAGCAAAAATATTTACATGATTATAAAAGCAATATGCAAAAAATACATATTGCTTTTTAATTTACAAAAAAACAAAATCCTAAAATCCCCTTAGAAACACGTGGGGGTTTTAGGGGGGAGAACCGAGGTGAATACATATTAAAATCACAAGATATTAACAGCTGGAGCTTCTCCCCCATAAGACTTTTGTTACTTTTGGTCACAAAAGTAAGAGACATAAATACTAACTAAACCTAGTAAATATATGTATCATAATTGAATCATATAATTAATACATGTATCATATTTATAATAAATAGTTTACATATTATATAACTTTTAATACTAAAAAGATACAAACTAAATACAAATAAATAATCTAATTACTTGCATTTTTACAATTAACTACTTGCATTTTATATTTATTTTTATATAATTTAACTTAATTATTGGTTTATTAATCAAATAAGTATTACTTGCATTATATTATTAATTACTTGCAAATGAAAAAAAATAATATCACAAATATATATGATTATTAATCATAAAAACTCTATAAAATATATAATTGATAATAAAAAAGAAATAAGTCTTTCAAAACAAGACTTTCAAAATATTCATATATTGCTATGAAAATGATTGTTATTAGATGAATATTTATGAAAAATCAGAAGCACAGAAGTAAGTATTTGAGGATCTTCTTATTCTCCTCTAGATAATAAATTTCAACTAGAAGAACAATTTGAATTGTTTTTACAAAAATTGAATGAGATAAAAAATCCATTTGAACAATCATTATTTATATTGGTATTTATTCCATATTTTCAAATATTTATGGATATAAATAAGAGAACTTCTCGTATTTGAGCAAATATTCCTTTAATAAAAAATTGATTAATACCATTTAGTTTTTTACAAATAAAAGATAGAGACTACATAAATGCTATTCTAGCTATTTATGAATTAAACGATGTAAGTCTGATGAGAGATTTGTTTGTAGATAATTATATATTAAATATGAAAAGATACACTTAAAATATAAAAATCCCATCAAAAAAATAGAACCTTCGGTTCTATTTTTCCACAATACTTTCAAGTCTCAATTCTCAAAAAGTAAGGTTATATATATTTAAAGAATTCAATTTTAACAATTCCAAAATAATCAATGAATTGTTATCAGTCAAATCCAATATAATCTGTCAAAGTAAACGTTTTTTGTTTTTAGATTGTATTTTCAAAGCTTTAGTTAACAAAGCTTTGTCTATAAGTCATTTTTCCAATAACAATTCTCAAACTGGAGGCTTCAAATTGTTATTTTCTCTGAAAGATAACTTTCACTTTTCATCTCAACTATAATACAAATCAACTAATCTAGACTTAAATCAAAGTATTTTTTCCAATCTAGACTGAGTTCTCAACAAATTTTCCAAAATATCAAAATCTATAACTCACATATCAAACAATGTAGCTACATCTACAAACTGATTTATATTTCTAGTTTCATTCAAAATATTTACCAATTTTCTAGTAAATAACAACTTGTTATCACTTACTACAGAATCTTTATCACTACTAGAAACTTTTATATCAGTTGGTTTATCTAGCTGACTTTCTATATAACCTGGTACAAATTCTCAGTAATCAATATCTTCACCTATATCATGAGGCAAAAAATTTAAATCATTTCATTGCATATTTCTTTAATAAATATTTAATATAACTGCATTTTTATATATAAAAAGTAATTTTATATATTATATTGCTTTTTTTAAAAAGAACACGATTCTGTTATTTCTATTTCTTCAAATTTTAGATATGAATTTTTAACCAAAAAATCTAATACTCTTTCATCATACTTAGTCTCTCTTAAAAGTAATTCTCAAAACAACAAATTTTGTCAATTTGATTTTAGATTGTTTTGTAATTTCAAAATATTAAATAATTGTTTATCAGTTATTAATCAATCTCTGATTAATTTTTCTCATAATAACAATTTTATATTATTGTCATCCAAAAAACCTATTTTTCCTTCAAAATTAATTCAATAGACCAAATCCAATATTCTAGGCTTGATTCATGTAAATTTTTCTATTCTACTTTGAGATACCAATTTATTTTCCAATTCATCATTTGTAATAATATTTTTAGATACCAATAATTCTCAGATTTTCATTTTTGATCTATCCAAAATCAATTGAAATTCTGGTAACAATTCTAAATCAAAATCTTCTAAATCATCCAATAATAACCCATCAAGATTATTTCATCTATTGCAATATTGTAAATAACTATACAATGTCATATTTCATATATTAAATTTTAATATTTTTAGTA
This sequence comes from Candidatus Altimarinota bacterium, assembly GCA_028688895.1. Classification (GTDB taxonomy): domain Bacteria; phylum Patescibacteriota; class Gracilibacteria; order BD1-5; family UBA6164; genus UBA6164. The sequence goes on along the minus strand of JAQTXG010000022.1, from coordinate 5,539 downwards.
TTTTACATAAATTAACTCATTTGTCAAGCAATTAAATAATTTTATTATTTTTTATTGATAAAACTAAAAATTTAAGTATATTATTTTATCAAAAATTATTTTTTAAATAGATTATAGTGCCACCAAAAAGAAAATACACAAAAAAAGCAGGATTCCATATGACTCAAGATATGAAAAAATACATAGCAGTATCGTTTTTTGTATTTTTTTGAGTACTTGCAATCATATCAGAAACTACATCCACTTTTGGATATTACATATATATGTATTGAGATTTATTATTTTGAGAATACTATAAATTCATATTTTCACCTGTAGTATTATTGCTTTCTTTTTTCCTAATAAAAAACAAATCTCTAGAATTCAATCTATATAGATTTTTGTGATTATTTATATACCTAGTATCTCTTACTACTATTATATGATATTTTCATACTATTTTATCATATGCAGGATATTTCAATGTATATGAATTAGTAAATAGTTTTATGTGAAGAAGTGCTACCTTGTTTACTTTTTCTATGTTACTTTTGTGATCACTTGTGATATTATTTAGATTTAATCCTATCAATTTTTTGCACTGATTATTTTCTCTAGCACCAAAAGTAAGCAGTATAAAAGAAACTATCAAATCAGAACTAGCTGCTACTCCAGCAACTAAAAAAACAAAAAAAGAAGAAAAAATAGACAAAAAACAAAAAGATTTAGATGAGATGATGTTTAAACTACAAGAAGAGAAAAAACAATTAGCTCTTGCGAAACAAAAAGAACAAATGACACTAGCTGAATTACCAGAAAAACCAAAAAAGATAAAAATAGAAAAAAAAGAAAAAACACTTATATCTTGATTGTTCAACAAAAAAGAAGATGAAAAACCAATAGAAATTTCAGAAGAACACATAATCAGAAATCCAGAATTCAAAAATTGGCAATTTCCAGAATTGAGTCTATTGTCAAATAGATGAGGTAAAATCAAATACGACGAAAATGAAATCAGGAGAAAAGAAATAGAGATAGAAGAAAAACTACTACAATTCAAAATAGAAGTAGAAATGAAATGATACCAAGTATGACCAACAGTTATACAATTCAGACTTGCACCAAAACAATGAGTAAAACTACAAAGTATAGAAAATCTAAAAAAAGACTTAGCTCTAGCACTACATGCTAAATCATTGAGAATACAAGCACCAATCCCATGACTATGAGTAGTAGGTATAGAAGTACCTAATTCAAACAGACAAACAGTGTGATTAAAAGAAATACTAGCATCAAAAGTATTCAATTCCAAGAGTATGGAAATACCAGTCGCTATAGGTAAAGATGTAAGTGGAAATGTAGTAGTTTGAGACTTAGCAAAGATGCCTCATCTACTAGTAGCATGACAAACATGATCAGGTAAATCTGTTTGAATGAACTGATTTTTGATTTCACTTTTGTACAAATTTTCACCTAGTGAGTTAAAAATGATTATGGTAGATCCAAAGAGGGTAGAACTATCTGTATATAATGGTATACCACATTTACTTACTCCAGTTATTACAAATCCCGACAAAGCACTAAATGCATTGAAATGGTGTGTAGCAGAGATGCTTAGGAGATATGATATGGCTACAAAAGTAAATGCCAGAAATCTAAAAGAATACAATGAAAAAATGGAAAGAGATGATCGTCTACCATATATAGTTATGGTTATCGATGAGCTTGCAGACCTGATGATGAGTGGTAATAAAAAAGAAGTAGAATGATCTATCGCTAGAATAGCACAAATGGCTAGAGCCGTGTGAATACACTTGATAATAGCTACACAAAGACCATCTGTTGATGTAATCACATGATTAATCAAAGCAAATATTCCATCTAGAATAGCATTTACAGTAGCATCACAAATCGACTCTAGAACAGTTATAGACCAATGATGAGCCGAAGATTTACTAGGTAGATGAGATATGTTATATGCACCAACTGGTTCTATAGAACCAGAAAGAGTACAGTGAGTATTTGTAGAAACCAATGAAGTAGAAGCAGTAGTAAACAAGCTAAAACTTACAGTCGACCCAGATATGATTAGCAATTTACAAATACCAGAAATAGCAGAATGAAAATCAAAACTAGAATGAAGTATTCTAGAAAATTACAAATGAGAACAAGAAGAAGACCCAGAAATAATAGAAAAAGCTATTCAAATAGTAAAAGAATCAAAAAAATGAAGCACTTCTCTGATACAAAGAAAACTATGACTATGATATGCTAGAGCTGCAAAAGTACTAGATATACTAGAAGAATTATGAGTAGTATGACCAAGTAATGGTAGTAAACCTAGAGAAGTATATGTAGACTAAAAAAGTATCAATAAATTGATACTTTTTTATATTATCTCCAAATTGTACTCACTCATATTTCAAATCTCATAAACTTTTCCATCACTTCATATTATCACTCAGTCTATATTTTTCTGTGATAAAAATTGTATTGATTTTTCTATTCACATAGCGATACAAGCAGTAGCATAAGCATCTGCTATATAACACTTTTCATGGATAATAGATACACTTACTATTTCATAATTATTCTCTTTTGTAATTGGATCTATTATATGATGATATCACTTATCATTTATTTTCCAATTCCTCTTATATGTTCATGAAGTAGAAATAGCTTGATTTGATAATTCCAAAGTAGCGAAAATATATGCAGGATTAAAAGGACTATCTATTGCCACTACTGGAGTTTTTCAGTATTGATTATCTCATCAGATATATATATCTCATCCAGCATTTATTATAAAATCATTGAATCAATTATCTACTAAATATTTAGATACCATATCTACAGCATATCACTTAACAAATCATCAAAAATCCAGATTTTGCTCTTTGTTAAGAGATATAAAATCTCATATAACCAATATAGTATTTAAATCTAGATTTTGAGTATCTCACTTTTTTTCAAATAATCCTTTTCAAAAATCACTAGAATATCCTATATTTGACAGATTTACTAGTGGATTAAAGTAATGATTTGTATCATCGTTCAATGATTTTGATATATTAAAAATATCTATAAATCTACTGCTCACTTTCATTTCTTTTGAATTATTCAACAAGAATAACTCTGAACTATCCAAAAACCTAGAAAACTCTTTTTCTAAAGAATAAAAAATAGAAAAAGAGTTATATATATATTCAGATGGATTATTTATAGAATTAACATTAATTGTTACATCTGTTCACATCAAAAATTGTGATTTTGTATATTGCATATTTGTTATTTTACGTCATTTATCTCATCATTTGTCAAAGGAATTCCATTATGAAGTACTTTTTGTACTGTATTTGAATCTTTAACAATAGTTATATTTAAATCACAATCAGAATAATCAGCTACATAAGTATCTCATATTTCAGTTATCAAGGGTGAACAATATTTCAAATATTTATCTACAACAGGCTTCAGCTCAGCAAATTTTGATTCAGAAACTAAATCACCTCATTCACTTTTTTGACAATCAAAAACTCTTACTCAGCTACATGTATTGCTATTGGAAATAGTATATATACCGTATAAAAATACAACTGTAACTACTAACACACTTGAAATAATTGATAATTTTTGCATATTTTTAAATTAATTAATATTTTTCTACAAATACATTTGTATATCATGCATTTTTTAAATAATCTTTTGTCGAGTTTACAACTCATGGATTTCCACAAATATAAAATTCTGCATCTTTATCAAAAACAAATTTAGATAAATCGATTCTACCATTATTGTATTTTTCTGTATTTTCTCTAGATATATAAATATTTACAGATAAATCATCTACATTTTGCAACTTGTCTAAATAAAACAAATCTTTTTCAGTCTGTGCACCAAAAAATAAATAATTATTTTTAGAAGCAAGTGGTTCTGATAACATATTCATAATAGGAGACAGTCCTGTTCCAGTAGCTATAAATACTTTTTGATTTGTAGTTTGTTTTAACAAAAACTCTCAATAAACTCATTTTACTTTTATAATGTCTCAAATCTTGATATTTTTCAAAGCTCTTCATCATCTACCAGTATCATTCAATTTTATTCAAAAAGTTAACACATTTTTATTTGCCTCTACTATAGAATAAGCTCTAGAAAATTCTCAATCAAAATCTTTCAAAGTAAGTATAGAATATTGTCATTTCAAAACATCTAAACTAGTGTCTAGCCTCAGTACCAATTCCATTACATCATCAGTAAGCATAGTATTTGAAATTACCTCTCACAAATATCAACCAAAAATAGTATTTTCATTTTCATAATATGGCTCAAAATCAGCCTTTCAAACACCACAAACAGGACAATACCAATCATCAGGTATATCAGCAAATTTAGTACCAGGAATCAATCATCAATCGGGATCTCATATATTTTCATCATATATATATCCACATGGTATACATATATATTTTGTAGTAGTTTTACCTATATTTTCTTTAGAATTGTTTTTGATTGTTATATAAGATAATGTCCTAAAAAATACTACTAATACAAATAAAAATACATAAAAATTATCAAATCTAGATGAAAATGCTACATGTATAACACTTATCAAAAAAGCAGGATATACAAGTGATTGTACAAATTTCCATCTTTTACCAGATAAAAATCTAACAGATACTTTATTTGAAGTAATTCACAACAATATCATCATTAATCCAGCTACAAATCCACTCAAAGCATCCATTCTAACAATCATATTTTTAGTTACATATTCTAGATATGATACATCACTATGATACTGCACTTGAAATATATATTCTACCGCAAAATACTCTAGTCAATGTTTCACAAAAAACAAAAATGACAATATTCAAAATACTTTTCTAGATAAAATCAAATAATCTCTTATTTTTTCTCTCTTTATAAATTTCAAAACAGGGCTTACAAGTAAAGCAAGAGCAAAATATATAAATGCTATTTTTCAATAAGATCTCAAATACAGATTTGACTCTCATAAATGTTCTGCTATAAAAAAATGATTTATAAAAAAACTAGGTAGTGTAAAAACAGATAGTAAAAAAATTAATTTAATAGTATAATTCACTTCATCTTTGAGAATAGTATTTGAAATATTAAAAAATCTAAGCAAAAAAAACAAAATAATCGATATAAATAAATATACATAATAAATCAATGTATATGTATCAGATAAATTAAATTGATATACATTTTCCAGATTTACAAAACTCGATACAAACAAGAAAGGGAATACTGCCAATCAAAACAATATATTTAACAACAATCTCTCATTGTTTTTCAAAAAACTAATCATGATAATAATTTTTATATAAAGTAAAAAACTTGGATTTAACTAGCTCTAGATCTAGTATTAGCCTTTTTTTGTGCTGCTTTTTGAGCCGCTGCTTGTGCTGCTGCGTCCGCTGCTACTTTCTGTGCCGCTGCTTGTGCTGCTGCGTCCGCTGCTACTTTCTGTGCCGCTGCTTGTGCTGCTGCGTCTCCTGCTGCTTTTTGTGCTGCTGCTTGTGCTGCTGCGTCT
>JAQTXG010000048.1 GCA_028688895.1 Candidatus Altimarinota bacterium | reverse complement strand
TGAACAATGCCAGACTACGCAGAACTAAATGGTACACAATGAACATCATCATGGACATATAGTATATCACCATGAACATGTAAATATCAATGTCAAACATGATATCATACAGAAAACTGATGAACAACATGTACAAGTGATACACAAAGCTGTGTAATATCAAATGCTACAGCAGAACAAACATGGAATGGAAGTAGTTGGTGAACATGTACAGTTGTAACTTGTAATGCAAACTATACACAAAGTGGAAATAGTTGTAATATAAATACATATATAGTAAGTGGATCATTTTGAGCAAATGCTGCATGAGCAACTATAAGTGTATGTGGCACAAATGTAACAGCAGATTGAAGTGGTAATTTCTCTACTACTAGAAATCATTGAAGTACATGTAATAATATATCAGCAACTAGAAGTGAATATACTTGTACTACATCTACAAATTGACCAGCAAGTCTGACTAGTAATACAACAAATATATCTTGAAGTTGTAGTCTTTCTTCAAATACATCATGTAAATGATTATATGATGGAGGAAATACAACAGATTGAATATATACCATAGATCCAGATGGTGCATGATCAATATCATCATTTAGTACATATTGTGATATGACAAATTGAGGATGGACTCTTGTTTCTATGGAAAGAGCAAGTGGTACAAGTGTTGACTGAGCAGTATGAGCAATTTGAAGTTTTACTTCATTAAATCAAACTACTTCATTCAAGATTACTGACGAAGCATGGAAGGCTATTCCATTTACTATTTGAACAAAAATAGTAAGAGAAGATTGAATAATATATTATGTAAAATATGGAAGTTTCCCTTGGAGTTCATCACTAGATACTTGAGTAAATCCTTGAACATGAAATAATCCTATTCCTAGTTGTTCTATAAATTGAACAAGTTGGGTGGCCTGAAGATATTACCATATAGCAGATTGTTACAATGCATATCGTACAGAAGATATATATTCATATTGAGCATGAAGAGCAAGTATAAATTGTAGTTACTCATTTACAGATACTCATAAATATTTAGCATGTAAAAATAGAACTACAATTTGAAATTCTTGAAATAATAGAACCGCTTGGGTAAAGTAATCTTTTAATCTAAAAAATCAGATATAAAAATCTGATTTTTTTTTGACAATTGTCATATTTTTCATATAATCCTTTTGCTTTCACAAAAAAGCAATATACGGTGCCCATAGTTCAGTTGGTTAGAATGCCAGGTTGTGACTCTGGAGGTCGAGGGTTCGAACCCCTTTGGGCACCCCATAATTAAACAAAAACTGCTCAAATATTTTCGTTCCAAGCAAATAAAAAGTTGCGGGTTCGAAAGGAGGTTTCCGCAAAGCGGAATTTAATTGTGACGAATAGGAACAATTAAAACGGATGGCCGACCTGAAAGGCGCCGAACCCCTTTGGGCACCCCATAATTAAACAAAAACTGCTATAAAAATAGCAAATTAAATTAACAATAATTTAATATAGTGATATTTTCTCCCTTTTCCAAAGGGAGTACCGAGAGGAACGAGGGGAGGGATTAGAACTATAAGACACAATAAAATACAAAATAAAACAAACATTTTATATTAAAAGTTTTAAAGTAGAAAGTTTAAGTCCTATACTAACTTTTTACTATAGAGATTTTTAGTAAACAAATTCGAACAAAAGCCTTGTAAAAGAATTTACCATTAAAAAATCAATGTATATTGATATTTTAATGGATTTATTATATAATCTAAAAGATTAAAACTATCAGTGATGATAGTTATATTTTATTTTTTAATTTTGTGTCTACATGACAAATAAAGATTTGGCTCTGTTTGAAGAGCTATTCAAAAATTCTCCAGAGATTAAATACCCAAAACAAGGAGAAGTTATTTCTGGTTCTATTATTAAAATAGAAAAAAAGAATATATTAGTAAACGTTAACAATCAATTTACTGGTTTAGTAGTTTCAAAAGAAGTAGGTAATACTATTGATTTAAGTGAATTACAAGCTGGTCAAGCAATAGATGTTATGGTTTTATGAGATTCTATAGATAGAGGTTTATTAATTCTTTCATTAAAAAGAGCTAATCAAATCAAAAATCTGACAAATCTTTCTAAATACAATGAATCTAGTGAAATTATTACTGTTAGACCTACTGAGGCAAATAAATGAGGTTTACTTGTTGATATCGATGGTTTAAAATGATTTATACCAGTTTCACAATTAACACCTATTCATTATCCTAGAGTTGAAGGAGCAGATCCAGAAAAGATTCTAGAACACTTAAATAGTTTAGTTGGTGAACCGTTCAAAGTAAGAGTTATAAATGTTGACGAAGGTGGTAAAAAAATCATTTTCTCTGAAAAAGCTGCTATCGAAGAAGATAGATCAAAAGCATTAACTACTTTAAAAGAAGGTGATATTGTTGAATGAGTAGTAAGTGGTATATTATCATACGGTTTATTCGTTACATTTGATGGTTTAGAATGATTAGTACACGTTTCTGAAATCGATTGGGGACATGTTACAGATCCATCTAAATTTGCAAAAGTAGGTATGAAAGTAAAAGTAAAAGTTATAGGACTTGATAGTGAAAAAATTTCATTATCTATTAAGAGATTAAAAGAAAATCCATGGGATGTTCTTGCAAAAACATACAAACTTGGTGATTCAATTGTTGCTCCAATTTCTAGAATTTCTAAATTTGGTGCATTCATGAACTTAGAATGAGATATTCAAGGTTTGATTCACTTATCTGAAATTTCTCACGGAGTTGTTAAAGATATTAGAGATTATGTTAAAGTTGGTGAAGAAGTTACTGCTAAAATCATCAATTTTGAACCTACTAAAAAGAGAATTGGTTTATCATTAAAAGCTTTACAAGAAGCTCCAAAAGGTACAACTAAAAAAGCTAAAACTACAGAAACTTGAGAAGAAGAAAAAATAGATGCAGAAGTAGCTGAAACAAAAAAAGCTAAAAAAGCTCCTGCTAAAACAGAAGAAAAAGTTGAAGAAACAAAATAACCTCACCCTAGCCCTCTCCTTAGATGAGAGGGAATAATAGGAAAAAACTAATTATTTTTGGGAGTCTTAATAATAATTAAGAACAAAAATAATTATATAAAAACCATCTATTCTATCATTGAATTCCTACTTTTTATCAAAAAGGAAGGAGGAACATAAAATATAAAATGTAGCCCCTTTCTCTTTTATTAAAGGGAAAGGATTCAGGATAGGGATATATGTGGTTTTGCTTATTTATAATAATAAAAATAAAGATGGAAAAAAGTGTATTAAATTCAATGTTTGAAAGTTTGTTACATATAGGTAATAAAACTAACTACTGGAACCCAAAAATGAAAAGTTATATATATGGTTCAGTAAATGGTATTCATGTAATTGACTTAACTAAAACTGCTAAAAAATTAGAAGAAGTTAAATCAGAATTAAAAGCATTACATGCTGAAGGTAAAAAAATCCTTTTCGTAGCAACTAAATTACAATCTAGAGATGCATTTATCAGTTTAGCTGAAGCAACTGGACACTACTATGTTGCTGAAAAATGGGTACCTGGATTACTTACAAATTTCAAAACAATCAAAAAAAGAATTGCTACTTATGTAAAATTGTTAAATGATTCAAAAACTGGATGATTTGATGGTTTAACAAAAAAAGAAATAGCAGGAAAAATGCTTGAATTAGAAAAATTGGACAAAGCATTTAGATGATTAAAAGATATGAAAAAAATACCTGATGTATTATTTGTAGTAGATGGAGTTTATGAAGAACAAGCTATAAAAGAAGCTAATTCTTTAAAAATCAAATCATATGCAATTTTAAATACAAATGGTGATGATACAGTTGTAGACAATTTGATACCAGCAAATACAAATAGTGTAAAATCTACTGAATTTATAGCAAATGCTATCAAATCTGAACTATCAACAGTAAAAGTAAATGCTTCATCAAATGCAAAAGTAGCTAAAATGCCTACTACAAAAGTAAGTGGTGAAAAAACTACAGTAAAAAAAGTAGAAGTTAAAAAATCTGTAACATCTGAAGAAAAATAATTTGTTATTTTTTACTATGGAAATATTATACATATAATATTTCCACAACTTTTCCGATTTAAGCTTTATATTCTTATTTAGTATTATGGTAAATAATAATGTATCAAATAGTGATAGAATGAAAAGTGCATTATGTTATGTTCCATTAGGCTGAGCAATTATCCATTTTATGGAAAAAAATAAATCGGTTTATTTGGTAAAACATATAAAATACGGGACTTTTCTTTTCGTAGCTTATTTATTGATTAGAATAGTTTTACTATGACTTTATTTACCTATAGGTTGAATATTACTTATAGCATATTTATGATTGGCTATTTATTTGTGAATGAAGGCTTACAATTGAGAAAATATTGATATAGAAGCTATTGATAGTTTTTATGATAACAATTTTAAATGAAATAAAAATCCTTCAAATACAGATAAACAAGAACAAACTACAAAAGAAGATGAATTCAAAGAATACGAATGAGAAACAGTTATAAAAACAAATAATATAGTAGTAGACAAAATAGCAAATTGAGTAAATAAAATAGTAGGAGATGTAAAAAAAGATACAATAGACGAATTTTATGAATGAGATGATAGTACAGAACCAGAAGTTACACAAGAAAACAAAGAAAAACAAAAAAATGAAGATATATTAGATTTCTAATAATATAATGACTTAGTTTTTCAGACCTTCCTTTAAACTAAAAAAAATTAATATACTTTTTAATAATATAGATTATGGCAATTACTGCTGCACAAGTAAAAGAATTGAGAGAAATTACAGGTATCGGTATGATGGAATGTAAAAAAGCTCTAGAAGAAACAAATGGTGATATGGATAAAGCTATAGATGAGCTTAGAAAAAAAGGTTTAGCAAAAGCTGCTAAAAAAGCTGATAGAGAAACTACAGAATGAGGAATCAAAATAGAAGTAGAATGAGGTAAAGCATACGTAGTATCTGTATCTTGTGAAACTGATTTCTTGGCAAATTCTGACAGATTCAAAGTGATGTTGGGAGAAGTTTTAAACTTTTTAAAAGCAAACTGAGCTGACTCAAAAGAAGATGCACAAGCAATGATTAATAACAATTTCTCACTAGAATTGGGTGAAAACTTACAAATCAGAGAATACGCTATCTTATCAGGTGAAAAAATAGGAGCTTATGTTCATTCAAATGGTAAATTAGCAGCTACAGTTATTTCTAAATCAAGTGAATCTGACGAAGAAAAATTGAAACAAGTTGCTATGCACATAACTGCTGCTAGACCAGAATATTTATCTCCAGATGAAATATCACAAGAAATAGTAGATAAAGAAAAATCTATTCAATTAGAAATAATGAAAAATGATCCAAAAATGGCTAATAAACCAGATAATGTATTATTACAAATTATTGACGGTAAAATGGGGAAATTCAAATCTGAAATTTCACTATTAGAACAAGATTTCGTAATGGATCCAAATGTAAAAGTAAAAGATTTCATCGGACACGATGTATTAGTTGCATTTACTAGATACAGTATATAAAAGTAAATGAAATAGTGAACAATTATGATATAAAGCCTTGTAAAAAATTCACTTTTCGTTATACTATTTTCAACTATCCACACTTGAATTCTCCAGCTTAGGCAGGAGTATTCAAGAGGATATAGCTCCATATTTCATCGGTTAGAATTCGGGATTCCAAATCCCGCGAGCTAGGTTCGACTCCTAGTGGGGCTGCCATTAAAAAACTGAAAAAACTACCCCTAGAAGGTAGTTTTTCTGTTTTTTAAGTTGTTTTATTGGAATCGAATAGGAGAAAAGGAAGCCTAAAAATCAGAAATCAAATGCGACGAATAGGAGCATTTATTTCTAGATTTTAAGAGCTTATCTTTCGAATGCCCGACTTGCGGCGACTCCTAGTGGGGCTGCCATTTTAAAACAGACAAATACCCTTTTCGGGTATTTTTTTTGTTTTTAAAATGGCATTGCATTGGATTCAAATAGGAGAAACAGAAGCCTTAAAATCATTATTATTGCGTGCAATAGGAGCAATTTATTTTTAAGTTTTAATGATGAGTTATGGAATAAGAATAAATAAAAATTAATTAAATTTAACTCTGCTTAATATTATTGACAATATTTAATAAATATGTTTTAATATAGTATATATTATATTAATAACAATAATTTCATGAAAATAAATAAATTAGATTTAGCAAAAACAATAAGTGATTTTATGTTTTTATGAATTGAAAATCCAGAAGAAAAGGCTAAAATTGTATTCAAAGTAAAACATAAATTAACTGCTCATTGATTTGAAAAGTATATGCAATATTATTTTCAAAAAATAAAAAAATATAAAGTATATCTAAATTGAAGAACTAATGAAAGAGATTGATGAATTGATTTAAAATGAATTAAAGAAGTAAATT
>JAQTXG010000021.1:21432-30155 GCA_028688895.1 Candidatus Altimarinota bacterium | reverse complement strand
ATATTTCTCACAAATGCTTCTGAAAGCGGTATTCTAGACACAATATTATCTAGAGTACAAACAATAAACCTATGATGAAAAGAGATTATTAAAAAAGACAATTTCATATACAATATGATAGAAAAATATATATGAGAAAAAAATCCAGAAATAATTTCTTATTATTTTAGAAACAAACTAGAAAAACAAGACTACATAAGCTTTCTAGAAAATCTAATCATTTATTCAAAAGAAAATCTAGTACTAATAAATAATCTAAACGAAATAGACGAAGACATAAATGCTATAAAACAAAACAATGTAAATGCAAAATATATAGTAGATAAATGGTTACTGAGAATATAATGAATAAATAATAATGAATAATTTTTAACACTTCATTATATGAAATTTATAAAACTAAAACATGCCTTTTCACTAATAGAACTAATTGTCTGAATCACTATTTCTATGCTACTCATGGTTTCAGTATGAGTATTTATTAGTGGTGGTATGCAAAATATATTTGCATGACAAAAAGCACTAGAAAACATCGATGATTTCACTAATTTTGCATACAATTTAAATAAAAGTATAGACTTAATACAATCTTGATCATTTGTACCAATAAATACTTCATCATGAATAATATTCAAGAGATGACAAAATTTCTGAGATGGATGATTTAGCTATATATGAAGCCAAATACTTGATTGAGTTTATTGTTGATCTGGCTCAATAAATACTCAAACAAATCATATATTCATTAAATCTTTTATACCATTTGAAGAACAATCAGAAGATATATTTTCAAACTATGATGATATTTTAACTTCAAACATACAAGCAGTTTGAACAAAAATATACAAAAGTTTTCAAAAAGAAAACAGAGTAGCTATTAGAAACTGAACAAATTGGGATACAATTGTATGAAAAGAAATATATTGAGACTGATTTACTCAGTGATGAAACTGAACTGATATATATCTAAACTATCCTACTTGATTAGCTACAGATTGAACAAATCTATATATATCTGATACTTTAAATAATAGAGTATTATATTTGGATAATACAGATAAAATACACTTATTATTGGACGAATCTGATTGATTAGAAGAACCTACATGATTATATTACGATGACTCAGAAAAAGCATTATATATATCAAATAGCCAAAAAGGTGAAATAATTAAATACTCTAGTAAAAGCTTAGCAAACAATCCAGAATTAAAAATATCTTGAATAAATACCAATGTAATAAACAGACTAGAAATGAGTTTTTATAATAGAGATTGAACAGATAATAATATTACCTGACCAACAAACAAAACAGATATCACATTTTCAAATGTAGCAAAAAATGATGACTATTTATGAATTACAAATAACAAATTTGATTATTATTTTGTAAATTATAATTGAAGTATATACAACGAACCTAGTTGTATTTGAACAGAAGAAAGATTAATATGATGAAACCCCGTAAAGTGTTTAAGCACTTGAACAGGACAAACCTCTACAAATCTAATAAGAAATTTTAATGATACAACTATTGATTTAAACAACATTACACCTATTTTATCAAATACTTGAAGCTATTATATAAATATAAAATTGTTTAACTGAGCTACAGAAAAATACTCTGAATTTTATGCATATTTTACACAAAGTGATGATGATTTAACTACAAAAAACGATAACACACTCACTACTGTTTATTCATGAATAAACTACCCTACATGAATCTGGTGAACATGAGCAACAGACCATAATATTTTTTGAGATTCTACATATTCAGATTTAGCTTATCATGATAGTGATTATTTATTGGATATACCTATAAAATCGATTGATATAACAAACAATTCTAATGACTTACTTACAATTATTTTAAAATACTTCAAAACATATAATTGTTACAACACAGATGAAAAAGTAGAAAAAACATTTATTACAAAGAAAAATTTGAAATAATTAAAAAATAATATATAATGTATATAACTCATGTAGCTATGAGGAAAATAAAAAAAGAGAGGCTCTAATCCTCTCTTTTTATATACATTCTATAAATCATAACAACTCTTCCCTAAAAATATTCTTATCAAATTTCAAAGAATATTTTCTAATCTCAGCAAAATCAAAACTCATATTTTCAAACTTTTCTATTGCATTATTCATAGACTCAACTGTTTGCTGTCCAAAAAATATTCCAGTTTTATCTGCTACCACAGTTTCCAAAGCTCATCATTTACCATAAGCTATTACAGGAGTACCACAAGCCATTGCTTCAATAGGTACCAATCAAAAATCCTCCTCAGGTGGAAACAAAAATGCTCTAGCTTTTCAAAACAATTCAATAGTTTCTGATTTAGAAATATTTAATTTCCACTCAATATTTAAATTACTTTTTTCCTTTAATTCTCTATACAATTTATTATAAGTATTTGTAACCAAAATCAATTTTTTTCCATTTTTATTAAATGTATCTACTATCAAATCAAATTTTTTATATGGGATACACCTACCTACATATAGATAAAAGTCAGATTTATTTTCATTCAACATATATGATGAAGTATCTACACATGGATAAATAACTCTTGATTCCCTATCATAATATTTTTTTATTCTACTAGCTGTATTTTTAGAATTTGCTATAAAATAATCTGGTCTCTGTGCAGCTAAAAAATCCCATTTTCTGAGACTATGCACTATTCTAGGCATTAACCATTTTCATAGAATATTCAAAGCTCAAAATTCCATCATTTTCAAATACTCATGATAATGACTCCAAAAATATCTAGTAGGCGTATGACAATAACATATTTGAACAGTATCAGGTTTTGAAATCACTCACTTACTTTCAGCACTAGTAGAACTGATAACCAAATCATACTCAGATAAATCAAAGCTTTCAAATGCTAGAGGTCTCAAAACAAGAGCTAGCTTGTGTGATTTATTCAACAATGGTATTTTTTGTATAAATGAAGTCTTTATATTTCTTCACTTAAAAACTGGATTATTTTCCTGAAAAAATATACTAGTAAATATATCTGCATTTGGAAATATTTCCAACATTTGTTCCAAAACAAGCTCAGCTCATCACCAATCTTTTATCCAATCACAAACTATTGCTATTTTTTTATTTTCTAGATTTTGCATTATTTTATTATGTTTAAATTAATATACACAATTATACAAACATAATAAAAAGAGTAAAATAATTTTACTCTTTTTATATCATATCTATTTAATTTTTATTATCTAAAAAACTATAAAGTGTTTCTCAAAAATTATCTCGATTAGCATCTACATCTCTGAAATAACTATCTATTCAAGATCATAAATTGAAATCAAATCAATTAAATACACCAGATATTCATTCTTTTACTAAAAACCATTTATTTTCTCACATAAAACTACTTAAAAAAGATTCTACTATTTTATTATTTTCTCACTCCTCTATTTTTATATTATTTTCCAAATATTTAGAATCTATTTTTGAAACTACACTATTCAACAAATCAAAAACTTGTCTACCATACATTTTTATCATTTCTGGATTTACTTGATTAATATCTATTTTTCAAGTATATATATTATACAAATCTATTCATTTTTCAGTCAAAGTTTGTATCAAATCTCATTTTTCATTTATTACTTCTACAAATTCATCAGATAAATCTAGTGCCAATGATTCTTTACTATCCATACTAACTCATTTGTATTCATTTTGAAATTTTTTTAAATCTACTATCTTAAATAATTCAATTGATAAATTTGAATATAATAATATCTCTTTATCATTAGAAAATTCTGCATTATATAAACCAAACAATTTATTTTTGTTTACATTTAAAAACATTTTAAAATCCTTACTATCTACAGATTTCAAAAAAGAAACAATATTTTCTCAAACATTTTTTCACAAAATAGTTAAATCAGATATATTATTTAATCAGATTTTTTTCAATATGTTATTCAATGTTATTGACAAATCCTTATTATTTGTAGATTCCAAAGTACTATACAATAAATCCACTCATAAATCCAATTCTGTTTTATCTATTTTATTACTTTTTTCAGATTCAATTCATCATACTTCATTTATAGTTTCTATTATTCAATTTTCTAGCAATTCATTGATAAATCAAGTCTTATCATGTATAGAATTATAAATATCTATTCATATATCTCTTAGATTATTAAATGGACTTTTTACGTCCACTTTGTCCAATATACTCCTTACTTTTTCTTTTCATACATACTTTTTAAATATAACAGTAATTTTTTCAATTGAGTTTTTGTCCAAATTATCTAACATTTTAAAATCATTTCATAATACATTTAAAAGTGTAGAAATATTTTCTCTATTTCACAATATTTCATCATAAAAAGTATCAGTTATCATATCTCTAGATTCAGATCATATACCACTTAACAATTTTCATCATTTATTATTTATTGTTTCTTTTATTAGCAAATCAATTTGTTTAATAATATCTCATTTTCAATCTATATTTTTTCAAATATTTTCAATTATTTTTGAAATAACATTTAACAATTTAGGATTTTCCAATACGTTTGATAACAATTTTAGTATATTTTTTCTGTCACTTTTTCAATCTACTTTAAATCATAATTCCTTTGCATATTCAAAAACTAAGTTTGAGTTTTCTCATAAAAACAATTTCAAATCATTTAATACTACTTTTATAATTTCATCTTTGTTTAATTTATTATTTTTTTCTGCATTCAATTTAGAATTAACCAACTCTGAAACACTAGATTCTACTTTATTTGAAAATCAATCAATCAAATTTTTTTCTATTTTTTCAACTCAACTATCATTTTCTACTACATTACTATTTTTATTGTCAAAATTATGTTCTAGTATTTTTTTTCTAAATTCAACTGCATATTTAGTCAAATCTATCTTTGTGATTTTTCTGAGATTTTCTATCAGTTTAGTTCAAAGTGAATTAAAATTTTTAGAAATAACATCATCTTTAAGTAATTCTATAATTAACTTATTCAATGAAATATTTTCTCAATTAAACCATTTTTTTAAAACTTCACTTCATATAGCAATCAAATCCGATTTATTTTTCCATAAAAAATCTCATAAATCTTTCAAATTTAAATCTACATCTATATCATTTTCATTTCATCACCTCATTTTTTTAATCAGAGACAATAAATCTTTGTTATCTATATTTTTCGAAACACTTGAAATAATTCACAATAAACTACTTATATAGTCATTTACAGATTCATCTTTTAAATCTTTTGTGGAAAATAATTCTATTCACTCCAAAATCTTATTCGATAAAAGTAATTTATCAGATTTAGGAAAATCAGGCTTATTTATGATATCCATCAACTCAAGTAAAGTTGGATTTTTTGAAACCAATTCTGTTTCTACTATATTTTTAGTAAACTTATCTACACTTTCCTCATTTAACAAACTAGATAAAAATTTTGATGAATTATTTATTATACTGAGCTTAGAATCATCTATATCTTGAAAATTTATTGAATTATCTCCATTTAAATATTTTCAAAATTTTATTATATCTCACCTAATTGAATTTAAAAAAGTATGTAATGATGACATAAACACTTCTTTACTTGATGAATTTAAAAAGGAAGGTCAAACTTGAAAAATGATTTTTTTCAAATCTGGAAATTTTTCAAATGTATCCTTTATTTTGGGATTTCTTTGAAGTTCATCTATGTATTTATCCAATTGTTCAGGACTTTTATTTATTGAAACATCATATAACGTAGCAAAACTAGACTCCAATATATTATAGAATCAATCAATGTTATCTTGATTTATCTTGACTACATCTGAATGTTTTTTTGATAAATGCTCATTTATAGCAAAATCTACCAAAGCAAGTCATTTATCCTTGGGAATAAAAAAATTATTTTTTATTAAATCTATATCTGATTTAAAAATATTACTACTAGATAAATCTTTACTTAATCAATCAAGAACCTTCAATACATCATTATATATTCACTGCTTTGATAAATCTATTCACTTTTCGGAATTTAAAACATTTAAGTAATTTTTTATTACTTCATTTATTGTTTTATCCAACAATTCTTGCAAATTACTTTCATTTTCTTTACTTTTTTCTATACTACATTCTGATTTCAATTCTGATAATTGTGCTTTTGTAGAATTGCATAATGCCTCCTTTTTATCTAAATACTCTTGAGTTTTTAATTTAGGAGGCTCCTCAGTTTTACCAAGATTATCAGTATTAGCCAATACAAATTTTTCAGACATAATATATGCTAAAATAATATATATAATTATTTTAGCATATATAGATAAATAAAACAAAAATACAAATACTATTGAAAACTTTCACAAAATGCATAATCTGTAGGTACCTACAAAAAATAATTATTAATATAATATATGAAAATATTCTGAATAAATATAAACAAATTAAAATACAAAGATTTACTAAACAATATCAAACAACTAGAAACACAAAAAATAGTATTTACACCAAATCCTGAAATACTTTTAAAAACAAAAACTGATACAGAATTCAAAGAATTGTTAAACAAAGCAAACTACCTTACACCTGATGGGATAGGACTATACATAGCATTTCAAATACTTGATAACAATTTTTGAAAATGGCTAAATACTCTACTTATACCATACTATTTTTTCAATTTATTTGTCAGAAGAAAATATTTGTACAATAAATATTGAGATAGAATTTGTGGTAGTGACATAACAAAAGATATGATAAATTTTGCAAGTGATAAATGAATAAAAGTAACCATTATAGATTTATATAATCCGACTGATGAAAAAAAAGTAAAATCTCAAAAAATATTTACTACTCTATTAAAACAAAAATTTCCAAAACTAAAATTTGATTATTTCATATACAATCCAACAAAAAAACAAGAAATAATTTCCACTATATCTCTCTCAGAATCAAAAATACTATTTTCTACACTTTGAATGAAAATACAAGAAAAATCTGTAATAGAAATAATGGAAAAATGTAATAATATAAAACTATGATTAGCAATAGGTTCTAGTTTTGATTACTTTATTTGATTTCAAAAAAGAGCACCAATAATATTTAGAAAAATATGATTAGAATGGCTATATAGACTAATAACTTGACCAAAAAAAATAAATAGATTAAAAAGACTCTATAATGCTATAATTGTATTTATATATGAGACTATAAAATCAAAATAAAAAATAAATTATTAGTGGATTTTTTTAAATTTACGAATAAAATTAATTTGTTACTGAATTTTATGTATTTCAAAATTATTTAAGGAAAGTCTGGAAATATCATTCTTAAAAAGAAAAATTTTTATTAAATGAGTTTTTATGACATTCCTTAATTTTTTAATATTAATAAAATATAAATTATGAAAAAAATAATTACTCCAAATCAACTTAAAAAAAAGTTAGTTTTATCAGAAAAACTTACAAAAAATATTGAAAATTGGAGAGAAACTTCAAGTAAAATCATTCACAAAAAAAATAAAAAAATACTTGTTATAGTATGACCATGTTCTATTCATAACTATGAAGAGTCATTGTTTTATGCCAAAAAATTAAACAAACTAAAAAAGAAAGTACCAAACCTGTTTTTAGTTATGAGAACTTACTTCGAAAAACCTCGTACTACTATTTGATGGAAATGATTTATAAATGATCCAAACTTGGATGGTAGCTACGAAATAGAAAAATGACTAAAAAAAGCTAGAAAACTTCTAATAAAAATAAACGATATGTGAATACCAGTATCCACAGAATTTTTAGACCCATTTACTCCAAATTACATATCAGACTTGATCACATGGTGAGCAATCTGAGCTAGAACAACTGAGTCTCAAATCCATAGAGAGCTAGCTTCAAATTTAGATTCTATTATTTGATTTAAAAATTGAACTACTTGAGATATACAAATAGCAATAGATGCAATTAAATCAAGTAACAATCCTCACACATTTTTATGAATAAACAATGACTGAAAAACAGAAATACTAAAATCAAAAGGTAACGATAATTGTCATATAATACTTAGATGATGAAAAAATGGTCCAAATTATTATGAAAAAGATGTGAATGAAGCTAGTTTATTATTAAAAAAAGAAAAAATAAAAACTGGTATAATGATAGATGCATCTCACTCAAACAGTAACAAAAACCCAGAGAATCAAGCAAAAGTGATAAAAGAAATAGCAAAACAAATAATTGATTGAAACAGAGAAATAATAGGAGTTATGATAGAAAGTAATATATTTTGATGAAATCAATCATTTGTACCATGAGTTGATGATGCTGAAAAATTAAAATACTGAGTAAGTATTACTGACTGATGTATATCATTTGAAGAAACAGAAAAAATATTAAAAATTCTAAATGATGCAATAGATAAAATTAAAACAGCTAAATAATGTAAAATTATTTAGCTGTTTTTTTATAGGAAACACTGAAAAAGTAAGCGATTGAGAAAAAATATTTCTGACGAAGAAATTCGACGTTTTTCAGGAGTACCACTTTACAAAAAAACTTCTCAAAAACGAGAAGTTCGAGGAAGAAATTCGACGTTTTTCAGGAGTACCACTTTACAAAAAAACTTCTCAAAAACGAGAAGTTCGAGGAAGAAATATTTTTTTGAAATGAGCTTACAAAAGTAAGCGATTGAGAAAAAATATTTCTGACGAAGAAATTCGAC
>JAQTXG010000021.1:0-21332 GCA_028688895.1 Candidatus Altimarinota bacterium | reverse complement strand
TTTTCAGGAGTACCACTTTACAAAAAAACTTCTCAAAAACGAGAAGTTCGAGGAAGAAATATTTTTTTGAAATGAGCTTACAAAAGTAAGCGATTGAGAAAAAATATTTCTGACGAAGAAATTCGACGTTTTTCAGGAGTACCACTTTACAAAAAAACTTCTCAAAAACGAGAAGTTCGAGGAAGAAATATTTTTTTGAAATGAGCTTACAAAAGTAAGCGATTGAGAAAAAATATTTCTGACGAAGAAATTCGACATTTTTCAGGAGTTTTAAAAGTTGTTTAGAAGTTTTTTTATTTCAACTATATAACTAACACTATAATCCTTGAGAATTTTATCTGATGTATTATCAAAATCATGTACTAGTTTATTTCTTATTTTATGTAATTCCCATATTTTTTGTAGGTCTGCTATTTCACTTGGCTCTTGTTTTAATATTTCTCAAAAAGTTCATATATAACCTGCTTCTAATAATATTTTATGATACAATTTATCCAAATCTATGATTTGTCATTTATATGAATTGTATGACAAGATTTTTTTTAATTGTTCATTAAAAAAAATCTTTTTTGCTTGTGATACTTTGTATCTTTTTTTAAATTTAAATATTAAAAATATTGCAATAAATATAATTATAACAAAAACAATCAAAACTATATCCATATTATATCAATTATTTAATAATATTATTTAAATCTATGATTTTTTCTTGACGGACTTTACTATTTCATGGATAATAAAATACTTTTACTTGCTTATTTACCATCAACTCAAAATCATCTATATCAATACTTCCAGTACCAACATCTTTAGAAGAAAACAAAGTAATTGTTTCTCAACTACTAGTCTGTACTTTCAAACTAGTATTAGTCATATAATATGTTCAAGTCAATCAAGTACTAGATTTCAAAATAGGACTTAAAGCAGAATTATTACTTGATTTTGTAGATGTATTTTTATCTATTGTTCAAGTATTAGAATCTTCATTTTTAGTAAGATTTCAAGTACTAGTAATTACTTCTGTCTTTAAAACTTTTTCAGTAAAACTAGCATTTGAAATATCTACATTTATTACTTTACTTGGATCTATATCAGATTTATCAAAATAAATATTAAAAGGATAAATATTTCAATTATTTAATCACATAAGTATTTTTCAACTACTATCTATTTTTACAATCAATTTTTCTCACAAATACAAATACTTACTTGTATCATCTTGCTTAAAAACAAAACCAGTTCATAGATTTATTTGTGACACAAATAATTTTTTTTCATCATTTGATTTATCTATTCATTGATCTTTATCAATATCTTTCACATTTTGATTTTGAATTACATTTACATCTTTTTTTATATTTTTTACTTCAGTATTTTGAATAACTTTTACTACAGGTTTTACAAAATCTACTATAACTCAATTCTCTAATTTCACAGATTTATCTCTACACATATCTTGATAAAATACGTTTACATCACATTTCAATAATCATATTTCATCAGTAATAAAACATACTTTTCTATCTCCAACAGATTCTGTTTTTCAACCTTTTGATTTACAATATTGTTCCTCAATAGTTAGATTTATATCTGATTTATCCAATAATGAGCTGTCTGAATTTTCATTATTTCATGACCCAGTTTCATCATCTAGTATGTTTCCAGAACCATCTAAAACACCTGAATTATCAATTATTCAAGTACTCTCTTCCACAACACCAGAAACTAACTGATCTTGATTTGTATCATTTTCACTTTTGTTATTATTGAATGAACAAGAAACAAAAAATATAGTAAATATAAATACTAAAAATAATTTTTTCATAATAATAATTAAAATTTAAGATATATTATTGATTATTTGTGTTTTTAATTCATCCAAACCTATTTTCTTATATGCAGAAATATAAATAGGATTCAGATAATCAAATTTTTCTTTTAGATATTCTAATTTATTTTTATATTTTTTCAACTCTCATTGTATTTCTATTTCAAATTCTCAATTTTCCAATCAATCTATTTTATTAAAAACATAGATTTTTTTCTGATTTGCTCATATACTAGACAAAATATCGTCAACTACTTTGATTTTTACCTCTACTTTTGGATCACTTGCATCTACTACATGCAATAATAAATCAGCCTCTATAGAATCTTCTAGAGTAGATTTAAATGCATCTATTAGCTTAGGTGGCAATTCTCTGATAAATCATATAGTATCATTTATCAATATTTCTCTAGGAGCTATATATTTCCCCGTAGTTTCTTCATAACTTGCTTCTATAAACATTTTTCACACACTTGTTCAAAGAGTAGCAAACAATTTATCTTCAGCTAATACTCATTTTTTGGTTAGTGAATTTGTAAGTGTAGATTTTCATGCATTAGTATATCATACGACTCAAACAGTATTAAGTCATTTTCTATCTCTTGATTGTCTATGTTGTACTCTTACCTTTGCAAAATGATCAAGATCTTCTCTTATATGCTTCTCTCTTGTAGCCAAATGTCTTTTCATTATTTCAGTATTTGTTTCTCATCTTCATTGTCATCATTGTTTTCATAATTCCATACCCATATCAAATATTCTTGGTCACATATGTTTTATTGCTGCCAATTCAATCTGCAATTTAGCTTCTTTTGAGAATGCATTTCTTTCAAATATTTTTAAAATCAAATCTACTCTATCCCAAGCCTTTGCTCAAATGACTTTCAATTTTTCATTTAAAGTATAAATTTGTCTAGGTTTCAATATATTTCATAATATTAATATATTAGCTTCTTCTCTCTTCATTTCTTCCATTATTTCTTCTAGTCTACCTTCACCTATAAATGTATTATAGTCAGGTACAGATTTATTTTGAATATGCTTAACAATAACTACTCAACCATAAGTATTTACCAGATTTTCTAGCTCTATCATTCTATCCTCCATATTTTGTCTGATTTCCAAATCTGCAGGCAAAATATCAGCAACAAAAACTCTTAATTTTTGTTCACTGTATTCAATATTTTGCTGTAATTGTTCTAACTCTCTCTCCGATTTTTGTCTTCCCATAATTTGTATTAATATTAATTTGTTTATTATAATAATGTTTTTAAGCTTTAAGGCAAGTTTTATTTTTTTAGGAGCATTATTTAATTATTTGGCATAATCTAAATTTTGGTGGACTATTTTTCTAATCCCTCCCCCTGCGGGTACTCCCTTTAAAAAAGGGAGAAATTTTATAAGTGAGATTTTATTGTTTTTAAAACATTATTAATATTATTTTTAATTTCATCATTTTTTATTCTAATAACTTTAAATCACTTATTATTTAGTAATTCTTCTTTATATTTATCTAGTAAATAAATTTCTTTTAATTTATGTATGCTTCAGTCTATTTCTAATATTATCTTCTTTTCATGACAATAAAAATCAGGAATTATAAACCTATCCTGTCAATTATATTCTGTATAAACATACATAGGTTTTTGTCTTAAAAAAATTATTCACAATTTTCATCATTTTATAAAACTCCATAAAATAATTTCTGATTCAGTCATATTATTTCTTAATTTTTTTGAAGTTTCTTTTATTATATTAGGTATTTTCATTTTTGTTTATTTTATATTTCTCCCTTTTTAAAAGGGAGTACCCGCAGGGGGAGGGATTAGTTAACTTATACTATTATATTTATTTTATTTTTTAATCCACCAAAATTTAGATTAAGCCATTATTATTTCAAAACAAGAACTATTCTCATTATTTTTTATTTAAGCTTTACAAAAGGTTTATTATTAATAATATATTAATAGATATAACAAAATATCTATTAATTAATACTAAAATAACAATATGACAAATCTAGACTACGACCTAATTATTATATGAGCTTGATCTGCATGATACCCAGCTGGAATGTATGCTAGCAGATACAAACTTTCAAATATGATAATAGGATGACAACCTGGTTGAGCATTAGCAACAAGCCACAAAGTAGAAAATTATCCAGGGACACTTTCAGCTCCATGAAAAGAAATAATGGACAATTTTAGAAAACATGCTGAAGTTTCATGAAGTGAATTATTAAACGAAATGGTAATAGAATTAAATAAAAGTGAAGACCATTTCCATGTAAAAACATCTACATGAAAAGAATTCAAAAGTAAATATGTGATTTTAGCAACTGGTAACAATTACAGAAAACTTTGAGTGAAATGAGAAGCAGAATTTTTAGGTAAATGAGTAAGTTATTGTGCTACCTGTGATGCTATGTTTTTTAGAAACAGAGAAGTAATTATAAACGGTTGATGAAATACAGCAGTAACAGAAGCTCTTTACTTAGCTGAACTATGCAAAAAAGTATATCTAGTACATAGAAGAGATACATTTAGAGCCGAAGATATATGGATAGAACAAGCAAAAAAAAGAGACAATATAGAATTTGTCTTAAACGAAGAAGTAGCCGAAATAGTTTGAGATGCACTTTGAATGACAGGAGTAAAACTGAAATCAGGTAAAGAATTAAAAGCAGATGGTATTTTTGTAGCTATATGAAATATCCCAAATGTATGATTAGTAGATCACTTTAACCCAGAAAAAGATGAAGAATGATGTCTAGTAGTAGATGCTAGACAAGAAACATCAATCAAATGATTATATGCGGCAGGTGATGTAACTACAAATTCAAACAAATTTAGACAAACAATTATGTCAGCAGCAGAATGATGTCTAGCTGCAAATAGTGTACATGAAGATCATTTGAGGTAAAAAAAAAGAACAATATAGAAAAACTTTTGACTTTATATATATATATAATTTTATAGCTTTCAATCCTGAAAGCCATAAAAAATGGGGAGATTTTTCTCCCCAAAACAATTTAAAAATAACTAAAAAATATGTATTCAATACTTTTAATTATATATAGTATAATTTTATTTATTTTATTTAACTTATTCTTATATTTAAAAAGTTTTATATTTCTTGCATTATCAATTATTTTATTTTTTTATATATTATATAACTTATTTAAAATAAAAAAAAAGGAAATACCTAAAATAACTATTATATACTCAATTTTTATTATCATATTTATTGCATACATAATTAATTACTCTCATATAAAAATAGAAGATTATGAATATAATTTTTTAGAAATAACTAGTAGTAGTATTGATAATAATATAAATCAAGAATTGAAATTAAAATATGATATTAAAGATTATAATGATTGCCAAAACAAATGATGCGAAATATTAGAAAACTACAAAGAAGATATAAATTCATTAAATAATTATATAAAATATAATTACAATATTTGGTCTATAATAAAAATAAGTAAAGATATAAAAAATACAATAGAAAAGAAAGAACTTTTATCAGTTCAATGAATTGATACAACAAAATATAAAATTGACTATGATGAAAAAGATTTCATAGAAAATCATTTAAAATCTCTAAAGTTAGAACAAATAGAATATTTAAAAATGAATAATAGTATATTTTTAAATAAAAAACAATACATTAAATATTTAGATAATTACTATTACAAGATATATGAATTATATATAAATAATAATATTGAATGAATAATAGACTTAGATAAAAAGTATGAAAGAAATATTTATAAAACTATTATTAATAGAAAGTATTTTTACAATGTACTAATATATTCTCCAAAAAATATTTATAATGATATTAAAATAATAAATTCTTTTGAGTTGAATAATCTAAAATAAGACAAGAAAAATTTTCTTGTCTTATTTTTTTAAAAATCCCAACTACCATTCATCGCACTAGATTGTGCATAATTTGTAACAGTAGATTCAAAGAAATTTCATTTTTCAGCATTTTGATCTTGAAGCCTATCTAGATGTTTATATGGATTTTTAACCACATTTGGATATAGTGGTTTGATTCCTAACATATTTAGTCTTTCATTTGCCAACCATTTAGTATAATTTTCTATATTTTCATGTCACATTCATATTATATTTTTTCAAAGAATATGTTTTGACCATTTTATTTCTTGACTTACAGCAGTTTCCATCATATCAGTAATGATTTTTTCATTGTACATATCTGGAAATTCTTTTTTGATTTCCTTCAACATATTTGCAAAAATAGTCACATGAGTAAGCTCATCTCTTCTGATATAATTTATCATTCTATCTGTAGCTACCATTTTTCATTGGTCAGCCAAAGTATCAAAAAAAGCAAATCAATTATAGAAATAAATACTTTCAAGTAAAAAATTTCATATAATCCCCCTAAAAAAATTATCATCATTTGGTTTATCGATAAAATCTTGATAAATACCTCCTATAAATTCATTTCTCTCCAATAAATGCTTATCTGTTCTCCAAAAATAATATATCTCATTTCTATCTTTTGAATCCACAACAGTTTCCAAAATAGCTGCATAAGATTGAGAATGAATTGCTTCTTGATAAGCTTGTATAGCCAATATCAAATTTACTTCTGGAGCAGTTATATATTCAGAAAAATTAGGTAAATTAACTGTTTGAATTGAATCAAGAAATATCAAAAAAGACAATATTCATTTATAAGCTCTTCTCTCATCATCAGTCAATGAATTATGAAATTGAATAGCATCTTCTCAAAGTCATGAAACTTTTTCAGGTATCCAAAAATTTCATACCATTACTTGATACAAAGACTTAGCCCAACTATATTTTGTAGCATTTAGTTGAAATAAACCAGTAGTATTTCATTTAATTATTGTTCTAAAAGCAACATCATCTTGACCTTTAGGGTTAAATAATAAATTTGCTTGCATTTTTTGTGTCATGTTCATTATTCTATAAATAAATAAATTTTTGTTAAACATTATATATCTTTTTTTTATAATAACTATTATTTTTATTTTATAATGTTAATTAATTGTTAAAAAGATATTTAAACTATCTTTTTATTTTTTTTTTTTATAAATTCTATAAAATCCTTTGCAGAATCAAAATTCAAATGTACAGATGCATATCTAATATATGATACATCATCAAGTACATACAAAGCATCCAAAACATCATTTCAAATCTGTTTTGCAGTTATTTCATTTCTATTACTCCACTTAAACTCCAACTGCCTAATTATATCATTGATAATATGTACACTCAGATTTCTTTTATTTGTAGCCAACAATATACTATCTTCCAATTTATCTCTACTATATCTCTGTTTTCTGTTTCATGATTTTTCTACTATCAAATCAATTATTTCCATTTTTTCAAAAGTAGTGAATCTATTATTACAATTTTCACACTCTCTCCTCCTCCTAATTGACTTTCCATCATCTGAAATCCTAGAATCAATAACCCTAGTACTATAATTACCACAATTTATACAATACATATTTAAAATATTATCAATATATAGTTATATTCAGTTGTATTATTATACTAAATATAGTATTTTTTACAAATAAAAATTACTCTAAATTAGAGTAATTTTTTAATAGAAATAAGTCTTTCAGACATTCCTTAATTTCTTATTCAAACACTTTGCACATATTTAATTCATATGTTTCTAAAATCTTCCAATTCATATAGATTAAAACTTTCTCAAACAAAATTATTATCCAAATTATTTCACGATTTATAATTTTGTAAATAATAATTCTTTGCACCAAATATATGTTTACATATATTTTCTATAGTACTTTTATTATGTACTCATTTAATTACTGTAGTTCTAAACTCATAATCTATATCTGAATTCAAAATGATATCTATACTTTCTAAATAAGGTTTTTCATCCAATTTAATTCAAGCTGAAATACCAAATTTTCAAATCTCATTTTTTATATCCATAGCTATATAATCAACTAATCATCTTTCTAACAACTGTCTAACTTTATCAGGATCTCTACCATTTGTATCTAGTTTTAGCAAAAATCACATAGATTTTACTTTTTCACAAAATTCAATTAAATCATTTTGCAAAGTGGGTTCTCAACCACAAATAGAAACTCAAGTTAAAAGTCATTTTCTCTGTTCCAAAAAATTAAAAAAAGCTTTTTCATATATCAAATTTTTGTACACATATTTCAATTTTTCAGCTAATACAAACTCACTATTGTGACAAAAACCACATCTAAAATTGCATCCAGGAGTAAATACTATACAAGAAATCTCACCTGGATAATCAATCATAGAAAACTTATTTATTCATGATATCTGCATATTCAAATTAACAAAAATACTTTAAAGCAAATTCTATATTAGGATTTTTTTCCTTATTTTCTAAAAAATAAGTCCTAGAATAAAACTCTGATTTTTTTCATATATTAAAACTACTCACAGGTCTATGATATCACATCACTCTAGTATATATTTCACAAACAGTTCTCTCTATTTCATGACCAGTATTGTTTACAAATATAGTATTCATATTATTGATAGTTAATGATAAATTTTAAAACATTTCACCACTCCGGTTAGCTATAATTATTATTCATAATGATTATGAAAAATATCTTAGTAATTAATTTACATGGAGTTTTGTATTATATCTTTACTTATTTTATGCATTTTCACTACATTATCAGTATATATTTCTCTTTTTTGTACATCATATTTGGTTCATTCATACCCATTTAATAAATCACATTTTGGACAAAAATCATGTTCTCATTCTATATATCAATGCTTAGGACATATAGAAAATGTCGGAGAAATAGTTATATAAGGCAACTGATAATTTTCTATTACATTTTTTACAAATTTTTTACATGTGTGACTATCAGTCAATCTTTCTCACATATACAAATGCAAAACTGTACCTCAAGTATATTTACATTGTATTTCATTTTGTTCTTCAAGTGCCTCATACGGATCATCAGTAAATCAAACCGGTAACTGTGAAGAATTAGTATAATAAGGTGCTTCATCAGTTCAAGATTGGATTATACCAGGCATTTGTTTTTTATCTTCTCTTGCAAATCTGTATGTAGTTCACTCTGCTGGCGTAGCTTCTAGATTATATAGATTTCAAGATTCTTCTTGATATTGTTTTAAGTGCTCTCTCATAAAATCAATCATCTCCATAGCAAATTGTTTTCACCAATATGATGCTATATTTTCTTTTCCATTAGTAAAATTGAGTATTGCTTCATTCATACCATTCAATCATATAGTAGAGAAATGATTTCTATAACTTCTCAAATACCTATATGTATAAGGATACAATCACTCATTTAACCATTTAGTAATAGTCTTTCTTTTTAGCTCTAGAGAAGTTTTAGCTTGCTCCATCAAATAAGCTAAGTGTTTTTTAAATCATTCCTTATCATGTTTAAAATTATACCCTATACGAGCCATATTAACAGTTACTACTCATATACTTCCTGTCATCTCAGCAGAACCAAACAATCAACCTCATCTTTTTTCTAATTGTTTTAAATCAAGCTGAAGTCTACAACACATAGACCTAACTGATCATGGAGTATATGCATCTGGATTTACTACTTTTTCATAATTTCAGTCCTCATTTTTTATTCTTTTAAATTGAGATCATACAAAATTTTGAAAATAAGGTAAACCATATTTAGCAGTCATTTCAAACAAATAATCTATATCAGGATCATCCCATGGAAAATCAGGTGTGATGTTATAAGTAGGTATAGGAAATGTAAATACTCTACCTTTTCTATCTCACTTCACATAAACATCAATCAAAGCTCTATTTATTATTTTCATTTCATCCTCGAGTTCACCATATTTTTTCTTGTAATATCCATTTTCAATTCCTCACAAAAACAAAGCTTTATCTTTCAAATCATCAGGACAAGTCCAGTCCAATGTAATATTTGTAAATGGAGTTTGTGTTCACCATCTAGACGGTACATTTAATCAAAAAACGAAATTTTGCATTTGTTGATATACATATTTGTATGTCCTATTATAGATATATTTTTCTCTCTCATTATCAGATTCAAAACTAGCATTTATTATTTCCAAATCATTTATTACATTTTCCTTGTATTTATGTACAAATGGTGCTAAATAAGTATCAAAAGAAGAAAAAGCTTGAGCTCAAGCCCATTCGTTTTGCAGTGTTCAAAGAAAATTAATCATTTGATTTACAGCTGCTTGCAAATTGTTTGCAGGACTTGAATCTACTCTATTATCGCTTCAATTAAATCATTCTTCAAGCAAAGCTCTCAGACTCCATCATGCACAATATCCACAAAACATATCTAAATCATGTATATGAAAATCAGCATTTCTATGTAGATTTCATATTTCTGCTGGATATATATGACTTAACCAATAATTAGCTGTAACTTTACCAGAAATATTTAATATCATTCCTCCGAGAGAATAACCAGAATTTGCATTTGCATTTACTCGCCAATCTGTCTTATCCAAATATTCATCCATAGATTTTCACACTTCTATAACGACATTTTTATCATTTCTAGACTCAGTTCTTTTTTGTCTATATAGTATGAAATTTTTAGCCACCTTATCATGTCATTCCTTTATCAATGCTTCTTCTACCGAATCCTGTATCAGCTCTACATTTGGTATATTATTTCATACTTTTGTTTCTACCAAAGTAATAGCTATATTTGCAATATATTTTACAGAGTCCAGTTCAATTCATCATGAAGCCTTTATCGATGCTATTATTGCATTTTCTATTTTTTTTCTATCGAAAGTAGTGATAGCTCAATTTCTCTTTTTTACCTTATAAATTACCATCTTACAAAATATTTAAAATATTGTATATTACCATATATAGTATATAGTAATTAGTACTATATACTATATATGGTATTTATCAAATATTTTTGAAATTTTGAATTGACTATTTTATTATTTATTTTGACAGAATCATAATTAACGATTAAATAAACTAAAAGCACACACTATAAATAGTGTGTGCTTTTTAAAATACAATTATTACTATTAATTATTATTATTCATTATTCATTATTACTACCCACTACAACTCTCACACCCTTTCACCTCCAAACTCATAGATCTCACATAATAAACAGTTTTTATTCATTGTTTATGTGCTTTCATATAGTATTCATACATTTCTTTTGGTGAAATTGTAGCTGGATTTATCATCCATTCAAATGATATAGATTGATCAATCCATTTATAGATAACTGAAACCATATCTATTACATCATTCATATTCATATTTACATATTCCTTGTAATACCAAAAATTTTCTTGATCTAGATTTGGTGCCACATTTACACTCGGAGCAATTGCATTAGTTTCTACAAAATATTTTTTATAAATAGGTAATATAGAAGCAGTTGTACCAACTACTAAGGCAGTTGAAGTATTAGGAGCTGGAGCTAAATGATAAGCAAATCTCATACCACTTTCTTTTATTTTTGCTATCAATTCTAACCACTTATCACTCATATCTGAGTTTTTACTGAACCAATCAGCATCTTTTCAAAGAAGTATTCATTTTGACCATTCTGATCATTCATAAACTTTATAAACTCATCTCTCTAATGCCAATTCATTTGATGTTTTTAAAGTTCTATAAGCAAACTTTTCAAACAATTTATCTACCACATCCCTAGCTTCTTTAGAATCATAAGCTAGTTTATTCACAGCTAAATACTCAGCCAATCATAGAAATCAAAGTCATACTGATCTATATTTTTTTGCAGTAGCTTCAGCTTCTTTTATAGGATAAAAATTCAAATCTATTACATTGTCTAGTAATCTCATAGCCACAGGAATTACTTTTTTGATATCTTCATCAGTATTTACCTTTGCCACATTTATAGATGCCAAATTACATACTACACTATCACCTGGATCATATTTAATAACTATTTTTCAGTCTTCAATAGTTTCTTCTATAAATTTTGAAGCACTAGTGTTTTGACATATTTCTACACAAAGTTGTGTACTATATATATTACCTGCATGCTTATTAGGATTAGCTCTATTTACAGTATCTCTGAAAAATGCATAAGGCATACCAGTTTCAACTGTTACTTTCAAATATGTTTTAAACAAATCCTTTGCACTTACAACATCTTTCAAAATCAAATCTGGATTATTTTCACATTCTACATAAAATTTTTCAAAATCCTCACCGAAATGATCTTGTAATTTTTTACCAGTTATATCAGTTATTTCTTTTGGATCAAAAAGTGTCCAGTTTTCGTTATTTGCTACTCTTTCCATAAACAAATCTGGAAATGTAACAGCAGGAAATATATCAAATGCCTTTCTTCTAATATCTCATGTCTCAGTTTGTAGATCTAGAAAATTATAAATATCTCTATGAAATACATCCAAAGTAACTGAAATAGATCACATTCTAGCTCATAATTGGTTTACAGCGATAGCAGTATCATTTATTACTTTTATCCAAGGATTTACTCAACCAGCTACTCACTTTATTCATCTGATAGTTCATCATTTAGATCTGATATTTCATAAATATACTCAGATACCACCACCAAATTTAGATACTTGAGCCATGTTTTCTATACTGTGATAAATAGCTCTCAAATCATCATCTACATTGAACTTAAAACAACTAGATAATTGATGAAAATTTGTTCTAGCATTTAACAAAGTAGGAGTAGGAAGAGATATTTTACCAGTAGCACAATATTCATATATTTTTTTAGCTACTTTCAATCTGTTTTCTTTTGGTTCTGGTTTAGCTAAAAACAAAGCCACACTCATATACATTTCTTGTGGTAACTCTTTGATTACTTTATTAGGATTCAAAAGGTACCTTTTTTTATACATCAAAATAGTTGTATAATTGTAATCAAAATCATAGTCTTTTTTCAAATATTTTCATGCTTCCATTATATCTTCTGGAGTATAATAATCATAAAAATCTTTTGAATACAATCAGTTTTTTACATATTCATCAAATAGTGATTTATAATGTTTAGCTTCATAAATCTTGGTAATATCCATTTGTCTATTATTTGAAGCTTCTTTATATAAATCAATCAGAGCAAGTCTTCAAGCTATAAATTGCCAAGAAGTATTTTCTACAGTTATTAAATCAATAGCAGATTTTATAAGCATCTTCGTTATATCAGATGTCTTCATTCATTCTACTATGTATTTTCTCAAACTATCAGATATTTCTTCAAATCTACACTTACGAGCAAGTCAGTAACTAACTATTTTATATGTCTTTTTAACTTTTTCCATATCAAAACTCTCCTTTTTTCAAGTAGATTTGATTATTTGAAAAGTCTTTTCTTCCAATTGCTTTTTTACTTCTTGTTTTTCTAGTTCTCTAATTTTGTTTCTTTCATTTCTATAAATGATGAAATGTTTCATCACCTGAAAATAACCAGATTCCATCAACTCAATTTCTACTTGATCTTGTACATCCTCAACAGTTACAAAAGTAGTGCCATCACTATTAGCTACCTTTTCATTTAGATTTTCTATTACATTATCTGTCACTTCATCTACAAACGAAAAATCAGTTATTCACACAGATTCAGCAGCTTTTTCTATTACCCTTTCTATCCTAGTTCTATCAAAATTTATTAAATCTCAATCTCTAGTTTTTATTACTTTTAAATTCATAAGTATATTCTAAAATAAATAAAATTGACTGTTAAGAAATGTATCCATTTTTTCGTTTTTTGCTAAAAATTTTAGAACAGTTATGTTAATTTATTTTTTTACATTGTTAATAACTAAAAAAAGTTCCCTGTATAATCAAAATACATTTTTTATAGAAATATATAACAATGTAAAAAACAAAAAAATCAATAAAAATAAGTTTTTAACAAAAATTGTTAAAAACTTATTTTTTAATATCACATAATATTATTTAGAAATAAAAACATTTTATCCAGATATATAAACAAATATTTACTGTTCTGGTTTTCAAATTTGTATTATGTTACCATCTACTTTTTCAGATTCACCAGTTATTTTTATTACATCTTTTTCTATTAAACCAAACTTTTTATAGGCAGTATTGTAGTGATTTACAGTAGTTCATAAACTATTTCATAGTTTTATTATATATTCTTCATAAGCATTTAGATGTTTTCATAGTTTTTCTACTTGCCTCTGAATATCTTTTGCAGACTCTTCTATTTGTAAAGCTCTAAGTCATTGTAAAACCGTTTGCAAATAAGCATAAAAACTAGTAGGACTTACTATTATTACTTTTTTTTCCTTGAATGCATACTCAATCAAATCAACAGTATTTACTTTGAGTGTCCCCACTTTATTCACGAGTAAATCATAGTATATTCATTCACTAGGTATAAACATAAAAGCAAAATCCATAGTCCCCTCATCTGGTCTGATATATTTACTAGTTTCATCTATTCTTTTTTTCAAATCATTTCTGAAATCTTTTACCAACAATTCTTTTGTTACACTGTTTTCTTCTGTAATTATTCTATTATAATTTTCTAGTGAAAATTTAGAATCAATCGGAATAATCTTTTCTTTTACAAATATTACTCAATCTACTATTTCACCATTTTTAAAAACATATTGAAACTCATAATTACTAGGAGGCAATATATTTTTCAAAACACTTTCCAAAAAATACTCTCATAGTATTCATCTCTGCTTTGTACTTTTCAGAATACTTTCTAGTCATTCAAGCTGACCTCATATATCTTTTATCTGTTTATTAGTTTCTTCTAGTGATGTCAATTTTTTGGTGATTTCTTCTATCTTTTTATTTGCATCTAGATTTATCTTGGAACTCACATCAAAGTTTTTTTGAGTATTTCTATTTGATTCACCTAGCTTGTAATCTATATTTTTATTCAAAGCTATCAATTGATCATGAAGCATTTTTACAGATGTATCATCATTTACAGTTTTTCTAGTAACAATCAAAAAAAAGATTATTCAAAGCAATACAGAAACTGTTATTATTAGCGCTATTTCTAAAGTCATAATTTTATTATAAGGTATTTAAAAAGTATAAATTAAAAACTTATATTAATTTATCGATTCAATTAATCATTTCTTCAATATTTGAATATTCTATAAATTTATCACATACAACTTTTAATGAGCCTGAAACCTTTGAGCCCTTTTTATACATACAAATAATTGGTACTCAAAATATATTTGCCCATCAAAGCTCAATTCAAGTTCCAATAGAAGAACTAGAAACATCTGCAATAACTAAATCGCAATCTTTCTCAAAAAATGATTTTGATTCAAATTGCTCATCAGTATTTATATGTGGAAAATAAAATGAATATTTATTATTTAAAAAACTATTAGTAATTGCTTTATAAAGCTCATTTAAATAATCTCAATTGCTTGAATATGCTACATATATTTTCATAATTTTAATTTAAAATTTATTATATTCTAACTCAACTCCCTAATAACAAAAGGAATTATCTCCCCTGCACTATTCATACCATCAGGTAAATCAGATAACAATCTATCTATATCACGAGGATTGTATCACATATTTGTCAATGTAGATTTGATAGATATATGTAAATCTGCAGAAATGGTGTTTGCTTTTTTGATTGTATCTTTATCATGAAAAGATATACCAAAATCCTTGTCTTTCAACTCCAATATTATCTTTTCAGCCATCTTTTTCCCTATTCATTTTATACCCTCTATAGTTTTGTTATCTTCTCACTTTATAGCAAATACAAGCCTCTCTATACCTAGAGAAAGTATCTGCATAGCAACCTTTCATCACACTCCAGAGATTTTAATCAACTCTGAAAAAACCTTCTTTTCTTCAGGTTCTATAAATCAAAAAAGAGTCTGATTATTTTCAGTTATATGATGATATATGTACAATCATACTTCTGATTCTAATCACAATTTAGAATATGTAAGCTCATTTATTCACACTTCATATCAAACTCCTCAACTAGTAAGTATAGTCAAAGAGTGAAAATTTAAGTCTATTATTGTTCATTTTAGGTAGGAAATCATAAGGGCTGGTTGTTATATAGTTAAAAACCTCTCTCTTGAATTCTCTCTCCTTGTCAGGAGAAAGAGGCACAAGTTATTCTCATTTAAGTTCTTTAATTTTTAATTTTAATCTATTTGAATCTTCAAAATTAGAATAATTTGCTCAATCAAAAAATTTATTATTAAAATAATCATAAATTATATATGAATTTGTTCAATTAGATGTATAAAAACAAGTATCGTTTTTATTAGAATAGAAAATTTCATCAATATATTCTGCTCAATTTATATGTCAAATATCATTTAATTGTTTTAACATTTCATCTTTATATTTCAAACATTCTTGTTTCTTCTTAAATATATCATTTTCCTTATTTTTTTTTAACAATGTAACTTCTTTTTCCAATTCAACTATTTTATTATCCTTCTCTCAATTCCAATCGATTGAACAACTTGATAAAAATAAAACAAAAACTAAAGATAAAGAGATTATTTTTTTCATGATTAATTTTTAATAAATAAACTATTTTAATTTTTTCATATCTTTTAAATATAAATTATTCTTTTCTGATATTACTTTTTTTCAAGTTTTTGCTTCTATTTCTTTTCTTGCATTTCATGCAATTTCTCATCCTTTTTTAGCAATCTTTTTACTTTCATCAAATCATTTAGGATTTTCTTTTTTACTTATCTCTGTTGTTGTAGCTTCTGCAAGCATATTTAATATTATTTCAAGATTTGTCATATTGTCTCTTAAATTTTCTTTTTTTAATCATTTTATATTTTTATATTCTTTTGTATTTATTCAAGCCCAAGCCCTAGTTATTTCATCTGTTAGAATTCCATATTCATTATTAAGTACTCATGATTTTTTCCATTCATCTGTAAGTTGTTTTCTTACTTCAATACTTTTTAATCTCTGATTAATCCAATCCTCACTATATCATTTTTCTAAATAATTATTCAATGCTCTATTTATTCCTAGTTCTGGGTCTTCTGATTCTTCTATTCTTTCATATCATACTTTTGCAAGCCATAATTTAAAAGGTTCAGCATTTGATGATGGTATTGATTGAATTATACGGAACATATTTTCAGTATTTGCTACATCTGTAAGCCTATTTTTTCAATCTGAAGCCAATAATTTCAACTGGTGACATTTTGTCACCACTTCACTTCACTCTTCCTTTAATCTTTGTTTTAATTTATTCCAATATTTTCTACTATCTTTACTACTTGATAAAACTCAAACAACATCAACAACAGAAAAGTACCAATTTTGAGTTATTTCATCCCAAACTCTTCTTATTTGATTTCATTCAAAAAGAGTTAAATCTATTTTTTTCATAAAATTATCTAATTATTAAACTATTTTGAATTCTCACTATAAAACAAAATCTTCATTTCTAAAGGTATAGAATTCGACACGGTTAAAAAAAATCTATAGTTTTTACCCGAATCGGTAAAAACTATTTTTTCAAATTCAGATCAGTATTTATCAAAATAATCATCGACTATTTTTTGTCACACTTCTTCTATATCATCAGTATAAATTTTTACAGACGTAAACCCTAATATACTAATTTTTATTACCATTTATTAACTATTATACTCAAACTATATACATAATCCAAAAATACACAAAACATTTTTATAAAAAACTCTTTTTACAAAATTTAGTTTTTGAATATAATCCTTGCACTAAATTAAAGAATAATTAAAAAATAATGATAGAAAAAATAATAAAAAGCATTTTTGGTGACCCTAGTGAAAAAAAAGTAAAAGAACTTACTAAAATGATTGAAAAAATTAAAGAATTTGAAAAATCACAAGACAAGTACTCTATAACTGACATACAAAACAAAACAACAGAGTTCAAAAAATTGTTTGAATGACTAGATTTTTTAAAAAAAGAAGATAGTACAAAAATCAGAGAGATACTAGACAGTATCAAACTAGAAGCTTTTGCATTAGTAAAAACTGCTTGTAAATTGATAAACAACAAAGAATTTGAACTAGAAAATGGTAAAAAAATCACTTGGAATATGATTCCTTATGATGTGCAACTTATCTGAGGTCTAGCTATTAATGAGTGAAATATAGCTGAAATGAAAACTTGAGAATGAAAAACTCTTGTAGCCACACTTCCTTCTTACCTAAACGCTCTTACTTGAAATACTGTATTAGTTGTAACTGTAAATGATTACCTAGCTCAAAGAGATAGTAGTGAAATGTCAGTTTTGTACAAAACACTATGATTAAAAACATGAGTAGTTTACAATGGACAAAACAGAGAAGAAAAGAAAAATGCATACAAATGTGATATAGTATACGCTACCAATAATGAGCTTTGATTTGACTATTTGAGAGACAATATGGTAATCAAAAAAGACAACAAATCTCAATGTAGATTATTTTTCGCTATCATCGATGAAGTAGATTCTATACTTATAGACGAGGCTAGAACTCCTCTTATTATTTCTATGCCAGACAACGAACCTACTAGTAAATACATCAAATTTGCAGCACTAGCAAAACAACTAAAAGTAACAGAACACTACAAAGTAGATGAAAAACAAAAAACAGCTACTCTTACAGAAGACTGAATCAAAAAAATAGAAGAATTACTACACATAGAAAATATATATGTATCAGCACATTACAACGATATACATCATGTAGAAAATGCCCTAAAAGCTATGGCAGTTTTCAACAGAGACAAAGACTACTTGGTAAACAACTGAGAAGTTATGATTATAGATGAACATACAGGTAGAGTACTAGCAGGTAGAAGATATAGTGACTGATTACATCAAGCACTTGAAGCAAAAGAAGCTGTAGAAATACAACAAGAATCAAAAACTCTAGCAAGTATCACATTTCAAAATTATTTTAGAATGTTTTGGAAACTAGCTTGAATGACTGGTACAGCACTTACTGAAGCAGAAGAATTTTACAAAGTATATGCACTAGACACTCTAGTAATCCCTACAAATAAACCATTAATTAGAGACGACAGATCAGACCTACTTTTTAAAAATGAAAGAGGTAAATTTGACTATGTAGTAAAACTTATAAAAGAAATGCACCAAACTGGACAACCTATACTAGTAGGTACAGTATCAGTAGAAAAATCAGAATATTTAAGTGCTAGACTTACAAAAGAAGGAATTACACACAATGTATTAAATGCAAAACAAAATGATAAAGAAGCTGAAGTAGTTGCAAATGCATGACAAAAATGAGCTATTACTATAGCTACGAATATGGCATGAAGAGGTACAGATATCAAACTATGAGCATGAGTAAAAGACCTAGGTTGACTTATTATTTTGGGTACAGAAAAACATGAAACTAGGAGAATAGACAACCAACTTAGATGAAGAGCAGGTAGACAATGAGACCCATGAATTACTCAATACTTGATTTCACCAAATGATGATATCATGAGAATATTTGGATGAGACAAATTGTTTTGAGTATTTAATTCACCTATGTTTGCTTCCCTACCTGATGATGAACCATTAGCTCAAAGTGGTATGTTGACTAGAAAAGTTACATGAGTACAAAAACAAGTAGAATGACACAATTTTGATGTCAGAAAACATATACTTGAATACGATGATGTAATAAATGCACATAGAACAATTATTTATTGAAAAAGAAACAAGATTCTAGACGCAGAAAACATAGACGAAGATGTAAAAAATATGGTAACTAATCAAATCAGAAAAATAGTTATAGCAGAAGCAAATAAAAGTTCAGAAGAAAAACTAAACAATACTGTAATTACTTCAAAAATAAATGAATTTTTACAATTAAATGCTATAGATGATACTATAGAAAACGACGATATATGGTGAATAAAAGACATAAATGAATTAGCCAATTATATAGCTAAAATATGATTAGAAGAACTAGAAAAAATCAAATCAAATTTTCCAAATGAACAAATATTTCATGATATAGAAAATAGAATAGTACTTCAATCTATAGACAATCTATGGATGAGACATATAGATGCTATGAGTAGACTGAGAGAAGAAGTAGCATTTGAATGATATGCACAAAGAAATCCACTAGTAGTCTACAAAGAAAAAGCATATAACAAATTCAATGATTTGATGGATGAACTAGAATACAAAGTAGTTAAATCTATGTTTTCTATAAGTCAAATCAGAGAAATAGAACAACCTATTGAGATAAATCAAAACAACCTACAAGTAAACGATATCTCAGTGGAAAATTCTACTGATATGAAAAAAGATGCAGCAGATATACAAAGAGATGCAAATCCTCTATTCAATAATCCATCTCAAGCACCAAAAAATACTTGAGACAAAGTAAAAATCAGAGTATAAAAAAAAAGTTTAGTTTATAAAACTAAGCTTTTTTTATTAGTCAATACCAAAATATTGGATTTATTTCAAATTATGTGATAATATATTATAAATATTTATTAATAAATAATATAGTATGACAGAACTATCAAACTGAACTACAAATCCAAACGATTTAAATACAGAAAATCCTGTAAATAAAAAACCAGAAACAAATGATGTAGAGACTATTCAAAATATAGAAAATACAGAAATAAATCCAACAAACAATGATATATTGGATTCTATAAATTTATGAGAACAAAACGAAACCATCGATATAAATGATATCATGGATGTTTTAGGTGTACCTGGAGAAAATTCACAAACAGATAATCAAAAAACTGAAAACATTCAAATAGGTAGAACAGAGTATGAAAAACAAATCACACCAGTACCATTCCATAGAGATCTAAAAAAAGAACAAGCAGTATTAGAAGAAAAAATCATATATGATATAAATCTAGTATCTCTTGAGATATTATTGACTATATTACTAGAAAAACAATATGATTTTGCTACTTTTGAACCAAGTGAAAATCATGTAAAAATCAACTTCAGAAAAGACAAAATAGTAAAAGAAACTAGATACATCAAATACCCTACATATACAAATATACTATTCAAAGCAAAATCAATCACAAATCTGACTATAGAAGAAACAAAAGAACAACAAGATTGAACAGGAGAAATAGTATTAAATACTAATACATACAAACTAATAACAAAAGTTGTACCATCAGATTTTTGATCAAAATTATTTATAAAGATTAAAGAAGCTGATAAAAAAGTAACTAAAAAAGCAAAACAAAAAATGTCTATGTGACAAATCTTTACTTATTTATGAGTAATAGCATTTATTGCATTGATTATATGATGAGCATTTATCAGTTTTGTTGTAATGAATGCAAAAACAGTAGAAGATGTAAAATTTTTCTATTCACTATGAATCAATCTAAATGATATAAACAATTTTATACTTAGAGCAGTAACTGTAATTTTTTCAGTATTGATATTTATAGAAACATTATTTTTAATTATCTATTTATTTAAATT
>JAQTXG010000002.1 GCA_028688895.1 Candidatus Altimarinota bacterium | reverse complement strand
TATGTAAATGCCAGCTTGACTGGTCCGGCTTTAGCAGTGGCTAGCTTTATATGTCAAGTATTCCCGCAAAAGTTGGGATTTCTAGCCTTGGCAAATTTAAGTTTTTTATTCATATTTTTTTATAAGTGAATTTTGCAGAGTACCATTTATTATTTAAATTTTTTCTTTTTAACTATTTCAGCTATTTTATTCAAAAAAACTACTACTACAACAATTATTAAAAAAACAATTATTTTACCATTTTTTTCCAAAAATAATGCAGTTATTCAAAAAATAAATGATAGAGAATAAACCAAAGTAAGCACTTGATTATTAGACATTCATATTTTTTGAAGTCTATGATGCAAGTGAGAGAAATCTCAATTGAGAGGATTTTTTTTCTTTAATACTCTCTTTATTATTACATATATAGCATCTACAGAATATATTCAGAATACTACTAATACAGTAGCCACTTTTCATCAAGCTATTATAGCTAGAGTTGCGAGCATAAATCATAGAAACATAGTTCCAGAATCTCACATAAGTATCTTTTCTCTTATATCATACCGCCAAAAAGGTATAATTATTCATACAAGTATTATACTTATTCACATTATAAATTCTGCATTTTTTACTCATCATTCATAATTGTCTCGATTAAACAATATAACTCACAATAAAAACAATATAAAAAATGATATAATAGACAATCAAGAAGTATTTCATTGAATACCATCTGTCCAATTTAGGGCATTAAATACAAATACATACCAAAGAATAGTAAAAAATATTGGTATATAATAAACAGTATAATTAAAAACTTCAAAACTATGAGTTTCCAAACTAGCAATTCATCAAAAAATATTGCTTATATATCATATCTTGATAGATGTTATTCATATAACAGCTCATATCAATATCTGAAAAATCAGTCTTACCTTGGCACTTACATTTAACCTATCATCTATAAAACTTATACCAGTAATCAAAAATCCAAACACCCAAATCAGTCACAATTTATAACTATAATCTATAAAAATTAAGCTTAAAAAGAAAAAAGATATGAAAAATACTACTCACATAGCATAAGGAATAGGTTTTCTATTTTTTCAGTATTTTTTAGGATTGTCCAATATTTCATATTTGTAAAACAACTTTTTGAAACCTATTACTAGTAAAAAAGAAGTGATTATAGACAACATAAAAATTGATAAATATTGTAGTATCATATTATATATATTTTTTAATTAATTTTAAGTAGTATATAAATACAGTTCAAGTCAAAGCAAAATATCACAAGGCTATTCAATCCAGATTTCACAAATTGAAACTAGAAATTACTCACAAAAGTGATCAAAAAGTCAGAAATCATATTCAAACAACATTTAACCAATATCTATTTTTGTCAATTATACTTACAAGTCATGTAGTTATTAGACAAAATCAAACTGCTTGTAATATACTATAAAATTCTACACCAAAATACTTGATAAAAATAACAAAAAG
Source organism: Candidatus Altimarinota bacterium (assembly GCA_028688895.1). Taxonomy (GTDB): domain Bacteria; phylum Patescibacteriota; class Gracilibacteria; order BD1-5; family UBA6164; genus UBA6164. The sequence continues at coordinate 130,789 of JAQTXG010000002.1, read as the reverse complement.
CAACAAATTCAAAGGGATAAAAGACTTTTCATTTAGAATTTTTAACTCTTTATCAAAATTAAAAAATACCAGATTTTTAACAGAAGCCAATATATAAGCCAATTGCCAAACTATATACTGAGCCTGATCCAAATAAATATATCAATACAGAGATACTCAAGTAAATATTACATTGGAAGTAATCTGATAAATAGATCAAATTTTGTTATTTCAATCAGTATAATTCTTTTGCATAACCATTATAAAAATATTTCACAAAAAATTAGCAAAAAATAACAATATTATTTCAATTATATTTCATTTTCAAGTAATATATACAATAGTAAGTGCAATAAGTAAAATAATATACACCCAAAAATTTTCTCTAGAGAAAATTTTTAGCTCGTTTAATAATAAATTCATATTAGTTATTTAATTATATCTGTTATATGTTAATTCTAAATTTGTATTTTTCAAGTTTATAATTTAAATTTGATTTTATATATTATAAATGATATAATATAATAGTAAACTAATTTTAATTTTAGGAGAATATTATGAGTGATACCTCTGTACACACAAATGATTTGGAATTAGCTAAAAACACAATTGATTTAGCTATTCAAAAGGCTGATATGGAGAATATTCCATATTGCGAGGCTGGTGTATTATCTGCTGTAGATAATTATATCCAAGAAGTAAAGAATCAAAACAATGGTAATATAACCAAGAGTTGGATTACTGTATTTAGAAAACAATATGCTTGTGATTGTGAAAAATGTCAATTACAAAATTAGTTTACAATATATATAATGATATCTATTTAGATTGTCATAATATAATTATAAAGCCCCTTATTAAAAGGGGCTTTTATTATATTTCATCATATTTTTTATTTCAAACATACTCAAATCTAGGAACAATTTTTCAATCTACTTCCACATCTTCAAAAAACATACTTTCAGGTCTCACAAAACAAAAGTCGTTTCAATATTCTTTCGATAATTCAGGAGTATTATACAAAGCTTTATAAATAACCATTCTTTCATCTGTTTCAGTATGAATTCATGTGCATATTACTTCATACAGTTTATTTTTATAGTGTTTATATATTCATGTTTTCATATAATTATTATCATTCAAGTAAATCCATTATTTTATTTTGTATTTCTATTTCAATTGTAAATTTCTTTTCTTCTATTTGACGTTCGATTAATCATTTTTTTTCTAATAAATCCAAGATATTATTTAGCTTGTTTGATTCAATATCACTATATAATTTTTCACTTATTCCTTTTGGGTTTAATAATGCAAAATCTTTTAATAAGTTAAGTGCTTCTGGGGACTCTTTTTCTACCTCATCTACAATTGATAAAAATTCGTTATTATTCATTATTTTGTATTATTATTTAAAACTGTTCATTAAGTTTCAATTTACTTTGATAAAACATTCTACTTGAGCTTACTCCAAATCTTTGAGCAGCTATTCTATCTATTCACATACCAAAAGCAAAACCTGAGTACACTTCAGGATCTACTCATGCTCCAGATAATACTTTTGGATGCACCATTCATGCTCCAAGTAATTCTACCCATCAACTTGCACTACACATACTACAATTTCATCACTTAACTTCACCTGTTCATTTACATAATTGACAACTTATGTCTATTTCAGCACTTGGCTCTGTAAAAGGAAATATACTAGGTCTAAATCTCAGTTTTGTATCTTCTCAAAGTAATTTTTTCATCACTGTGTCTAGTGTCCACTTTAAATCTCAAAAAGTCACTCATTTACCGACAACAAGTCATTCTAATTGATAAAAATTACATGTATGTCTAGCATCTTCTTGTTCATATCTAAATACTCTACCCGGAACTATTATTTTGATTGGTAATTCTCATTTCAACATAGTTCTAACTTGTACAGGACTTGTATGTGTTCTAAGTAGATTTTTTTGTCCACTTTGTTTTTCATTATTTACTTCATCAGATATCCAAAAAGTATCCCACACATCACGAGCAGGGTGATTGTCAGGAATATTCAATTTGTCAAAGTTCAATTCTTCTGTTTCTACTTGTGGTCCATCCTCTACTTTGAATCCTAGAGATATAAATATTTCTTCTAGTAAATTTGAAGTAATACTTATAGGATGTTTGTGTCATAAATTATTACTTGGAAATTGAGCAGTTACATCTATTTTTTCTTCTTGCTCTAGTATTGAATACTTTGCTTCTTGTATTTCAATAGACTTTTTTTCTATTTCTTGTTCTATTTCTACTTTTAAGCTATTTGCCATAGGTCAGATTATCTTTTTATCATCATTTGATAAATCTTTTAATCATTTAAGTATTTCATTCAATTTTCAAGCTTTACCTAAAAAGTCTTTTTCTATAATTTCTAAATTTTCATGTTTGTCTATGGTATTAATATTTTTCAAGAATTCATTTCTCAAAGTTTCTAGTTTTTGTATCATTTTATGTTTATACTAAATAAATATTTAACTTATTATAAAAAAAAGTTTATATAAATCAAAAAAATGTTTTACAAAAGCAAAATATTAAATAATTTTCAAAAAAAACTTGTAAATATATTAAAAAATATATAATCAAAAAGTAAAGTAATTTTATTTAAAAATATATAACAAATGTGAGATATTATTTGATTATGAAGATTTCCTGCACATGATAAAAAAACTCATGAAAATCTTATGCACATAGATTTACCAGAAAATGTAAAACAAATCCCAACACTTTTTAATACTTTGGATACATTGGATAAAGAAATAGATGAATTTCAAAATAACATAAATCTTATTATATTATCTATTATAGAAAATTGAGTTTTGGATTACCTAGATACCACACATCAATCAAACACACAAAAAAATAAGAGAAAATTAAATAAAGATACAGAGTTAGTATTTGATACTATGAGAGAAAAAGCAGACATTATCGATGATACTATTGATTATATAGAAAATACACTAGATGAATTTTTAACATGAGATTTTGTACTTAGATCTATTTGAGATATATTGAGCGTATATAGAGATGAGGTTTTTGAATTATTGATGAAAAAATATGTGGATAAAAGTGATGAAGAAAATACTTTTAATTCTGAAGATATTATATTAATTGATGAGGAAGAAAAACAAAAACAATTTGATAACATTATTGAATCAATAATAAATAATTGAATAGGAGATTATCTATATCATATAAAACAATTAAACACACCATTAATCAGAAATAAATATTTAGAATCAACAAATCATTTATATGAAAAAATGCTGAATGAAGCAAATATTATAGATGACACAATTATATATTTAGAAGACGAAGTAAATATGAGTTTTTACGATAGCTTTATATATTGAGCTGTTTCTGATTTACTTAGTTATTATAGGAAAGAAGTATTTGATTTTTTAGTGGGGAAGTATGGGGTTGATTGAAAATAATTAAAAGAATCAATTATAATGTATAGAGATATATGTTTGGTTGATTTTTTTATTTACTTGACTTGTATATAAAAAGTATATAATAAATATATATTTACAAACTAATACTTGATTATGACAAATAATATTTTCGAAGAGATAAAGCATATAAATGAATATGGAAATGAATAAGTGAGTGCTAGGGAGTTATGTAATATACTTGAATATACTTAATATGGTAAATTTTTACCAGCAATTAATAGAGTAAAGGAGCTTGTGAAAACTCTTTGCAATCAGTAGAAGAGCATTTCGCTCATGTGAGCGAACCCCAAAAATCGTATAATCAATATTGAGAAATAAAATGACAAATATTAGATGATTATAAGTTATCTCGTTATGCTTTTTATTTAATTATTCAAAATGCTGATTCTAATGATTTGTAATCGTATGAAGAGAAAAAGCAATTATTTTATAGGAGTAAGTTAATGATGTTATGGAAAATGAAAAATATAATAAGTGGAATAAGTTAAAACAAGAGATAAATAGTATAGAATTAAAAGAATTTTATATAAAAGAAAGGCAAGTTTGGTATATTCATAACTGAGTAAATGTGTGATATGAAAGTAATTGAAAGTGAGTTGATTTTAAAAGACCAGTTTTAGTATTAAAGAAAGTAGGAGCTTTATTTTTTATTGCAACCATGACAACTAAATGAAAAAATAGTAAGTTTTTTTATAAATTAGAAGATGAAACTTTTTGAAAGGATAGTTATGTAACATTATCACAAGTAAAAATAATTGATAAGAGAAGATTTTTTGAACACATATGAATAGTTAATGTAAATGATTTTGTAAAAATAAAAAATGAACTTCAGAATATATTATTCTAAAATTCATTTTTTTTTTATTCTCCATCTTAAGAAAAAGATGGGAGGATCCCGAAGGACATTTGTATACATATTATATAAATTAATATGTAAAAAGTCAAATTTTTTTATTGATATTTTTTATATTCCAGATACTATAAAACCATAGCTCCAGTGTTAATGATTCTGTTTCCTTGTTGTCTTCTTTTTAGACTTATTAAGAAATTGAAAAGAAATAATCAGAAGCATATAAAAAATTTTATTTATTTGTGATATATTTTATCATGTAATCTAATCTTAGAAATTATGAAAGAAATAATTATACAATATACTGTTCCTTCTAATGCTGGTGCATGATTGCTATAGGTATATTTATAATACTACAAATAATTAAAATAGTATGAAAAAACATTGAAAATAATCGTTGATATAAAGCTATGTTAGAAGTAAAATGGTTTGATTCCATTTACCAGCACCATAAAAGACTTCAAGTTTACTTGGAGTCTTTTAATTTTGTGATTTTACAAAGTATAATTTGTAGTTATATTATTAATAATAAATTATAAAATAAAAAATCTAGTATGGAAAATAATTATAAAGAATATCTAGAATCATTTGCATGGAAAGCAATTAAAAAAATGAAACTAGAAGAACAACCTGAGTGTGAATGTTGCTCTGAAAAAGCAACGACTGTACATCATCTAAGTTATGAAAGAAGATGAATGGAAAGAGATGATGATATAGTAAGTATATGTGAAAGATGTCATAATGAATGCCATTATGTCGATTGATATCAAATAAAAAATGATGAAAAGATTTTGAGAAAGAGGTTTGAGGATGTCAAAGAGATATATTTATGAAATGGTTATTCATCAGATAATCAAAGTGAATTAAAAAGTTATAAAGTAACATTAAGAGATGTTTTTCACTATGATACTAAAATAGAATGAGCTGATTCTAGAACATTTGAGATTATTGATAATACTTATACAAAAGATAAAAATAATGCATATCGGAATTGATATAAAATAGATTGAATTTTTATTAACTCATTTGAAATAATAGATTCAAGTTATTGTAAAGACTCTAATTATATTTATTATCATTCAAAAAAGATATTTTGATCAGATTCAAAATCGTTTAAATTGTTAAAAAATGGATACTCAAAAGATATTAATAATGTTTATAATGATTGAAAAATAGTAGAGTGATTTGATGCAAAAACATTTAAACTATTAGATTATTGATATAAAAAAGATAAGAATTTTGTCTATAATAATTATAATGATAAAATTAGCTATTTTGATTGAAATGAAAATTACAATTTAATTCCAAATTCATCTTTTAAAATCATAAATAAAAATTTTGCAAAAGATAAAAAAAATCTTTATTTTATCAATGATAATTTTAAAAATTTTATTAAAATATTTATAGATTGAATTGATAGTTATAGTTTTGAATTTATAAGTAGTAAATATTGGAGAGATATAAACTCAGTATTTTATGTTGATATTACAGAATTTAAAGAAATATTATGAAGTAATCCATTAACATTAGAATGTGTAAATAGAAATTCAGTATCAGCAAATGTTGTTAGGGATACTGATTCAAATATTAAACAATGTAAATTTAAAATTTTTAATGTTATAACAGATTGAAATATTGAATATATATATTATTATGAGAAAGATTGATCAATTAAAAAAGTTGAGTGATTGAAAAATTTTATAAACTCTATAGAAAAATATTATAAAAAAGATAATAATATGGCTTATTATAATTTCTATTTAGAAATAAAAAAAATTCCATTATCTGATCCAAATACTTTCAAAATAATCGATAAAAACTATAATAAAGATATAAAGTATGTATACAATCATACTACTATAATTGAATGAGCAGATCCAAATACTTTTGAATTTATAGATGATATATATAGAAAAGATAAGTATAATGTATACTATTATAGAGAGAAAATTGAAAATTCTGATCCTAAAAGTTTTAAAATATTAATAGATTGATATTCAAAAGATAAATATAATGTTTATCACAATTGAAAAATATTGTTATGATCTGATCCAAAAACTTTTACATATATTAATAGAGATAATGTATATGATAAAAATAACACATATTATCTTTGAAAAATAAAAAAGAAATTTTTATGATTAATTACTTATTACAAATAACACTTATTTTTTAACATATTGAATTATGGAATCTAAAACAATTAGTTCTTTGAAGAGTTTTATAACACATCTAAATATTTGATGATGAAATCCTGATGACATAGAAAATTTTTATGATTTTTGTATTGAATCTTTTTTAGAAGCTGAGATTATAGAAAAAGACCATTTTTTTGAGATATTTAAAAGCTCTTTTAATGTATATAATAATATTAAAGATAATAATATTAAAGAATATTTTTTAAAGTATAATGAATATATGCAATTATTTGAATTTATGGAAAAAAAATGAATTTTAAATAACGAAAGAATTAAATTATAAACTATGAATTTTAATAAATATTGTAAAGATATTTTACAAGAAGAATTATTTTTTTATTTACCTGCTTATTATTCCGATATATGAAATATAAAATATAAATTTTGATTAGATTCTGATGAAATAATAGAAGTAAAAAAACTATTATGAGAGATATTTCAAATTTCCAAATGAATAAATGATTTACTAAATTTATGAAATTTAATTTCAGCTGTTATCTTACTTAGAACATTATTAGAAAGAATAATATTATTTAGAGTAATTTTTGAGGATAAAGATAAAATTGTAGAAAAAATAAAAATATATGTAGATTTTTGATTAATTTGTGCTTATGAATGATTAAATAAATATAATGACAAGTCTAAAATAGATAGTAGTTATTTTGATAATTTAAAAAATGTATTTGATAAACATTCAGTTAAATATCTAGTAAAAAAATGAAATAAAACATACTATGACTTATATAAATGATTATGAATAACTTGAAGTATAACTAGTAATTATAATAAATATATAAAATATGAATTAGAGAAAAAATGAGATAAAATTGAACCTTTATATATAATTATTTCAAAAATACATCATTGAAATTCTTTAAATATCTCTTTATTATGAGAAAATAGTTTTCTACCAAATAATAATAATTCTATTAAAAATGATATAAAATTAATGTCTTATGGATTATTAGAATTATTATCAAAAGATTTAGAAATAGAAATTTAATACTTTAAAATCTTAGTAAAAATTTAAATATCATTAATTTTAAACCAAAAAAATATTACACCACCCCGTAATATTTTTTTATTCCCTAAAAACTTGACTAGTATATAAAAAGTATATAATATGAATTATATTTACAATTTAATACTAGATTATGGAAACTAAAATAATACTCTACAAAAATGAAAATGTATGGATGACACAAGAATAGATATGAGAACTAACAATGCAAAAGATAAGTAAAGTCGGTAAACCCGACAATACTTTTAATAAGCCAACAAATTATTGTTACCCAAATATAATAATATAAAATTTATAAATAAATATATGAAAAACGAAGATTTTGATAAATGGAATGATAATAAGAAAAATATACACAAAACTGAATTAAGTGATTTTTATGTCAATTCAAGAGAGATTTGGTTTACAAAAATGTGAGTTAATATTTGATTTGAGGAAAATTGAAAAGGGGACTTTCTTAGACCAGTTTTAGTTTTGAAAAAAGTATGAAATTTATTTTTTACAGTAGCTTTAACAAGTAAATGAAAAATAGATAATCATTTTTATTATAAATTTAATAATGTTGATTTAAATAATCCTAAATACAAAGATTCATCATATGCTATTTTATCGCAAGTAAAAGTTATGGATAAAAAGAGATTTTTTGAGCATATATGAACTATTTCAGAATGTGATTTCTCTGAAATAAAGAAAAAACTCAGAGTTTTTTTACTCTAAGTTTTTCCTATTTTTCTTCCTCCAAATATATTGGAGGTGGATCCCGAAGGACATTTGTATACCTATTATATAAAAGAATACATAAAAAGTCAAATTATAATACTTAAGCTATATTATACTACAAAAAAACAATATTTAAAGTTATAGAAAATTGCTTTAATATTTAAATAAATCCCAAAAAATATTTTTCATTTGACAAATACTCACTTTTTTATATAATCACGGGGCTTTTTAAGAAAATATCACGAAAAGTTTTTGAAGAGGTTAAGTTAGACTCCATTTATATAAAAGGAAGTTTAACCTCTAACTTTAATTTTGTAAACATATTTTTATATGGCTTGAATTATAGCTACAAAGTTGGAAATGACTAGAGTGATTAAGGATGATAAATTTATCCCAATTACTTTACTAAAAGTTCCTACTTTAAAAGTAGTATGATTTAAAACTCTTGAAAAAGATGGTTATAAAGCTATCATTATCTGAGTTTTAGATGATAAGGTTGAAGATGTTCAATTAGTTGAATGAAAAAATACTTTAAATAAAAGTAAATTTTCAAAAATAGTAGAATTTCCAGTTTCTGATGAAGAATCTGAAAAGTACAATGTTTGAGATACTCTTACATTAGATATGTTGGAAGAAAATGTTAAAGTTTCTGTTGAATGATTTTCAAAATGAAAATGATTCTCATGAGCTATGAAAAAACACAATTTCCATGGTTGACCTGGATGACATGGTTCAAAATTCCATAGAGCACTTGGTTCAATCGGTAACAGAAAACCAACTAGAACTCACAGAGGTAAAAAGATGCACGGTCATCTTGGTAATACTAAATTTACTATTAAGAAAGTTCCAGTGGAATTGATTAATAAAGAAATTAGTGTAATCGGTGTTAGATGAGGAGTTCCAGGATGAAGAAATTCATTCGTAAATATTATTTTTTAGTTATTAAATATTACTCTGATGAAGACTAATTTATTTGATCAAAAAGGTAAATCGCTTTGAGAAATCGAACTTAATGATTTAGTATTTTGATTAGAACTTAATGAAGGACTTATTCATAGAGCTTTAGTATATCAACTAGCTAATAATAGAATGGTAGTTGCTCATACTAAAACTAGATGAGAAAGAAGAGGTTCAACAAGAAAGATTTATAGACAAAAAGGTACAGGTAGAGCTAGAATGGGTTCAAATAGATCGCCTATTAGAAAAAAAGGTTGAGTTGCATTTGGTCCAAGAAACACTGTAAACTTTACATTGTCAATGAATAAAAAAGAGAGAAGAAAAGCATTATTTACAGTTTTATCTTCTAAACTAGCTAACAATGATTTGATTATAGTAGACAATATTACATTTAATGAAGCGAAAACAAAAAATATGGTAGAAATGTTTAATGCATTACCATACAATGAAAAAGCTTTACTTGCACTTCCTGCAAAAAATGAAATTATTGAAAAATCTACAGCAAACTTATCGTATGTTAAAAGTATACTTGTAGATTACTTAAATGTAAAAGACTTACTTAAATATAAAACATTAGTTTTATTAAAAGATTCTTTAACAAAATTAGATAATCTAACTAAATAACCCAGCTGAAGCTTGGGCCCCACATTAGAGGGGTTTACTTCTAAAATATATATAAAATGAGAATTTTTAGAATTTTAAAAAAACCAATTACTACTGAAAAAACTTCTGTTTTAGAATTAAATAATAATACATATGTATTTGAAGTTGATTCTAGTGCAACTAAAATTGATATTAAAAAATCAATTTCTGAACTATATAAAGTAGAAGTTGCTTCTGTTAATGTTTTACATACTAGAGAAAAATTCAAGTATGGGAAAAAAAGATGAATGCAATTGAGAAAAAGATCTACTAAAAAAGCTTATGTTACTTTAAAAGATACAAAAGCAAAAATAGACTTTTCTATTATTAAATAATTTAGTTTTTAAAAATTTTAACAGTGGGAATTAAAAAATTTAAGCCTACCACTCCAGGTAGAAGATGAATGACTGTTAGTACATTTGAAGAAATTACAACTTCTTCTCCGTACAAACCACTTACAGTAAAATTAAAAAAACATTCAGGTAGAAATAATACTTGAAGAATTACAGTAAGACACCAATGAGGTGGTCATGCTCAAAGATACAGGCTAGTAGATTTTTTTCAAGTTGATAAAAAATGAATTGTAGCCAAAGTTGAAACTATCGAATACGATCCATATAGATCAGCATATATCTCATTAATCTGTTATAAAGATGGAGAAAGAAGATATGTGATTGCTCACAAAGATATGAAAGTATGAGATAAAGTTATTACAGATGAAAAAGCATCATTAGATGCTTGAAATAGAATGGAGGTATGAAATATACCTACTGGTTTACAAGTTTACAATCTAGAATTGATTGTTGGACAATGAGCTAGTTCTATTAGATCAGCAGGTTCATTTGGTACAGTTTTCTCACAAGAAGGTGAATACACACAAATTAAAATGCCTTCATGAGAAATCAGACTAGTACACAAAAAATGTTATGCTACTATCGGACAAGTTTCAAATACTGACCACAATATGATTGTTATTTGAAAAGCTTGAAGATCTAGATGGATGTGAAAAAGACCAACTGTTCTTGGTAAATCAATGAATCCAGTTGATCATCCACATTGAGGTTGAGAAGGACATTCACCAATTGGTATGAAATGACCTAAAACTCCATGGGGATTACCTGCTTTAGGGTTAAAAACTAGAAGTAGAAAAAACACTACATCTAAATGGATTCTAAAAACTAGAAAAGGTAAATTAATGAACAAAAGTTAATAAGCAGTAAGTATAAGATAAGCTAAAAATAATTACTTATACTTACACTTACAACTTACACACTTACAACTTAAAACTTAAAACTAACTTATGACAAGAAGTTTAAAGAAATGACCTTACATTGATGACAGACTTTTGAAAAAAGTAGTTGCAATGAATGATTCATGAAAAAAAGGTGTAATTAAAACTTGGTCAAGAGCTTGTACTGTTATTCCAGAATTTGTAGGACACACATTTGGTGTTCACAATGGAAAAGTACACACACCAGTTTTCGTTACTGAAGATATGGTATGACATAAACTATGAGAATTTTCAATGACTAGAAATTTCAAAGGTCATTCATGAAACAAATAGAGACCTGTACAAAATTACAGAGCATCTCAAAAACGAGAAGTTCGAGGAAGAAAAATTTTTACGAAATGAGCTTACGTATGTAAGTGATTAAGTTAAAATTTATTCTGACGATGAAATTCGAAGTTTTTAGAGATAGCTCAAATAGAAATATTTTATACATCCCTAAAAAGGGTTATAACTATTAAAATTAATTACTATGAAAGCAAATGGGAAAAATATAAGAATTTCTCCAAAAAAGCTAAGAGTAGTAGCTGAAATTGTTAGAGGTCAAGATGCTGAACAAGCATTAAAATTTCTAAAATTTGCTCCTACAAAATGAGCTGATCTTATGTATAAAATTTTGGCAAGTGCTGTTGCAAATGCTGAAAACAATGATAATCAAAAATTATCTACATTATATATAAGTACTCTTAGTGTAAACAAAGGTATTGTTTACAAAAGATGAAATTCTGTATCAAGAGGGAGAATGCACCCAATATTAAAAAGAACTTCTAATGTAAAATTAGAACTACAAGTTAAGTAATAACTGAAATATTTTTAAAATTTTTTATAATATTACTTATACACAGTAATAATAATTTATTAACACATTTTAATTTATGTGACATAAAGTAAGTCCTATAGCTTTTAGAATTCCATATATTAGAACATGGAAATCAATTTGGTATGAAGACAAAAAAACATATAAAAGCTCTTTAAGCATAGATTTAAAAGCTAGAGCAATTTTGAATAAAGAATTAACTTGAATCCCTGTATGAGATATATTGGTTTCTAGAAATCAAGATGTACTTGATATTGTAGTTTATACTGCAAAATCAGCATTAATACTTTGAAAGACAGGTGAAAATAAAGAAAGATTAGAAAAATTATTAGCTTCAAAACTATTAATTAAAGTAAATCTTGAAATTAGGGATATTAAAAATCCAGATTTGAATGCAAAAATTGTTTGATACAATGTTGCAAATCAAATAGAAAAAAGAATGCCTTACAAAAGAGCAATCAAACAAGCTATTGCAAAAACAATGGAAAAAGGTGCTAAATGAATAAAAGTAAAAGTTGGTTGAAGACTTAACTGAGCTGAAATAGCTAGAAAGGAAACTTTCAAGGAAGGTAATATCCCAACGCAAACTATCAGATCTGATATAGATTATGTAACTGTTAGAGCAGAAACTGTTTATTGAACTATCTGATTAAAAGTTTGGATCTATAAATGAGACATTTATAAAAAATAAAAAATTTGACATTTGAATTTTTTTTATATACTAATTGTGCAAAAAAATGTTACAACCAAAGAAAACTAAATATAGAAAGACCTTCAGATGAAGATTGAAATGAAAAGCTGTTAGATGATCTACGTTATCTTTTGGTGAATATGCCTTAAAGACAACTACTAGATGATTTATCACTTCGAGACAAATTGAATCTGCAAGAAGAGCTATGGTTAGATATATTAAAAGATGAGGTAAAATTTGGATAAGAATTTTCCCAGATAAAGCTTTTACTACGAAACCATTAGAAGTTCCAATGGGTTGAGGTAAATGATCTGTAGAAATGTATAGAGCCCCTGTAAAACCTGGTAGAGTGTTATTTGAAATAACATGAGTTACGCCAGAAATTGCAAGGGAAGCTTTTAGATTAGCTGCTTACAAATTACCAGTTAAAACTAAAATAATAGTTGATTAATCATTTCAAAATGAAAGAAATAAAAGATTTAAAACTCCAAGAAATAGGAAAACTTAGAGAATTAAATGAAAAAGATTTAAAAGCCGAATTAACTAAATCATCTAAAGACTTATATGTTTTAAGAATGAAAAAAGAATTGGGTGAATTAAAACAAACTCATTTAATTAAAGCTCTTAGAAGATATACTGCACAAGTAAAAACTATAGCAGCTTCTAAATGATTTAATATAGGTTAATTATTTTTAATTAAACAAAAGTTTATGAGAACAAAAAGAGGTGTTGTTACTAGCACTAAAATGGATAAGACAATTGTTGTATCAGTACATACATATAAAAGTGATGATAAATACAAAAAAAGATTTAGAATTACAAACAAATTTTATGCACATGATGAAAACAACTCTTGTACTGAATGAGAACAGGTTACAATAAAAGAAACTAGACCAACTTCTAAATTAAAGAGATGGGAAGTAGTTTCTAAAATATAGTTAATTTTAACTTTTAAGAATCGTATTTTATGATACAAACAGAGTCAAGACTAGTAGTTACTGATAACTCTTGAGCTAAAGAAGTATTATGTATTAAAGTACTTGGAGGTTCACACAGAAGATATGCTTCTGTTTGAGATATTATAGTTTGTACTGTTAAAAAAGCTGCTCCAGATGGAACAGTGAAAAAGAAAAAAGTAGTTAAAGCTGTAATAGTTAGAACTTCAAAAGAAGTAAGAAGAAAAGATGGATCATATTTGAGATTTGATGACAACGCATGTGTTATAATCGATGACAATAATAATCCTAGATGAACTCGTATTTTCGGGCCAGTTGCTAGAGAACTTAGAAACAAAGGTTTCCAAAAAATCGTGAGTTTAGCTCCAGAAGTTTTATAATTATTATTAAATAAAGAATTATGAAAATTAGAACTTGAGATAAAGTTATAATCATGTCAGGTAAAGAAAAAGACAGAGGCCAAGAAGCTGAAGTTTTGAAAGTATTTAGTGATGAAAATAAAATCATCGTTAAAGGAATCAATATTGCTACTAGACATATTAAAAAACAATGAACTAATCCTGGGCAAATTATTAAAATGGAAAAAGCTATCAGTGCATCAAATGTAATGTTAGTTTGTCCTTTTACTAAAAAACCTACGAGAGTTGGTTATGTAAAAATTGAAGAGAAAGGAAAAATAAAGAAATTTAGATTCTCAAAAAGAGCTGTAAAAGAAAACGGTGGAGAAGCTAAAAAATTTATTATTAAATAATTTACTTATATTATTTATAAACGCAAATGCTTAAGGAAAAATATATAAAAGAGATTGCTCCTGCATTGAAAGAAAAACTATGAGTTTCTAATGTTATGGAAGTACCTAAATTAGAAAAAGTTGTATTAAATATGTGAATTTGAACATATATAAAACAATGAAACAAAGATTTTTCTTCATTACAAGAACATTTATCATTAATTGCAGGTCAAGCTTGTACAGTTAGATATGCAAAAAAAGCGATATCAAACTTTAAATTAAGAGCTTGAATGCCAGTATGATTATCTGTTACTTTGAGATGAGATGCAATGTATAACTTCCTAGAAAAATTAATTCATGTAGTATTACCTAGAGTAAGAGATTTTAGATGAATTAACAAAAAAGGTTTTGATAACCAAGGAAATTACAATTTCTGAGTGAAAGAACATTCTATATTCTTAGAAGTTCCACACAATGATGTAATCAAAAACCACTGATTACAAATTACAGTTAAAACAACTGCTAAAAACAAAGAGGCTTGAAAGGAATTATTAACACAATTGTGATTTCCTTTTTCTAAATAAAAGCCACGCAGAGCGTGGTCCAGGATTACTGGATTTACTTTATAAGAAAAATTAAGATGGCTAGAAAGTCAAAAATTGCTAAAGCAAATAGATTAAAAAAGACATTTTTACAAGCTATAGCAGATTGAAGAAAACCTAAGGAAGCTACAAAAGTATTTAACTGTTGTGGTATCTGTGGTAGAACTAGATGATATCTAGGGAAATTTGATATTTGTAGAATTTGTTTTAGAGAAAAAGCTAATGCAGGTGAATTGCCAGGTGTTAGAAAATCTAGTTGGTAGAAAAATAGTCAGGGTGAATTTCGAATCAAGAGAAGGTACCCGGGGGTATAAAAAATAAATTTAGTTTATTAATTTTATTGTTATGATAATAGATCCAATCGGAGATTTATTAACAAGAATTAGAAATGCATACATGGCAAGAATTATAGAAGTAAAATTACCTTACTCTAAATTAAAGCTTGATATAGCAACTATTCTTAAAAAAAATAAATATATTGTAGAATTCGCAATTGTTGATGAATGAAACAATAAAAAATCAATTATGCTTACTTTAAACGACGTAAGAACAACTAAATATGTTCCTACTTTTACTAGAATAAGTAGACCAGGTCAAAGAATCTATATCTGAGCAAAAGATATTAGAAAATCTAGAAATGGACAAGGTATTTATATTGTTTCAACTCCAAAATGAGTTGTTACAGGGTATGAAGCAAGAAGTTTAAATGTTGGTGGTGAGCTACTATGTGAAGTTTACTAATCACTCCAAATTATAAACGAGAAATGATTACCAAAATCATTGTTCCGATTTATATTTATAATTACAAAAAAAATGTCAAGAATTGGTAAATTACCTATTGTAGTACCAAGTAAAGTTGAATTAACTTTAGCTAACAATAATGTAAAAGTAAAATGACCATTATGAGAATTATCATTTGATTATTCACCAAAAATAGAGGTTATTAAAGAAGAAAATACTTTAATAGTTAGACTATTAGATGAATCAGCTGCATCTCTATGGGGTACAACTAGATCAATCATAAATAACTTAGTTATTTGAGTTTCAGAAGGTTACAAAAAAAGTTTAGAAATCAACTGAGTTGGTTACAAATTTGAAGTTGCTGGTAATAAACTTATATTAAGTATTGGTTTTTCACATAAAGTAGAAATGATAGCTCCAGCTTGAATTACTATTGCTATGGATGAAAAAGCTAAAAATATTATGCACATTTCTGGAGCTGATAAACAATTAGTTTGAGAATTTGCATCTAAAATTAGATCAAAAAAGAAACCAGAACCTTATAAAGGAAAATGAATTAAATATGTAGGTGAACATATTGTTAGAAAAGCTGGTAAAACTGGTTCAAAAAAATAAAAATTTAACTTATAATAATTTTAAGAATGTTACAAAAAACATTAAAAAGATTAAGAAGAAAAAATAGAATCAGAGCAAAAATAAGTTGAACAGAAATGAAACCTCGTTTAGCAGTGTTTAGAAGTAATTCTAACATATATGCACAACTTATTGATGATACTGCTTGAAAAACTCTTACATCTTTTTCAGATTTAAAACTTGATAAATCTGGTACAAAAACTGAAATGGCAACAAAAGTATGAAGCGAGATGGCTAAAAAAGTTCTTGATTTAAAAATCACTGAAATTGTATTTGATAGAGGATGATTTGCTTATCACGGAAGAGTTAAAGCTTTAGCTGAAGCTTTAAGAGCCGGAGGTCTAAAATTTTAATTAATTAATACAAATAAGTATGGCTTTTTCTGGAAATGACAAAGGAAAATGAAAATTTTCAAAACCAAAGAAAGAATATAAAGAAGAATTACTTGCTATTGATAGAGTAACAAGAGTTACTTCATGAGGTAGACAACTTAGATTTAGAGCCGTTATGGTTATCTGAGATGGTAAAGGTAAAGTTGCTTTATGAACATGAAAATCATGGGAAGTAGTTGATGCTATTGCAAAAGCTATTTCTGATGCAAAGAAAAACTTAACAGAAGTTAGAATAGAAAATGGTACTGTTCCATATAATGTTGAAGCTAAATATAAAGCTGCTAAAGTAATGGTACATCCTGCTTCTGTAGGTACTTGAATTATTGCTGGTTGAGCTGCTAGAAAAGTTTTAACTGTAGCATGATACCAAGATATTCTTGCAAAAAGATATGGTTCTTCAAATATGATTAACAACGCTAGAGCTACTATAAAAGCTTTATCTTCGTTCAAATAATAAATTATATGTCATCCTGTATTAAATCCAGGATCAATGACTGATTCTGAATTTACTTCAGAATGACATTTTATCTATATATATAACCTTAAATATTTATGTTATCTTTAACAAATGTAAAACCATCAAATGGTTCAAGAACTACATCTAAGAGACTAGGTAGAGGTAACGGTTCAGGTAAATGAACTTACTGTGGTAGAGGTTGTAAAGGTCAAAATTCAAGAGCAGGTGGATGAACTCCATCATGGTTTGAATGAGGACAAACTCCTTTATTTAGAAGAATGCCTAAATTAAAAGGTTTTTCTAATGCAAAATTTAAAACTGAATATAGTGTTATTAATTTATCTGATTTAGCTTTATTAGCTGAAAAAGGTATAAATACTGTAAACAAAGAAGTTTTACTTGAAAATAAATTAATCAGAAGAAAATCTCTTCCTATTAAATTATTATGAGCTTGAGAGCTTACTAGTAAAATAGATGTTATTGTAGATAAAGCTTCTATTACAGCTAGAGAAGCTGTAGAAAAAGCTTGAGGAAAACTTGAAACAAAATAATGTAGAGAAAAACCCGGCTTTTAAAGTTTGGGTTTTTCTTTCATTTTGGAAATACTAAAAAAATATTTATTATTGTTAGGTCTGAATAACACTTTCCTATAGCCAAAATATTTGTATTTTTTATTAAAAATTATATAAATATTTTCTCATAATAATTGATTTTTTAGTATAACCATTGTTATAATTGTAAAAATCACCGAAAAACTTGTAAAAATAGGTATTATATATAATATAGGTGATATTAATTTTATAAAAAAATATTATGATACTAAATAGTATAAAGTCTGTATTCGAGAATAAAGCTATTAAAAAGAAAATCATAGCTACATTGCTTTTGGTTTTGGTTTATAAGTTTTTATCTGTAATACCTGTGTATTGAGTTGATACAACGAAACTTGATGCGATTATGGAAGCAAATAAAGGTTTATCTTTTTTTAGTGCTTTAATGTGAGGTTGATTATCGAATTTTTCTATTATTCTGATGTGACTTTCACCATATATTAATGCTATGATTATTATTCAATTACTTTGAGTAATAGTTCCAAAAATAGGTGATCTTCAAAAAGAATGAGAACAATGACAAAAGAGAATGACTAAATATACTAGATGGCTAACATTACCATTAGCATTTGTTCAATCTTATTGAATGATAGTGTTACTTAATACTCTTGCATCTGGTACAATAATTGATTTATCAGATATAAAAGTTGTATTAACTGCCATGACTATTATTACAGCCGGAACTATATTTTTGATGTGGTTAGGTGAAGTAATGACTGAAAACGGTATTTGAAATGGTATAAGTATAATAATTACTGCATGAGTGCTATCTAGTGTACCTGGAACGATTATGTGACATATATCTACATGAGATTATCCATTATTTGTAGGTTTACTTATAGCTAGTTTATTAATTATTTACATAATTATTAAATTTACTGAAGGTAATAGAAGAATACCTATTATTTACACTAGAACTGGTAGAGAGGAAAAATCATATTTTCCAATCAGAATCAACCAAGCATGAATGATTCCAATCATATTTGCTGTATCATTAGTTACTTTTCCAGCTATTATTGGACAAATACTTACTTGACCTAATTCAAGTGAAACAGCTTCAAATATTGGTAAATTTTTATTAGAATATTTCAATATGTCTAATCCTTCATGGATATTTATATTGATATACTTCCTATTAGTTCTTGGATTTTCATTCTTTTATGTATCTATTACTTTCAATACAGATAATGTTGCAGAAAGCATACAAAAAAGATGAGGATATATTCCAGGTATTAGACCAGGTTCTGAGACATCAGAATACTTAACTAAAGTATCTGAACACTTAAACTTATTCGGAGGTTGATTCTTGGCACTTATCGCAGTTCTACCATATATTGTATCAAAAATTATGTGACAATCAGTTGATTTTATTATCTCAGCTGCTTGATTAATCATTATAGTTTCTGTTATACTAGATGTAGTTAGAAAAGTTGATGCTGAAATGAAAATGTTTGATTACGGTAAATTTAGATAATAAAAAAGTAGAGATTTTCTCTACTTTTTTTGTTTTTTTAATATGTTCTTAACCATCATAATTTTTTAGATATTTCTCTACATTTCATATTTTTGTTCCAATTTGTATCATTTTCTTTATTTTTTATATCTATAGCTTTATCACTTAGCATTGCCCATTGATATTGTTGTTCAATAGCTCTTTCACTCCTATTAAGTATTTTTGCTAATTTTTTTACATTATCTTTAGTAGGACATAATGAAAATATTAATTCAAGTTCATCAGTAGTATATTCTTTATTTTTTGCTAAACTTTTTTCCTCTGTATTAATATTTATATTTTTGTTTAATTTAAAATATCATGGTTCAGTTTTTATGAAATAGGAATTTTTTCATTTCTTATTTACATCATCACGTATAATTGATCACATAGATTCATCTGGTGTTTTTCAATCACTTTTTAAGTATCATTTAGATAAAGCTAATTCTGTAATTGTCTTTGAATGTAGTGGAATATTACTCTTCGAAAGTACTTTTATTGCAGAGTCTATATATTTATTCATAAAGATTATTTTAATAATTATTCGCTACATAGTCACAATAATACTTGAACTTCATCACATTTTCATAATTCTTTATTTATTAAATTTATTAAATGTCTGTACATTATTATTTTATCTGAGCTTTCATTAGTTTTTAATATATTTAATTTTGTTATAACTGAGTTTAATGCTTCATCTTTTTTATTTTTTGGATATTTATTCAATATATTTATAATTTTTACAAAAATTTTATCTGCTTTTTCTTTTTGTAAATTCTCATTTTTTACTTTATCATCTATAACAATAATTTTTCTAGTATTTATTTTTACATTTTCCTTTTTTGTATTATTACTTTTTCATAACTTTTTTCATAATACATTAATATATTCTAAAGCATCAATAATTCAATCTTTATCACTTTCAGTTAATGCATCATATACAGTATTTCTATCAATTATTCAGTATTTTTCATATCATAAACCTATTATTCAAGTTAATATTGGCGCAGAGAAAGAAGTTCAATTAGCTAGAGTATAATTTTCTCATGATAATGAGTTACTATTTTCTCAAAAAGAAGTCGACATTATTTTTTCTCATACTGTATAAAAATCTATACAATCTCAATAATTACTCCATTTAGATGTAAATGCTCATACTCATATAATATTTTTATAATTGTCTCAATTATTACATACAGGCGATATTTTATTTATAGTTGTATTTACACCATTATTACTTAATACATCTCAGTTACCTCAAGCTATGACTACTATTATGTTATTATCATAAGCATATTTTAAAGCTTCATCATAACTCTTATCATATCAATTAAATTGATTTCATCATAAACTTAGATTTATTATATTTGCTCAATTATCAACTGCATAATATATTCATTCTATAATTTTTTCAACTTCACATCCTGTCTTATTACATACTCACACTGACATCAATTCTACATTATCTACTATTCATCATATTCATTCATTATTATTAATTTGAGCTCAAATTATTCATGCTACTTTAGTTCAATGAGTTCATAATGGTTTAGTATTATTTCAATTATAAACAAAGTTCCAACTATTATAATCATCTACATATCAATTTTTATCATCATCTATTCCATTTCAAGGTATTTCATTTTTATTTACCCATATTTTATTTGTTAAATCAGGATGATTTAGAGATACACCATCATCAATCACTGCTATTTTTACTTTTTTTGGATTAGTTATAGTGTTTCTTGCAGACAATATATTATGTTTATATAGATAATATTGTTGATATGATAAATTATCATTAGTTAATCATCAACTTTTAATAGGTGTATAAGCACATTCATTTTCAACACAGTATTTTACCTCATAATACGGTACTCAAACTACTACTCAATTACTTATTGAATCTATTATTGCATCAGGTAGATTTATATATATTTTTTCATTAGAAAATTTTTTATAATTATTTACTTGAAATTCTGCACTTCATACAACAAAATAAATATATACATTTTTATTAATATTATTTTCAAATCATTTTCATTCAATTGCTATTGAACTATAACTGTACATATAACCTTCTTCTGGATAACTATCTGTTAAATATATATAGTTATTTTTGTTTGGAGTTCAGTAAGTTGCCTTGTAGCAATCTATATTATTTCAAATTTTGTAAATATTTTTATAAGATTCCATCCATTCTTGGTTATTCTTAATTTTATAAAATATTTCATTAATTTTATTAGAGTAATCCCAGAATTTATCACTTGAAAAGTTGTTTTTTTGTTCATTTCTATAATATGTATAATCATCATTTAATGTAATTGTTTCATTGTATACTTTACAATAGCTCTTTTCATTTTGATTATATAGATTTTCATTCATTTTTTTTAATAATTCATCTTCATTAAAAGCACTTATATTTATTGAATAAAAAAATCAAATTATCAATATCAATCACAGCAATATTTTTTTCATAAAAAAATTATTATTGGAATAAAATAATAAATATTACAAATGTAAATAGGCAAAAAGATGTAATATTTGCTATTTTATTTAAAATAATAAATATTACAAATGTAAATAGGCAAAAAGATGTAATATTTGCTATTTTATTTAAAATAATAATTTTTCGGCAAAAATTTTATATAAAATTTTTGCAATTTTAAATTAATTTATTATAATATATATATCTCATACAAGCTGGGAAATAAAAAAAAGAGAGGGGGCTAACCTCTCTTTTTTTTCGCTTTCTTTTTTGTATTATTTAAAATACTAAAAGCAAAAATATATCCATTCTTTTATTTGAATGATAGATATATTCTCATAACAAGCATGTTAGGAAATAAAATATTACTTCCTATGGAAAAAGCTTCCATATGGAAGTTTTTTTATTGTAACAATAATTTTTTAATTGTAAATATAAGGTATATAAAAAGTATATATTATTTTATTTCTCTACTTTTTTTGTTGCTTACTATCTATATAGTTAAAATACTTAGCTATCAAATTCTCAGATGTAGATCACAAGAAAAATCCAGATATTTTTTTATGATTCTCTTTGTCTTCTATACGAGTTATCCAAAAACTAGATTTTATTTCATGTGTTCATTGTTCTGTTTTAAGTTCAAATTTTACATCTATACTTGTATTTTCTTTATGTATAGCATTATTATTATTTACCAAAAAACTTGCTCATTTCAGACTTAAATCATTTAGATAACAATCAGTCATTCAATCTATATTTACATTTATCAGATTATGTTTTTTTATCTCATAAGCATTATTTAATTTACTTGTATCAAACAATGCTCAAGTATCATGTTTTATAATTAAATGTCTTCTTTCATCCAATCTCTGAGACATTATTTCTGTATTTATGTTACTATTCATTGTTTCCATATGATTCTTTAACATTTCCAAACTTTCTATATGAGTCAAAGGAACACTAGTTCAAGTTTCATTTACTATTAATCTTTTCTCATTTTTGAAGTTGAACTCTATTAGTGATTGTAAAAATACCATTTTATTTTTCATTCTATTTGATATATCATTTGGATTCAATGATATATGTTCCTCATCATCAAAAATTATTCAAGTTGGATGTATATATATATCACTATTAGAATTTCATTTTAGAATTCTTAATACATTTCAGTCCTTTTTATCTTCGAAATATTTGATAAATCTCTTTATTCTTTCAGAATAATTTTTATCTTCATTCATTTTGTTATTTATTTGGTCTCATTGATTTTTTATATTATCCAATTCTCTCAAACTTTTATGTATTTCGAAAGTTAAATTTTCTTTTGTTTTTACATCTTTAGTTATGGATAATTTTTCTTTAAGACTTTTTATTATAGCTCTTCTATCATTTAAATTTTTTATTAATGATTTTAATCTTATATTAAATTTTGCTTTATTACTATTAATTTGATCTAAATACCTTTTAAATTTATCAATAGCATAAAATACAATAATTACTAATTCATTTTCTCAATCATCTATATTTACATTTATTTTTTCTCATCTAAGTTTACTTTTTTTTACATTTCATATCAGAGTGATATTTTTGGCAACCAAAGTACATGTATTTACATTTCATTCTATTATTATTTCATCCGCAACTATAGTAGACTGCTCTATATCTCATTTTATAACTACTTTTCAATTCACAGCAAATATTTTACTATTTGTATGTATTTTTGTTTCTTTATTAGATATTACTCATCATTTCAGTGTTTGTAATGTTCAGTTACATATATTAGTATCTCAGTGTAAATATATATCATACGACGCAATTACTTTAGAACCAGACATTACCTGAGAATTTTTCAAATATATATCACTTCATTTAAGATAATATCACTCTGATATATTTCATTTTTGTAAAAACATGGTATTTTCATTTTTTATTTCCATACTACCTGTTTCTATTCATATATCATTAGAGTTTATTATTCATATTGGTGATACATTAATTCATACATTTCTTCACCTAGCAAAATAATCTATATCTACACTACTTTTATTTTTCACAAAGTTTAAGTACAATTCTTCTTTAGCTATATAACTAATGATTTTATATCAATCAATTATATCTACTTTTTTTTCTAAATATTTTTGTCATTCATTTACGAAACTTTTTTCATCTATTTCAAAAGCTTTTTCATATCAGATAATATTTCACTTTAAATCTACTCAGCTATGTCATTTTTTTCAGATTTTTAATTGAGCTACTATATCTCATTTTTTTACATTTGGATAGGTATATTCATTAATTGTCTTATTTTTATCATTTGTACTCAATCTTTGTTTTTCACGTTTTACAAACTTAATATTTGCTCACAAATTTATTTCATCATTTTGGTCATTTACAGGTTTTCTTATACTTGCAATACATACCTCACTTTTATTTAATTCTTCTCTTTTTATTCAACTAAATTCTACAGAATTCAAGTATTTAAAATTGTATCAAAATCTGATTCAAAGTTCTATCCATATATATGCAAATAAATCATCAAAATTTACTCCCATATTCATTTCATTGTATTTATCCTCTCAAAGTAAATTTATCAATTTTCTTTTATTAGTTTCATCAAAGTTGTCCAATATCAAAAACAGTTTTCAATCTTTTTCTTCATACAGTCATTTATAAAAATTATCCAAAATAGTTTTGTAAGTTTTCTTTACTCATTTAGATATAACTATTTTTTCTCATTTTTCTTCATCATATAGTAAATTTTCTAGATTTTCATAATTCAATCAATCAAATCATAACTTTGAATCAAATATAAAATCAATCATTCCTATCAATTTATCACTATTGAATAACTTATGTTCAGTATTTATTATTAATTCTCAACTACTTTCTATACTCAAAAAAGGGTATTTTTTAATGGTTTCTGCCAAAATACCTATACTATTATTTACTTTTTCACTTATATCATAAACCAATGAATCAGTATTACTACTAGTATTGTAAGATTCACTTGGTTTTTTATATTTTAATGCATTTGCTAACACATTTTTTTATATTAATAATAAATCATATTTATTTTAACATAAATATACTTAGAATACAAAAAAAGAACCTTATTACTACATAAATGGTTCTTTATTTTTCAAATAATCCACAAACAATTTACCGTTTATATGATCAAGCTCATGTTGAATAATTCTAGCTTGTAATCATTTCAATATAAGTGTTATTTGCTTCTTTTTTTCATCTAGATAAGTTAGTTTTACCATATTGTATCTTTCTACTTTTCACTTTACTCAGGGTACCGATAGACATCATTCTACCTCTATTTCTTTTCCTCATCAAAATTCAAGTATTTCAGGATTTATCATCATAATAGTTTTGAAATTTTCATCATCCCGATCTTTTAACATGCTTACCACTACAAGTTTCCATGAAACTCATATCTGAGGAGCAGCTAATCAAACTCAACCATTTTCAGGGTCTTTTATATACTTTATCATCTTTTTACCCAGTTTTACAGCTTCATTGAAGTCTTTATCAGTCACTTTATCCGCTATTTTTCTGAGAATAGGGTTATTTACTCATGTTTCGATTTTAAACATCTTTTATTAGTTATTTTAATATATACAAAAATTATATATATTTTTAAAAATATTGCAAGTATAATGAGAATAGTTCTTATTATTCACATAATTTTGTAAATATACATTCAAATAATTTATTTTACTTTTTTTTTTTATTTTGTATAATATCCAATATTAGTATTAAATTAATAATTATGAATAAACAAAGAATAAACTCTAAGTTTAAATTAATAGTACAAGATAAAATAGCCTTCACCCTCGTAGAACTCATAGTAGTAATAACAATCCTAGCAATCCTAGGTACAATAGCCTTTATGGCATTACAATGATATAGTACAAGCGCTAGAGATAGTACTAGACTTAGTGACTTAAGTAGTATGAAAACAAGCCTAGAATTGTTTGAACTAGATGCAGGGAAATACCCACAAGCAACATCATGAGTAAATATCACATATTCGTGAGCAACTGTGTGGAATCAATGAACATTCTGAGAAACAGTATTTGCAAATGTAGATAGATTAGACAAAATACCAATAGATCCACTAACAGATAAAGAATATACATATTCTACACTATTAAGTAGAAATGAATATGAACTATGATGAATGATGGAATGAGAGATTATAAGCTTCAGACCACCCCTAACCCCTCCTTATCAAGGCGGGGAACAAGCTACAGTAGCCTTATCTCCATTGATACATGACCAGTCTATAGCTTGAAGGGTAGAATTGATAAGGGTTTCAGCATGAGATACAGAAGCACTAGCCTACACTACATGAAATTATAACTGACAAATGACAAAAAGTCTGTCATGAAATACATGTAATGTACTGAGCCTACCAACAATAATCACAAACGATACAAGCGTAACAGACCTAGAACAAATAGTAACAGAACAAAAACTAGTATATACATGATATAGAAACCTCCCAAGCACATTCAAAACAAGTAAATTTAAATACGACTGATGATTTGAATTTACTACAACAAAACTAGTAGCCTATAGTGATACATGATCATGTGCACCATTAACAAGTACTACAAGCAATACAGCGAGATTGACACTATTACAATGATTACAACAAGCCTATAGTGGAACAATAGTACAAAATGAGTGAGAAATAAAAAATATAGTATCACTAAATATAGACTTAAATAATCCAAGCCCAGAATTAGTAAACTATTCAAACAATTATGTAAATAATACATTGTGATGAAACTTAGCAACAACATGAGGAGGATGATGAACAACTACAACATATAGCAACTGTACAGCAACAACTCAAAGCTGATATACAATCCCACAAATAAATCATGGAATAAACAATCAATTAGTTACAAAAACAATTTCAAATGGTACACAAGATATAGAAGTAAGCTGTAACGACGGAACACTTACATACTGAACAGAAACAACAAATTGTGAAAACAATTTTATAGTAAGCTGAGAATCTTGTGTACTAGATACATGTACATGAACAATGCCAGCAAATGCAGAATTGAACGGAACACAATGAACATCAGCATGGACATATAGTACAAGTCCATGAGTATGTAAATATACAAATCAAACATGATACCATACAGAAGACTGATGAACAACATTTGTATCAGATACGAGAAGCTGTGTAATCACAAATGGTACATGAGAAGAAACATGGAATTGAAGTAATTGGTGAACATGTACAGTAACAAGCTGTAATTCAAACTATGTACAAAATTGAAATATATGTGAAGCATGAACACAAAGTGTAACATGTTGATGAACTATACCAAATTTTGCAACAGCAACTACAGCAACAACTTACACACAAACATGGAATTGAAGTATATGGACACCAAGTACAAGTTGGTGAGAAAGCCAAGCTAGTTGTGATTTTGATTGTAATGTAAATTATTCTTGGAACGGAAGCTCTTGTACTATAAATACATATACAGTAAGTTGAAGTTTCTGAGCATGAGCGAATTGAGCAACAATAAATGTATGTGGAACAAACGTAACAGCTGATTCAAGTGGTAATTTTTCTACTACTAGAAATTATGGAAGTACATGTAATACTATAACAGCAACCAGAGCTGGTTATACATGTAATACTACAATAAATGGACCAGCAAGTTTAACAACAGATATTACAAATATTTCTTGAAATTGTATCCAAAACATATGATGTGATACTACACAACCAACAAATGCTTCATTAACAACTTGAACACCAACTATTCCAAATCAAGCATGGCAAAGTGCTGATTCCTCATCAGCATGCTACTTTTCTTGTAATTCAGGTTATGGTTCAAACTGAACAACATGTCAAATTGCAAGTAATTGTTGATGACTAAATGATATAACTCTTTCTAATTGACAAATATGGGCATGCAAAAATCTATGAGCTACTACTATCCGGGATTGAACTAGTACTTTTAACTGTATTAGTAGTACTGATTGTTCAAATAAACCAAATCGGGCATGAGATTATTACCAATGGTGAAGAAATGATACATGATTTACAGCATGAATATCATGATATGGTAATTGATGGGAACCTCGTAATGATGCGAAATGGTGATGAAGTATAAGTGATACTACTACTACTGATTGAGCCGGGACTACTCCAATATGAAGACAATGACCCTGTCCTAATGGTCGGCATGTACCAAGTTTAAAAGATTGGCAAGATGCATGTAATAATATTTTATGAACTACATGTACAAATGGTATGACATATAATTCATTAATTGCTTCAGTTTTGAGATTACCATATGCATGAGCAAGAGCATATACAAATTGAAACTATTGAAGTCAGTCAATTTTAGCAAGTTTTTGGTCTAGTTCTCCAGTATCATCTTGAAATTGATATAGAATCTATTTTAATTCAAGTAGTATAAATCCATCTAATAGTAATACGAGAGGTAATGCATTTTCTATTCGTTGCCTAAAAAATTAATTCAAATAATGTCTAAAAATAAAAAGTATAATAAATATTTATTATACTTTTTATTTTTATATTTTATTTCCTCACCACCAACTCACCCCCATCATCCACATCAATTACCACACTATCTCATGCAACCAATTCTCCATTCAACAATTTAACAGACAAACTATTACTAATTACATTAGTAATTGCTCTCTTCAAGGGTCTAGCACCGAACTCATTATCATAACCAGTTTTTGCTATGTACTTCTTCAAATTATCAGTAAAACTTGCTTTTATTCACTTATTGTTTAATAGCACTACTACATTTTCGAGTAATATGTCTATTATTCATATAATTACATTTTCATCTAAACTATTAAATTTTACTATATCATCTATTCTATTTAGAAATTCAGGTCTAAAAAATTCTTTTAAATATGAGAAGTCTTCTTCTCCACCCTTACTAAGGGGGGAGTTAGAGGGGGGTCTTAGATTAGAAGTCATTATGATTATTGTATTTTTGAAATCAACTGTTCTACCTTTAGAGTCTGTCAATCTACCATCATCTAGCACTTGTAGTAGGGTATTAAATACATCTGGATGTGCTTTTTCTACTTCATCAAACAATATCACAGAGTAAGGTTTTCTTCTAACTGCTTCTGTCAATTGTCCACCTTCTTCATGTCAAACATAACCAGGAGGAGAACCAATCAATCTAGACACAGCATGTTTTTCCATATATTCACTCATATCTATTCTGATAAATGCATTTTTATCATTAAACATTACTTCTGTTAATGCTTTTGCAGTTTCTGTTTTACCGACTCCTGTAGGTCCCAAAAACAAGAAACTTCATAGAGGTTTTCACTCTTCATTTAGTCATGCTTTAGCTCTTCTTATAGCATTTGAGACACTTATAATTGCTTGGTCTTGTCATACTACCTTAGCTTTTAAATAATCTTCTAGTTTCAACAATTTTTCTTTTTCTGTTTCTAGTAATTTTGTAGCTGGTATACCTGTCCATTTTGCTATTATTTCTGCTATATCTTCCTCAGTCACTTTTTCTCTTAGAAAACTTTGTCCATTTTCATGCAATTTGTTCAATTTTTCACTTACTTCTTCTATTTTTTTCTCTTTTGTAAGTATTTCTCCATACCTGATTCTAGCTACCTCTCAGAAATTTCATTCTCTTTCAAAATTATCAGCTTGTATTTTGAGCTTATCTATTTCTTCTCTGATATTTTTTAGTTCATCTATGAGTTCCTTTTCTTTTTTCCATGCAGAATTTATACTAGCTAATTGCTCTCTTTTACTAGCTATCTTTTTTTCTATTTTTTCTATTTTATCTGAAGCATCTTTCTCCTGAGAAGCAGATGTATTTGTAGAGAGAGTTTTCTCTGTTTTCTCAGCTTTCTTCGCTTCCAATTCTATCTCCAAAGTCCTCAAATTTTTCTCCAATATTTCTACCTCCATAGGTTTAGATATAGATGTCATTTTAACAGATGAAAGAGCTTCATCTGTCAAGTCTATAGCCTTGTCAGGTAATTGTCTATCTGGGATAAATTTTGTCGACAATGTAACAGCTGCCTCTATAGCTTTGTCTGTTATTTTAAGTCCATGATGAGCCTCATATTTGTCTTTTATACCTCTTAAAATAGCCAAAGTCTCTTCCTGACTAGGTTCGTCTACTATTACTTTTGCAAACCTTCTCTCTAGAGCTGAATCCTTTTCTATGTATTTTCTATATTCATTTAGTGTAGTAGCTCCGATTAGTTTCATAGCTCATCTAGCTAGACTTGGTTTCAGTAGATTTCAAGCGTCCCCCTGTCATTCAGCTGCTCCAGCTCACACAATAGTATGTATTTCATCTATAAAAAGTATGATTTGTCAGTCAGATTTTTCTACTTCCTTTATCACTCATTTAAGTCTTTCTTCAAATTCTCATCTGTATTTTGCACCTGCTAATAATGCTCACATATCCAGAGTAATCACTCTCTTATTTATCAAGTTTTCAGGTACTTCTTTTTTTACTATTTTTAGTGCTATTCATTCAACTATTGCAGTTTTACCTACTCATGGTTCTCAAACCAAAACTGGATTATTTTTTGATCTCCTAGACAATATTTGCAAAGTTCTTCTGATTTCTTCTTCTCTACCTATTACGGGGTCTATTTTTCAGTTTTTAGCTAGTTCTATCAAATCTATTCAGTATTTTTTCAGAGTATTCATCTTACTTTCAGGGTCATTATCAGTAACTTTTTCTCCATTTCTCATATTGTCCATAATATTTTTTACCTTAGAATATTCTATTCATGCGTTTTTTAATAAATCTTTTGTAGTATTGTCACTATATTCTATCAAAGCAAGTATCAAATGTTCTTCAGTCACATATTGGTCCTTGTTTCTATCAGCTATTTTTTCAGCTTCTATAAACACATTGTTCAATTCGTGAGACAATGTCAATTGATAATTACCACTTATAGTAGGAATTTTTTCTACTTCTCTTTTAATATTTGAAGCAAGTATTTGTAAATCCACTCACATTTCTAATAATATTTCTTTTACTATAGAATCCGTACTTGTCACAATACTATATAGTAAATGCAAAGGAACTATTGAGTTATTTTTTAGTTTATTTGCCAGATTTTGAGCCTCTTCTATTCTCTTACTAGCATTTATTGTAAATTTTTCTATATTCATAATAATTAAATTAAGAATTAAATTAGCACATAAACATTATATGTGCCAATAATATTTTGTCAAAAGAATTTTTACAATACAAAAAAGAGGTGTTATTAACACCTCTTTTCTCCATAGTCTAAGAATAACAGCATTTCAAATCACGAACAAGTTCCTTCATGTTGTGCCTGTCTTGCTTGATAATACTTTGTCTTTTGCCGGAAACCTTTGCTTTTTGTCTTCTTTGAGAAGTATGTTCCCAGTTTTTCAAAGAAATTGCAAAAGTCTTTCTTATTATCCGATTAGATATGCTTTCATCATACTCTGGAACTATTCTTACACCTTTATTTTTTCGCATTTGAGTTCCCCTTTGGTTTAAATGCAATTATTTTATAACATTTTTTAAAAATAAGTCAATTAAAAAAATAATTTTTTATTGATTTATTAATTATGAGTATATAATGTATATATTAATTAATGTTTTTTAAATTTTGAAAAAGAATATTAATAGATAAAATATAGAAATTAATTATGTAAACTATGAATAATTATGAAAAAAAATAATTTGTCTCCTCTTTTAAAACGGGCATGATGAAAAGAACAAGAATTAAAATATATAATACCAGCTTTACCAGAAAAATTTAATAATTATTATGAACCTTTTGTTTGATGATGAGCTGTTTATTTTTCTTTAGAAGCAAATAAATATTTTATTAATGATAAATCTGAAGAATTGATTTGATTATATAAAATAATAACATCAAATGATAGGGATGATTTTTTTTGAGTATTAGATGAAATTATTCATAATTGGGAAATTTTATGAAATATCGTAATAAAAAATAATAATTCTTTTTTTGTAAATTTATACAAAAATTTTTCAAATAATACAATTGATGAATTTTCATTAAAAGATAAAATTACTGAGTTTATTTTAAGTCATACAAAGGAATTTAATTGAATGTTTGTGACTACTTTTAATCATAATATAGATAATTTTATAAAAGAAATAAATAGAAATCTTTTTTGAAAAATAAAAAGAATGAAAGTTATAGAAAAAGCAAAATGAAAATTACCAGAAAATGATATTTTGGATAATATAGAAACAGCTTTGAAAAGTGCTTTTTATATGCATTTTAGATATTTATATAATAATAAATTAAGGTATAATCTAAAACATTCTTACATAATAGCAATTTTTCTTTTTATTAGAAATTATGCTTATAGTTGAATGTTTAGATATAATAAAAGTTGAGGTTTTAATGTCCCATATGGTTGAATTTGATATAACAATAAAAATTTTAAAAAGAAAATAGATTACTTAAAATCAAATGAATTATTTATGCATTTAGAAAAAACAGTTGTAGATAATAAAGATTTTGAAACATTTTTTATAGATAATGAACCAAAAAAGGATGATTTTATTTTTTTAGATCCTCCATATGATTCTGAATTTAGTACATATGATAAAAATGTATTTAATAGAGATGATCAAAAAAGACTAGCTAATTATTTAATAAAAGAATGTAAGGCAAAATGGATGATGATAATTAAAAATACTGATTTTATATTTGAATTATATAATAAAAAAGGTTTGAATATTAAAACATTTGATAAAAAATATCTTGTAAGTTTTATGAATAGAAATGATAAAGATGTAAAACATTTATTAATAACTAACTATTAGAAATATGACTAGAATAGAAGAAAGTCATCTAATTTTACCAGCTTTATATTTGATGTATAGGAAAAATGATTGATATATATCTACTAGTGAATTAAAGGAAATATTACCAATTATTATGAAACCTAAATGAGAAGATTTAGAAAAATCAAATTCAAGACCTAATGAAAGTAAATTTCTGCAAATAATATGAAATTTAAAATCGCATAAATCTTTTTTAAAAAATAATTTTGCAATTCATGAAGATAGATGATTTAAAATAACTGAAAAATGAAAATTATATTTGTTAGAAAATTATGAAGTAACTGAGTATTTAATTGAAAACGATTTTGATTGGGATGACATTAAGGAATGATTTAATAATGTTTATACTTCTACTACTATTAATAATAAAAAAATAGAACTTTTTGATGAAAATATTTTAATAAATGAATGAATTCAAAAGGTAATTAATGTTAAGACTTATAATAGATCTGATCGATTAAGAAATATTGCAATTAACCATTTTAAAAAATCTGACTGAAAATTGTATTGTGAATGTTGTTCATTTTGTTTTGATTTATTTTATTGAGCAGAAATATCAAAGAATTATATAGAAATACATCATAAAAGACCAATTTTTCAATATGAGTGAGAAGACATTAATGTAAAAATAGAAAATGCATTAAATAATTTATCTCCATTATGTTCAAATTGTCATAGAATGATACATAGAGATAAGAATACAAAAAAAATTGATGATATAGTAGTTGCGATTAAAACCAATTGAGTTTTTTATAATTAATACAATTAATAATTTATGAACACACCTTCTAAAAAAGATTTCATTAAATGAATTGTAAGAGCTTCTGTTGAAAGCTTTGCAGAATGATTTAAATGAAGACATGAATGAGAAATAGAAAATCCAAATTGAACACTAAATATGAAAATACATAATATTTTCATAGCTAAATTATGACCAGATATTCAATACTATTCAGCATTAGTTAGATCTCTTGATAGTTCTTTATGAAATATGCTTGAAAAAATGGCTGTAAATATAGCTAAATGATTTTATGAAGTAAATGATAGAGTTGATTGATTTATTCATCAAGAACAAGTAAGAATTATTGCTGATTTATTAGAAAGTTATAAAGATAGATGAAATTGAAATAAGCCGAAAATTGAAGATTATGAAAAAATAAGATTAGCAAAAACATGAGAAAATCATCATAAAATTCATGTAAGTGATTACTATTTATTAGACAAAGAAACAGATACTCATTATTTAGTAGAATTAAAAATCTGATGAGATTTAGACAATAAAAAAGCAAGGTCAGAAAAGGAAGCAATTTTTGAACAATATGCTATTTTGTCTAATTCATTAGATGAAAATGCAAAAATTGAATGTAAATTTGCAACTGCATATAATAGGTTTTGAGAATGAAATGATTGGAAACAAGAAAGAGTTAAACAATTTTTCTCAAATGATGAATTATTAATATGAAAGGATTTTTGGAATTTTATATGTAAAGACGAAAATTGATTTGATATGGTTATTGAAGCTTATGAAGAAAGTGCTTGAATAATAAAAGAAGCATTAGAAGAAATTAAAAAATTATATTTAGAAGACTAATTTTAAGTTATGAAAAATTCAATTAAACTTGTTTTATGAGATTGCTTAGAGAAAATAAAAAAAATACCAGATAATTCAGTTGATTTAATATTAACAGACCCCCCATATAATATAGCTAAATATAGCACATGAAATATTAAATTTGATTGGAGACAAGATATTAATAATGATTTAGCAGAATGGGATTTAAAAGATTTAAATCCTTTAGATTTAGTAAAAGAGTATAAAAGAGTTTTAAAATCTACATGAAATATATTTATATTTACAAGTTATAATATGATATGAAAATTTCATGAAGCTTTTGATGATGAATTTGATACATTTCAATTTATGGTTTGGCATAAAAAAAATCCAGTACCAAATTTTTTCAAGAAATGATTTTTAAATAGTTGTGAGTTGATTGTTGCTTGTTGGAATAAATGACATAAATGGAATTTTAAAACACAAGCAGAAATGCATAATTTTATTGAAAGTTGAATTTGTTCATGAAAAGAAAGGATTAAATGAATTGATTGAAAAACATTACATCCAACGCAAAAACCTTTGGATATTTTAAAACATATTATCGAAATTTCGTCTAATGAATGAGATTTAGTATTAGATCCATTTATGTGAGTATGAAGTACATGAGAAGCATGCAAAATTTTATGAAGAAGATTTATTTGAATTGAAATGGATAAAATATATTTTAAAGCATCAGAAAAAAGATTGTGAGTAAATGAATTAGAAAATTTAACTTTTATAGAAAAGATTAATTTGATTAAAAAAATAACAAATAAAAGCTTATTAAACTTAAAATTAGATATTTCTTTGCAATTAGTTTAGAAATTATTCATCAATTATTTTTTTATTAATTATAAGTAATTAAATTATTAAATAGTATTTTAAAAAACAATTAATCATTAATTATGGTAATAGAATCCTCAAACAAACAATCTCCAGAAAGAGTTACATCTCCAAAAGAAAAAGAAGCAGATAAATGAAAGTTTTCAAATATTTTGAGACCTTTGAAATTGGAGGACTATGTAGGGCAGGAGAGTATTAAAAAACATCTCTCTGTCTCTATTGCGTCGTCAAAAATCAGATGAAAAGCTATGGAACATATACTTTTTTATGGACCTCCATGATTATGAAAAACAACACTTTCCAATATCATATCAACAGAGATGGAAACAAATCTGAAATCAACAAGCTGACCAGCGATAGAAAAACAATCAGATTTGGTAAGTATTTTGTCAAATCTAGAGTCAGGCGACATACTTTTTATAGATGAAATACACAGACTCAGACCACAAGTAGAAGAGATACTTTATACTGCCATGGAGGATTTTGAGATAGATATCATGGTTTGATCTGGTACATGAGCTCAGAGTGTCAAATTACCATTAAAAGAATTTACTTTGGTTGGTGCTACTACTAGACTTAGTGCATTATCTTCACCACTTAGAGACAGATTTGGTAATGTTTTGAAGCTAGATTTTTATAACATAGATGATATTTCACTTATTATTCACAAAAATGCATCCAAACTAGATCTACTTTTCGATGAATTAATTCTAGAAACAATAGCCAAAAAATCTAGAGGTACTCCTAGAATAGCAAACAGACTTTTGAAAATAGTTAGAGATTACCATACTATTTGAAAACAAGTTTGACACTTAGAAACACTAGAAACAATTTTTAAAGATATATGAATAGATGAGCTTTGATTAGATTACTTGGACAGAAAATATTTGTCTACTTTGTATGAAAATTTCAATTGATGACCAGTGTGATTAAACACTCTTGCTTCATCTATTTGAGAAGAAGAAGCCACTCTAGAAGATGTAGTAGAGCCTTATTTATTGCAAATATGATTTTTAGAGAGAACGCCTAGAGGTAGAAAGATATCAGGAGCATGAATTAACCATTTACAAAAATAATATGAACAATAAATCATTTCCACTATACGAATGACTATTCAAAGCAAAAAAAATTATCAAAGAAAAATTGACTACCAAAGAAATACTTTTTGTATTTGTTGCTTGAGGTTCGGCATCATGAAAGACATCCAATGTAGCAAACAAAATAGCCAAATTTTACAAAGATAATTCAGTTGTTTTATCTATGGACAATTATTTTTATTGAGCAGAATATGTAATAAAGAACAATATTACTTTTGATCAACCAGAAGCTATAAATATAAAATTATTACATGAACATCTAGAAATACTTTCTACTTGAAAAGAAGTATTAATACCTAATTATGACTTCGTAGAATCAAAATCTATTCCTAATTCTGTAAAAATAGAACCAAAAAAAGTCATAATAGTAGAAGGATTATTTACACTTCACGAAATATTTATAAGTTTATCAGACTTGAAATTGTTTGTAGAAACTTCTACACATGGTAGACTTATTAGAAGAATACTTAGAGATATGAAAAGAACTAGACAAAAAGTAAATGAAATAGTAGAAATATTTGAAACAGTAGTTAATCCCATGCATGAAAAATACATAGAACCTCAAAAACAAGTATCAGATATGATAATAATAAATGAATTTGACCCATATTTAGAACTCAGATGATTTGATTTGGACAAATTTATAAAAGAAAATAATATACCATTGCATTAATTAAAATTTTGCAGCCTCCTTCCTCTTTGACTAAAGGGGAAGGAATTCAAGGTTGGGGATTTTTTATAATTATTAACTAAAAAATAAATCCATGTCTATCTGGCAAACAAAAAAATGGTGAGAAATGTTAGTTGCTTCATGACAAGCAGAAAAAGTAATAGAAATAAACTGAATATACATAGAAAAGAGAAAAGTAGCCATGTGAGAATATGGACTCTTTATTTTGTGACTAGAAAAAGATTTAAGTGAAAAAGATGTTAATGAATTGATAAATCTTTGTAAAAAAGAAAAAACACTGTTTTTACAAGTTGAATGTTTTGATTATGAAAAAAACTCTATCCTGAATCCTTTCTCTAATTTTAGAGAAAGGGGCTACAAAATAAGAGAATGATATTATAAGAAATTCATTACTCCATATACTGCAGTTATAGACACAAGTTTGACACTTGATCAAATATTGTCCAACATGAAACCAAAAGGTAGATACAATATAAAACTAGCAGAGAAAAAATGAATACAAGTATTAGATGTAGACAAAACAGATGAAAATATAGCATTATTCTACAAATTGATGCTAGAAACAACTTCTAGAGATTGATTTAATGGTAATACTATTGATTACTACAAAACATTTTTAAATACTCTAGAAAATTCTAAATTGTTATTAGCATTTTATGAGTGAATAGTAATTGCTGGATGAATTTTTACATTTGATTCAGACATAAGTATATACTACTACTGAGCATCTAGTTGAGATACTAGATACAGAAACTTGATGTCACCATATTTACTTCAATGGACCGCTATAAAATTAGCAAAAGAAAACAAATCAAAACTATATGATTTCCTATGAGTAGCGACTCCATGAGATGAAAATAGTCCACTAGCATGAGTTACAGATTTCAAGAAAAAATTTACTAGTGATATTAGACTTGTTAGTGATAGCTATATATTTATCAATAAAAAATGTAAATATTTTTTGATAAATTTTTTAAGAAAAATAAAAAAGTGATAAAACTAAATATATAAAAATCAAATAGTAAATATAAAAACAAAAAAAACATTTAATTTTTTAATGTAACAAGCAATTTAAAATCAAAATTATTATATATTTTCTTGCATTTAAAACAAGAATCATTACTATTTTAGTAATATTTTAATATTTAATTACACAAATTATGTTTAAACTACCAGATTTACCATACGAAAAAAACGCACTAGAACCTTATATTTCTGCTGAAACTCTTGAATACCACTATGGTAAACACCACCAAGCATATGTTACAAATTTAAACAATTTAACAGTATGAAGTGATTTCAATGATGATGATTTAGAAGAATTGATCAAAAAATCAGAATGAGGAGTATTTAATAATGCAGCACAAGTTTGGAATCATACATTTTATTGGAATTGTTTAGCTCCAAATGCTGGATGAAATCCTAATTGAGAAATAGCTGATTTGATTGAAAGAGATTTCGAAAGCTTTGAGAATTTCAAAGAAAAATTTTCTACTAGTGCAGCTACAAACTTCGGTAGTGGTTGGACTTGGTTGGTCATTACTCCAGCAGGTAGACTAGAAATAGTAAATACTTCAAATGCTGGAACGGTTATCACTACTGACTATAAACCACTTATGGTTATAGATGTTTGGGAACATGCATATTATATAGATACTAGAAATGCTAGACCAAAATACATAGAAAATTTCTGGAATCTAGTTAATTGGGATTTTGTTAATAACAATTTGAAATAATGTATAAAATTGAACTCATAATTGAGTTCTTTTTATTTGAAATATATTAAAACTTAGTTATAGTTTTGTAGTTATATATTAACAATTAATACATGAAGCAATACAGTTTATTCTGAATAAAACCAGACGCATTTAATCCTTTACAAACAAGAGACGAAAATAATAAATTGAGAAAAGCATTACCTGAAAATCCTTATGATTTTGTAGAATTAGTAAAAAATAAGCTAAAAGAGAAAGATTTAGAAATAATCAATGAAAGAGAATATAGATTAAACTATGAAACATCTGAAAAACATTATATAGAACATAAAAACAATACAAATTCCAATTTTACAAAAGATTCTTTTGAATGATTATTACAGTTTATGATTTCTTGAAAATCATATTGGATTATATTTTATTGAGAAGATGCAATAAAAAAGTGAAGACAAATACTTACAGATATAAGACAAGAATATCTAGTAAATCCAAAATGTAGATACAATATGACACATGCAGCTGATAGTATAGAGAGTGCAAATAGGGAAATAATGATACATTTTCCAGAAATAACAACAAAATTAAATAATAATAAAACAAATTAAATGAACAATAAAGAAGCACTTCCACAAGTAGAAATATTCTCCGACTGAGGTTCCAATCCAAATCCATGAAAGTGAGGGTACTGAGTAATACTTCACTACAAATGAATAAAAAAAGAATTCAGTGCAGGTTATAAATTCACTACAAATAACCGTATGGAGCTTACATGAGCTATCACATGACTAGAAAAACTAAAAACTAAATCAAGAGTAAAAATTTATACTGACTCTCAATATACTATAAATGGTATAGAAAAATGATGGGCAAAAAAATGGAAAGAAAACACCTGGTACAGAACTAAAACACAAAAAGCAGTCAATTATGATTTGTGGGACAAATTACTAGACTTAGTTTCAAAACACGAAGTAACTTTTCATTGGGTAAAATGACATAATGGACATATAGAAAATGAGAGATGCGACCAATTAGCTACACAAGCTATGAATATGGACAATTTACTAGATGATACAAATTATATTCCATCAGAGGAAGAACTAGAAAAAAGCACAAATAATTTTTTAAAATCAAACAATGTAACAGAATTTAACACAAATGTAGACAAAAGTATAAAAATAAAAAAACAATGAGATTTATGTAGAAAATGTAATACTCCAGTAGAACAAAAACAACCAAAAAAATCAAAAAATATAAAACCTTGATCATATTATTATCTATATTATTTATCATGCCCATCATGTAAAACTATGTATTTCTTGGATGAAGCAAAGGTATACATATAAAACCAAAAAAAGGTAAATCATACGATTTACCTTTTTTTATCCTTATACAAATTATATTTATCTATTTCTTGCGTTCCCTTATCATCAGTATAAATTCACACATCAGCATTTTTTTGCAATTTGTTATAAAGCTCATTTTCTTTATCTATAACTATATAGTTTCAAAAATCAGCTATGTAACCAGACACATTTTTTATATATACATTACCTAGAGATTCATACAAAGTATTTACTGTTTTTTTATAAAAATCAGATTTTTTCTCTTGGTCAAATATATAATTAAAAGAAATAATTCATTCTGATATCTTTTTCAGTCAGTCATAAAATTCTTTAGTCAAAAGCTGTGAAGGTACAGATTGTCAAGCATAAGCATCTACAAATATGAAATCATATTTTACTCACTCTTTAGATTTTATATTAAGCAAATATCTAGCTGGAATAGGGTAAAACTGTATTTTTTCATCTAGCTTATCTTCCAAAAAGTACTTTTGAGATACCTCATACAATTTTTCATCTATATCACATACATCTATATTTTCTACAAAATCATATTTTGCTACATTGTATGGTAAACTAAAACCTGCTCAACCTATTACCAATATATTTTTTGGTTTGTATTCTTTTATAAGTTTTTCAGTTTCATTGATATATGTAAAATAACTTTCTTTTGTAAATCTATTTATACCAGAACTATATCAACCATTCAGAAGCATTACTCTTTTATCCAAATCATAATCTATTATATTTATATCATTGTGAGCAGTACTATAACTATAAACAGTATTTCAACTTCACAAGTCTATAAATAACAAATACAAGAACAATCAAGCAAAAAATACATTTACATACATGATTATATCCTTAAAATATTTTTTATTAGTTAGTATTATGACAAGAGACAATGATGATAAAATAAGTCAATTTAATACAATAGTTTTTGTTACTCAAATAAGTGGGAAAAACACTATACTAGACGACATACTTCATATAAAAGATCATATAGTAGAATAAAAAAGCAGTTTTCAAACTAGTTCTGATTTTTTTTCATTTTCTATCAATTCATTCAGTAAAGGTATAGTCTGACTAGCCAAAAATACTGGAATAAAAAATAGTATAAATATAGATACCAATATAGAAAAAGCATATCACAATCAAGTACTCAAAAAATATGACAAAATCACATTTTCAAAAGGAAATGAAAACAAAGTATATATTATAGAAGCCAAAAATAAATTGATAAATAATCTCTTTACTATAAATTCTCTAGAAGAATTACTAGCTATTTTTCAACCCATATAATATCAATAACTCAAAGCTATAAGTATTACTCAAAGTATGATAGAAGTGATTACAGAGTTGGATCAAATAATACTCATACACTTTCTGATTGCTATTATTTCTACTGACAAAGTTGTAAATCATTCTAAAAATACAACCAAAAAGTATACTAAGTTCATGTTATAATTATTTTATTACTATATTCACTATTTTACCAG
The DNA here is from genome assembly GCA_028688895.1 of Candidatus Altimarinota bacterium. Taxonomy (GTDB): domain Bacteria; phylum Patescibacteriota; class Gracilibacteria; order BD1-5; family UBA6164; genus UBA6164. The sequence goes on along the minus strand of JAQTXG010000002.1, from coordinate 89,380 downwards.
GTACATATATTTCTTTTACTATTTCTTTTCATTCTAACCATTTTGCTACATCACTATTATTTTTTGCCTTTTCCAAGATAGATTCTTTGTCTTCGTCTTTGTTTATTTCTATAGTTCATCTCAGTTTTCCAAGTACTTGTACAGCTATTTCTATAGTATCATCAATAGTCATTTTTTCGTCATATTTTGGCCATTCAGAGAAGAAAACTGATTCTTTTTCTCATATTCTTTCCCACAATTCTTCTGCTAAATGAGGTACAAATGGGTGAAGTAATCTCACAAAAACACTTTTCCATTCATCTTGTAATCAAATATCTTTTGGTAATCAATTATTAACCAAAATCATCAAACTAGAGATAGCAGTATTAAATTTATATGACTCTATATCTTCTCATACTTTTTTTATAGTTTTATGAAGCAATTTCATAGTAAAAATATCATCCTCACTACTAGTTTTTGCTTCAGCAGTAAAGAGTCTCTCTGATTTTTCTATAAATCTTCTCACTCAGATTATATTTCTAGTATCCCAAGGAGCAGAGTCTTTGAACTCAGCCATGTACATTTCATACAATCTAAGAGAATCAGCACCATATTCATCTACTATTTCATCTGGGTTTACAACATTTTTTAAACTTTTTGACATTTTTGCAACAACTTTTTCTAGTTTTTCACCAGTTTCTATATCAAAAAATTCTCAATCTCTTTCTTCAACCAAGTCATTAGCTATCAATTTACCAATTGGATTTTGATAAGAATATGCTAATATCAATCATTGATTTCTCAGTCTAAAAAATGGTTCATCAGTAGGCACTACTCATATATCAAACAAGAATTTGTGCCAAAATCTAGCATACAACAAGTGAAGTACAGCATGTTCAGCTCATCATACATAACTATCCACTTCTCACCAATAATTTACAATATCTTTATTTACTAGTTCTTCAGAATTATCTGGATCCATATATCTCAAATAATACCAACAACTTCCTCACCATTGAGGCATAGTATTTGTTTCTCTTTTTGCTGGTCAGTCACATTTAGGACATTTGCAATTTATGAAACTGTCTATTTTACTTAATGGACTTGTTCCATCTCATGATGGCTCAAAATTATCTGTTTCTGGTAATAATATAGGCAAATTTTCTTCTTTTTCTCCTACTATTCAACATTTTTCACAATGAACTAGTGGTATAGGTTCTCACCAATATCTTTGTCTACTAAATAACCAATCTCTCAGTTTATAATTCACTTTTTTCTCTCAAAATCAGTTTTTTTCTGCATATTCTGCTAATACAGTTTTAGCCTCTGTACTAGTAAGTCAGCTAAATTCTCAAGAATTTATTAATACTCAGTATTCAGTAAATGCCTTGTTTCATTTTAAATAATGTTCTAAGAAAAATTTATTATGTTCCCATATTTTAGAGTTTAATATTTCACTTGGGGGTAACCATATTAATTCTTCAATTCATTCATCTTTTCAAATATCAGTGTCTTTTTCTAGATCCAATAATTTTATTACTCTAACATAATCATTACAAATTCTATTTTCAGATTTATTTACATGATATGCATGTAAAAAAGAATTTTCAAAAACTACTTCTTCTACTTCGAAATTTATAAATCATGTTTCTTCTTTTAGTTCTCTAATTAAAGTTTCTTCAATACTTTCTCAATCTTCTTGTCTTCATCAAATAAATCATAATTCTCAATTATTTAGTTTCATTACTAAATATTTATTCTCAGTTGGATGTTTTATTATTGTAGAAGTTGTCCTTATATTTACAACTTTTTCATTTTCTCTAAAAGAACTGTTTCATAGCAATTTTTTTAAAGGAGCTATACTTTGAATTATCTCCAATTTATACTTCTTTGCAAACTCAAAATCTCTCTCATCATGTGCTGGTACAGCCATAACAGCTCAAGTACCATAGTGTCAAAGTACATAATCAGATATCCATAATGGAACTTCTTTTCAGTTAAATGGATTTATTACATAACTACCAGTAAATTCTCAAGTCTTTGCTTTATCATCTTGAGTCCTATCTTGGTCAGATTTAGAATTAGCTTTTTGTATATATTCTTCACAACTAGTATAATTTTCTTCTGTGATGAAATCAAACACTCTAGGATGATCAGGTGCTATTACTGCATAAGTCATACCAAAAACTGTATCTATTCTAGTAGTATATACTGATATTTTTCACAAAACTTGTTTCTCCTTCTTATTTTCTATATACAATTTTGTTAATTTATCATCTACATAAAAAGTTTTTATGTAATTATTTCAATTACTTTGTTCTCATATTACTATTTTTATAACAAAATTTTTAAAAATTATGTATCATTTGTTTTCTATAAAATTTATTTTATCAATACTATAAAAGACAGTTCATAACAAGTTTTTTCTATAGTGATATTCTTTATTTGATTTTGATTTAAAATGAGAAAGAATATTTTCTGAATTAAAAAGTATTTTTTTTCATCAATTAACTACATATCATTCCAATTTATTTATAAAATGAGTTTTTTTCTTGACTTTTTTTATGTTATTTAATATAATACTCATAGATGAAGCTTTAGCCGGACAATTGAGTCCTACTCCTTTGGAGATGCAAGCTTCATTTTTTTGTTGTTCATTTTTTAATATTACATCCATCATAAATTCACATCATTCACTCTTTCAAATCCAGTTTCTTTGCATGTCTTTTATACCTTCTGGCCAGTCAAGTCTGTCCACATCTTTCAGCAATCTTTCAGCGTATTTAGTTATAGACAAAACCCATTGTCTAATTTGTTTTTTTTCTACTTTTGTCCCACATCTTTCGCATGTAAAGTCATTTAATACTTCTTCGTTTGCCAATCATGTCTTGCATGATGGACAATAATTTATAGGTAAATCTTGTTCATAAGCTAGTCATTTTTCAAACAATTTCAAAAATATCCACTGTGTCCACTTATAATATTTTGGATCTGTCGTGTCTACTTCACGATCCCAGTCATAACTAAATCAAAGAGCTTTGATTTGTTTTCTGAAATTGTCTATATTGTCTTTTGTTGTGATACTAGGATGTGTACCAGTTTTTATAGCATAGTTTTCAGCAGGCAATCAAAAAGCATCCCATCACATTGGATGAAGTACATTGTATCATTTCGCTTTTTTGAATCTAGCTACTATATCATTTGCAGTCATTCATTCTGGATGTCATACATGCAGTCATGCTCCAGATGGAAAAGGGAACATATCCAAGCAATAATATTTTGGTTTTTGTTCTTGTCCCCCTCCTTTATAGGGAGGGGTTAGGGGTGGGGTATACGTTTTAAAAGTTTTATTTTTTTCCCAAAAATCTTGCCATTTTTTTTCTATATCTTTGTGTATGTACATTTTTGTTTAAATAAGTATAAAATAATCCAGTCCATTTTATAAAAATCTTTACAAATTACAATATTTTTATCTTTTTATTTTTTTGTTTGAAAAAAATCAAACTTGTTTTATAATGACTTTATTAAAATATAATAAATATTATTATGATGAATATAATCTTTGTTTTTGGATGAATAGCTTTAGGTGCTATTTTAATAATTGAAAATATGGTTACTGGATTATCAGCATATGTTTTCATAGACTGAAGTTCAAAGACATATATATTATCTTTTGTTTCTATTATTATTTGAATATTTATCTGATATGGTTTGAGATGAATGCTAGAAAAAGATGATTGAAATGACAATGATATGGATTTTTAAAAAAACGTTAGAGAAAATCTAACGTTTTAATTTTTTATTATTATGCCAAATTTTTCAGTGTTTCCTTGAAAAAATAAAAAATTTCTTCGTCAGAAGAAATTTTAAGTTTTGTATATTATTGACCTACGATAAGAGTTAATAACCAATCTATTATTGAACCAGCCAAGAAAATAACAACTATTCAACCAATAGCTTGTAACAAAATAGTTTTTCATTTTTTCACTTTTTCTTCATCTCAAGCAGCAGTCAAGATATTAAAACCTCACCATATACCCAATAAAACAGCAACAAGATACAAGAAAGTCAATAAATTACCTAACCATATTTGCACAACAGTGTCAGCAGTTCAAACAGTTCTTAAATTATCATTTACTCATTGCCCTGGATTTATAGCAGCACTAGCTGTACTAAAACTCAACAAAGCAATTCAAGCAGCAGTATAGAAGCTGTTTTTTATTACATTTTTCATGTGTATAAAAATTATTATTAAATTATAACACCGTTATTATATTGAAAAAAATATAAAAACGCAAGTTTTTGTTGTAAAATTTTGCAAATTTTAAAAAATGGGTTAAATTATACAAAAAGTTAATAATAAATAACAAATATAAGTGGATAGAATACAATTTTTAAAGGAACTGAGACAGTATTGAATAGAAAATACTGTTCCTAATATTAGTGATGTAAATGCAAAATTCTTGATTGACTTGATTAAAATAAGTCAAACTAAAAATATGCTAGAGGTATGAACAGCAAACTGATTTAGTGCTATAAATTTTTGAATAGAACTTGAAAAAGTATGATGAAAATTATTGAGTATTGATTTTTCACCAAAGTCACACAATGAAGCTTTAGAAAATATAAAACAAGTAAATTTACAAAATACTGTTTCTCTAATATTGTGAAACGCACTAGATGAAATACCAAAATTAGCAGACAATGTTTATGATTTCATCTTCATAGATGGTATGATGAGGAGGAGTAAAGATTTCCTAGAATTATCATGGCCAAAACTAAAAAATTGATGAATAATTATAATAGATGATGTAATCAAATTTAGAGAAAAAATGGTTTGATTATGGGAATACCTAGCTGAGCACAATATAGAATACAATGTATTACCAATCGACATAGATGATTGAGTAATGATGATTGTGAAATAATTTACATTTGAGTATAATTTTCTAGCATTGAATAATGAAATAAATATTTTTAATAAAACTTTTAGAGCACTTATTAAGTACAGAATATAAGAGATTGCGAGAAAAGTTGTTTAAAATATATTTATGAAATGGTAAATTAATTCATAAAACATTAATTAATAAAATATATAATGAAATACATAGTAAAAATATCACCTGAATTGACGATTAAATCTAGACCAGTTAGAAAAAGAGCAGTTTTGATGTTGAAAAATAACATAAAAAAACACCTTGAAAACCATAACATAAAAGCAAATGTAACATGAACATGGGACAGGATTAATATCGAGTGAAAAGATGAAAAAGTATGAAATATCTTGAAAAAAATCCCATGAATTGCCAATTTTTTAGAAGTAAATACTTTTTTATTACCAGAAAATGAGGATGAAATTTTTGATTTTGTTTTTACTAAATCAAGAGAATATTATCTAGATAAAATAGAGAACAAATCGTTTGTAGTAAGAGTAAAAAGAAGTGGAAATCATAGTTTTACATCTATAGATTTAGAAAGATACATAGGATGAGGATTACTAAAAAATGCAAAAAATGCAAGTGTTAAATTAACTGATCCAGATTTAACTGTAAATCTAGAAATAAAAGATAAAAAATTACATATAGTTAAAAACAGAGTAGAGTGAATTTGATGATATCCTGTAGGATTTCAAGACAAAGTATTGAGTCTGATTTCAGGATGATTTGATTCTGGAGTAAGTACTTATTCTATGATGAAAAGATGATGTGAAGTAGATTATTTATTTTTCAATCTATGATGAAGTGCTCATGAATTGTGAGTAAAACAAGTTTCATATTATTTATGGAGAAATTTTTCTGTACCACACAAAAGAGCTAGATTTATAACTGTAAATTTTGAAGAAATTATAAAAAATCTACTAGAAAAAGTAAATCATAAATACAGATGAATACTTCTAAAGAGATTTATGTTAAAAGCAGCTTCGCTTATTTCTGAAAATCATTATTTTGCACTGATAAAATGAGATAGTCTATGACAAGTTTCTAGTCAGACACTTAGAAATATGCATGTAATAGACAAAGCAAGCACAAACCTAGTTCTTAGGCCATTGATATCATACAACAAACAAGAAATAGTAGATATATCAAAACAAATTGGTACATACAATTTTGCCTGTAATATGCCAGAATATTGTTGAGTGATTTCAGATAAACCATCTACTTGAGCCAATCTGCAAGATATTTTGGATGAAGAAGAAAAGATTTTGGAAGAAGTATTAATTAGTGCTGTAGAAAACAGAAAAACGGAGTTTGTAAATACTATGATGGAACAATACAAAGGAAAAGATTCTACGGAAATAGAAGTAGTTTTTTTACCATGAGACAACGAAGTAGTTATAGATATTAGGGAATTATCTACAGTTGAGAAAAATCCTTTAGTATTAGAATGAGTAGAAGTTATGCATATACCATTTTTTGATATTAACTACAGATTTGAAAATCTAGATAAATCAAAAACTTACCTATTATACTGCGAAAAATGAGTGCTTTCAAACTTGCATTGACTATACCTAAAAGAAAAATGATATGAAAATGTAAAAGTCTACAGACTATTAGAAAATGAAAGCAATTGTAAACTATAAAAATACGGTTTTTAACATTAAATAGCTAAAAAATCTTGTAATATAAATAAAATTACTATAATTAAAACACTTTAAAATATTAAAACAAGCATATTTAAAACCATAAAATAAAATATGAACAAGAAATCGATTCTTACATGAGTTATCTGAATAATAGTTTTTAGTATAGTTTTCGGCTATTCGCTGGTATTTGCATGAACTTGATTATTTGATAACAGTTTATCTATATCATTTAAATCGTCAGAAAATATATATTTAGATTCTATTACTCTAAATAAAACAAAAATTTTATTTAAGTCAGGTCATGACCTAAGTGAATACAAAATAAAATCAGAATGTAATATATTTTCTAAGCTTACATCAGCTAAATGATGATATTATATGTTTGACTTAAAATTTTTTGATAATAAATGTGAAAAAGAAAATTTTGTTTTAGTTGATAGTAATGATGAGGTAAAATTAAATTTTAAATTAAATCTATTATCAGAATATGATATATATACAAAATTATTAGATTTAGATAGCGATAAATTAGCTCGTCTAAAACAAATACTAAACAAAAAAATACAATCTTATAAACAATTTCAAAAATACGATTCAACTATAGAAAAAAACTATTACATTTTTCTAGAAAAAAATAGAATACTATCGGAAACAATTTATAATAGAGATTTGATTGATAAAATACTAGAAAAAAGGTCAGAAAAATACATTGTACCAGTTGCATGACGCAAAATGCCTACAAACCAATCAAAGATACCAAATACAGGTAGACCATATAGACAAGAATACACAGACTGAATACATCATTGATGGGATATAGATGCTGATTTTTGAGAACAAGTTATCGCACTAGATGACTGAATAATAGTCAGAACTGTAACCAATTTTGAATTTTCAGACTTAGATAAAATAAAAAAATGAAAAGCTCTATCAAACGAAGATTTAACTAGAAATCTAGATATACTTAGATGAAATCAAGTATGGCTAAAAACAATGTCAGGTGATGTTGTATTTTATAGTCATCTAAATGAAATATTTTCAAACATAAAAATATGAGAAGTAGTTAAAAAATGACAACCATTATGAACTGTTTGAAAAACATGAGTACCTGATGAAAATTATACTGACTACCACTTGCACTTTGAAGTACAAAAAAATCCATTCAATTTACAAAAAAATCAAGAATATGATTTAGATGATTATATGAAATGGGATTGGTTATTGAAGTGAAAAAATACTGAATTTATTTTAGAAAATCAATTTAAATATTTCAATAAATAACAAAATTAACTTGAACAGTGTTCATATATTTACTAAAAATACCCAATTCTATTAATTGAAAAGGGTATTTTTTATTTATAATAAAAATTGTCTAATTCATTATTTTAGTTATAATTCTAAAAATTTTAAAATAAAAGACAATTATGAAAAAGAAAAAAAATATAGATAATGTAATCACAAAGAACAAAAAGGCATATTTTGATTACGAAATACTTGATAATTGGGAGGCTTGAATAGAGCTTAGATGATATGAAACAAAAAGCATCAGAAACGGTCATGTAAACCTAAAATGAGCATATGTTATAGTCATAAATGGAGAATTATATGTCAAATGAATGCATATTTCAGCATGGAAAGCCTTGCCAAATAGAGAGTCGATAGAAACAGAAAGAGTTAGAAAGATATATTTACATAAAAAAACTATTACTTTTTTGATTTGAAAACTCAAAGAAGCTTGATATTCTATTATACCACTAGAATTATACTTCGTCTGAAGCCTTATAAAACTCAGAGTCTGACTAGCCAAATGAAAAAAAGCATATCAAAAGAAACAAGTACTAAAAGAAAGAACAATGGATAAAGAAGCAAAAATTGCATTGAAGAAATATGTTTAAAAATAACATTTTTTTATAAAAGTGAGTTTTTAGACAATCCTTAAATTGATTTTTTTATTTTTTAGCTATAATAAGAGAAAATAATTAATAAAATGCTTATTATGAAAACTAACACATACACAAAACCAGAAAATTTCATAGATTTTGATGCACCAGATGCTGAAGAAATTATTGATAAATTGCTAGCAGAAGCAGAGAAATCCCCAACTATATCGTTTGAGGAGTTTTTTGAAGAAACTAATAAGTTTAGAATTAATTTATGAAAAAATGTATAAAATCAAATTATTAAGTCAAACAAAAAGCGATTTAAATATAATTACTGATTTTATTTTTAGATATACTTTTTCAAGTGAAATAGTTGATAATATTTATAAAGAAATAGTGTCCTGAATTTACTCACTTCAAATATTTCCTTACAGATTCAAAGAATACAAAAATAATATAAGAGTAATAATAGTTAGATGAAAATATAAAGTTTTCTATTCGGTAAACGAAGATACAAAAACTATAACTATTTACAGAATTTTTTCTAGTTTACAAAACTATGAAAATATGATTTAAAATTTAAAAAACACAAAAATGTTAGATATAAAAATAATTAGAAATAATCCAGAATTGGTAAAAGATAATATAAAAAAGAGAAATTTAAACTTGGATTTAGATACTTTTTTAGAAATAGATGCTCAAAAACTAGATTTAATTGTAAAAGTAGACGAACTAAGAGCTATCAAAAACAAAGTAAGTAAAGAAATACCTACTTTATCAAATGAACTTAGACCTGCAAAAATAGCTGAAATGAAGAAATTATGAGAACAATTAGAATTATTAGAAAAACAACAATCAGAAGTAGAAGAAAAATGGAAAGAAATGTATTATAAAATACCAAATTTATTAGATGATACAGCTGCAATTTGAAATACAGATGAAGACAATGCTGTAGAACTATATTTTTGAGAAAAGACTAAATTTGATTTCGAACCAAAAGCGCATTATGAAATATGAGAAGCAAAATGATGGATCGACACAGACAAATGATCAGAAGTATCATGAGCTAGATTTTGGTATCTGAAATGAGACCTAGTTTTATTACAATTTGCACTTATAAATTACGCTATGACTAAACTAGTAGCAAAGTGATTTAATCCTATATTACCACCAGTTTTAGTCAGAGAAAAAGCTATGTTTGGTACATGATTTTTTCCTGCATGAGAAGATGGGATTTACTCTGTAAATCCTGGAGAAGATGATTTATACTTAGTTGGTACTTCAGAGGTACCAGTTACTTCATATCACAGTGATGAGATACTAGATTTACAAACTCCAAAGATGTATGTAGCATACAGTTCATGTTTCAGAAGAGAAGCAGGTTCAGCATGAAAAGATATGAGAGGTATTTTGAGAGGACATCAATTTGATAAAATAGAAATGGTTTGTTTTACAAAAAACAATGAATCAAAAAAAATGCATGACTTTATGATATGAGTAGAAGAAGAAATCTGGCAAGGTTTAGGTATTCCATACCAAAAATTAAATGTATGTAGTGGAGACTTATGAAATCCAGCTATGAAAAAATACGACCTAGAAGCATGGATGCCAGCACAAGACAAATACAGAGAAGTAACAAGTTGTAGTAATGTTTGAGAATATCAATCTAGAAGATTAGGTATCAAATACAGAGATGAAAATTGAGATTTACAATATGCTCACACTCTAAATGGTACAGTAATAGCTATGAGTAGATGTTTAATAGCTATTATGGAAAACTACCAAACAGCAGAATGAAACATAAAAATCCCTGAAGCACTAATCCCATTTATGTGAGGAAAAACAGAGATATAATAGCAGTAAAACATACAAACTCAAAATAAAGTGTTAAAAAAATATTTCTAAAAACTCCTAGAAAATGGGGTTTTAGGGGGCGAGAATATAGTGAGCACTTAAAGAAACAACCAAAACATTGTATCTGAATGTCGCAGCCCCCTAAGGCTTTTGCCATACTTTTGGCCCCAAAAGTATGAAAGAGAGTACACTCCACAAACAAAAAATAAACAAAAAATAATTATCAAATTCACTACACCAAAAGCAAAAACATACAAAAAACATATATTATTCTAAATCACATTCAGAATAACAGAAATCAACAAACAAAAAAACGCTTAAAAAAGCGTTTTTTTGTATAAAAAAATGATACAAAAAAGCTTGTAAATGTTAAAAAATTAAGTAATATGTTAAAAAGTCATTTTTGTTTATTTATTCAGCGAAAAAATTGATATATGAACTATTCTAAATTCCAAAAATTTACATCAAGTTTTTTAATTTTTGCTTTACTTTTTAGCATCACTTTCAGAGTTCCATATTTTGACTTCAAAACATTTGCATGAAATGACCAGTTTTACAATTTGGTATCTATAATAGTGGACCAAAAATCTTATGATGCTGTAAAATCAGAAATAGATAGATATTCTAGAGATATACAGTGAGTTTTAGAAAACACAAAAGTAGTTATTTTACCTACTCCATCAAATACACCAGCTTTCAATATAGCATCATTAAATGAATCATTGTATACAGAGTGACTAAAAGCAATAGATAAAAGTGCAGATTTTCAATCAAAACTTATATGAACTGTAGTCATATGAGACTTTGAATTACCTAATATATACGATAACAACACCTATTCTAGGACAATATTACCATTTACAGATTTTGAAGACAAAGTATATATCTACAATCATGATACAGATAGATATGAAAAAAATACCGATAATAGAGATGGTTTGAAATCAGAAATATGGCATTGAGTTATATCACCAAATCTATGAACATTTGCTGATAATGTACAATGATTAAAAGATTATTTTGACAAAAATCATGATTATTATGCAGGAACAGGAAATTTTAAATATTCATGAGGAGTTTTAAATTGAAACAATACAGTTTGAGTACCATCAGTTTATGAACCTTTTGTATTTTATTATGACCAATTCAGAGAAGAAAAAGCTTTAAATTATAACAGTTTTCAAGCCTATGAAGCATATTTAGAAAACAAAGAAGATATAAATTACTCTAGATTCAATAAAGAGTTAGCAGACAAAGTCACAAACAAAAGTATGTGAGTTGCAGATGATACTATCTGAAAACTTTTAGACAAAGTGGACTCAGATATGGCAAAAAAATACATAGGAGAGAGACCAGATACTTCTAGAGTACCAGACATTCAAACTAGATATATAGTAGAAAATGTTACCAAAAAATTTATAGAAATATTTGCTAAATGAACAATATGAGAATTCAGAAAAGATGTCAATAATGCTTGAAGATACAACAAAACAGGTTGAGATATAAATGTAGATATGATTCCATATATAGTTACTGTCTTAGATTTAGTAAATGATGAAATCACAAAAGATGTAAATACTGAAGTAGAAAAACAGATTGATGATATAGTAAAAAACTGATTTTCTAGAAAAATAGCTTTACCAACTAGAGTAATTGACGGAAATTGATGCGGGACTACATATCAAAATTATCTATACTGAACAAAAGCTGAAGATATTAGTTCAGCAACACAATGTAGTATTTACAGAGGTTCAAATCTAAACTGAGGAACGCTAGTAGAAGCAAATAGATGAACAAATATAAATCTGTCAAAACCAGACAATGATATATTGTACAACGAACCAGACAGAAATTATTGTTATCAAAATCTACTTTCATGAGCAGCTCTAAACTGATTTTGGTGAAGAAATAGTCCACTCAATTTGGATACACAAAAAATGGTAGAGTGACAAGACGTTTTGAAAGCACATGATTATAAATGAGCTATTTATCCTATATTTGATATATGATGATGAAAAAAAATAGATGATAGTAGAAAAATACAAACACCATTAAATTGTTTAGAAAATAACTATATATTAGCTCAAAGCCATGATGTCGATAGTGATTGAAAATGTTATGTAGACTATAGAATACCTACTTTTGGTTCAAGAGTAAATTGGTCATGTACTACAGATAACAATGATTGAAAAACATATTGATATGCAAAAAGTTTTGATGCAAATTACAAAAGTCCAAATGGAGATATTTATTTAGATTGAAATATTGTACTAGATACAAATGATAACAACCTAACTTTTAGTTATAAAACAATACCTTCATATATAGAACACAAATCACCAACTGCAGATGAACTAACTACTCAAGTAAATGCAATGGCTACTAAATCTTTGCCAGTCGACAAAGATAGATACATAGATTTTATATCAGCAAAATGAGAATACGCAAAAATAGAATACCCAAATTTATTTAGATTAGATCAGGCTGATAAATCAAATATTTCATTTGAAACTATCACAAAAGAACTAGAAAAAATATTAGCAGACAAATCAAAAGAAATCAATGACTTAATAGTAAAAAACGATCCAAGTAGTTTACAAGCCAAAGACAAAGAATTATATGATTTATTAAAAACAGGAGCTTATCCAAAAGCTGATATAGATTTAACAAAAATACTAAAAGACAAAAAAGATTCTACACTAAAAATTACAGGTGACTCAAAAACACTTAGTTATTATGATACCCTAGTATTTTCACAATATTGGAATAATCTAAATAGTGTATCAGCTAAATACTGATTTATATTTGATAACTACTTGGTAGACCAATTTTGAGAACAAGAATCAAATTATCTACTTTCAAAAAACAAAAAACAATATGAGATTTCATATTTATGAGCTCCATGAGATGCTCAAAATATGTATGTAAAAATGGATCCAAAAGCAAAAGCTGAAAATCCATATGCTGATATCTTTTCTAAAAATATAGAATTATCTTCAAACTTGTTTAGTTCAAATATTTGAACTTGAAGCTCATGAGTTTGAAGCTCATGAGCAAGTCAAGATTCAAATACCAAATGTGGACCACCAGATTGAGTACCTATTTGGAATTGGATACCAGCTATCATGTGCTGGTTATGAGATATGATGCCTCCAACTATTTCTATATCTGAGTGAGTATGTTGATCGACATTGTTGACAGATGAATGATGAGTTTTTCAAGATGCTAATTTTTTGAGTGACTCAGAAAAACAAGAAGTATTACAATGTAACTGAGATGTAGACAAAAATGGTGTAAATGATTGTATAGAAAAAAATCTAACAGGATGATATTTAGAATTGAGCGCTGATAGTGATAAATACTATTACAACAGCAACGCTTTACTAAAAGCGACAATTTTGGACAAAGATTGAAATGTAGTAAAAATAGCAAATAGTACAGATGTAAATTTTGAATTAATCAAAATAGAATCAGCAAAAGATACATCAAAGGAAATGACCGCTGCAAATACTCAAGTAGTATTTGATGTAAATAGTGCTAATAAAAATGATTTTTCATTGACAAAACCTTACATCACTTTCAACAATCAAAAAGTGAGATCTAGTTATGGTGTAGCAAATTATTGAGTAGGGGTGAAATCAGCTAATGCAAATATATATTTGAGTGCAAATGTATTGATAAATGATGCTTCATGAAATAAAACTATTTTTCTGAAATCAGATCCTTTACAAATCCAAGTTAGATGAAATAGATTGTTCAATTCTAGCTACAAACTATCTAATAGTTCAAATTGATTGAGTACCAATTATGGTATTAGCTCTATGAAAGTAAGTGACAAAACAAACCTATTTTTGGTAGATGGCACTACAAACACTATTGATTCAGTTTCAAACTTGATTAACAATTCAGGATTAAGCGAAGAAAAACTTGTTTTATTACTTCAAAACTTAGATACAAAAGGTACAAAAACAGATATAAATTACCCATTAAATGTTTCTGTCAAAAAATCAGGTAAACAGATCTTGGAAGATATACAAGTTTCAAAAGATGATATGAAAAACTTCAAATCATTGTTAGCATTGAAAACAGCATGAAGTTATAGTCTAGAAATCACAGATGCAAATTGATTTAAAACAGTTAAAAATATAGAATTACTACCAGATGTTCCAAACAGTGTAGATATGAAACTAGGTACTTCAGTACTAGAAACATGATGAAATATCACTACAAATTTTGTAACTATCTATGATAAATACCAAAACCCAGTATCATGAAACTTTTATGATTTAGAATTCAAGATAAATTGAAACTCAGTAAGCTTTTTAGATACTTGATCAAATAAATTGACTACTAGTACATACGAATGATACAAAATATTTAGACTGAAATCTAATAATACAAGTTGAAAAAGTATTGTAAATGTAACTGTTTTAGATGATGAATGAAACAAACTGGCAAATACAAACAAAACAGTTGATGTATATAGTGACATAAATCTGACAGTTAAGCCTATTTCATGAGATATAAAAGTATGAGGTGCTACATACAAATTTGAGATTTCACTTAGAAACAAAAATTGAGCTATACTTACTGATTTTGATTCTAGAGCATATCTTACTGCTGATTCAATATTTTTAGAATCTACAAATCCATACTTTGAATTAAAAAATTGAGTTGCAGAAGTAGAGTTCAAAACAAAGACTGTTGCTGGTAAAAATATACCTATAGAATTTCAAGTAGAATGACTAAAAAACATTGTACAAAAAAATGTAACAATCTATCCAGACAAGGCTATGAAGCTAGATTTGAACCTATCACAAAACAAGATAGAAGCTTCATCTACGGCATTTGCAAATCTAAAAGTAGAACTAAAAGATAGATATAACAATCTAGTTTTCAATGACAATTCTACAGCATTAGATTTAGAAATCTTGGAACAATATTCTACCATTATTAAATCAGACAAAAACAGTGACATAGTAAAAGAGTGAACAAGTAGTTTCAAAATCTACTGAACAGTCAATCCAGGAGTTGCATATTTCAAAGTATGAACAAGTCCTTCATTGTCACTAAATAGTTTTACTATAAATAACTGAGAAAAAGACATAGTTATAAATTGAGTAGGAGAAAATGCACTAAAAATAGAAACATTCTATTTTTGGAATCAAAGTAAGTTGTCATGAAAAAAATACAACTGACTTTATACTACTTTGCTATGATCAAACTATTGAGATATATATGAGAAAAACTATCTAGCATGAAGTCTATTATTCAACAGAAACAATAGATCATTAGCAGTCACATCTCAATTAAACAATCCATATTCATATAACAATATATTGGATTTAAATAACAATTGATGACTAAAAACTCTATACACTTCTAGAGATCTTACTCAAGACATAGTTATACTTCCTACTTTTATAAATAACAAGCTAGGATTAAATATCTACAATCAAGCATTAAATACTTTTATCTGAAAGATATTTTACAATTTTGATGATTCAAATAAATTATCAGCTTGTGAAACAAACCTGAGTTCATGTATAGATGCAAAACAAACTTCTATTGCTATGAAATCAGTGTCGGATAAATACAATGTATATTTCGCTGATAGTAAACTGATTTTTAGAGATATATACGGTAAAAATCTATTTGAAATATCTGAAAACTGAACTATAAACAGATTTTGATCAGTAGAATTTGAATTCAACAAAAAAAATACTAGTAAATACTTGTCTATCAACATAAAAACAGGTTGAAAAATTATTTGAGAATTATGATACAATTTCATAAATCCAGTTATTTCTACATCGACAGAGGATCATGTCTTTGATTCAAAAATAGATAATACTAAAAATTCTATATTGGTATTACTCAAAACATCAGCATATGGTACATACAATAACTGAAACACAAACAATCAATCAAAAATCTTTTACTACAATGATCCATTTGCTTCTGATAACAAACTAAATAGTTTTTCTAGTGACAATATGTATTGAATAGAAAACTTTTCAAATGAGCAATGAATAGGATGGAGTGCTTGAAACAAGTCATTACTAGAATTTGCTGCAGGTAAATCAGTTTGAGATTCAGTAAAAGACTATATGAGTTTTTCAGTTATAAATCTATGAGATCCAGTACTGAGCTTAAAGCAAATAAAAGCAAAATTACCAAAAACAGATACTGATAGAAGTTTTGATTCAAGCATATGAAAATTGCTTTCTACAGATACAGATATCACTTCTTATGAGACATTTGATTACAACAATGACTCCAAAACTGATGTATTACTTATCAAAAACGATAATCATCTGAAACTACTAGAAAACAAATCAGTAGATGGCAATTTTGTAGATCTGTGAAATCTAGCATTTTTAGCTGATTTATGAGCAAGTGATTTAATAAAAACATGAGATTTCACATGAGACAATTATGATGATATATTTTTTGTATCAGATGATTGAAAACCATACTTACTAAACAATGTAAACAAAAACTTTGAAAGGATTTCTCTTTCTAGCGATTTTGGATTGAGTTGAAAAATAGTTAGGGCAGAGAAGTATGATATGGATAATGATGGTATAGATGATATAGTTACACTAGATGATTTTTGAGAGGTAAATATTTTTTATGGTTGATCTATTGCTGAAAAACCAAAATTTACCAAATTAAAAGTAACAAATGAGCAGGGTATTACTTTAGATAGCTGAGTGAGAAATGATTGATGATTGGTATATTTTGACTGATTATACCAACCAAGTCAGGTACAAAATCAAAACTCAAAAATGGATTCTTATTTATTTGTTAGATATCCATATTGAGATTACAATACTGACTTAAATCCAAGTGATTATATCAACTGAGATACAGTATTTCCAGACGATAGAGGTAATCTATATTTTCAAAAAAGTGAATACAGTGAATATAGTGGACTAAAAGTAGAAAAGAGATATATAGACACAAATGGTAAATTTGTATCATCAAATGATATAGTCCAAGTTGAAGTAACACTTACAAATACATCAAACAAGAGATTGAACAATGTAGTATATGCAGAACAAGTACCACAAGTATTTGAATTAAATAAAAATTCATTTGAATCTCAAACTGACTTTGATATATATGATTGAGAAAGTGGTTACAATTATATGATTGACAACTTCGACATACCATTAAATTGATCAATCAAATACACATACGAAACAAAAGTTAGACCACTTAAATATGGAAACCTACAAGTATGATTATTTGAAAACTGAGAAATCTGAGATGATAAATACGGTGATATTATCTTGAAACCAGACAACAAAAATTGTAGTGATGCTATAGAAATATATAGATCAACTAATCCTAAAACATACGAAAAATGAACAAAAGCACCTACTTGTGATGAAGAAAAAATTAAACTACCATCACACATAGAACAAAATACTTTTGATTCAGATTGAAACGGAGTACCTGACTATATAGATAAACTGACAAAACCAGAAAATATAGATCAAGCAAAACAATACTCAAAAGAAAAATTGGCAGAAATATATAAAGACAATGATTCAGACGGTTTACCAAACGAAGAAGACAATTTTGATATGGATTGAAGTATCACTTTAGATCTATGATGAATGACTTCAAAAGTAGATGATGCTTTACAACAAGTTGACAATATAGTTAAATGACTAAATTGTTGATTTGGAAATGAATCATGTTTTGCTTCACCATTAAACTGGGCACCACTAGCACCATGATGAGATCCTGTTTTTATGTGAGAAACAATTTGAGATTGATTAATTGTGGATGAATGATTACCAATATTTTCAATGAATACTTGGATGCAAGTATGACCTGTTTGTGTACCTACTGTTTGGCCTACTTCAGTTAATTCTACATGATGTTCAGGAAAATGAGCTTGATGAATGTTATGAATTGATAATCCAACAAATTACTTTAGATTATTTATAACACCTACTCTTACAGGTTGAATGTGAACAGCTATATGTTTCTGATGACCAGCATCTGTAGCATGAGTCACTATACCAGAGTCAGTAGCCCCACTTGTACCAGGATGAAACTGTATAGTAGTAGCTAAAAAAACATTTGGATGTGCATGAGATGGTTCAGATTGAGATCCAGCATCTACAGGTATACCTATGTATTCAGCAGATTGATCATATGGTATTATCAACTGAAATTGTGATAAATTGGAATTCAATTTAAATCCACCAAACAAAGAAAAGATTTGAGTTTACTTAAAAGAAGCTCAAAAATGACCAGTAGAACAAGCATTTGATTTTTTACCATGAGATTTCTCTGAAACTCCTATTACACCATTATTTAGAGCTTGATGAGACTCAGATATAGCTGTGAGTGTAGATGTAGCTTGAATGCTAGATTGAAACTTTGAAGATATAGTAAAAATAAATATGAGAAGAATCAGTCCATTTCCTAGTTGGTTAATGGATTGGGTTACTAGACAAATAGAAGAAATCGCAAATAAACTTACAGATTTTCCTACTTTGTTTGTGATACTACCAGATTTTTCATGAATATTTGATTCTGATTGGTGATTAAAAAGCGGAAATGCAGATAGATTTGGTGCAGATGCACTGTCTATAGACAACGAACTTACTTGAAATGCTACTGTTGATTGATATGCAAAAAAAGTAAATTCTGGTATAAAAGAAGCTTATGAATTTATAGGTTCTACACCACTTGTATACTTGGATCAAGAAACAGTAAATATTACAGTGCCATGGATTTCAGAAGCAGAGATAGACAAAGCACTTTATTCACGGGAATCTACACTAGAACAGCGGGAACAAGAAGTGAGTACAGCTTGAGAAGCATGGTCATTATGAAAAGCTTGTAAATATACAGATCCAGATGCACAAAAAGCTTGTGAACAAGAAAATGAACTTTCTAGAAAAGCATGAGTACAATTTTTGAGCAATGCAAACTGATTAATAAGCTCGCTTAGATCAAATATGGATGTGATAAAATCGTATAAACAAATACCTGAAAATATCAATAAACTAGTTACATGAAAACAAGTATATCTAGAACAAATACTATGTAACATAGATACTCTTTCATATATACTAGGATGACGGATAGGGAAAAATGGTATCAGATTCAAAGCTTGGGTAGAGTTATATATTTTGATTAAATCTGTGCTAAAATCTTGGCAATTACTAGTAGATGTGTTTTTGGATTATGAACAAGAATGTCACGACTGTAAAAATGAGAGACAAGATGCCCTAGAAGAAGAGTTTTCTTTGATAGATTTGATTATGCCAAAGATACCTATTATTAGGTTTCCAAAATGGCCAGATATTATACTAGATTTACACAATATTAGAGCTTGATTAAGAGTTACTCTACCAGAGTACAATCTAAATTCAAAACCTATTATTCTACCAAATCTACCAAATATATATTTACCAAAAGTGCCTAGTATAGATATTACTGCTCAACTACAATTACCTAGTTTACCAGTATTACCTACACTTCAAATACCTACTCTTCCAGATTTACCATCACTTCCTAGAGTAGAATTACCAGATTTACCACCACCACCAAAACTACCTAAATTGCTTTCATCTATAGAAGTTATAGTTGATATTATAAAACTAATAACTAAAGCAATGTGTATATTGAAGTCTTCCCCTCTACATCCAGAGTGGAGAGCCGGTGATCAAATCGCATTTTTAACAGAAAGAACAGGTTATCTATGATTTGATTTCTTTGAAGCTACTATGCCAGAGTTTTCATTTCCATTTGTAGATGCTATAAAAGTAAGTACATATGTAAATCTAGAATTTGAAGCAGATTTTATAGTAGAAATGGCTAGACAAATAGCTATGCCTATAAACGCATTTTCAAATGATTTTACAAATATATTCAACATAAATCCAAACAACTTAGATATGAGAGATATCGTTCCAGCTGGAACAGTTCCTTCAAATCTAGACATAGATGTTTGACCAAGTTGAGTAGACGGTAGTGTCTGAAAAGCAGATATAAAATACAATCTACAAAAAATACTAGCACAAAAAGTCTCTACAGATATACAACATCTAGCGACAGTGATAGACAAAAACAAAGATGTAACAGTGGACAATGCTGAGTTTAAACAACTTATAAATAAAGCTCTAGCATCAAAAACTATTACTTCTGATCCAAAACTAGACAAAGTGAGGGAATTGTGGCAACAAACAAACAATCTAACATATTCAAACGAAGATAGATTGATAAAAGAGTTGCAAGACAACAACACAGAAAAATTTGACGCAGTAAAAGATATTATCAATACAGAGATAATCCTAAACAAAGAATTGAAAAAACAATTAGATTCATACTGAAAAAAGCCAATAATTACAAAAGTATGATCTACAGATACAAACAAAATCGATTCTTACAACCAGACATTATCTAAGTACAATGATAAATTCATAGAAACTGCCAAAAAATTGATAGATTGAGAATGAGATGGTACAAAACAAGAATTACAACAATATTCAAAAGATTTGATGAATTCTATAAATACTCCTCTACAAAAATATTCTGAATGATTAGCAAATAGGAATGCTAACTATTCAAATGAAGTCTCAACTCTAAACAGTGATTTATTAGCTTCAGTAGCTACAAACTCTTCAAATATTTCAAATCTACAATCAGTTCAAAATCCAAACTCAATAGCTGTAAGTGATAAACTATTAGCAGCAGTAGATACTTTTACAAATAATGATACAAGTGCTCAAAATTCTTGTCAAGCACAAGCTAGTTCACCATATAGTTATAAATACAAATGACTATATATACTAGAATGAAACACTTCATATAGATTGTTTGATTATTTGGATGAGTTGGACTGAAATGAAGAAACAAAATCTATAGATATAGATGGGGATAGTGATGAAGATATGTTTTATTTTGTAAATGGTGAATTATTTTTGAAAGAAAATCTGACACAAAAACCTACAAAATCATATGTAACTACAAATCCTATTACCATTAAATCAGGAGATAACAAATTCTTTAATTGAGATAAATTTTTCGATCAAGTAAACAATGCTCGTGAAGTAACAAGTGCAAACGGTAGAATCAATTTCTGATTTTCTGCTTCTACTGATAATACAGTTCACAACTATAGATTATGATTTTATCAACTAGTAGACAAATCGTCTAATCTAGACAATCCAAACTATAGACCACTAGCTATAAAGAGAGATATAGTTGATGCTATTTCAGCTATAGACGACACTACAATAGTAAGCAAAAACGAGTTGTTCACAAAGAGAAACAATCTAGCATATATGAAAAATGTTTGAAACTTAAAATGAGTCAAACTACAGACAAAAGAGCTAATAAATATCAAAACAGATTTAGAAGCAAACAATGTAGTAAATCTCACAAAAGGAACCAAACTATATGCATGAGCAAATTCTTACTCTATAAACTATATAGATGAAAGTGTATCCGATACTACAGTGAAATCTACAAGCATATGAGCAAACCAAAATATTCAATTCTACAATGATATAAAAATAGTTTGAATTTCTGGAAGTGCATACATAGCATGATCAAAAGATCAATTTTTCGAGTGAGCAAGTATCAGAAACCTACTAGGTAAACCACTTTTTCCAGGTTCAAAAATCACATACACATGAACAAGTAGTGATTTGTCTGAACAATCATATGTAGATTTACAATACTATGATGGTTCTGAATTGTGACTAGATTTTTCTGAAACATCGTCTTGGGAATTGTACAACTTATGATACCAAACTAGTGATTACTATATCAGATTGTATAGAGAAAATGATTTCTATTATGCGAAAATAAACTCTTTCAAAAACAATTTAAATGGTACATTATCTAGCCAAATACTTCTTTCTCCACAAAAAGAGTCAGATAGATTGGCTCCAGAATTGAGTATTTGAACAATCAGAGTACCAGTATACCAAAAAAAGACCATAGACTTAACACCATATATTTATGAAGATTCATGAATAAAAAATGTAAAAAAAGTGATAGTAGATATGGACTTGACACTAGATACTGATTGAGATTGAAATACTAGAAATGATGATGATTGATTGATAGACTGAGAATACAAAAACAAAGTAAATATAAATTATTCTCTATTATCTCTCAAACTAGATATATGAAAATTTGATAATATTTTCAAGAAAAAGATATGATTTACTCTGATAGATCAAAACAACAATGCTTGATACAAAGAAGTAGATTTAGAAGTATATTCACCTAAACCAAGTATTATAGATTACAATAACTGAAAAGTAGATTGAAAACTAAATGAAGATCTGACTGATGAGCCAGTAAATCTATATAGATTTAGATGATGAGTTGTTACTAGTCTACAAGATGAAACAGGTTTTCTAAAATCCAAAACAGATACAGGAAAATACGATTTCAATGTATCATGATCAGGTAGTTGATTAAAACTATACAGAGAATGACAACAAATCGCATCTGTAGATGAACATACTTGAAAAATAACTCTATCAGATTCTACACTTCAAACTAGAGTATTATCTAGTACGAATAGTAAAAATGATTCAGTGTTTCCAAAAATAATACTTAGCGACAATGCAAAAGACATCTTTTACCAATATGTACAAATGCAAGAAGTCACAAAAGTAAATGTAGTAGACAATTTTGATGATGTAAAAGATAGATGAATATACTATCTACCTACAAATCAAGCAAACTACTGATACTACACTATACCTGAAACACTAGACTACAATCCATGAGCATTGTCTATTTACAGACTCTCTGATCTAGCAAAAAATGAGTTGTTCACAATTTTTAATGATTGAAGAATAAACAACTTAAACGAGTTCTACGATATACAATACATAGCAAATGAAAAAAACTGGTATTTTAGATTAATAGACACTCGCTTCAACAGGGAAATATGAAAATTGATGTTTATTTTGGATAGTGATTATTTGATGAGGTAAAAACCATCCAAACAATAGGGCGTAAATAGCCCACCCCCTAACCCCCTCCCTAGTAAGTAGGGGGGATAGGAAAAAAGTAGCAATCAATTTTGATTTGCTACTTTTTTTGATAGAATAGGTTGGAAAGTCTAATATAGTATTTAATTCAGTATTATGAAATTATTTAATAAAAAAATATTCTATTCTTTATTAATAGTTTGGTTTGTTTTGTACATTATTTCTACATTAATTCTTTATATTTTTCTATTTAAATGATGATATGTGTTTTGATTAAAAGAAATTTTATTAGATTCAATCATTAAACTAATAATAACTTTTATAATATTTTATACAATAACTTTTATTTTAATTAATAAATGAATATTGTGAAAATTAGTAATTATATTAAGTTTTTTATTTATATCATGCAACTATTGGTATACTTATAATAGTTTTCCGAATTATCAATTAATAACAATAAAGAATATTACTGGTAGAGATATAGATATAAAAATAGAGCCAATTTATAAATTCGATAATTCTCTAAATACAAAAATATCAAATGATTATAATACATGAATTTATATTTTTTGATGAGGAGAATATTGAATTTTAGAAGATAAAAATTTTGAAGTAAAATGATATTATAATAATAAAGAAATTTATTCACAAGATTTCAAAGTAAGTGATTTTACCAAATGATATGAATTAGAGCCTGAGATAATTATTAATGATAACAAAAACTAATGAGTAAATTAAAAATTAAGATTATAAAAATATTATTATTTATATTTTTTATAATAATTTCATCACTACTAATTTCTTACACTTTTATTGAAGTAATGAAAATAGATATGAACATTGATATTAAAAATAATTCATAAAAATGTTAATATATATATATTTGATATCTTGGATAATATTAGTATTTATATGACTAATATCTATATTCATAAACAGAAAAACTTTACTACTTTTTAAAATAGAATATGTAAATTTCTTACTTAAAAAGTGGAAAATAGTCATATTTTTTATAGCATTTATATTACTTTGTATCATTGCTGATTTGTGATTGGACCCCACTTGGGATATTCCTGAAACTATAATAATGAGTATATTAACTTATTATACAGCACCTTATAGTGTATGAGCTATTTTTAGATATATTAGATGAATAAATAAAAATTTTAGCGAGTTTTATATCTCTATTATTTTGTTATTTTTTTCATCTGCTTGGTTTTATGATTTGTATGTATACTTGTATTTATTATGAGAATATCCACTCACTGCATTTTCTAACTTATTGTTATCACCATTTTTCTATTTATTTGCTTGAATGATTTGGAATTTAGCATATATTGAGTGAAAGGGAGTAGTGTTTTTATTTAGTGAAACTAAATGGATTCACTTAGAAAATATAAACAATTCATTTTGCAAAATATCTATATATTTATTACCAGTTATACTATTTATGGTAGTTATATTTTGATACTTTATATATTTAAATATATAATACACAATATATTGTTTACTATGATGAATTAATGAGAACATCTAGCCTAAACAATTGATTAAAAACATATAATTACACATATGATGCAGTATGAAATATCACAAATGATAACCATAAAACATATTCATATGATGATATTTACAGAATCAAACAAATAACAGATACAAACACAACAACACTACTAGAAAGTTTCGATTATGATAATCTATGAAATAGAATAAATAGCTACAATCAATCAACATGAAGCTGAGCAAACTATGACTATGCAACAAATAACTTAAACCAATATACAACACTAAGTGGAAGTATACTAAGCTACCAATTACAAGAAATAATAGAAACAACAACATCAAGTGGAACAACTGAAACAAGTTCTTGAACAACTGAATCATGAAGTAGAACTACAGAAAGTGGAAGTGGTACAACAGAAACAGGTTCTTGAACAACTGAAACATGAAGTGGTACAACAACATGAACATGAGAAACAACAACTACAACAATCACATACACATGAAGCTTAGTAACGACAAATGAAAACATAGATTATTTATATGATAACAACTGAAACCTAAAACAAGATAACAAGTATAAATATTACTATGATTACAAAAATAGACTAGTAAAAGCAACAAACTTAGTAGATGAAACAATAGTAGAATTTAGCTATGATGTATTAAATAGAAGATTTCAAAAAACTACATCAGAAAAAGTTATAAACTATGTGTAATCTAATGAAAATATCCTACAAGAAACAACAACAGATACTACAACAAATACTACTAAAACAAGAGACTATATAAACTGAATCTGAACAGATGAACTAGTATCTTTAGAAGAAAATTCACAAAGATACTACTATCATAAAGATCATTTATGAAGTATAGTTTGACTTACAAATAATAATTGAGATACTATAGTAGAGTATGATTATGATGTATTCGGTAAAGCAAAAGTAATATCATGAGATAATAGTTTTGATAATACTAGACTATACACATGAAGAGAATATGATTCTGAATTATGACTATACTACAACAGAGCAAGATACTACAATCCAGAATTAGCAAGATTTATCAGTAGAGACCCGATTGATATAAAGGATGATGTTAATTTGTATGCTTATGTGGGGAATAATGGGGTTATGTATAAGGATTTGAGGGGATTAGGAAAAACATTAATAATTTGATTTACAGGATGGCAGCATGAATATGCATGATGATGAATGGATATATTTTGAAATCCTAAAAAATATGCTCCTAAATGAGAAGTTCCTAAATGACATTATGTAGACAACTGAATATCAGATTTAATATCCATGTTTGAATGAAATAAATGATATGATACTAAACTATATTATGGTGATTTTAATGAAGACACTGGAGTACTACCAGCACTAAATTATATAAAAGAAAATAAAGATAAATATAATAAAATAATAATAGTTTGACATAGTCTTTGATGAGATAATTCTGTATTATTATCAAATTACTTAAATGATGAAAATATAAATGTTAATCATTTAATAACATTAGAAATTGCATCACCATTAATGAGAGATAATGTAGAAAAGAATGTCACTAAGGCTACAAATTATTATGTAGATTTTTGAGCTGAACTAGATTTATCAAAAAATAATAACAATACTAATATTAAAAATATTGAAATGGATACTTTACTATGAAAAGAAGTTACTCATAAGAATATTGATAATAAAATGGTTATTCCAATTTATGATATGATATTTAATAATAATTAATTTATGAAACAAAAAATTTTATTTATAATAAAACTACTAATAGGAATTATATTTCCACTTATTTTGTATATATATTATATTGATACAGAAATATGAACAATTGAAAAATATTTTGTGTTAATATACATATTTATATGGTTAATTCCTATGTTAATATATAAAAATAATAAACACATATTAAAAATATTATTATGTTTAAATATATTATTAATTTTTATATTTATTTACTTTATTAATATATACTCATACAAAATATCAATACCAGAAATGGAAAAAAATCTTGATATAAGACAAAATACTCTAAAAAATAAAATAGTTGAAACACTATCATATCATGATAATTTTGATATAAAAGATATAAATGATTATATAAACAAATATAAAAAAGAAGATGAATTTCTTCCTCTTTTAAAGTGTTTTTATATAGCAAGTATTGATAATTGAAAATGATATATTATTGCATATAAATATAAATCACAGGAAAATATATCAAAATTTTGAGAATCATTTTTCAAATATAAAAGTGTAAATAATTTTACTATAGATAATAAAACAAAAAGTGAAATAAATAGTAAATTAAATATAGGGTGTATTGATGATTTTTTTAATAAATATTATTTAAATAATTAAATTCTTATCTTATCACATACTTAACTATTGTCAAGTCCCCATATATTTAGACACACAGTTAATTAAAAATTTGTAAAATATATAACTAGCATATATAACACAAAAAAACTCCCAAACATTAAATTGTTTGGGAGTTTTTTAAAACATTATTTTACCACTGATAATCCAACAACAATACAGTTCTATAATATATATTGTTATACAGATTTAACAATCTTCTATCATTTCTAGTCAGCACAGATTTCTTGTTTAGTACAATTATCTTTGCTCTCACTATATTTTGTAGATTTTGAACAGCTACTACATTTCTAGTATATCTGTATTTTTTAAATATATCAGAAATCTTTTTTGCCATTATTTCACCATTAGAATAATCCTGTTTTATCTTATTTGTAGACAAAATAGTATCCTTGTACAATTTTTTTTCTAAATTTATAGCAGCATAAGTGCTACCTATAAATAATGTAACAATTATTATTGATATAATTAAAAAAATAGTTTTTTTCATATTTTTATTATTATTTTATAAATAAATCATAGATTATTTAGAAATCAATTTATCAATAGTATTAATAAATATACTAGTTGGATATGCTCAAGATATCACTTCATATTCTAGAGTAGAATTGTTTATTAATATACTACCTGGAGTACCAGTTATTGCAAAAACATTATATCAATTGTCTATTTGTTTATTTACCTTATCTAAATATTTTCAATCATCTACACATTTTCTCAAATCAGTTAAGTTTACTCAAAGAGAAATTGATTGTTCCTCTAGATAAGACTTACTAGACTTTTCTTCTTTGAAAGCTATATCAATCAATGAATAAAAAACATCACTTCATTTTTGTTCAGCTACACATTCTAGGATTTGAGCAGCAGGTAATGCATTTTCATGAAATTGTAATGGAAAATGATTATAAATAATATTTAAATCATTTCAGTATTTTTTAGTTAATTCGTCAGTAGTATCAGAATTATGTAATTTTGCACAGAATGGACATTCTAAATCTGAATATTCTAACCAAGTAATTTTTGCATCTTTATTTCATTTTATATATGATTCTTCTTTTATATTATCTAAAATTGTTTTATCCAAAAGTAAAAATCATCTCTCACTTCTTTTTTCAAATGGATTAAATGTAGCACCAATAGCCAAACTATAACCACCTTCTGGTAATGCTTCTAAATAAGTATTTACTTTTGGAACTGGTTGATTATTATAATCCATTTGAGCTTGATCCTTTGAAACATCAAAATTATTGGTAGAAAAAACAATCAAAGGTAATGTTTTTATATCATTTTTAGTTAAATAATCAGCAACTCAGTCTTCAGCAAAATCTTTTCTCTCTATTTCAACACTTGCAATACTAGGTAACAATTTTAATTGATCGATCACTTCATTAGTAGGACAGTTAGTACATCTTTTATCTTCATAGACAGTTATAGACAATTTGTCGTAGATTTTTTCAGTACTTACATAATTATCTGAATTATTATTTTCATCCAATGCAATATTTATTACAGCTAAAGCATACATTACTTTATTAATAGTATCAGCTTTTTTCACTTTTGATAAATCTATATTTACTAGTTTTGTATTTATTTCTAACAATTTTTCAGGGTTGTTTTTATTTATTTCTATAAATTTATTTATCAGATTTACAAATTTTTTTCATCAAATATTTTTTGAAAGTTGCATTTCATAAAAAACTTTATTATTAACAATATAATCATCCAAATTAGCAAAAGTTTTCACTGAAAAATTTACAAAAATTAAAGAGCATAGTATAAAAAAACTAAATATTTTTTTCATAAAAAAAGAGTTAAATATTAAATTAACTCTTTTATATTATTTATTTTCATACAATAATCAAACAAAAACAAACAACAATATAGATAAATAAGTAGCTTCAAATATATGTAAAAATATATTCATCACTAGTATAGCAACAAGTCACCAAAACAGTGATTTCGTATTATGATATAATCTGTTCAAAATATTTACAAGTATAGAGACAAATAATACAAAATAGATTATTCATCACTCTGTCAATTGTTGTATAAACCAACTTTCAGGTATATAATACTGTTCATCATCTTTTGTCTGCTTATCTGGATATATACTTCTGTACGCTGGTCCAGACTCAGCTAATCCTGATCATAGTGGCTTTTCCAAAAATCTATCTATTCAGATCTCCATCCTATCAAAATGCCCAGTAGTAGACGATGTTCTCAAAAATATATTTCATATCCTATCACTGAAAACCATTCAAATAATTCAGACAATTATAACCATCGCTATCAATCAATTTTTTATGTATTTTTTATACCTATGATAAATAGTTTCAATATTTAATACAAACAATAATCCAGCTCACGAAAATACTCAAAGTAAAGCACTTCTAGAATAAGTCATTATAAGCAATATAAACAAAAAAATCAGTACCAATACTATATGATATTCAAATTTCTTTTTTAGATAATGAAGCAATATAGAAGTATACATTATCAAGTAAAAAGCCATTTGGTTTGGTCAGTCAAATATTCATTGAAACCTCTTGATTCCAGAATTTTCTAGTCAGTGATAAGTCGGTATTTTTCAGTCATAAGTCCAGTTACTCACATAGTCAGTAAATCCAAAAGCAAGCAAAGCTTTTTCTCAAAATCTAAATTTGATAAGTATAGAAAACAATAGGGAAGCACCTCAACTAATCAAAAATAGTTTTACCAATTGATTTACACTTACACTCAAAAATTGTCTACCATGTCTATATATCAGAAATACAACCAAAAATATGAAATCATATCTTCATCCATAAATAACACTTTTTAGTCAAAGTCAGTTAAAAAAAGTTATCAACACTCAATAAATCATATATGAAAATATCATATAATCTACAGTACCAAATCTAGGTAGTTTTTTGTTTTTTATGAATTCATATACTAGACTAATAAACAAAAGAATTATCACCAATTCTTTCACAAAAAATCAAGCATTAGTTATTCAAAATTCGCTATTTACAAAAACAGCATAAAGTACATAAAAAGGCAATACTATTATCAAAAATTGAGTCAGTATCGTAAATAAATTAGTTTTTTTCATTTTTTAATATAAAGTTTTTAATATAAAGTTTTTAATATAAGAAATTAGTATAAATTCTTATTTTTGAATATTCAAACTATAAACACTGTATTATTTTCAATTTTATAAATAATTCTATATTTAAAAGCTGGTTCAATTATTTCTCTTAGATTATGATTATTTCAATTTTGTTTTCAAAGCATTGGAAACAATGCGAGATAATTAATAAAATTAAAAATTGTTTCTTGGACTTTTATAGCTACTTGTATGTTATCCAAGATTATATAATTATATATATCATTAATGTCTTTGAGAGCAAGTGGTTTATAAATTATTTTATACATAATATTTGTTCTCTATTTTTTAAAATTTCAAAGTAAACTTCTTCCGGAGTATATCATCATTCCTCTCAAAGAGAATCATCTATGTGTTTTATCTCCTCAAATGTATATCATGATTCTTTAAATGAATCTATTTGAGATTTGTTTAAGTTTTTCATATTAATTGTTAATTGTTAATTGTTAATTATCCATTATTAATCATTCACTATTCACTATTCATTATTCACTATCCATTATCCACTATTCACTATTCATTATTCATTATTCACTATTCACTATTCACTATTCACTATTCACTATTCATTATTCATTATTCATTATTCATTATTCATTATCCTATACTATACATATTATTTATAAATTTACAAGTTGTTTTATTCTTTCTTCAAACTTTTTTTCTGAGAATTTTTCAGCTTGATTTTTGCAAGTTTCTGGCAAGTATTTTCATTTCAGATTATTCCTGTTAAACATCATAAATTTTTCTACGAAATCACTACCATTTTTATCATCAAAAAACTCTCCAGTTTCTCATTGTACTACTGTTTCTAGTAGTCATCATCATCTATAAGCAAATATCGGTTTTCCTGCAGCCATTACCTCTACAGGAACTATTCAAAAATCCTCTTCACCTGGAAAAATTAGTCACAAACTATTTTGTACCAAAAAAACCAATTCATCAGAGTATTTTGCTCCAGCAAATACGATATTTTTAGAAGCCTTGCTTTTCAATACACTTTCATAATCTCACTTTCAAATGATTACTAGCTTTTGATTTGATATTTTGTTAAATCATTCTATTGCCACCTCTATTTTTTTAAATTCTGTCAGAGCTGAAATGATTATATAGTATGATTCAGGTATATCATTGATTTTTACATTGGTAGGTGCAGCTACTCAGAGCTTTCAAAATCTACTAGTTTCTACTGGTGGATAAAGTATCTCAGAATCTTTTCTATAATACTTTGTTATTCTTTGCTTTGTGTTATATGAATTTGCTATTGTTATATCAGCTCTCTTTGATGCTATAAAATCCCACTGTCTCAGATTCAAAAACATTTTATTTATTATATATGACAACAAATATTTTTTTATACCACTATTTAGTCACAAATCTCTTTTGTACTCATTTGTCCAGTCCCACATATATCTAGCAGGTGAGTGACAGTATACTATAAACTTTGTCTCGACTTTAGTGATAGCACCATGTGCAAATCAACTACTACTACATAGCACGATGTCATATTCTGAAAAATCCAGTTGTTCGACTGAAAACGCCATAAAAGGTAAACAAAGTCTTTGTTTTTTTGTATATTTATAAATCTTTTGAGTTTTCAAATCAAAAACTTGCTTGTTTATTTTGTTTATAGGAAATACATTTCCTACTTTTTTTTCATCATAAATCAGAGTAAATATATCTGCTAGAGGATACATTTTGCACCAATTTTCCACTACTTTTTCAGCTCCTCAAAGCTTTATAAACATCTCATGTAATATTGCTATTTTCATATTTTTAATTAATTATTATTTACATAAGTCATTCCTCCATACTTATTGCAGCCTCCCCCCGCTTTAGCGGGAGAATTAAGGATGGGGATAATTTTTCAAAACAATTCTTTCATTAAATATAATTATTTTTTGTAAAAAATGAATTTTATGTTAAAATTTCGTCAAAATAATTTATAATCTATATATATTATGATTAAAAAGATGTCAATATTTTTACTCTTGGTTTTTATTACTTGAGTTTCAAGTGTATTTGCAGTAGGGGAAAAGGAAGCATACAATAAAGTTTTAAATGATAAAAATAGTACAAAAGAACAAATACAAGCAGCAAAAGATGCATACAGCAATTCTGCTGAAGCTGCTTGAGATGTAACTACTACATGATTTACTATATTTGTAGATGATATAAGTCCAGGTATGTGACCAGTTTGATGAACTACAAAAGAAAATGTAAACTTTGTATTGTGAACTATTATACAAAATCTGATGATAGCACTATGAAGTCTAGCATTACTTATCATGACTATTTGAGCTGGATATATATTGCTACATCATGGTCAAGATGAGCTACTGAGTAAATGAAAAGCTATTTTTATGTCATGAGTTTATGCTATGGTTGTAGCTTTGAGTTCATATTACTTAATATCAATAGTTAGATATATACTATATTTCGGAAACAATTAATTATTAATACATTTAAAATGATTAAAAAATTATTTATTATAAGCATTTTATTATTATCAAATTCTTATACTTTTGCATCTGCTCCAGAAGTGAACTGTGTATGATTACCTGGTTGTGTGGATTCTAATATTATGAATCCTGGAACTCCAAATATCAGTAACAATATAGGTTTAGAACTCATCACAAGTATCATATGACAACTTATTCAATACGTAGCTGTAATAGCTGTCATTGCTTTGATTATTAGTTGATTCTTTTACTTGTTTTCAGGATGAGAAGAAGAAAAAACAAAAAAAGCAAAAACATGGATTATATGGTCACTAGTCTGAGTACTTGTTTCTATTTCAGCATGGTGAATAATCAATATGTTAAACAACTTCTACATATATTAATTAATTGCAACAATAATTATGTCAAAAAAAATATTTTTATACATACTATCATCATACTTATTTCTAGTAAATACCACATATGCAGCAACTAGAAGTGTATGAAATGGTACTATCAAAGATTCTCTACTATGAATTACTGAAAATGATGTTTTACCAGCAGATGATAATTGATTATCAGTACTAGACTCTATTTTTATTTGGGTAAAAGATTCTCTGACTTGATTGCTATTTGTAGCTGCTGTTTGAGTATTTTTATTCATATGAATAAGAGTAGTTATGGCTAGATGAAATCCAGAAGAATTCAAAAAATCTATTACTCAACTCATCTACGCTATAGTTTGAATATTTCTTATCAGTTTAGCCTGGGCAGCAGTTACACTAGTTGCATGATTAAATTTTTAAATATTACAAAAAATGAAAAAATTATTAATCCTTATATTATTTATTGTATCACTTAGTTTGATAACATTTGATTATTCTTTTTGAGCAGCATGTACTTTTGATGGAGAATGAGATGTTTGAAGTGCTTTGAATACATGTCTAGAATGATCAGCACTTGTGGATTGAACAAATGTACAGGTAGATTGATCTGGATGATTTTCACAAAAAATCCAAAACTGGGTAAACAACATAGCCCTATATCTATGAGTATTTGCTGTATGATCGATAGTATACTGATCACTTATGTTGACACTTAGTTCATGAGAAGATGAAAAAATCAAGAAAGCAAAAGATATAATCAAATGGTGAATATTTTGATTTTTATTATTGATATCTGCTTCAGCTATTATTACTTTAGTAGTTAAATTGATGTATTCTTTATAATATGAAAAAAATAAATCTCTTTATTATCTCGCTATTAATATTTAGTTTTTGAATATATTTTTTCAAGAACTATTTTTTGTGAACATTTGAAACAGACTTAAATAATCATGTAGAAGACAATTATATAGAGCCAAGTATCACTACAACAGAATCATTACTAGAAAATTCTGGTTCTATAGAAACACATGACGAAACATTAATAGATTTAAATTCATGAAAAGATGACAATACCGTAATACAATCTAGTAACACAACAGCTTACAAAGTGGTATTTAACTATTTTCCTAGTGATTTTATAGATGATGCTTTTGATTATACTATAGCATTTAAATCATTTTTATACAGTGATATCATAAACGACAAAATAGATTCACTAAAAGTAGAAATGTATAAGCAAAAATGAGAATCGAGATGAAAGATGAAAAACCGTAGAGTAAAACTTTATGGTGTCAAATCAATGAAAACACCTGAAATGACAGCAGTTTGAATCCATGAATTTGCACATTTTATAGATTTGTATTATTTTCAAAAAAAAGTATTTACAGATATAAGTGATTTTTTCTATAACATTTCATGGGACTGAGTTCATGTCATTAAATCTGGTCAAAAATGAACTGACTTTGTTTCTGGTTATGCAATGACAAATAAATACGAAGATTTCGCAGAAACATTCACATACTATATACTACACAACAAAGATTTTCTAGAAAAAACTAAATCATCAACTATATTGAAAAAGAAATACGACTTTTTTGGTAAGTATTTATTTAGGTATAGAGAATTCAATGATACAAATTTTTCTACATCTACAAAAGTACTAGGATATTATCGGGATATTACAAAAATAGATTTTTCTTTACAAAACTTTTTGGAGTTTTTGAAAAAGTAGTTATAATGTATATACCAATAGGAAATAACTTTTTAATTCATTCAAATTCAGATTTAAAAAAAGTGTTTTCTAAACAAATACAATCAATCAATTTTTTTGTTTTCAAAAAGTCTTATAACATCTATATAAAAGGCTTTTCTAGGTAAAATAAAATAACTAATATTTAAATTAGTTATATTATTTATTGCATTAAAAAGTTGATCTCAAATATAAAATAAGTAAACCAAAATAGATATATTATTTTAAATATATCTATATGATTGTATACCATAAATGGGTAAATATGGTAATTTTTAATTTTTAACTTTCAATTCTTAATGAAAGACTTTTTAGACGAATTAGATAAAGAATTATCTATATGAGATGATTCAGATATTATAGAAAACTTAGATGATACTTCAGAAAAATCAATAACTGAAAAAACAGCTAAAACTGAAACTAAAACTGTTATTAATACAGTAAAAAATACACAAAAACCAACTGTAAAAAAAGAAATAGTTGTAATCAAAAACAACAACAAATCTTCTGAAAACAATTCAAATGTAACAGAAAACAACAACTGAAAAATAGCAGTTACAACAAAACAATCAGATAGAGAAAACAAAAAACCACAAAAGAGTAGTGAAGCAGAGATAAAATGAAAATTTATCTCAAAATTTCCAGACACAAAGTTTTACCTACCAGCTCTTAGACAATGATATACTAGATATATGCCTATTTGAGGTAACAATGAAACGTGAGCAAAAAATATGTGAATGGTTCAATACGATGAAGATATTTTATTAATAGACTGTTGAGTACAATTTGCAGATCCAGATATGTTATGAGTAAATTACTCTATACCAGATGTATCTTTTTTGACTAAATATAAAAAAAATATCAAATGATTTTTGATAACTCATGCTCATTTAGATCATATTGGTTCATTGAAACACGTTATGCCAGCACTAGGTATGCCTACTTTGTATGCTACTAGATTTACTTTAGGGCTTATCAGAAAAATCTTTGAAGAAGCATGATTAATGCCTTATGCTACTCTTATAGAAGTAGATGCTTCATCATGAGAAAAATTAAAACTATGAAAATTTAGTGTAGAATTTTTCAATGTAAACCACTCAGTTCCAGATTGTGCTTGAATATTTATAGAATCAGAAGGTGGTACAAAAATAATGCATACTTGAGATTTCAAAATAGACCATACACCAGCTATAGATAAACCAGCAGACTTAGACAGAATAGAAAAAATAGGTAGTAGAGGAATCAGTTTATTTTTATCAGATTCTACAGGTTCTATTAGAAAATGATTTTCGATGAGTGAAAAAAATGTATGAGAAGAACTAGAAAAAATAGTTTCAAATCATACTAGAGGTAGACTTATTATTGCTACTTTTTCATCATGGATTTCTAGAATTCAACAATTGGTAGATATATGTGAAAAATACGACAAAACAATTTTCTTGAGTGGTAGAAGTATGGTAGAAAATGTTGCTATAGCAAAAGAATTGGGTTATTTAAACATAAAACAAGGTATAGTTAAAAAAATGACACCTAAAAATACAGAATGAATTCCACCACATAAACAAATAATAATCACTACAGGTAGTCAATGAGAAGAATTTTCAGCACTATCTAGAATGGCAGAATGAAAACATACATCAGTAGAAATTATCAAATGAGATACTGTTATATTTTCTTCATCTATCGTTCCAGGTAACGAAAAATCAGTTATTTCTATTATAAATAGACTTATCAGACTATGAGCAAATGTAATCACTAAAGATGACTGAGAAGTACATACTGGATGACATGCATTCCAAGAAGAACAAAAAATCATGTTACAATTGGTAAAACCAAAATACTTTATGCCTATATTCTGAGACCTATATTTCAGAACTTTACACAAAAATACTGCCATGGATACAGGTTTTCCAGAAGACAATATTTTGATGTTGGACAATGGTAATATGGTAGATTTTGCTCCAAAAAATGGTAATGTATTCAAATCTAGAATCAAAGCACCTATTCAAGAATTGGTTATCGATGGACACGGTATGTGATTAGCAAATAGTCATGTAATCCAAGCCAGAGAAAAAATGATGAATTCATGAGTGCTTGTAGTTACATTCAAAGTGGATAAAAAGACAAAAGCTATATTGTGACATATGAAACTAGAAAGTAGAGGTCTAGTATATCTGGACGAAGTTAGATTTATACATAGACTTATTATAAAAAAAGCTAGAGATGTATATGAAAATACAGTAAAAGATGTACCAGATATGGAAGAAAAAGATTTATTAAAAATAATCAGAATAGATTTAGAAAAATTTCTATTACACAGATTGGACAGAGAACCGATGATTATTCCGATGATTGTTGAAGTTTAATCTTTACAAAACACAAAAACTTTTTAAAATGTTTTTGTGTTTTTATTATTTAAATAAAAAATTATGAAAAAAACAATAAATATATTGCTTATTTTGTTTTTGGCTTTCCTTTTATCTTCATGTTTTGGTTCAAATAATGATGATCAAATAAATCAAGCAAAAAAAGAGTTATGAGTAATAGAGTGAGACAATGATTCATGAAGTAATATATGATTACCAGACGAAGTCCAAACAGATTCAGATTCACTAGCCGAAAATGAATCAGAAAAACAAGTAGAAAAAATAGTTATTAATCCAATTTCAGATGAACAATTTCTAGAATTGGATGATTTATCTAGCGTAGATTTATCAAAAGCTGAAATAGAGATTTCAGGTAAGACACTTACTCATGTAGACAAAATAATTATTACATACGAAAATACAGAGTCTACATTTCCTATTGACGTTTATACATTGCAACAATTTTCAGCGTGATCGAAGACATTTTTATACAGAGCATTCTCTAAATATAAAACTTTTGATTATGGTAGAAATGTATATACTATAGAAGCCTATTCTGGAGACCAAGTAAGCAAGATGGAACTGGTTATAAATTACCCAAAACAAGAGGAAAAAGACTTAGAGCAAAAAGTAGAACAAGTTTCTGTGCAAATATCAAAAGATATACTTCCTACATGATGATCATATGGAAATCCGATTGAACTATGAAATGCTAAAATCACATATTCAGATCTGAAGTGATTAGAAATTGAAAACTATACTTTTTCTGAATTGACATGTGAAAATCTATCCGCTACAATATCAGAAAAATTGGATTGATGGTTTTATTGGAATACTTGTCGTCCTATAGCTACTGATAAATGATTAAGTTTTTTTGTAGTTAGATTGGATTGAGATAAATACTATTATGAAAAACACTATTATATATCAGAAAAATGAATATACTGAGTGCAAGAATTGGAATCATGAGTGTGAGTAACTCGTGAAACTCTTTGAGAAA
Organism: Candidatus Altimarinota bacterium; assembly: GCA_028688895.1. Lineage (GTDB taxonomy): Bacteria > Patescibacteriota > Gracilibacteria > BD1-5 > UBA6164 > UBA6164. The sequence goes on along the minus strand of JAQTXG010000002.1, from coordinate 51,108 downwards.
AAAATACTGAATTAAAAGTAAAAAATTCTGAGTACCCAATACTTAAAGCATCAGATGATTTGTTTAATGAAATAGTGAAATAGACCACCCCCTAACCCCCTCCTTATTAAGGAGGGGGAAATAGATAAAATTTAATTAATTAATAATGAGAATATTACTAAAAATATCTGGTGAAGCATTGAAATGAGAAAAAGAATTCTGAATAGACCCAGATTTTACAAAAATAGTTGTAGAAAAGATAAAAGATATTTATGATAAATGAACACAAATGGCAATAGTTATTTGATGATGAAATATTTATAGAGGTTCAAATTTGATAGCACAGTGAGTAAATGCTGCCGATTCACATAGCCTCAGTATGCTTTCTACAGTATTCAACTGAGTAGTACTCAAAAATTTTTTAGAACAAGCAGGAATCCAAGCTATAGTAATGGATCCAAATGGTATCAATTTCGTAGAAAACTACAATAAAAATAATGCTCTAAACCATTTAAATAATGGAAAAATAGTTATATGTACAGGTTGAATATGAAATCCTTATTTCACAACTGATACATGATGAGTACTTAGATCGCTAGAACTTGGATGTGAATTGATGATAAAAGCTACAAAAGTAGATGGTATCTACGACAAAGATCCTATGAAATATGATGATGCAGTATTTTTTGAGAATATTAGCTACGAAGAAGTAATAAATAAAAATCTCAAGATACTAGACCAAACAGCAGTATCACTTGCTAGAGATAATAAATTGAAAATAAAAGTAGTAAATCTATCAAAAGACTGAGCAATTTTTAGAGCAATAAATTGAGAAAAAGAGGGAAGTACAATTAGTTAAAAAACTTTTGACAATTCTTATGTTTTGTATATTATGTTGCGGCAATTGTTAAAAGACCATATACACCTTTTAGTGATTAATAAAAAAATAATTTTAATTAAAATTTAATAAATCAAGATGTTAGGAAAATTAAAGAAAAGAAAAAGACTTAGAGTTCACGGATTTCTAAGCAGAAGTTCTACAGCTAATGGTAGAAATGTACTTAAAAATAGAAGAAGAAAAGGTAGACACGAATTAACAGTTTCTTACCCAAAAAGATACCAAGAAATAAATGGTAAAGCTAGAATGCACATCATAGCATGAGGTACAGCTAGAAAATCACCTTTTGATGGAAAAGGTAACTATATAGTTAGAAAAAAATAATTCACTTAAAGGATTAACAATAAATAACTCTTTCTTGAATATAAGAGGCAACAATAATATATTTTGAGCCTCTTTCCCTTATCAAGGGAGAAAATTCAAGAGAGAGTTTTTTTGATAAAATAACTTTTTTATGATTTCAAAAGAAAACAGATTATCTGAAAGAGAAGTAAAAAAGGTTTTGACTAGGTGAAAACCTTTTTTTTCATATGGAATTGTTTTGAATTATCTAAAAAATAATTTAAATAAAAATAGATTTGCTATTGTAATTTGATGAAAATCGATTAAAACTAATGTAGAGAGAAATTATTTTAGGAGGACATTTTATGATTTAGTTTCTAGTAGTTTGGATAATCAAAAATGAATTGATTATGTATTTGTAGTTAAAAAACAAACAAAACTAGACAAAAAAGACGAAAAAATATTAAATTCTTTCAAACAAGATATAAATTTTTTATTAAATAAAGTATAAAAAAATGAAAAAATTTTTAGATATATTATTGATAGTTTTACTTACTATCGTTGTAGTAAACTTATTTAATGGAGATAAAGAAATCAAACCAAACGATACGATATCGTTTGAATTTGTAGATAAATCATATACTATTCCAGCATCAGTTTGAGTAAAAATAAACAATTATACATCATCAGGTATTACACTAAATACATGTAATGACTTAATCATAAACAACAATGGAACTAATATAACATTTGATCCTATTTTTTGTAAAGATATATCTTTATCATCTATGTCAGGTACTGTTATAGATTATGCATCACAATATGATAAATTTTTCACTACTTGAAAATACAATCTAAATGCAACTATAGATGGTAAAAATTACATAGACCAATTTGAATTAGAAAACAAAGGAAGTTTCAAAAAAATATTTGTAGGATTGTTTTATGCACCGATTTACAATTTGATGATATTTTTACTTACATTATTTTGATGAGTATTTTGATGGGCTATATTATCAATAACTATTATCATTAGATTAATACTGTTGTATCCACAACAAAAGATGATGATGAGTCAGAAAAAACTACAAGCTATTCAACCAAAGATAAAAGAAATACAAAAAGAGTACAAATGAAATCAACAAATGATTGGTCAAAAACTGATGGAACTTTACAAAAAAGAAGATGTAAATCCTATGTGATCATGCTGATTTTTACTTATACAAATGCCTATATTATTGGTTATATACAATATTATCCTTTGAATAAAAGATCCTTCTAGTTTCTATTATGTATACAATTTTTTATCTACATTTAAGTTAGATTCTATAGATTTCAATTTCTTTTGATTAGATTTATCTTGAGCAGGATGAATAGGGTGATTTATATTAGCATTATCTGTAGCTATTATACAATATTTACAAGTAAAATTATCACTTGCAGATAAAAATAAGTCTTGAGACAACAAATGAGTTGTACTAGAAAAAAAGAAATGAGACGATAATTACAGTCAATTTATGCCAGATCCAGATATGATGAATAAATTTATGTTATACGGAATGCCAGCTATGGTATGAGTGTTTACATATACATTATTCGCATGAGTAGGTATCTACTGGTGAGTATCAACTTTGTTTATGTTATTTCAACAATTAATTGTTAATAAAAAGTTAAAAAAGTAAAGCTGAGATGTGTTAATATTTTTGACACATCTTTTTATTTTAGTACAATATGAGAGTAAATTTTAATATATAATTATATACTATGACTAAAAAACTTTTGGCTGTATTTGCATTGTTTGCTATTGCTACTCCTTCTTTTTCAGCTTATGAAGAAGTAGAGTGTTCTACTGATCCAGTTTTTTCTGAGTATTCATGTAATCAATGTTTTCAGTGAGGTTCAAAAATGGAGTGAGATAAACTAGGTTTATTGACTGATTTATGGATGAATGTAACTGATGTAAAAAAGATTCTTTACAAAGAAGAACAAAAAGATCCACAAATGGTAAATCTAGATTCTACTAATGCAGCTTGGTCTCAAGTACCTAATGCTGATAAGTTTTGGGAATATACAGATGAATTCAATGCATTATATAGTGATACAGATTTTGGTTATGTATTAGATGCAGGTAAATCAATCACATGGTTAAAATCAAGTCTTTCAAGTGCATATAGTTTAGATAAAAATACAGCACCATCATGATCAAATATAGGTATGTTGATTTACTCTATAGTTACACACAATATACTTGAAAACTGAGAAGTAAGTATGGATGATAGTAATGAACATCTAGAATGTGTACTATTCAAATCTTGAGATACTGCAGAAGTTGTAGTACCAGAAACACCAAAAAAATTACCTCAAACTGGTCCAGCAGAATATTTATTATTGATGATACTTGCTATGGCACTAGGTTTTGGAGCATTAAAATTTAGAACAAAATCATAATATTATTATTATATATCAAATACTTATAATTATATATTAAACAATAAAAATCACTTTACGTCAAGTGATTTTTATTGTTTTTTTATTGTGTAATATGATATTATATAAAGGTAATTATAAATTTATATATTAAAATTAACACATATGTTACATATAATAAGACAATATAGACAACTTTTTATGGGTTTTATATCAAATGGTTTTGCAGAAACTTGAGCTTTTAAAGCTGATGAGTATAGAAATTTGGATGATGCAAGTAGACAAGAAATAATAAAAAATAATTCTAAAGCTATTTTAGAATATATTAATTCTTTAGATAAAAATACTGATAAAAATATTGTTTCTAAACTAGGAGATAATAAAGATGATTTTTCAGGAACAAATTTGACTGAAAATATAAAAAATGAACAAATACTTAGAAAAATCATGACTGATTTAGGATTAGATAGTTCAAAACTTTCATCATGAGTAGCTATTTCTGAAATAGTTAATGCTCTTGATACATATTCTGGTGAAAAAAATACCATTATCGAAACTTCTAAAAAACAAAATAAAGAAGTATTTTTACCAAAATGATATTCTAATCAATTAGACTATCAAACTGAATCATGATATGATGTTTTTATTGATAACCGTGAATGAGTTTTTGTACTTAGAATAGATGATTTAGGTACAAATGATAGTATAAAATTATTCAAAAATTATCCTTCTGAATCAGATATAAATAATGCTCTAACAGATTATGAAACATCAGAGGATTTAGAAAAATCTGGTTGGTGAGATGAAGATGATTTTTCAGATATGAAAGATTCTTTATTATGAATTGATAAAAGCAAAAAAGAAATCAAAGATAAAAAAACTGATGAACCAATAGAAACTCCAGAAGTATCTAGTACAATCAATACTACTTTTTGATCAACAGAAAGTCTAGCTGAATACAAAAACAATGTAAATTTCAAGAGTTTTGAATCTATTTTAACAAATATGAGTTATGCAGAACTTTTAGTTTTTGTAAGAGATATGCAACAATTAGCATGATCTAATAATTATAACAAAGATACAAATGAGTTAAACTTTCATATGTTTAATACAGGTAAATTAGAAGAATTATTTGAAAGTAAATGATATGAAACTGATTGATTTTTTGGTTGAGAAGAAGTAGCATCATTATTTAGATTATTTAATGATACCTTAGAAACACAACAAAAATTTACTCAAAGTAAATTGGATTACAAAGAAAGTATTAAAATACTATTAGATTACAATTTTGACTGATTATTAGATAACACAAGTGAAGATTTTTATACAAAAGAAAAAGAATTTTTATTAGCATTTAAATCAGAAAAAGACTTCACAAATCTACTATCATCATTGTGATATTCTTCTTATGAAGATTTTAAATCAAAAATGGCAAATAACTATTACAATGAGAGAAAAGAATTCAAAAACAGGCTAGGAACAGTATTAGATAATGATCTAAATATAAATCCAGTAGAAATGCTTATTTCTCCAAATGCAGCAAAAGACAAGGTAGCTACAATGAACAAAATTCAAGATGAATTCGAAAAAAATCCTACATTTCAAGCTATTAAAGCAAAGGATCAGAGATTAGCAGATCTAATAAAGTATGAATGAGCAGGAGCTATTTTTGGTTCTATGAATGGTTGAGCTGTTTCTTTTGATATTTCAAAATTAACATACAATTTTATAGACTCATTAGCTTTCGGTGTAGTAAATGGTACTCTATGATTTGTAATAGATAAAAGTTTATACTCAGACGATACATTCAATTTAAATGTATGAGCTTCAAATTTCATACCGTATATTGCATGATCAGCTAAAGTATTTGAATCTACTATGGAAGATTTCAAAGATATTTTTCCTAAAAAAGTTGGAAATGATGTAAAAGTAACTATTTGAGGTACAGTATTTTTAACATGATCATGGTGAGCATGAATAGATGTTTCAAAAGTAGATGAAGACACAAAAGCTGGTATAGAAAAAATGAAAGGAAAAATGGGAGACTCATTAGATATAATATTTGATTTAGTGAAAGACTGAAAAGATTTCTCAGAAACTTGAATAAACGATACTAAAGAAAATAGACAAGCATATGATAGACTAAAATGATTACATAAATCATTTGGTGAAGCATGAATAAATTTTCTAAAACAAGGTGCATTAAATAATTATGAAAGAGAATTATATAAAAATGCTGAATGATTAAATTTTGCATGAGTTTCTGTTTGAGTAATAAGTGCATTTGGTTACTTAATGCCAGTAATATGAGTTCATGCAGAATATCACAGTACAAAATGGGAACAATCACAACAAGCATGAGAAAACCTATATAAAGTAGAAACTAAAACCGTAGTAGACAAATATTCTAAATCGGTGGAATGAATAGAAACTAATAATACTAGTTTAGCACAAGCTGTTAAAAATTTAGACTGAGCAATTACTTATAGAACTAGAACGAATAAATATGCAGATGTAATAATGAATCCAAACTTATCTATAGATGAGAGATGGACATGATTAGAAAAATTTGCAAATAGAAATTGAAAATATTCTAAAGAATTACAAACTACAATTAAAGCATTTAGAGATGTATTAAGTGCTGCAAATAAGCAACAAATAAGCCCAAATGATAAAATGTATATATTATCAACAGTAGTACAATTGATGAAAAAATCAAATGATACCAATGAAGGTAATATAGATAAATATAATAGTGATTATGAAAAATTGATTGCTATGAAAAACAATAGAAGAAAAGGTTACAATGAATTATTTGGTTTCAATACTGATACAGAATCTAAAGCATTTGATGAAAAATTAGCCAAAGCTGGATCAAGTAAAAACATAAAAGAAGTAAATCTTACAGGTATATCTTTTGATGCATCTGCAAGTAAACAAGTTTGACTTGGTAGAAAAACTGAAAAATGAGTAGATGTATTTTTATCTAACATACAAGTTTTAGCTAATTGAAATGAACCAATTTTTGTACCTATTACTGACAAAAACAAAATTGATTGATTTGTAAGCACTTTAAGTGGATTAAATAATATAAACCCTATATTAAAGAAAGAATTAATTGATGGTGTATTATCATGAGAAATAGCATTAAACTATTATTCAGATCCAGACTGATTTGATGATAGAATTATATTATTAAGTAAATGAGGTAAAGAAATAACTAACCTTGAAGAAAGAGAAGGTATATCAGTTTATAAACCTAAGTTTGATACAGATAAATATGGTTTAGCGTTTTGAATAGATGTAAAATCACATAAACCTATTACTCCTGAAAGACAAAATGATAAATGAGTAAGTTCTACTCCAGATCAAGATGTAGATAATATTAATAATCATTGAACATCAATTACTGATACAAATACAAATGTACCTATGAATCCATCTACACCTACAAATATCAATGTAGATACTTGAAATTCTTGAAGACCAGGTTTATAATATAATCTTGTTATATTAAATAAGATAAAACTTGTTTATTGACAAAATTATATAATATTATATAATCATTTAAAATATGAAAAAAACATATAAGTATTCTTGAATTATACTACTGATACTTTTACTAATAACTATTATATATTTTTATTTAAACAGAGACTCTGATAAAAATATCGAGATATTAAATAATGAAACAATTATAGAAGAGATTACATGATCTTGAACTGAGATTAAAGACTCTGAAAATATATTAGAAGTAAAATGATTAGATAATATTTGAGAAATAGAAACAAAAAATGAAGTTAAAAGGAATTAATTTATTAATTATTATTATGCAAAAAAAATTAGCATTAGTAGCAATTTTACTACTAAGTAGTTTTTCTACAGTAGCTCATTGAGCAGTTGTTGAAGTAAGTTGTGGTTCAAATCCACAATTTACTAATAGCTGTAACCAGTGTTTTACAGAAACTACAAAAATATATTTATGAAGTTGAACTAGAAATTTATCTGATACATGGTTTTCGTGAGCAGCATGAACATATATATACCCAGATGAAAATACTTCACCAGTAAATATTAGAGCATTTTATACAAATTGAGAGTTACAACAATGAGCTTGAGGTTTTTGATGGTCTACAAATTTATCTGACTGAAATGCTAATAATTGAGAATTTTTCAGAGATTGAGCATGATCTACATTTATTAAATTTACTCCAAATACAAGTTGAAAAATATTGAGTTCAGACTCTTCATATTTTATAAAATTTGCAAATTTATCACAAAGTGTAATAAATAATGGTAGAAACTTTCCACTTTGGGAAACTCAATATACTATTAATTATTATAATATTTGAAATTGGACTAAAACAACCCACAAAGAGTGCGTACTCAATTATCCAGCATGGTGTTGAGATTGAGTAGTAGATGCATGAAAAGAAACTTGTGACTTCAATGATCCAAATAAAACAGGATGGTGACCAGGATGATGTAATCAATCATGTCAACCTATTACAACTCCAGTCTGTAACGCATGAGTAACATGAACGCAAACTTCACCAATAAGTGCAAGTACAGCAAATCTATGTGCAAACACATGAGAAACAGTAGTAAATTTTACTTCTAGTGCAAGTGGAAACACTACAAATTATGTATGGAATTGTACAGATGGTACAAACACATATACATGATGAAATTGTAGTGCAAACTACACACCACCAGTATCTCCAGTCTGTAACGCATGAGTAACATGAACGCAAACTTCACCAATAAGTGCAAGTACAGCAAATCTATGTGCAAATACATGAGAAACAGTAGTAAATTTTACATCAAGTGTAAGTGGAAACACTACAAATTATGTATGGAATTGTACGAATGGTACAAACACATATACATGATGAAATTGTAGTGCAAACTACACTACAGGATGAGGATGAAGCTCTTGTCTAAATTGACCAATCACTTGAAATCAGTCATCGCCAGTATCACCAACTAATCCATGATTATGTCAAACATGATTAAGTGTTTGAAACTTTGCATCAAATGTTATATGAAATACTACTTACTATAGTTGGAGTTGTGGATGAATAAGTGGTGGAGGATGTTATGCTAATTATACTTGAGGGTGAGGAGGTTGATCAAGTTCAAGTTCTAGTTCTAGTTCATGAGGAGGTTGAAGTAGTTCTAGTTGAGGAGGTTGAAGTAAAAATTACTGTTGAGATGGTAGAGTTCAGAGACCAAACGACGATCAACAATACGAAGAATGTGACTTTTGAAATGAAACTGACTGGTTATATTGTAACAGAGATTGTACATATACAAACAATACTATACCATGACATTGTCAAGATAACTGATCATGTGAAATCACTATACCAAATGGTTGAGCTATGATATTTTGACCAAAAGATAATGTAATTATATGAGCATGAATGAACCCATATACTGCACACTGATTGTCTAGACCATTTATTAGAAATGAATCAGACTATGATTTATACTTTGATCAAATCTGTGTAGTTAAAAAAACATGAAGTACTTTGATTTGAGCTACTGATTGTAGAGAAGCATGAATTATACATGCATGACAAACTAAATATTATCCTACAACACCTGATTTCAGATGAGCAAATGTAACGACATGAAATTATGGGGACAATACTATCATAACGACCATTAAACATAAATGAGTTAGATACGATAATGCATATTTTATATCAATTCTAGATGTAAGAGTAGCAAAATCAAGTGTAGCTACTACTTGAGGTGGTACTAGTTATTTATGAAATACTACTTCTGTTTGAAACATATCAGATGTAGCTAAAAATTGACAATTAAATCCTGATAAAAATAAAAATTTCGTATGAGTTTGAGTATCATGATGAGATATATCTAGTTATTCAAATGATGTAACAGATAGTTGATCAGTAGATACTATAAGCAAATTATGAGACAAATATTCTCAAAGCATAAAACAAGTTTCAGATACAGAAGGTACAGCTATTTGAGATACTAAATTGTTGTCAGATTTCGAAAGTTATAATGGTATAGAAAATGTATCTATACTTAAAAATAAAAATTTTATAGTTGAATCAGGTACATTTACTAATGTAAAAGGTTCTAGAACATATATAATAGAAAATTGAAATCTAAAAATCAATGCAAATATAGTTTATCCAGATAATATAGCATTTGTAGTAAAATGATGAAATATTCAAGTATACAAAGATGTTACACAAATGGATTGAACATATGTAACAATAGCAAAAGATTGAGTAGGTTGAAAATTTCAAGCTATTTGATGAACTACATTTGAAAACAAATTAAATGTAAATGGATCATTGTATTGAAATATAAACAATTTGATAGCAAATAGGACATATGTAAAACAAAATTCATCAAATCAAATAGATGTTTGAACAATAGTAAGCTTTGGTTCTAAATTATTTAGAAAACCTGCTCCACTTATTTCTACATTTATCAATGAATATTTACAATCTGAAAAGATATCAAAATAAAAATGTGGTTTTTAAAAACCACATTTTTATTTTGATCAGAAACTTAAAACACAAGATCAATAATTCCAATTTATTTTGATAAGAAACTTAAAAACACAAGATTTATAATTCCAAAACTGTATAAATTTTTTAACATTTCACTTCACAATAAAAATCTAAAAATTTACAAAAACTAAGCTTCGCTAGACCAATTTGTAAATTTTTGATTTTAAATTGCTTGTTACATTAAAATTAATAAGGTTTTTCCATTATAAATCTTGTGTTTTTAATTAATAAAATTTAACACTATTTTTGAAAACTTAAAACACTCTTGGCACAAATTTATATTTCACTTCTTTTTTATATTTTACATAATCATCATCCAAACTCAAATGCTTTTCTTCAGTCATAGCTCTCATATAATATATAAATGTCCAAACAGACAAAGAAAATAATACTATAAAGAAATGTCTATATTGTCCACTTTGAATATTTCCGATTAACAAGGGCATACCTCAGATCCACCAAGCCAAATTTTTAGAAAAATAAGCAGGGTGTCGAACATATTTATAAGGTCACTTTTTAACTATTCACCTATTAGTTAAGTTACTAGCTTTCAGTCAAAGTGAAAATGATGCCCAAGCATATATTCACATAAAGACAAGTATAGCAAGGTTCAATATTATATGCATATTTCCATTTCCAAATTTAGGAAAATCACTAGAATACCATCATATAATACTTGTAGTATATGTATTAAAAGGTGGATAACAGACAAGTACTACAAACCATCAGAGAAATGTAGATTCGACACTTTTTATCTTGTTTTTCAAAACTGGTATTTCAATCAAATATCAGATAGTAAAAAATATCAAGTCAATAAAAAGTATTATAGACAAAGCTAGCCAAAAAAAGTGTTTGTTAAAAAAAACTAAAAAACTATAGTCCAATATAGACAAGTCATTATATGAAAGATATATATTATTCGTCATGGTAAACACTTGTCATACAAACCAAACTATCATCAGTGGAGCAAAGAAAAGTTTTACTGTCCAAGCTAGTATAGAGATTTTTTCTTCTTTGTGTAATTTGTATTTAAAGTTCATTACTTTGTTTAAGATGTACTCAACAATCATTCTTGCTTTGGATTTTTCTTTGTATCTTATATAAAAGGGAATCAAAAATATTATGTAAGAAATAATTATTGTTTGATAAACAATCAAAGTATTTAAACTAAAGAAATTAAAAGTAAAAGAAAAATCCTTAATCAAAAAATTGTAGTAAAAACTATTATCCAAAAATAAAAAATATGCAATAATTATAAAGGAAATTGTAGACAAGTAATTTTTCAGAAAATTAATCATATATATTATTTATTTATTAATATACTGTGATATTATACAAAAAAATACATTTGTAAATTTTACATTGATTTTTTGGCTTTTTAAAGTATATTCCAAATATAAAATTTATATTTTAATTGATATTTGAATTATGAAAATTACTATTTTTTGACTAGCTTGAAGCGGTAAATCTACAGTATGAAAATTGCTTACAGATAAATTAAATTATACATTTATGTCTAGTTGAAATATCATGAGACAGTGGGCAGAAGCAGAATGATTAAGTATATATGATTTTGAAGATAAAATAGCCAAAAATGATGATACATTTGATGTAAAATTAGATAATAAAGTCAGAGAATATTGAGTAGAAAATGACAATTTTTTATTTGAAAGTAGACTAGCTTGGTATTTTATACCGGATTCATTCAAGATTTATCTAAAATGTGACGAAGAAACTAGATACAAAAGAATACAAAATAGGGAAGCAACTCCACTACAAGATATAATAGATAAAAATAAAAAAAGAGAAACAGAATTAGAACAAAGATACGCAAAGATTTACCCACATATTTCTTTTCCACCAAGAGAAGAAGTATTTGATATTGTTATAGATGTAGCAAATATTTCACCACAAGAAATAGTTGATATTATAGTATCAAAAATCTGAGTAAAATATATGGAGTTTTAAAGTTAGGATGTTATGAAAACTTCTTCCAATTCCAAATTTAAATTTGGAATAATTTAAATTTGAAATAATAAATGTTAATTAATTAATTTTATTTATAGATGAAAATACATATCATAAGTATATTTCCTGAAAGTTTTGAGTCATATTTTAATAGTTCTATTTTGTGAAGAGCCAAAGAAAAATGACTTTTTCAATGTGAATTATATAAATTGAATGATTTTTCTGACAACAATTTTAAAAGAGTAGATACAAAAGCATATGGTATGCACTGACAAGTTATTTCTCCTGAACCATTAGCTAAATCTATTGAATTCATAATAGACAAAGTAGGACACAAAATCCCTGTAATCTATATGACACCTTCATGAGAATTATTAAATCAAGAAAAAGTTGAACAATACTACAAAATTCTAGATAATGAGTTTATAATTATATGTGGACATTATGAATGAATTGATCAAAGGATTATAGATTTGTATGTCGACTACCAAATAAGTATTTGAGAATATGTTTTAACAAGTTGAGAACTAGCTGCAAGTGTGTTGATAGATGCTTTGGTCAGACATATACCATGAGTATTATGAAATACAGAATCATTGGAACAAGATAGCTTTTCAGAAAAATTTGATAGACAAAAAGAGTATCCTGTATATACTAGGCCAGAAATATTTATGTCAAAACAAGTTCCATCTATTTTACTTTCGGGTAACCACTCTGAAATAGAGAAATGGAAAAAGGCTAATTTAACTTAAAAAATCCTTAATAATCAAACATTATGAAAATAGATTTATACAAAGTATGAGAATACATATACAATACAATTACGTTTGAAATGCTTATAAAATTTGTCATTTTGTATTTTTTTATTGTTTGGTTTGCACTACTTTTATGGGTAATCAGAGATATCTCAAATAGAACTAGTAGTATACTTTTACAAGTATTATCTATATTGATTGTTTTACTTTTTACACCACTTTGAATATTTATTTACCTGATTATCAGACCAGGTAAGACATTATTTGAAAAATATTATGAAGATATAGAAGACAACTTAGAATTATTTCAACAAATAATAGATGAAAAAAATCAGCAATCAGAACTAGAAACTCACTGTTTTAGTTGCCAAGAAGCTATAAGTCCAGATTTCATTTTTTGTCCAAAATGCAAAACAAATCTAAAAATGCAATGTAGTAGATGCAACAAAATGATTCAATCAAATTGGGATATTTGTCCATATTGCTGAACAGAAAAAAATATAAATGATTTGTTAGAATCACACAGAAAATACAGACTTAACGTAAACAAGGAAGTAAAAAAGATTTTAGGTAAGCCAAGTGAGTAAACAAAAAAAATGCTAAATTTATTTAGCATTTTTTTGTACTACATTTCGAAAAAAGTATCGATCAATTTTCTATATCTGATTCTTTGTTTCAATTCTTCGTAGTATTTACTATTTGGCATATACAATTCTTTTAATCTACTTAATACATCAGCAGATCCAAATCTAGCAAGTATGTTTTGTACTTCTTTATTCATTTCTTCTTCTGTTATTTCAACAGGTTCTAGTTCATCCAATTTATGCAAAATCAATTCTCATTGTAATCTTTTTTCTGCTACTGGTTTTACATTTTTTTCTTTGTAAGTTTCTTCATCCATTTTCAAACTTTCTAGATAATCAGCTACTCTCAATCCATCTTTTGTGATATTTTCTTTTATTTCATTAAATACTTTTTCTATATTGTGTTGTAACAATTTTTCACCTATTTCTAGTTTAGATATTTTCATCAATTCTTCCATCAATCTAGATTCTTCATCCATTCTAGCATTTGATTCTTTAGTATCTCTGATTTCTTCTTTTACCAATTCTTTAAATCATTCTAAATCTAGTTTTTTACCTCTCAATTGTTCTATAAATTCTTCAGTAAATTCAGGTTTTACAGCTTTTTCTATTTTTGTAACTTCTACTTTAAAAATAGTTTTTTTACTTGCAAATTCTGCATTATGATAATCAGCTGGAAAATCAACAGGAAATTCTAGTTTATCACCAGTTTTTGCTCAAACTATTTGTTCTTCAAATCCAGGAACCAATATATTTGATCATAAAACAATAGGGTATTCTAGCATATTAGTATTATCTAACTCTTTTTCATTTTCGTATCATTGAGTATTGATTGTAACTCTATCTCACATTTGAGATTTATATCCTGCATCACTTACTTCTTCAAATTTTGTAAATCTAGTTTCTATATCTTCAAGTGCTTTTTTTACTTCATCATCAGATACTTCAATCATTTGTTTTTTCAATTTAATATCTTTGTATTTAGGATCTATTTCTACATTTGGTAATACTTCGATATGTATTTTCAATTTCAGAGGTGATTCTGAAATTATTTCTTTTATTTCTCATTGAGCAACTGGAACCACTCACTCTGATCTCAAACTTTCTCTATAAATAGCATCTATTGCGAAATCAATAGTCAATCTACCTACATATTCTTCACCAAATTTTCTAACCAAAACTCATTCAGGAATTTTAGCTCATTTTCTAAATCATTTTATATCTGCATTTTTTTCTAAATGTTTCAATGCTAGACTTCTATATTTAGCAACATTTTGCGTTTCTTCTTCTACTATCAATTCTACAACAGAATTTGGAAGTAAATTTTTTTCTATTTTCATATTATCTTATTAAATATTATATAATAAACGAGAGGGATTATATAAAAAAATGATTAAATAGCAAATTTTTAAAATTTGAAAATATATTGAATATAAAAACAAAATAAATATACTAAAAAATAACTATTTTCTAATACAATATATCTATGAAACTACAAAAACACATTAAAGAAGTTATAATTACAATCTCAGTTATTTCAATCACAGCATGAGCATATGCAGCACTTTCAACAGTTACAAATGGAGATCCATTAACTGATACCGTTTGGAATAGTATGGTAGCAGATGTAAATAACAATACTGATAAACTGACAAATATATCTAGTAATGGATGAAATGTTTGAATAGGAAACTCATCACCTGAATGAAAACTGGACATAAACTGAACAACAGTTTTTAGATGAAATGTATGATTTAATTGAACTAACCCTACTACAAGTACTACAACAAATGATTGATTTAGAATTAGAACTGATGAAAATTATTTATGAGTATGATTTGATTATACAATCTTTGAAAAAACTGATACAAATGCACCAGATCCAGATTGATGAATTGCATTTACAAATGTAGGTAATGATTGAGTAATAGATACATCAATGTCTATAAAATGAAACGGAAATATATGAATGTGAACAACAATTCCCGAACAAAAATTACATGTTGTTTGAAATACTAAAGTGACTTGAAATACGTATAATCAATGAAATATATATTTAAATAATGCTGCTCCTACTACATTTTATCAAGACACTGATCATCGTTCTGCTATGATACATGTAAATAGTAATTTGTTTTACATACTTAGATGATGTGGTACAAATAGTGATACTCGGTGTCAATATAACTCAGCATGGCCATTATACATAAATCTAGAAAACAATAATGCTCATTTTTGAGGTAATCTTTATGGTCTTTCTTATAATACTAGTTCAGATAAAAGATTAAAGAAAAATATCAATACTTTGGATAATTCTCTAGAAAAAGTATCAAAACTTAGATGAGTTTCATTTGATTGGAAAACTACTTGAGAAAAAGAAATTTGATTAATAGCACAAGAAGTAGAAGAAGTATATCCTGATTTGGTAGATACTGATGAAAAAGGTATGAAGTCAGTTAAATATTCTAATTTAGTAGCACCAATGATAGAATCAATTAAAGAACTAAAAAAACAAAATGAAGATTTACAAAAAAGGCTAGAAATACTTGAAAACAAATAAAAAAGTTTAGTTTTTGAAACTAAACTTTTTTTTCTAGATGTGAGTTTTTCAGTGTTTCCTTACAACCCCAACTCTTCATAAGTACCCATTTTATAATCGTAATTTTTGATATCTTTATTATAATAATATATTATTCAATAATCCTTGTATTGTTGAAAATCAATAGGTAAGTAGTCTATATACTTTTCCTCATACAATTCCTGGGCACTTATACTCTCTCTCTTTTTATCTTTTTCAAATTTATCATTAGCTCTTTCTATATATCCTAGATTCAATTCACGTATTGATTTATTTACATAGTTTAAACAACTAGTATCAGAAATCACATCTCATTCTTTTTCTTCACTAAATTTTCAAAATACTTTATCTCTAGAGACTTCTATATCTTTTATCAATTTTCAATCCAGAGCAGTTTGCTTGTTTATAAAAACCATTGCTCATACTTTTTCTAGATTTGATGCGTATTCCAAACATACTTCATCATTTGATTCTATGTATTTAGCTATATTTAAAAACATAAAAAATGATTTTTCTCTGTTTCATCATTTACCAGCCATTATAGCTGCCATTATCCTAGATCATTCTAGTCAGTCTTTGACAGCACTAGCTACTTTATAATATTTAGCAGCAGATTTAGGGTCATTTTTATAATAATAATATACATAAGCCAAATAATTTGGTATACTATATTCACTACATGGATTAGTAAATTTATCATCAGTCCAGATTTTTTGTAGATTATCTTCTTTGTCAATCAAATCTATTTTTTCCATATCACAAAAATTTTTAATTCATTTCAATCATATTTCTTCGGCTTCATTTACATGCTTTTCTTGTTCTTCCTCTGTTAAATTTTCATATCTCTCATTGTAGTTAGGTAACAATAATTGTGCAATTACATAAGGATGTACAAAATAAGGATTCAATTCTGTTATCAAATCTGTCATAAAATACAGATATTTTTTATATTCAGATCATATAGCATTTCAACCTATATATTGAATAGCTTTTAACCGATATATATCAGCTTTTAGATTTTTGTATCAAAAAGAGCTATTTAAAGCAGCTTCCTTTGTAGGGAGATTTTCAGGATGTTCTACAAAAGAGTTCTTTATATCGATATGTTTTATATAATTTAAATTGTTTATTTTATAAAAACTAATTAACGCTAATATTATTAAAGTAGTAGTTATTAATCTTTTATTAATCTTTTTCATTTTTCTAATTAAATTGTATTATATTAAATATCATCTCAATCTATATCCAATTCCAATTTCTTTTCTTGGATAAAAATATGTAATCTTCTATCTTTTCACTCTCAAATACTTTTTGTAAATATAGATTCACTTTTCATTTCAGAAATAAATCAGTGAATTTTTTTTCTTTCATAAGCAGAATAAAAAGGTAGACAAAAATCCTTTTTTGTTTTCTTTACATATTCTATTTTTGATTTTATAAAGTCAAACAATCTATCATCTTTAGATTTTATGTAATCGTTTATTTCTAAGTGTATTTTTACTTTTTCTCATACTTTATTTGAAATCATCAATTTAAGTATGTTTTGAATACTATCCAAATTTCTTCAATTTGGTCATATAATCAACCCAGATTCTCAAGTTTTGATTATAATATTAAAAATATTTGCATTATCCTCATTAACCACATCCAAAGAATCTATTTTGATATTTAACCTATCAAAGAATTCTTGAGTTAATGATTTTATTTCATTTTTCATACATTTCTTCTTAATTTTAAATTATAAAAGAGATTAATAAAAAATCCAAATTTTACAAGTTTTTATAATTTTTTGACTTTCATAAAAAAATACTTATTCTACTTTCCAAATATTTTCTTTATTTATTCAGTAATTTTAATAAATGGCAGACAAAAATGTAGTTGATGATTATTATACACAAATAGATCCTTCTGATAAAACACCTGGTAAGGATACCCAAGCTAACAAACCTAAAATTGTAGCAAAGAAAAAAATAATTATAAAAAAACCAAAAGTAGTTCAAAATAATGATTGAGCTATTTCTTGAGACGAAAAAAATAAAAAAGATTATTCTAGACCAGAAGTAAAAGTCAAGAAAAAATGATTCGTACAAAAAATAGATGTAGTAAAGAGAGATGATATTCCAAAAAAGAAGATAGTGGTAAAAAAAGTAGATAAATCATTACCACCAAAAAAGGAAGAGCAAAGAGATAACAAGCCTAGAAATATCACTATAAATCTAAACAAAGATATAAAGACTAATACAAAAGATTTTCCAAAAAAAGTTTTTACGAATAACAAAAAACCTGGTAAAGCAGGTGATTTTGATTATGAAGAATGAAAAAAATCTAAATTGCATTTATGAGATAAAAAAACTAGAGGTAGATTCAAATTTGCAGATGATAAAGAAGTTACATTTACTAGATCAAACAAAGTAAATAAAAAACTAGAAAAAAATGTAGAAGATATCAAACAAAATCTAGTAGAAAAAAAATGAGAAACTATCACAGTACCTGAAATCTTATCATTGAAAGAATTGTCAGAAAAGATTTGAGTAGTATTACCTAAATTGATGGCAGAATTCATGAAAAATGGTATGATGGTAAACATCAATTCAAAAATAGATTTTGACTCAGCATCTATAGTAGCAGAAGCATTTGAAATAAAACTAGAGAGAGATATATCAGGTTGAGCATCAGTAGAAGATTTATTTTCATGAAATATTACAGATTTATTAAAAGAAGATGATCAAGCTAAATTGTTACCTAGAACACCTGTTGTTTCTATTATGTGACATGTAGATCATGGTAAAACATCTCTTTTAGATTACATTAGACAAGCAAAAATTGCATCATGAGAAGCTGGTTGAATTACTCAAAGTATATGAGCGTATCAAGTAGAATTAGACCAAGGTAGAATTACTTTTTTAGATACTCCTGGACATGAAGCATTTACTGTTATGAGAGCTAGATGAGCTAAATCAACAGATATTGCTATTTTAGTAGTAGCAGCAGACGAATGAGTAAAACCTCAAACAATCGAATCAATCAATCATGCAAAAGAAGCAGGTATACCTATAATAGTTGCAATCAACAAGATGGATAAAACAGGAGCTAATCCTGAACATGTAAAATGACAATTAGTAGAACACGGATTAACAGCTGAGGATTGGGGAGGGGATACACCAATGGTACCTATTTCAGCACATTCTGGTTTCTGAATAGATGAATTACTAGAAATTATTTTACTAGTGGCAGAGATGCAAGAACTAAAAGCAAATCCAGATAGAGCTTGAGTAGCTACTGTTATAGAATCTCATTTAGATCACAAATTGTGACCAGTTGCTACTGTATTAGTGAATACAGGTACAGTTAAAATGTGAGACAATATAGTATGTCAAGATACTTATTGAAAGATAAAAGTATTAAAAAATTATACAAACCATTCAGTTAAATTTGCACTACCATGAGAACCAGCTTTGATAGTATGATTGGATAAAGTAGTAAATGGTTGAGATATTTTACAAGTAGTAACAAGTGTAGAACAAGCAAAACAAAAAGCAGAAGAATACAGAGCTATATTGTTCAAACAAAGAGTAGCATGAACTACATGACTGGCATTACTTATGTCAAAAATCAAAGCATGAAGTTTGAAACAATTAAAGATAATATTAAAAGCAGATACAAATTGATCACTAGAAGCTATTAAGTGAGCACTTGTAAAACTATCTACTTTAGAAACAACAGTTCAAATAATCCATGCATGAGTTTGATCGATAACTGAAAGTGATATATTGATGGGGCAGTGAAGTGATGCTATCCTTGTATGATACAATGTATGAGTGTTACCAACAGCTAAATCAACTCTTGAATCATCATGAGTAGAATATATTGCAAGTGACATCATATACCATATTACAGACAAAATAGAGAGAATCGTTACATGAATGCTTGATCCAAAAGAAGTTGAAACAATACTTACAAAAGCAAAAGTTTGATGAATTTTCTTTACTTGAAAATGATTTATGATTCTGGGGCTTAAAGTACCACCAGAAAGTACAATTGAAAACAAAACTCTTGTAAGAATTATCAGAAAGAAAAAAATGATCTGAAACTGAAAAATAGATTCATTAAAGAGTTGAACTTTGGAAGTAAAGATGCTAGAATGACCAATCGAGTGTTGAATCAAGTTGAATACAAATGTAGCAATAGAGATGTGAGATGATTTGGAGATATACAAAATAGAAATACAAAAGTAAAAAATACTAAATCTTGATAGATTTAGTATTTTTTTGTATGTGGTTTTTACACTGTTTCCTTAAGGAAAAATAGTCCACGAAAATTTTGATTATAATATTTGTTCAATTCAGTAATCTATATTATTTTTTATAAATATTTGATTAAATAAATATATTATGATAATATATAGATTACAAATATTTAAAATTAATTAATTTACTATGTCTTTAGTTGATTGAATCAAATTACTCGCAGATTTATCGCAATCTGAAAAAGATAATCTATCCCTTTTTTGTCAAGAAAAACTATTAAATGCAGGAGAGGTTTTGTTTTATGAACAAGATGAAGCATCAGCTATGTATCTATTAAAAGAGGGGAAAATAGAAATCTCTAGAATGCATGAATGAGAAAAAATTATTCTTTGAGATGTTCAAGCAGAAGAAATACTATGAGAAATGGCTTTATTTTGAGATTCAAACAAGAGAATGGCTACTGCAACAGCATTGGAAGATTGTATATTAGTAGTAGTTTTATGATTTTCTATAAAAGATCTTACAAAAAAATATCCAGAATTATTAGAAAAAATTAAAATGATTATCAATGATAGGATGATAAATAATAAAAATTTAAATAATTCAAAATAATAACAATAAATAGTCAATAAACCACTAATAAAGAAGGCTAAGCAAAAAACTTAAAAAAAGATTTGCATTTAGTCTTTTTTTGTATATAATCCGGGCACTTCATAATTTTAATCGACTTTATTTATGTCAAATAAACAAGATAAAATAGAGGTAGAGTGAACTATTTTAAAGGCTCTACCTGGCCTGGTTTTTGATATTCAATTACCAGAAGAGTTTTGATGATGAATTATTCAATGATACCTTAGTTGAAAGATGAGAAACAACTTTATAAAACTTATAGAATGAGACAAAGTTTTAGTTGAGTTATCTCCTTATGATCTAACTAAATGAAGAATAATCTTCAGGCAAAAATAAGTGGCTCACACTCTTATTAAACGGAGTGTGTTTAATTTAATTAATTATTTATTAATTACTATGAAAGTAAGAGCTTCTGTAAAACCTATATGTGATAAATGTAAGGTTATAAAAAGAAAAGGTGTTGTTAGGGTTATATGTGAAACTGCAAAACACAAACAAAAACAAGGGTAATGCAATGAAAAATGAGCAATAAATAATGAACAATGAATAATGAATAGTGAACAAAAATAGTATTTATAAATACAATATCCATTTTTGTTAAATATTACTGTTATATATATATTGTTAATTGTTATTTGTTAATTGTTAATTGTTAATTACAATTTATTATTATTAATTGTTAATTATAATTTTATGGCAAGAATTTCTTGAGTAAATTTACCAAATGGTAAGCATGCAGAAATTGCATTAACTTACATATATGGTATCGGGAGAACTGCTGCTAATGAAATTTTAGCAAAAGTTTGAATTAATAAAACAACAAAAATAGAAACTATTTCAGAAGAAGATTTGGATAGAATCAGAGATGAAATAAAAGAAAATTATGTTGTAGAATGAGATCTTAGAAGATTAGTAGCTGGTAATATTAAAAGATTACAAGAAATTAATTGTTATAGAGGTCAAAGACATAGAAAGAGACTTCCTGTTAGAGGACAAAGTACTAAGACTAATGCTAAGACTAGAAAAGGTAAGTCTGTAGCAGTAGCTGGTAAGAAAAAGTAATAAGTAGTAATTTAATAACTACAACTTAAAATTTTTTACAACTTAATTTTTATAACTTAAATTATGGCAAAAGCGACTGTAAAGAAAAGTAAAAAAACTAGACAAATTGTACCACATGGTCAAGCTCATATTATGGCTTCATTCAATAATACTATAGTAAGTATTACAGATGAAAAAGGTAATGTGTTAACTTGGGCTACTGGTTGATCTGCTGGGTTTAAAGGTGCTAGAGAATCTACTCCTTATGCTGCTCAAGTAACAGCTGAGCAAGCTATAGAAAGAGCTAAAACTCTTCATTCTATTGAAACTGTTGACGTTTATGTTAAATGAATCGGTATAGGTAGAGAACAAGCTATCAGAGGTATTATCTGAGCAGGTGTTGAACTAAGAGCTATATATGATATAACTCCAATTCCACACAATGGATGTAGAAAAAAGAAAGTAAGAAAATTATAATATTTACTTGTTTTCTATAGGAAAATATGAAAAACACATTTATTATATATTAAATTAGTTTCTCAAACGTTCCGGAAAAACAAACAAAACTTTAAATTTTAAATTTTAAATTTAACTATGAGGTATACTTGACCAAAGAAAAAACTTTGTAGAAGGGAAGGTGTTAATTTGTTTGGTACTGAAAAGTATGATTTGACTAAATCTAAAAGAGCTCCAATGAGAGCTAGAAAAGCATCAGAATTTGGTACACAATTGAGAAAAAAACAATTAGCAAAAAGAATGTTTTGATTATCTGAAAAACAATTCGTTTCTTACTTTAAAAAAGCACAAAAATCTACTGCAGAATGAACTACATGAGAAAAAATGTTAAAACTAATCGAACTTAGATTAGACAATGTAGTTTACAGAGCAAACTTTGCAAGAACTAGAATACAATCTAGACAATTTGTAAGTCACGCTCATTTCACAGTAAACTGAGTAAAAGTAGATGTTCCATCTATTTCAGTAAAAGTATGAGATGTTATTGCACTTAGAGATAAATTAAAAGAAAGTCCTTTGTACAAATCTTTATTAGAAGAATTAGAAGAATTTTCTAAACAAAATAAAGGTAAGGTAACATGAACTAAATGGATAGAAGTTGATTCTAAAAAATTAACTATCACAATAACAGCTTTACCTACAAAAGAAGATTTTGAACAAATAATTGATATTCAAAAAATAGTAGAGTTTTATTCTAAATAGTTTAATTATTTTTGTAATCAATTTAAAATATGCATATTATACATAATACAATTGGGGTTCCAAAAATTACACAAAATGATATTGATACTAATTCTTCTTCATTCACTGTGTGACCATTACCGAAATGATATGGTGTTACTTTAGGAAATTCACTTAGAAGAATATTGCTTTCTTCAATTCCTGGTACTAAAATTACATGAATAAAAGTTACTTGAGTTTCACATGAATATTCTACACTACCTTGAGTAAAGGATAGTATAATTGATATCATACTTAACCTAAAATGATTAGTTTTAAGTAAAAATGATGTATGAATTGAATGGTTGAAATTGTCAAAATCAAAATCTTGAAAAGTAACTGCTGCAGACATAAAAGCTCCAGCATGAGTAGAAATCTTGAACAAAGATTTATATATCACTGAAATTGACCAAGATTGATTAGAATTAAATATTGATATTAGAGTAGAAAAATGAGTTGGATACTTGACACTTGAAGAATTAAAAGATAGAGAAGAAGATGTAGAAGTATTACATATTGATGCAAACTTTTCTCCAGTGTTAAATGTTAAATACAACATTGAACAAGCTAGATTCTGAGATATGATCAACTTGGATTCTCTAGAAATGGTTATTACAACTAATGGTTCTATTTCACCATCAGATGCAATTAAATTTTCATGAGATATGTTAACTTCATATTATTCTATATTTAACGAATGATCTTTACAAGTTGAATGACAATTCATTTCAAATGTAAAAGATTTAATAAATAAAGAAAAAGAAGAAGTACAAGAAGAATTAGAAAAAGAATCTTATACTCCAATAGAAATTATGTGATTATCTCCTAGAACATTAAATGCGTTAATCAATTGAGATATTCTTTCAATTGAAAAACTAACTAAATGTACTGAAACAAAACTTTCTTCAATCAAATGATTCTGAAAGAAAGCTATGACAGAAATTAGATCATCACTTGCTGAAAGAGGTCTAAAATTATTGTGAGACGACTAATAAAAAGAAAAAAGAATAAATAATAATGAATAATTAAATCATTTTTAAGCATTATTCACTATTCACTATTAATTATTAATTATATAATAATGAGACATAGAGTTAGAAAAAACTTAAAGTTCAATGACAAAAGTTCTGCTCATAGAGATGCTATGAAAAGAAACTTATTGACTTCATTTTTCTTACACAAATCTATTCAAACAACTGAAAAGAAAGTTCAATTAATCGTTCCTATGGTTGATAAATTGATAAATGTTGTAAATACGAAAGATGAAATGAACGCAATTAGATATGTAATGAAATATCTATTTACAAAAGAAGCTTCTCTTGAATTATTCAAGAATATTGCTCCAAAATACAAAGGAAATAAAACATCTGGTTTTACTAGAGCTACTGCTATCAAATATAGAGATGGTGATAATGCTAAATTGGTAAAATTAGAATTAGTTTAATTTAATTACGTTTAATACTAATAGACATGAAAACTATTACTCCTTCACAATTAAAAGGTGATGAAAGAAAATGGTATGTAATTGATGCTCAAGGTGAATCTTTAGGTAGACTTGCTACTAAAATAGCAGTTATACTAAAAGGTAAAAACAAGGTATCATTTGCGCCACACATAGATAATGGAGATTACGTAGTAGTAACAAACTGTGATAAATTTAAAGTTACTTGAAAAAAGTTAACAGACAAAATGTATTACAGACATACTGGTTACTTAGGTGGTCTTAAAGAAATTTCTTTAGAAGATTTGTTAATAAAAAAACCTACTAAAGCATTAGAATTTGCTATAAATGGTATGTTACCAAAAAATAAATTAAGAAAATGAATGTTATCTAGATTAAAATTATTTACTTGAGATGAACATACATATGTTGCTCAAAAACCAGAACTTATTAAATAATAACTTGATATGGCAAATAAATATAATTATACTATTTGAAAAAGAAAAACTGCTTCTGCTCAAGTTAAATTATTTGAGGGAAAAGGTGAAAATATGGTAAATAGTAAAAAAATAACTGAATATGTAACAAGATCAGATTTATTTGATACTATTTATACTCCATTAAAGCTTTGTAAAGTAAAAGAAAATTTTTACTTTGAAGTTAAAATTTCAGGTTGAGGAATTTCTGCTCAAGCTGAAGCAATTAGACACGGATTAGCTAGAAGTTTAGCTTCAAGCGATGAAGGGTTCAAAAAAGTTTTAAAAGCTGCTGGTTTATTAACTAGAGATGCTAGAAAAGTTGAAAGAAAGAAACCAGGTAAACATAAAGCGAGAAAAGGATCTCAATGGTCAAAAAGATAATTTTTGTCATCATTGATATTTATCAAACTGGAGTTTATGATGGATTATTAAAGTAATTTACTAACTATAATTGAAAAATGCCTACTATTAATCAATTAATTAAAAGAAAGAGAAAAACTCCTTCTGTTAAAAGTAAATCTCCAGCATTACAAATGATTAAAAATTCTATAAAGAAAACACAATCAGTAATGCCAGGTGGATGTCCTCAAAAAAGAGGGGTTTGTGTTAAAGTAACAACAATGACACCAAAAAAACCTAACTCTGCCTTGAGAAAAGTTGCAAGAGTAAGACTTACTAACGGTATGGAAGTAAATGCTTACATCGGAGGTGAAGGTCATAATTTACAAGAACACTCTGTAGTTGCTATTAGAGGATGAAGAGTAAAAGACTTACCATGAGTAAGATACCACATCGTTAGATGAGTATTAGACTGTGAATGAGTAAAAAAGAGAAATCAAGGTAGATCTTTATATGGTGCTAAAAGACCAAAGAAGTAGTCTAATAACCCTAACCTGAATCCTTTCCCTTAATACTAAGGGCAAGGGGCTACAAATCAAATAAATTGTTCCTCCTTCCATTAGACTTAAGGGAAGGAATTCAAGGATGGGTTAGTAGATATTTACAAAAAAAGCGGAGTAAGTTTAACAATTACTGAAAAGACCGCAATATATTTATTAATTGTTCCCAAAAAATGAAAATGAATGAAAAAATGTCTATGATGGACAAATTCGTTAATTATGTGATGCTAGATGGTAAAAAAAGTTTAGCTAAAAAAATTATGGCAGATACTTTTGAAGAAATCAAAGCAAAAGGACAAAAAAATCCTCAAGCTATTTTTGATAAAGCTATAGAAAATATCGTACCAAAAATTGAAGTAAGACCAAAGAGAGTATGAGGTTCTATTTACCAAGTACCACAAGAAGTAAAACCAAAAAGACAATTATTTTTAGCTGCTAAATGGTTAATTGATGCTGCTAGATCTAAAAAAGGTGCTGCTTTCTCTAAATTTTTAGCTATTGAGTTAATCGAAGCTGCAAATGAAACAGGTACTGCATTCAAGAAAAAAATCGAAGTTTACAAAATGGCTGAAGCTAATAAAGCATTTGCTAGATTTGCAAATAAGAGATAATAATTTTGTTTAAAAATCAAAATAGTTGTATTGAATAAATTAAAAATTCTTTCAATGTACACTTGTACAGTTCACAATAATTTTAGTTTTATACAGCACAACTATTTCGATTAATAATATAAATTGTAAAAAAGAAAAATATTTTTTAGTTAATAATTTTTAAACAATGGCTCACAAGAAAGCTCAATGATCTACTAGTAATGGTAGAGATAGTAATGCCAAAAGACTTGGTGTGAAAATATTTGGTGGACAAAAAGCTGTATCAGGAAATATCATCTTGAGACAAAAAGGTAATAAATTCTGGCCAGCTGAAGGTGTATCACAAGGAAAAGATTTTACTCTTTTCGCTACTGCTGAATGAACAGTTAATTTTTCTTTAAAGAAAAAAACTAGATACGATGGTAGAAAATATGTTGAAACTTATGTTTCAGTTATATAATACAAAAAAACAAACTAATTATTTATAATTAGTTTGTTTTTTTATTTTATAATTGTCCCAGGATTTGTAAATGTATTATTTTCTAGTACTCTACCAGGCATACTAGAACTATTTATACCTAGTTTACAATTATCTCAGATTATTATCCCAAATTTATGTAATCAGCTATCAACAAGTTCTCACTTTACAGGTATTTTTATACTTCAATTATCATGTCTCAGATTTGCAGTTATAAATCATCCACCTATATTTACATTGTTTCATATAATAGAATCTCATATATAACTCAGATGTGCTACATTAGAATTATCTCATATACAAGTATTTTTTAATTCCACAGCATTTCATATTTTGCAATTCTCTCATATAACAGTGCTTCATCTCAAATATGTATTTGGTCAGATAATAGAGTTTTTTCCTATAAATACATTTCACTCTATATAAGTACCAGATTTTAAAACAGCTCATTCTTCTAAAATAATATTTCATTTAATATTTACTCAATCTTCAACTGTTCATCTTATTTCAGATTTTGACAATTCTTTTAACAAATGTGCATTAGATGTTAAAATATCCCATGGATATCATACATCGATAAATTCTCATTGTATTTCAAAAGGAACAAAAGGAAACAACTTTGCAAAATCATTTATAGCATCTGTTATCTCATATTCTCATCTAGCTGATATACGAATATTTTCAGCAAATTCAATTATTTTAGCATCAAATTTATACATTCATAAATTTGCTAGATTTCAGACATATTCTTTAGGTTTTTCTATTATTTCTTTTATATATCATCTATAATCCAACTTAAAAATTCAATACTTTTCAGGATCATTAACTTTTTTAATTAATACTCAAAATCCAGCATAGTTTATCAATTTTTCTACATCTTTTTTATCAAAAATCGTATCTCAGTTTATTATAATCACATCTGTATCAGATTGTAATCATCTGATAGCTGCTCATGTTCATTTATCTTCTCACTGTTCTTTATATACTATTTTTACTCATTTATAGTTATTTCACAAATGTTCCTGTATTTTTTCTTTTTTATATTTTACTATTATTATTATCTCATCCAAATACTTATACATTATTTCCAAATTGTGCTCCAAAATAGTCTTACCACATATTTTTATAAGTGGTTTTGGTATAGTATTTGTAAGTGGTCTCAAACGAGTTCATTCTCCAGCTGCTAGTATTATTGCTTTCATTATTTTATAATTATGTATTAGTTTTTCTTAGTTTATTTTTTTTGTAGTTTTTGTAAAGCAAAGTATAAAAATCACATAATTTTTATCAAATTTTAATTATAACAGATTTATAGTTTTTTAGCTTTTTTTCTTGATTAATTAGACAAAATCATTATATTATTAGTAATTAATTTTTAATATAAAAAATTATGTTATCAAAGGAAGCAATTGAAGAATTAAAAAATGATTGATTAAGTTTTGAAGAAATAAAACAAATTTCAAATACAATAGAAAGTATAGAAAATTGAACTGCAGAATTTTATAAAGAAGAAGAATTTTGGGAATTAGTTAAAGCAGATATGAATAATATAATGATTAATAGAGAAAAATGTATAAAATAAAATTCATAAAATCTTCTAGAGAGGAAATGAAAAATATATTTTCATACATATATTTAGATTCTCCATTTGTAGCAATAAAAGTCTATAATCAAATATTAAATACAATTAGCTATTTAAAAGATTTTAAATATTTATGAGTAAAATTTTATTGAGAATATAGAAAATTAGTAAACTCTAAACATAGATTTACAATTATTTACAAAATAGATGAAGAAAATCAAACAATTATGATTGTTTCAATATTTAAATACAAAAATACTTTTTAACTAAAAAATTATGTTATCAAAAGAAGCAATTGAAGGAATGAAAAAGGATGGTTATACTTTTGAGCAAATTGAAAGTATAAAAAAATGACTTAAAAATATTGAAGAATGAAAAACTATCTCAGAAGAAGTTTTTTGGTCAAGAGTTCATGAAAAAATAAATTCTAAGATGAAAGAACATGTATAATATAGAATTTCAAGAAAGTGCAGATGAAAATTTAGATTTTATATTTTCATACATTGCAGAAGATAATTGAATAGTAGCAATAAAAGTTATAAATAAAATAAATCAAACAATACAAAATTTAAGATTATTTCCTTATATGTGAAAACCTTATTTTGAACTTATGAGAGAAATAGTTGAACCAAAATATAAATTTAGAATATTGTATAAAATTGTCTGAAATAATATTTTTATTGTTTCAATAACAAAAAATACTAATTCATTTTAATAAAATAATTCCTAACTATATAAAATGTCAGAAAACGAAAACCTAAATAATGAAATAGAGGATGAAAACGAAGATGAAAATACATGAGAACAAACATGATTAGAAATACCTACTTGAATGATTTATACATGAGATTCAAACAGAAGTATTAGAGAAGAAATGGAGACTTGTTATTTGGATTATGCCATGAGCGTAATTGTTTCTAGAGCTCTTCCAGATATTAGAGACTGATTCAAACCAGTACATAGAAGAATTATGTTTTCTATGCATGAACAAGGTCTTAGATCAGCAGCAAAGTTTAGAAAATCAGCTACTGTAGTCTGACATGTACTTTGAAATTATCATCCTCATGGTGATAGTTCTGTTTATGAAGCTATGGTTAGAATGGCGCAAGATTTCTCACTTAGATATCCACTAGTACATGGTCAAGGTAACTTTTGATCTATGGACTGAGATAGTGCAGCTGCCTACAGATATACTGAAGCAAAAATGACTAAATTGGCAGAATTTATGCTTGCCGATATAGAAAAAGAAACAGTAGATTTCAGAGATAACTTTGATACTACTAAACAAGAGCCATCAGTAATGCCTACTAGAATACCAAACTTACTTATGAACTGAGTAATGGGTATCGCTGTAGGGATGGCAACTAATATTCCACCACACAATCTTACAGAGCTAATAGAAGCTACAGAGTACTTATTAAAAGTACCTAACGCTGAAGAAGTAACTGTTGAAGAATTGATGCAATTTGTAAAATGACCAGATTTCCCTACAGGTTGAATTGTATATGACAAAGAAGCATTATTGACAGCATATTCTACAGGTAGATGATCAGTAAAGATGAGATGAGTAGCAAATATAGATGTAAATAAAAAGGGGAGAAATATAATTCATATTTCAGAAGTACCATTTCAAACAAACAAATCTACATTTATAGAAAAAATAGCTGATTTAGTTAGAGACAAAAAAATAGTTTGAATTTCTGATATCAGAGATGAGTCAAACAAAGATTGAGTTAGAATTATCATAGAGCTTAAAAAAGATGCATTTCCTAAAAAAGTATTAAACCTACTTTACAAGCTTACTCCACTTCAAACTAGTTTTGGTTACAATATGATTGGTTTATGAGAAAGAGGTATGCAACCTAGATTGTACAATCTAAAAGATTTTCTAGAAGCTTTTATCGTACACAGAAAAGAAGTAGTAGAGAGAAGAACTATATATGAATTAAAAATAGCTGAAGCTAGAGCTCATATATTAGAATGACTTAAAAGAGCACTAGATCATATAGATGAAATAATCAAAACAATTAGAGCAGCAGATACAAAAGAAACTGCAAAAGTAGCATTGATGGCCAATTTTGAATTTTCAGAAATACAAGCAGATGCAATTTTAGAAATGAGACTTAATAGATTAGCTTGATTAGAGAGACAAAAAATAGAAGATGAATTAAATGAAAAATTAATACTTATTGCTGACTTAAAAGATATTTTAGCAAAACCAGAAAGAATAGTTGCTATTATCATAGAAGAATTGGACGAAGTAAAAGAAAAATTTTGAGATGCAAGAAAAACACAAATAGTACCAGGTAAAATCTGAGAATTTAATCCAAAAGATACAATTCCAAACGAAGATATATTTATAGTACTTACTAAAAATTCTTACATAAAGAGATTAAAAGACGACAGTTTCAGAACTCAAAGGAGATGAGGAAAATGAGTAGCTACATGATCAAAAGAGGATGATGAAATCAAATTGATTATTCCTACTCAAAATCACAGTGATTTATTATACTTTACATCACAAGGTAGAGTATTTACACTACCAGCATATGAAATACCAGAAACAAACAGAATAGCTAAATGACAACCAGTAATCAATTTTATCTGATTACAAAAAGGTGAAGAAGTAGCAGCTATTATGGATATTTCAAAAGAAAAATGAGAATACCTATTCTTTGTTACGAGAAAAGGTATTGTCAAAAAATTAGAAATGCAAGAAGTAAAAAGTATTAGATCAAATTGATTGAAAGTACTTTGAGTAAGAGAAGACGATGAATTGAGTTGGGTAAAAACTACAACTGGTGAAGATAGTATATTTATAGCTACAAATGAGTGAAAAGCCATCCAATTCTCAGAAGATGATGTAAGACCTATGGGTAGAGTAGCTTCATGAGTGAGATGAATCAAGCTAAAAGAAACTGATAAAGTGGTAGAAGTAACTATTGTGAGAAAAGAAGATGAATATGTATTTATAGTTACTGAAAATGGTATGTGAAAACTTACATTGATAGAAGAATACAGAAATCAAAAAAGATGATGATCATGAGTAAAAGCAATGGCTGTAACAGCAAAAACTGGTAAATTGGTCTCTGCTAATATGCTGAGTGAAGAAGACAGAAAATCTTCAGATATTATTTTGATATCAAAATGATGACAAACTATTAGAATGAATCTGAGATGAATTAGAAAGACATCAAGAGTAACTCAATGAGTAATCTTGACGAAACTGAAACAAGACTGAGATATGATTGTCAGAGCTTCAATAGTAAGAGAATGAGAAGAAGATGAAGAAGTAATATAAAAAGAGCTATTTATAGCTCTTTTTTATGTTTTTACAATAGGCTTAGA
Organism: Candidatus Altimarinota bacterium; assembly: GCA_028688895.1. Classification (GTDB taxonomy): domain Bacteria; phylum Patescibacteriota; class Gracilibacteria; order BD1-5; family UBA6164; genus UBA6164. The sequence goes on along the minus strand of JAQTXG010000002.1, from coordinate 19,109 downwards.
AAGTGAATCAGCAAAAGCAGTATTTTGAAATTTAGGAAATCATAATACATATTTTTCCATAAATTTTTCCTCTATTTTTGATCATCATATTTTATTAGTATTGTTTTTATATCATTCTCATATTACTTGAAAATCATTTTTATTTCTAAATAAATTTATAAATTCATCTACACCTCTTCACATATCTATTTTAGTTTCTCAAACAGAAACAAGTATAGCATTTAGAAATATTTTCAACTCATTTTGTCCTAATGAATCATCATTATAGTTCAAACTTGCTCAATTTATACCTCATATACTACTTGATATGTCTTCTCTATATTTCCATATACTATTTAATCAAAGTTTATCAAGTGTTTCATAAAAATTTACTAGATTCTCAGCCGCTTTTGGATTTTTTTCTGCTAACAATTTCTCTTTTTCACTAATAACTAGTCATTTAACAGTTTCTCAATTTTGTCATACCAAACTATATCATCATTCTACTTTTTTATAATCATATTGTAAGCTATAATTTAATTCATTATTATTTCATCACAACCCATTTTTTATTCTATAATCATTTTCTATTTTTTCTTGTTGTTTTACTATTTCTTTTTCTGCTTCAAAATCATAAGCTTTTTCAAAATTACTTTGAGACAATTTATTGTACTCTTCCTTTGATATTTCTCATGATAATGCTTTTGTATATTTTATACCATTATCATTATTGCTTTTTAATTTTTTATTAGATACAAATTTTTTTAAAATTTCTCTTAAACCATCTTTTTGTTCTGGACCTAAATCTTGTCTACTTTCTAGATATTCATCTATAGCTTTATTTGAAATATCATTTATATCATATTCTTTATCTTTATTTTCTTTTTTTAAATCATATATTTTTTTTATTAGAAAATTATCAAACTCTACTTCTACATTTTTTAGCAAGTTACCATCTTTATCTATATTCTTTTTTATATCTTCTATTTTCTTAACATTTTCTGTTATTTTATAATTATTCACTTTTTGTATAAAAAGTGTTGCTTTTTCTTCAGTTCAACAAACTCTAATCAATTTATCTATCAATCATCTAGATTTTTCAGAGTTTACATCATCATCATTTAAATCTACTATTTCACTTACCAAATGAATCATTATTCGATCTTCTATTTTTAACCCCAGTTCTGCTTTGATATTCAATGCTGTTATCTCCAAACTTGATTTATCATTTTTTATTTTTTCAATAGTTTCTTTATTTGCTTTTACTGCATTTATTAAATCTCTTCATAATTTTTCATATGAAGCAAATTTTTTCACCATTTCATTTACTGTAGGATCTTGAGTATTTTCATTTCTTCAAATCACTCTACTTGTTTTTTCTCTGATTTTAAAATTTGAAAATACTTTATCAGCTTTTTCTCCTCACATATTTTTTATAGTATCATAAAAATACTTTGCTATTTCAGAATCATCTATTTCTAGATAATCTAGTAAAAAATCTACATCACTATCTATATGTACATAGTTTGCTATTACATCTACAAAGTTTTTTTGGACTTCATTATTTTTAGCTATTTCAGAAGGTAAAAATCTAATAAATGCAGGATCAACTCTACTTGAAAATTCATTAATTACATTTATTTTTTTATCTAAACCAAGTAACATTTTAGGTACATAAATAATAGCATCTTCTTGGTTCAATCTAGTTAATATATCAATCAAAGTTTTATCAGGTATTTTTTCTATACTATATTTTTGTAAGTAATATTCCACTTCATCAGCCAAATCTCTTCAGTCTATATCTGTTTTCAATATATTATCCAAAGCATCCTCAGTTATTTCATTTATCTTATTTAGATGCATTTCTTTCCAATCTTCATTCAATCACATTACATTTTTATCATCTTTTTTTAAAAGATTGATAGGTATATCTTTGTCTTGCAATTTTGTTTTTGGAGTATTTTCAGAGTTTATTTTTCATATGAGACTTATTAGTTTTTCTTCACCAAGTACTTTTGATGCTTTCATTATTAGAGCAGATTTATATTCACCGCTAGTTATTTCTAATACTTTGCTCAAGTTTTCATCATTTTGAAAAAATGAGTTTGGTATATGCAAAATATCCTCAGGAAATAGAGTCATTCATTCAGGTCTAGTAGCCTTTAATACATTTATATCATTTAATAATGATGGATTTATATCTAGAAAACTTACAGTTAATTGAGAATTATTTGTTAAACTTTTACTATTTTCTTGAGAATTTTTTTGAGTAACCAATTTATTTAATGTCTTTATAACTATATCTTTATTTAGCTCCAATTTAAGCATTTCTTCATTTTGTGCATAAAAATCAGCTACTTTTTCATTTGTTTTATCTACTTCTGATTTCAATCAATTAAGTTCAGCTCTAGTTATTTTTAAATCATTTTTTGTTGCTTCAATTATTCAAAGTCTCACTTTTTCATATTTTTGTCTTATCTCTGCTTCTTTATCTTTTCACTGTCTACTTGCCAATTCAATAATACCTCTAGCATCTCACAAGAGTTGCAGAGTTTCACTTTTTACAGATTTATCTTCAGTTTCTATTTCATTACTAGAAACTTGAGATATTAAATCATTAAATTGAGATCAATCATTATTTTCTGGCATATTTTTACATAAATATATATTTTATTTATTTTAACATAATTTATTATTAAAAACAAAAAAATAAGAAAACTTTGACAAAAAGATAGAATTTTTATATTATATATATAACTTCCATAATAAACATGGTTGTAAAATGTGATTATTAAAAAGAGAGGTGTACGAAACCTCTCTTTTTATATTGTCTTCCTTTTTCTTACAAATTTCTTCTTTTTAAGTGAAAAGGATACAATATAACCTTTCCAAACTGGAAAAGTTATTAATACTTTCATAATATACAAGGTTAAATAATAAAATGTGATTCACTTTAATTATGAAAGTAAAAACTAAAGCATATGCAATATATATACTTTGATTTAAAAGTAAAATTAATCTCTATATTTTATTATACATAAATGATTATTTTTTATATATTTATTTACAAAAAGCCTAAATTAATTTGTTTTTTTGTACATTTTAGCTAGAATAAAGCCAATTTCTTTAACAATTAAAATTAAAAATATGAAATACAATAGTGCAGATATTAGAGAAAAATATCTAGAGTTTTTTGCTTCTAAATGACATGTAGTAGTTCCAAGTGCTCCAGTAGTACCTGAAAATGACCCAACAGTGCTTTTTAACACTGCTTGAATGCAGCCACTAGTACCATATTTGTTGTGAGAAAAACATCCTAGTGGAGAGAGATTGGCAAATTCTCAAAAATGTATCAGAACAGGTGACATAGATGATGTATGAGACAATACACACTTAACATTCTTTGAAATGCTTGGGAATTGGTCACTTTGAGATTATTTCAAAAAAGAATCTATAGCATGGTCATACGAATTACTTACTAGTCCAAAATGGTTAAATATAGACCCAAAAAAGATAGCAGTAACAGTATTTGAATGAGATGAAGATGCTCCTAGAGATGAAGAATCAGCTACTATATGGGCTGAGCAAGGTATGCCACTTGATAGAATATCATACTTACCTAAATCAGAAAATTGGTGGGCTGCAGGACCAACTGGACCTTGTGGACCAGATACAGAAATATTTTACTGGGTATGAGCTAGTGAATTTCCACCAGCATGATCAAATGTGTGAAATGATGAAAAAAACTGGATGGAGATATGGAACAATGTATTTATGGAATTCAATAGATTACCAGATGGTAGTTTAGTGAAATTACCAAATAAAAATGTAGATACAGGTATGTGACTAGAAAGAATCACAGCTACTCTTAATGGTGTAAAAACTGTTTATGATACTGATATTTTTAATAGTATTATTCATTCAATATCAAAAAATATAGGAGTAGATTACAATGAAACTACAATGAAATCTATCAGAATAATTGCAGATCACGCTAGAACTGCAACTATTATGATAAGTGATTGAGTATTACCTAGTAATGTTGATCAATGATATGTACTTAGAAGACTTATCAGAAGAGCTATCAGACAAGCATACAAACTATGATTTAAATGAGATTTTTTGCACAATGTAGCTATTCAAGTAGTAGAAAAACTATGACATGCATATCCTCATATGATAGAAAAAGAAGAAGAAATAGTAAATGAAATACTTAGAGAAGAAAAACAATTCGGTGAAACATTAGAAAAAGGATTAAAAGAATTTGATAAATTGATTTGAGGTTTCCAAATAGCATTTGAAAGAACAGGGAACAAAGTAGATACAATTTCAGGAGATAAAGCATTCAAATTATACGATACTTATGGTTTTCCACTAGAAATGACAGTAGAATTAGCACAAGAAAAATGATTAAAAGTAGATATAGACTGATTTAATATAGCACAAACTAAACACCAAGAACTTTCTAGAGCATGAGCAGAGCAAAAATTTAAATGATGATTAGCTGATAGTTGAGAAGAAACAACAGCTCTTCATTCTGCTACTCACTTATTATTGGCAGGTCTTAGAAAATTCGTATGACCTCATGTACATCAAAAAGGTTCAAATATTACAGCAGAAAGACTTAGATTTGACTTCAATAACGATGACAAAATAGAAAAAGATTTACTAGACAAAGTAGAAGCATATGTAAATGAAGCAATTGCATCAGGATTAACTGTTTCAGTTACAAATGTGCCAAAAGAAGATGCAAAAGCATCTGGTGTAGAGTGAAGTTTTTGGGAAAAGTACCCAGAAACTGTAAAAGTATACTCTATGGTATGAGCAGACTGAACAGTTTACAGTAAAGAATTATGTGGATGACCACACATCGAAAACTCTCAAAATATGTGAAGATTTGTAATACAAAAAGAAGAATCTAGTAGTAGAGGAGTTAGGAGAATAAAGGCAGTTTTAGTTAAATAAATTTTTATTTAAAAATGACAAAAGCAATTTTTTTATATTGATCAAGTTGTGCATGAAAAAGTACACTTGTAAAATCTATGCTAGAAAAATCATCCAATATGTTTCATTTAAACATTGATAAAATCAAGTGGTTGATTTCTGATTACAACAATCAAAATAATTCATATTTAAATACATTGGATGAGATGTTAGTTTCATTAGCAAAAACAGCTATAAAAAATGAAATGAATATTATATATGAATGAAAATCACCATATATTTTTAATAAACTAGAGTCATTTTTAAAAGAATTAGATATAAAAGTTTATCAAATAAATTTAGAAGCACCTTTAGAGATTTTGAAAGAAAGATTTTTACAAAGATTAAAAGACGTAGAGATTAATTGATGAAAAGTTTCAAATAAATCACTAGACAGATTTATAGAGATTTATAACGAATATATTGATACTAAAAAAGAAGACATTTTAACTTTAGATTCTAGTATTTTATCAAAAGAAGAAATGATATTAGAATTGGAAAAATTGGTTAATTCTTAAAAACATTATCATGACATACCTACAATTCCTAGAATACATAGCCAGAAAAAGTTGAGAAATTATCAAGTCAGAATTCAAACTGTGAATGAAAAAACAGATGAAGTCTGACTTTTCTCCTGTAACAATTACAGATAAAAAAATCAATACATTAGTCATAGAAGAATTGAAAAAATACTTTCCAACACATGATCTCAAATGAGAAGAAGAGAGTAATTTTGAAAATAATTCTGACTATTTATGGGTATGTGACCCTATTGACGGTACTATACCTTTTTCTTGTGGTTTTCCTATTTCTACTTTTTCTCTAGCCTTGGTATATAGATGAGAACCAATAGCATGAGTAATTTATGATCCATATATGGACAGATTACTCATATGAGAAAAGTGAAAATGAACATATTTAAATGGAGAAAGAGTAACTGTAAATAATAAATCAAAAATTGATTGAAATACTATTATTTCTTGAGAATTTTTTTCTACTGCTATATATGATATATCAGATGTAGTGAAAAATTTAAGCTCAAAATGAATCAAATACTTCCAATTTTGTAGTGTATTATATGGTGGAATTATGCTTTGTGCATGAGAAATTGATGCAGTATTATTTCCACATAATACTGCTCATGATTGAGCAAGTCTCAAGATACTAGTAGAGGAAGCATGATGAAAAATGACTGATGTATTTTGAAATGAACAAGCATATGATTGAGAAATAAAATGATATATAGCATCAAACGATAAGATACATGATGAATTAGTTTCAATTGTGCAAGAAAAAATTTGAAAAAAAGATATTGGATAAGCTTATAAAAACTGGCTTTTGTTTACTTTTTAAATATAATCATTTCAATATATAATTTATAAACTTTATGAAAACTAAACTAATAAAAAAACTAAAAGAATTTAATGCTTTTTTGCCACTAGATAAAATTATGCAAAAGTCTATTAAAGATTTTTTGGATGTGAAATACAATTATAATTCAAATGCTATTGAGTGAACTACTCTAAGCGAAAAGGAAACTAGTTTAGTTTTGAAATGACAAACAATCCCTAAACATAGCTTAATAGAACATTTTGAAGTAATAAATCATAAAAATGCTTTTAATTTCATTTTTGATTTATCTTCATGATTTGAAAAATCTAAGAAAAAGTTTTCAGATATATTTACAGAAGATAATATTTTAAAAATACATTCTTTTTTACTTAATAATATTAACGATGACTGGGCTTGAATATATAGACAACAAAATGTAAGAATTGCTTTTTCTAGGGCTGTTTTACCAAGGTATGAAAAAGTAAGTTATTTAATGAATGATTTTATAGTTAAATATATTGATTTGTATGAAAAAATTGATTTGAATGATATTGAAAAAGTTTTAGAATTTTGATATTTATTACATTTAGATTTTGTAAAAATTCATCCTTTTGTAGATTGAAATGGAAGAACTGCTAGATTATTACAAAATTTATGGTTCTTATACACTTTGAATAATGTAAATATTGTTTATTTTAAAAATAGACAAGAATATATAGAAAGTATTGAAAAATCTGACAATGATATTAAAACTTATATAGATTTTATGAATTCAAATTTTTTAGAATTCAAAGAAGAAGAGTTAGAACTAGTTATAAATAAAGAGATATATAAGTATTAATTATCATCATATTTTATTATGGATAGAACAAAAATAGATTGAAAGGATTTATCATTATTATTAGATCTACAAAAGTGTATTAGTAGTTATGTATTAAATTTATCAAAATAATTATAATATAATTTAAAAATATGTCTAAATTTAAAGTAATAAACAATGAAACATTTGAAAAGTTACTAGAATTTTACAAATATTTTGATTCAAAAATAAAACCATATTGAATAAATATTTATTTATATGGTTCATTATCATATTTATATTACTCTTGAGATGAAAATATAGTAGTTTGAGACATAGATTTGATTACAAAAGAAGAGAATTATAGTAAAATCATAGAATTATTTAAAGACGAAAAAGAAATAACTTGTGAACTTACTGATCATAATTCTGTTAGATTATTTAAGGATTGAGCAAAATTATCTATTCATTCCCTTGAATTAGCTACTAAAATAGCTGATTTTACAAAAAATATAGAAAATATTGAAATAAATTGAGTTATATTTAAAAGTTTATGATTTTCTGATATTATAAAGTTTTACAAAAAATGAAGTGATTATGAAAATCCAAGAAAAATTTGATACAAGGATAAGTTTAATAATTTATTAGAAAAATATTATGAATCAAATTATACATTTTTCATATTAAAACCTAGTAGCTTATCTAGAAAATCAGATAATTGAAAATTAATTTACCAAGAAATAGAGGATTATATAATAGAAAATTGATTTACTATAGAAGATAAAAGAGAAGTCATATTATTATGAGATGACATCGAATATTTGTATAGAGATGAATATGAAAAACTATGAAAAATTTTAGGGCAAGATGATATAAATAAAGCTATAGAGATAAATAAAAAGTTATATACAAATCAAAAAGTTATAATTTTAATAGTTAAATGAAATGATGCAATAAATAAAGCTGATTATCTTAAATGAAATAGTTATTGGCCTATGAAATGTAGAGAAGATTCAATTAGGTATATATTTAGAGATAAGCAATTTGATGATTTTGATTTTCCTATTGGTAAAATAGTTGATGTACCATGTGATAATATAGTACACTGCCCAAAAGACTTTTATGAATTTAGTAAGGTTTTAGTAAAATGGTTTTTGTAATATTATTAATATTAGTATATGAATCTATTATCCAGAGACGAAGAACTTAGCAAAGTATTTCGTTACAAATGAAGTCCATGCACACCGATGTACTATAGACCAAATCTAAAAATCCATTCTAAAAGAGTAGAATGGATAGCTTTTGAAGTAGCTGATTTTTTGATGAAAAATTCAGAAATAAATATAGATATAGATTTAGTCAGAGAAATGGCTAGATTTCATGATGACGCTGAGATAATTACGGGTGATTTTTTAGCTATGGATAAGGAAAAATTCTCAGAATCAAAACTAAAAGAATACGAAAAGGATTGTGAAAATGCTATAGATATTTTATATGAAAACTATAAAAATATATCAGAAAAAAATGATTACAAAGAAATACTTTTAAAAGTGGAAAACAAAGACTGAATAGAGTTTCAAATAGTAGATTTTGCAGATAAATTGGATTCACATCTAGAAATAACTCATGAACTTTTTGCATGAAATGAGATGTTTGCAATCATATTATCTAAATGGTGACTAGAAGTATGACCATTTGACTATACGAAAAATAAAGTCAGAAAAATAGTAGAAAATATCTTGGATTATTTTTGAAATAATATAGATGTTTCAGATACTTTTTTAGATATGAATTCAGATTTCAATGATATGAATTGTCTAGACAATTCTAGAACACACAATTTAAATTCACTGTCAGAAAATACAGGATACAATTTGTATGATAAATGGATAAAATTACATTTTAATTACGGTTGAGAAGATGATATAAATTATCTAACAAATCAGTTGGAGTTTAGAAAATAAAAAAATTTGGGAATACTTACTATTTTATTAAAAATTGATTAGCTTTTATTTACTTTTAATATATAATCACTTAAATATAAAATATCGAAAAATAATGTTTATACTATGAATGCAAATAAAAAGATAAAAGTTACGACGATAGGTTGATGAAATGGTAGTTACTGAATACTTTCTAGTATCAGAGATAACGAAGATTACAATATTTCTGCTATTATTTCTATGAGTGATAGTGGATGATCTACATGAGTACTTAGAGAAGAGTTTTGAATATTACCTCCAGGAGATGTGAGAAGAGCAGTAATGGCTTTATCTTGTGAACACGATTTAGTTAAGAAATTGTTTGATTATAGATATGTCAAAAATTGTTCAGTATGATGACACAATCTATGAAATCTACTAATAACTGCTATGGCTGATATAACATGAAATTTTGATAAATGATTGAAGCAAATATGCAAGATGTTTAGAGTAAAGGGGAGAGTAATACCTGTTACACTAGAGTTATCAAATCTAAATGTAGAGCTAAATGATGGTACTATAGTAGAATGAGAAACTAATATAGACTTAAATCTAAATGAAAAATCTTCTCCTATAAAAACAGCATATCTTACTCCAGAAGTAAAAGCAAATGAAAAGGCTATAAAAGCACTAGAAAAATCAGATTTGATAATTATTGCTTTTTGAGATTTGTATACTTCGATCATTCCAAATCTACTTGTAAAAGGTATAAAAGAAGCTATTGCATGAAATAAAAAAGCAAAAGTAATATATTTCTGTAACCTGATGACTAAACCAGGAGAAACAACTGATTTTGAAGCAATTGATTTTGTAGATGTAATAGAAAAATACCTTTGAGAAAACGTGCTTGATTTTGTAGTTATAAACGATGGTTACATTTCAGAAAAGATGTCAGATAAATACTTTTCACTAGAAAAGAAAAAACCAGTAAAAGTAAGACATGAGGAGCATTTCAACTGAAAATCATATAAAGTAATAGAAGCAGATTTATTACATGAACACACATTTGTCAGACATAGTTTTGATAAAGTAGGTAAAGTAATACATAATATAGTTAAAAAACATATTAAATAAAAGGTTTAGAATTTATTCTAAACCTTTTATAATGTCCTCTGTAAAATACCTTCATATGAATAAAAATATGTTTTTTATATATGTGAATCTAGCAGAGCTACTTATAATTCATCAAGCATATTTTCAAGTTTTTCTAATTCCTTTTTATCTTTTTCCAATTCTCAACTATTTTTAGCTTTTTCAAGCTTAGCTTTAGCTATTTCTTGAGCTTTTTTCATATCTGCAACATATTTTCTGACTTGTGCAGCAGTCATTCTAGCATTTGATCATGCTGGTGCAAATTCTCACATAATATTTTATTAATGAATAATGAATAATGAATAATGAATTCAATATGAAGAGTTTATATTAGGATTATTTCTTTATTTCTAACTGCAGCCACTTTATCTTCATATGAAGGGAAAGGATTCAGGATAGGGATATTTATACTATATTTCCTTCCTCTCTTTCAATGCGTTTACAATAGTTATATTATCAGCATATTCTATATAACCACTAGAAAGTCATCTAGATAATCTAGTGATTTTAACCTTGTATTTTAGTCATCTTTTTTCTATTTCTTCAGTTATATAAGAGCTTGTAGCTTCTCATTCTATATTTGGGTTTGTAGCTAGTATTAGTTCCAGCTTTCAGTCAAAATCAGATATCTTTCTAAATAATTGCTCAAAGTTTAAGTCTCAAATAAATACTCAATTTATTGGTGATATTACTCATCCGAGTATATGATATGTTCAGTTATATCATCCTGATTCTTCCAGAGTCAGCATATCCAAATATTCTTCAACAACTGCTATCATAGATTTGTTTCTAGATTCAGAACTACATATATTACATATATCTCTATTTATATCAGTCAAACTATGACATATATTACAAAAATGTACTTTATTTTTTATATTTAACATATTATTACTCAGTTTTTCCACATAATTCTTATTTGAGTTCAGTAAAAAAAAAGCTAGTTTAGTCGCAGATTTTTCTCAGATTCAGGGTAGGTAACCAATAGAGTTTATCAATTCTTTTAGTGCTTCAGGCATCATAATTAATGAAAAATTAATAGTGAATAATGAATAATTTATTTTTCATTATTGTATGATTATATAAAAAAAAAATTATTATTCAATTTGAATAAACAAAAAAATCCTGTTTATCAGGATTTTTTAATCATTATACACATATTGTACATCATCTTTCACCACTAAATACTTAGGTTCTTGAATAGTTTCCATATTTTGTAAATCATCATCTTTTAGTATTGTAGACAAGCTTTCTAGTTCTGCTATTTTTACATCTAGTAATTCTTTTTCCATTAGTAGATTTTTTTTCTCTATTTCTAATTCTCTTATATTATACCCCTTAGTAGCATTTACGTTTAGTATCCAAACATAATACAAAAGTAACATGCATATCAATGATAATAGAGCTATATAAGTAGAAGTTATTCAAAAATTGAATTGTTCTTTTTCTTTTTTTCTGCTAGATGAAAAAGTTCTTTTTATATTTTTATTAATTATTGTTGAATTCACGGTTTAACAAGTAGGTTAAGAATTAGGATTATTTGATTTTTTCTGCACATCTTGCTTTGGCACTTCTACTTCTAGAATTGCTCTTGATTTCCTCATCTGAGGGAATGATTGGTTTTTTTGTCAAAATTTTTAACGATTTTTTATGTCAACAAGAACATATTATATCACGACATATACAGTCTCTTGTTTCATTTTTAAATATATTTTTTGTTATCCTATCTTCAAGTGAATGAAAACTAATAACAAATATTGTTCATCATAGTTCTAGTAAATCTATAGCATCATTTAAGCTTGTTTCCAGGTTTTTTAATTCCTCATTTACCTCTATTCTAATTGCTTGGAAAATCCTTGATTTTGTTTTTGGTATTCATCAGATTACATCACTTAGATCTTTTGTAGTTTTAAATTTTTTTGTTTTTCTAGCATCAACTATTTTTGAAGCTATTTTATTTGCTCAAGGTTCTTCTCAGTATTTTAGAAATATTTCTCTCAATTCTGCTTGAGTATATCCATTTACTATGTCAGCTGCAGTTTTTCATCTTGTTTTATCTAATCTCATATCTAGAGGTCAGTCCAACATAAAACTAAATCATCTGCCAGCTTCATCCAAATGTAGGGAAGACAATCATAAATCATAATAAATTCATGTTATACTATCTATACCTTTTTTAGATAACTCTTTTTTCAAATTCACAAAATTTGAATTTATCAAGATTATTACTACTTTATCATCTTTATTTATTTTATTTAATCTGATTTTTGCCATTTCTAGGTTTTTTATATCAGCATCAAATCAAATAAATATATCTCACTTATTCATCTTTTCTATAATCTTGCTTGCATGTCATCACATTCACAATGTCATGTCTACAATTACATTTTTTTTCTTATTATTTATACTTATAGAATCAACCAATTCATTTAATAGGACAGAAATATGTCTATTTTCAATTTCTTTCAAATCAGTTTTCATCTAAGTCAAATGTTAAAAAAATGTTAATACTTGTATTTTTATCTTTATTTATAGCAAAATTACAATATAGTTTTATTCTTTTTTTTACACTTGTCAAAACTAGTTTGTATAATTGTCTAGACAAGTTGTCCAAAATAAGTTGTCGTATACAAAGCAAAAAAATAAGACTTTTTAACATTTTATTAACACTTGTCTATTTAAAAACAATGTGTATAATATGTGTATATAAAAAAACTTGCTTTTTATTAAAATATTACTAAATTAGTAATGTTTTAACAATTATTAATAAAAATGATACAAATAAAAGATTTAAAAGTTTGAGTAGCTGATAAAGAGATTTTGAAATGAGTAAGTATAGATTTTGAAATCTGAAAAAACTATTGTCTACTATGAAAAAATTGAAGTGGAAAATCTACACTTTCTGCTTTTTTGATGTGACATCCAAAATATGAATACATTAGTTGAGAAATCCAAATTGATTGAAATAATCTACTGGAATTATCACCTGAAGATAGAAGCAAAGCTTGATTGTTTCTTTCGTTTCAAAATGTGCCTGAAATAAAGGGGATTAGACTAAGTGAATACCTGAGAACTATATATAATATTCATTTAAAAAATACTAGCACAGAAGTAAAAGAACTATCACCATTTATATTCAAAAGATTTATAAAAAAATATTTAGAAGAATTACATATAGATGATAGATTTTTAGACAGAGAGTTAAATGTATGATTTAGTGGATGAGAAAAGAGAAAAATAGAAATATTACAAATGAAACTCATTTGACCAAAATACATCATACTAGATGAAATAGATAGTTGATTGGATTTAGATGCATTTAGAACAATAGCTGAAATGCTAAAGCAATTGAGTAGTGAAAATAATACTTTGATTATTATCACACATTACTTCAAAATACTAGACTACATAGATGTAGACAAAGTATATGTTATGAAAGATTGAAATATAATTAGAGAATGATGAAATGAATTGGTAGAAGAAATCAAAGACAAATGATTCAAGGATTTATAAAAAAATAATATGCCATAGTACTATGGCATATTAAAAAAATACATATTTCAAATGCATTGTAGTGTTCAACCGTACAGGCTATACAATACAATCATTAAAATAATGGTAACAATTAAAGGAACCTTAGATTTAATCAAATCCAGCATTTCCGCTCCTATCTAGTTAAAGGAAATCACATTATAAATAAATTACAAATAAGTCAAAGACTTTTTAGGCAATCATTTTTTTACTTTTTTTCTAGCAACAATAGTGATCTTTCTTTCAGATCCTATTTCCGATTTGATTTTTTCTTTTAAGTCATAATCACTCAATCCGTGATTAATTGCTAGCTTTATTTTCCTGAGTACTGAATTATCCCTTCTCGTACCTTCGCAAAATGTAACTTTCAACAAATAAGTATTTGCATTCATACCATTCTCCTTTGTTATCAATAGTACTATCTTTAATATAAAATAAAATAATTAAATGTCAAATAATAAAAATCAAACTATATCAGTTTCTGACACTTGGAATTTCCAAGATGACAATATAACGTATTCAAATGAGATATTGAAATGAATAAACGAGCAAGTTGTTAGACAAATAAGTTTGTCTAACTACGAACCAGATTGGATGCTAGAACTTAGACTTAAAGCATTAAAAATATTTCAGGAAAAGCAGATGCCAAATTGGTGACCAGACTTGTCTAAGTTGGACTTAGACGAGATTTATTATTTTGCTAAACCTGAATGAGCTTGAGCAAATAAGAGTTGGGATGATGTCCCTCAAAATATCAAAAATACCTTTGATAGACTTGGTATACCAGAAGCAGAAAAGAAATCTCTGGCTTGAGTATGAGCACAATACGATAGTGAAGTTGTTTATCATAGTTTGAAACAAGAATTAGTAGACCAGTGAGTTATATTTGATGATACTACTATAGCTGTCAACAAATATCCAGAATTGATTAAAAAATATTTCACTAAATCTATACCTATTAGTGACCACAAATTTGCAGCTCTCCATTATGCAGTTTGGTCAGGAGGTACATTTCTATATGTACCAAAGTGAGTCAAAATATCAGAACCACTACAATCATATTTCAGAATGAACAAAAAATCAGGAGGTCAATTTGAACACACAATTATTATATTAGAAGAAGAATCACAAGCTCATTATATAGAATGATGCAGTGCACCAAAATACGACGAAAATTCACTTCATGCATGAGCTGTAGAAATATTTGTAGGCAAAAATTCTTCTATGAGATATAGTTCAGTAGAAAACTGGAGCCTAGACACATATAACCTAAATACAAAAAGAGCAATAGTACAAGAAAATTGATATATGGAATGGGTAGGATGAAATATGTGATCATGAGTAACTATGCTTTATCCATGTAGTGTACTTTTATGAGATAATAGTAAAACTGATATGCTATGACTTGCATTTGCAAATGCTAATCAAAACCAAGATATAGGTTCAAAAGTAATTCATATATGAAAAAATACTTCTAGTAACATATTGTCTAAGTCATTGTCAAAATGATGATGAATATCGACATACAGGTGATTAATAGACATTAAGCCAAGTGCAATTTGAGCAGTGTCCAAGATAGACTGTGACGCATTACTCTTAGACAATTTTTCTATATCAGACACAATACCTACGATAAATGTCTGAAATAGTGATTCTATTGTCTGACACGAAGCATCAGCTTGAAAAATAAGTGAAGAAGAACTCTTTTATTTGAGGTCTAGAGGTATAAAAGAAGACGAAGCTATAGCTATGATAGTAAATGGATTTCTGTCACCTATAATGAAAGAATTACCACTAGAATATGCAAGTGAGATGAATGTACTCATTGCTATGGAGTTTGAGTGAGGATTTTAGACAAAAAAAAGCTACAAAAGTAGCTAATTAAAAGAGAATTAAATCTCAAAAAACTAATATACAATTTTACTTGCAATATTGCAATAAAATATATAAGGACTAATTTTTATTTTTCAATCATTTTGTACATTTTTATAAATCCTATACTCAATAGTAAATATAAAGATATCAAGGTAACTTTAGGCATTGTATAGATAAATCCATATTGTAGAGTATGCATTCCAAGCATTACAATAACAAATATAGTTTTTATTACACATAATGCACCTCCAATAAATACTATTATTTTTAATAGTCTATTGAAAATAGATAAAATATTATTAAAAATATTTCTTTTCATTATTTTTCCTCCATTTTTGAATGTAAGTTAATAATAAATATATAATAAAAAAAGTCAATATGAAATTAGACAAAAGCACAGTTCTAGATTTAATAAATAGAAAAGTAGAAAAAATACTTGTGTATTTTTACGATGCCTGATGTAGTGGTACAAAAGTAAATATAAAAGAGGATTTTGAAATCACTGATGAGTTATCGAAATTGGAACTTAAAAGTAGTCCTTTTGATGTCTATGTAGAAACAAAAGATGCAGACAAATTCAAGTGATCTATTATCACCAAGACAATTACAGCTGACCATACTTGAAAAGAAAAAGTTCGCTACATATTTTCAAACGAACAAGTAAAAGATAGATGTGGATGTGGTAGTAGTTTTAGTTTCTGAGAAAAAAAGAAGCCAAAAATAGATATAAATAAATTAAAAGATTTAAAAAATAAGTTTAAAAAATGAATATAACAAAAAACTGATTTTACAAATTATCAGAACTAAACTCTGAAAAAATAACTATTTGAGACAATTTAATAGTAGTTATTTTTGATGACTTTTTCTTAACCAATTCTTTATTTGAAAATGTATTATCACATAGAATACAGATGGATATATGAGAAAACTCTAGAGTAGAGTATTATTGAGTACTAGAAAATAGATGAGATTTTGATATCAATTTTATGCAAAACAAAGCATTTTCTACATTGTCAGTTAGATGTTTATTACTTTCAAAAAACTGAGAAAACATTAAATCAAAAATTCATTCTATATTGCAAGCCAGTAACACAAAGTCAGATATTCATATTATATCAATTGTATGAAAAGATTGATTTATAGATCTAGATTGAATAATTCAAATAGAAAAAGACATAGAAAAAGTAGATGCAAATTTAATAGAAGAAAATATATTTCTATGAAATACATGAAAAGTAAAATGAATACCTACATTACTTGTAAGAAGCAATGATGTAAAAGCATCTCATGCTTGCAAGATAGAGAGAATTAGCGATGAAAAATTATTTTATCTAAGATCTAGATGAATATGAAAAGAAAATGCTCTATCAATGATGATAGAAAGCTACATATCAAATATGTTTAAGTGTATTTCCATGATAGATGAAGCTTTTTACAAAGAATTATTTGAAAATATCATAAAAAAGATAAAATAGAGAGGATTACATTATTAACAAAAAAAAAGTGAACATAAAAAAAGATTTCCCGATTTTTGAGAACAATCCATGATTAATATTTTTAGACTCTACATCATCTACTCAAAAACCAAAAATGGTAATAGAATGAATAAAGTATTATTTAGACAATTGTTATTCAAACATTCACAGGTGAATGTATAGTATAGCGACAAAATCTGAAAAAATGTATGTGGATTCAAAACAAAAAGTCGCAGATATGATATGAGCAGATGATTACAAGGAAATAATATATACATACAATTCTACATATGCATCAAACATATTGACTTGATCACTTAGATTGAGTCATATTTTGAAAAAATGAGACAAAGTTTTACTGAGTATAGTTGAACATCATGCCAATATAGTACCATGGTTGATATTGAAAGATGAGATAGGTATAGAGATAGAATATATAAATGTAGATGAAAACTATGATTTAGATTTTGATGATTTTACAAAAAAATATGATGAAAAAGTAAAAGTTATTTCCTTGACTCATGTTTCAAATGTTACATGACAAGTATTTGATTTAGAAAGAGTAGGAAAAATCAAGAGAGATGATACATTATTTGTAATTGATGCATCGCAAAGTATTCCACATTTCAAACTAGATGTAAAAAAATTAAATGCAGATTTCATATTTTTTACATGACACAAGATTTTGGCAGATGCTGGTATATGAGTACTATGGTGAAAAACTGAGTTACTAGAAAAACTAACACCAGTTTTTTCATGAGGTGGTGCTATATGAAAAGTAGATGAATGTAGTTTTACTTATTCAAAATTACCAAACAAATTTGAACCAGGTACCCCAAACTTGACTTGAGCTGTCAGTTTATTAAAAGCCATAGAATACATAGAAAGTATTTGATGATTTAAAAAAGTAGAGGAAATAGAGAATGATTTAGTTGAATATGCACTCGAAAAATTTAAATTGAGAAAATCTGTAAAACTTATCTGAAGTACAAAATCTGAGAATAGAGTATGAGTATTTAGTTTTGTTATAGAATGAATACATTCTCATGATGTAGCTGATATAATGGCTGAAAACAATATTTGTATCAGGTCAGGTATGCATTGTGCTCATCCTTTTTTAAATAAAATATGAGTAGCCCATACTTCTAGAATGAGTTTGTATATATATAATACTAGAGAAGATATAGATAGATTTTTCGAAATATTAGACAAGATTTTATAATTTGAATTTAAAAGAAAAATAGATATATTAAACCTGTATAATTTATAAAAATAACAAATGACTAAAAAAACCAAATTAATAATAATTAGTATAATATCAGTAATAGCTTTTATAAATGCATTTTATTTGAGTTATGATTGGATTTTCAATGTACATGAATCTCAAAGTATGTATTTTCTTCCTACTTGAAATATAGAACAATGATGAAGTTTTTGTGATATAAATGAAACTCTTTCATGTTCAGCAGTTTTATCAAATCCATTATCACAAATATATGGAATACCTTTTCCAGTTATTGCTTTGTTTGTTTATCCTATTATATTTTTAGTAGCAATACTTTGAATACTTGGAAAAATCAGAAAACCTACAAAAATACTTATGTTTATGTGATTTGGTGGTATGATGTTTAATGGTTATTTTATATTCCAAGAAACATTTAATATAGGAGCATTTTGTCCACTATGTCTTATGTGTAGTGCAATTATAACTACTATAGCACTATTATCTTTATCAGAAGAAATAAAAGAATGCAAGGCAAATAAACTATCTAACTCAAAATGCAGTGATTCTACTGAAAACAATGATGAAAAAAAAGAGGAGATTAATAATAATGAAACTAAAAATATAGAAAATGTATAATGAAACAATAACCTACTATTCAAAAAATCCATTTAATAAGTTTGAAATGGAAAATCATACTATTAGTCATTTTGAAGAAAATGATTTATGTTGAGATGCTTTGACAGTATTTTTAAAAATAGAAGACGGTATAATTGAAAATTGGAGTTTTACCTGAGATACAGCTATTATCACAACAGCATGTACTTGAGTATTCTGAG
>JAQTXG010000020.1 GCA_028688895.1 Candidatus Altimarinota bacterium | reverse complement strand
TTAAAAATAATGTTAATGACGTTTTAAAAACTATAAAATTGCACTTATAAAATTTCTCCCTTTTTAAAAGGGAGTACCCGCAGGGGGAGGGATTAGAAAAATTCTCCACCAAAATTTAGATTATGCCTATAAATCATTTCAAATGTAAAAAAACATTCTACTTTTTTTATTGTAAATAAAGCGAAAATTGTTATCATAAAAAAAATAATAAATATATAAAATGAACAAAGTAAAAAGATTCTTAGAACCAATGATTAAAAACAAATACATCACTCTTAGAGCAAGTGTGTATTATTTTTTGTGGTGACTTTGAACAATTTATCATGTATTTTTTATACAAAAATTGGTTTATTTTATCGAAAATCATGACAAAGAACATTTTATAAATCTAGTTATTATCTATGCGATTTTCAATGTAGTTTTTGAAATATTTTATTACTACACTAGAACATGGTGACGGGTATATACAGTAAATGCATACAGAAGAATTATACACAGAGATTATCTTAAAAATTTTGTAAGATTATGAAATACTGAAACTGAAAAAGTATGAACATGAAAAATGATTTCTATAATAGATAAATGAATGGATACTTGGTCACTGCAATTGGACCAATTACTTTTGAACTGAATCCTTGTAGCAGTAGCTTTTTTGTTTTCCATTTATACTATTTTTAAAGTAAATATAGCTTATTGAATAATCTTTCTTATAATCTATATTTTTTTACATATTTTGTGAGCTTATATAAATAGTTTTACCATAAAAGAAAGAAGAAATAGACAAGAAATCTGGAATATCTACACTAAACAATTAGTTAAAATAATCATGTCAAAGTTTGAAATACTTCAAACATCAAAGATAAATCACGAAGTAGATAAACTAGATGATAATTGTGTAGAACTAGAAAAATGTAGTTTAAAAATGAGTAAATATATACAGTTGTTTTTCAGAGTACCAGAATGATTTCTGACTTGGGCAAAATACCTTATCTTGGTGTATTTATGACTGAAAATATTGGAGTGAAAAGCTGATTTTTCTACATTTATATGAATATTTTGAGTGTTTACAGTTTTGGATTCAGCGATTTCTAAATCTATGACTTTTTACAAAGACTTCACACATAGTTTTACTTCTATAGAAAAACTCTGGGATTTTTTTGATACTACTCCAAAAATTCATGGTTACAATAAATGACTAGATTTCAAATACAAAAAATGAGACATACTAGTAAAAAATCTATCTTTTTGATACCAAGAAGATAAAAAGATTTTTGATGATTTTAGTTTGGAAATTGTAGGATGAAAAATTACAGCTCTAGTTTGAAATAGTTGAGGTTGAAAAACTACTCTAGTAAAAATTATTTCACAATATATCAAACAAGACTCATGAATTATAAGTATAGATTGACAAGATTTGAGAGAAGTTTCACTAAAAAGCTATTACAAATCTGTCTGATACCTTACTCAAGAACCAAGTGTATTTGACTGAACTATTATGGATAATTTAAGCTATGCAATAGACTGAAAAGTCTCACAAAGCAAGATTGATGAAATCATAAAACTAGCTAAATGTGAATTCATCTATGACTTCAAAGAATGACTCGAAACTCAAATCTGAGAAAGATGAGTTAGATTATCATGATGACAAAAACAGAGACTAGCCATAGCGAAAATCATGCTAAAAGACCCAAAAATAATCATACTTGATGAACCAACAAGTGCACTTGATAGTTTCTCCGAAGAGCTTATAATAAAAGCCATGAACAACCTTTTTAAATGAAGAACGGTAATAGTTATAGCTCATAGATTACAAACTGTCAGACATGCAGATATTATACATGTATTATCAGAGTGAAAAGTAATAGAAACATGAAAACACGACGAACTAATAAAACAAAAATGAGTTTACAAAAAGATGCTTGATTTACAAAGTGGGTTTTAGAAAAAGTATATCACAGATATACTTTTTTTATTGCAAATACTCACAAATATATTATTATAAAATAAATTTAAAAATAATAAATATTTATGAAAAACACTATAATAAAATCCACAGATAGATATCTAGCACATCATGGTTGGCTAAAATCTTACCATATTTTTTCATTTGCTGATTATTTCGACCCAAAAAATGTATCATTTTGAAATCTAAGAGTTTTCAATGATGATTATATAGATTGAAATTCATGATTTTGATTACATCCACACTCAAATATGGAAATACTTACCATAGTTTTGGATTGAGAAATCACTCACTGAGATAGTATGTGAAACAAAGCATGAGTAAAAAAATGACAAATCCAAACTATATCAGCTTGAACTGGGATTTTCCACAGTGAAGAAAATCTTTGAGAAAAACAAGTACATCTATATCAGATTTGGTTTTTACCAACTCATACATGAAATACTCCAACTTACAAAGATATAGATATAAAAATAGAAAACAATAAACTGAATCTATTAGCTACAAATAAACAATTAGATTGAGTATGATTTCTGGATAGTGATGTCAAAGTATACTATTGAAAATATGATTTATGAGCAAAATTTGATTACAATATTGAAGCAAATAGATGATTGTTTTTGTATATCTATAAATGAAAATTAAGTACAAATTGAGTAGAATTATCACAATGAGACCAATTGAGATATACTCAAACAGATACATATGATTTTGATGCAAATTCAGATTGTGAATTTGTATTGATAGAGGTAAGTATGTAGTATAAATACTATTTTTCCCCAACAAAAAAGAGTTTTAAAACTCTTTTTTTGCTTTAATTTTAAAAAATCATATTATAACATAAATAGTTGTTAAATTGCAATCATGAACAAAATAATCAGATTTCTAGAACCAATGAAACACACCCCATATTTATACATTCGTAGTATATTGATATTTTTTTGGTGGTGATTAAACTGAGTTGTACATATATTATTTTTACAAAGATTAACTCACTTTTTAGAGATTTGAAATAGAGTTGATTTCAATCAAACTATTATATATTATATATTTTTCATAGTTATCTTTGATATTGTATTCTTTTCAACAGGTAGATACTGATGGACTGATACTTATAATCAATCAGTTATAAATATTCAGAAAAAATACTTGAGAGAATTTGTAGAATTGGATAACAACAAGATAGAATGAATCTGAACATGAAAAATGGTAGCACTCATAAAATGATGAATAGAGATGTGGTGAAAATTGATTATGATGCTTATAGAAAATCTTTCTCAAATATTCATAGTACTTATCTTTACTCTTTATATGTTATTTAAAATAAATAATTTATATTGAATTATCTTTATAATAATCTACATTTTATTTCATTTTACATCTGGATTTTTTAACAAAAAAGTAATAGAAATCAGAAAAAAAAGAATAGAAACAAGGAGTATACATACAAAACATTTTGTAAGAATACTTATGTCAAAATTTGAGATTTTACAATCAAACAAAATAGAAAATGAGATAAAAAGGCTAGACGAATTTCAGAGAAAAGAAATAGCATACAATCAAGAAATGTCATTTACAATGAACCTGATTTTTAGAATACCAGAATGATGAATGGATTTGATTTTACTTTTTGTTTTTATATATTTTTGATCACAAGTATTTTCTGGAACTATGGATTTATCAGTTTTTGTATGAATTTCAGGTATGTTGATACTTATGAAAAATGCAATAACTAGATCTATAGAAATATATAAAAATTTCACAAAAGACTTTGCTGAAGTAGATAAACTGTGGGAATTGTATGACAATACAGATAAAATTGCCTGATACGAAAATGGATTTGATTATGAATACAAAACAGGTGATATAAAACTACAAAATATTAGTTTTGCATACAATGAATCTACAAATCATGTATTTGATGATTTTTCACTAGATATAAAATGATGAAAATTAACAGCATTAGTTTGAGCTAGTTGATCATGAAAAACCACAATAGTAAAATTGATTTCATGATACATAAAAGCAAATAGTTGAAAAATAATAGTAGACTGACAAGATTTAGATGATGTATCACTTAAAAGCTATTACAAATCTATCTGATACCTGACGCAAGAACCAAGTGTGTTTGACTGAAGTATAATAGATAACTTGACTTATGCTATAGAATGAAAAGTATCTAAAAAACAAATAAATGAAATAATAAAACTCTCAAAATGTGAGTTTATATATGATTTCAAAGACTGAATAAATACTCAGATTTGAGAAAGAGGAATCAAGTTAAGCTGATGACAAAAACAAAGACTAGCAATAGCTAAAATCATGCTAAAAAATCCGAAAATAATCATACTAGATGAGCCTACAAGTGCGCTAGATAGTTTTTCTGAAGAACTCATCACAAAAGCTATGAATAATCTATTTGCCAATAGAACCGTTATAGTAATAGCACACAGATTGCAAACAGTTAAACATGCAGATGACATAATAGTACTAGAAAATGGAAAAATCCAAGAAAGATGAACACATAAACAATTAATAAAACACAAATGAGTTTATAAACAGATGCTTGATCTACAAAGTGGGTTTTAATTTCTAATTTATGTATTATGAACAATTTACCAAATATATGATTATTTTGAACTGGTGGTAAAGAATACTGAGAATGATGAACAGGAATCCAAAAGATTTTGGAAGTTTTTTGATGACTAGAAATAAAAGATTCAATAAAACTAATAGTAAGCAATAACTGGAATGGATGAGTCAGAAAAGTAGCATATGACAATTCTATACCATTCAAGGCTATGACTAAATTACCTCAAAGAGAGCAAAATTGAGAATATTCAGAATTTCACAAATCAGAAATAAAAAATAGGTACTTAGATATAATGGAAAAATATCAATTAGAATATATCTTTTTATCAGGATGGTTAGTTCAGGTACTTTGATATGAACCAAATAAAACAGTAAATATTCACCCAGGACCAATCAAAGAACCTTACTGATGAAGATGAATGTATGGAAAAAAAGTACATGAAAAAATTTGGCAAGATCATCTAGACTGAAAGATAAATAAAACCTGTGTAACTATGCATTATGTTACAGATAAATTTGATGATGGACCAATTGTAGCACAAGTACCTGTTTGACTAGATTGATGTAATTCAGCATTGGATGTACAAAAAAGAGTAAACGAAATAGAAAAGATATTCCAGTGGAAAATTACACTTATGATAATGACCTGAGAAATATCTTGGTCTTGAATAGAGTGAGAATCAGTCAAATTTCCAGAATGATATGACTGGTGAAAAGAGATTGATTTGACAGGAGAGTAAATAAATATTAACTATTAAAAACTTATGAACAAAATATTCTACAAACCAAACATAATTATTTCAAAATGTCTAAATTTTGATAATTGTAGATTTAATGGTGATATGATAAATGATAATTTTTTGAAAAAACTATGAGAATTTGTGAATTATATACCTGTTTGTCCGGAAGTAGCTATTTGATTATGAGTTCCTAGAATGCCACTTCGTTTGGTTAATATAGATAATGAAACCAGATTGTTGCAACCTAGTAGTAAATCAGATTTAACAGATAAAATGGATGATTTTTCAATTGAATTTTTAAAAAAACAAAAAAATATTGATGGATTTATTATGAAAAACCGTTCACCTAGTTGCGGTATAAAAGATGTAAAAATATATGATAAAGAAGATTCTCATACTATCAATACTAAACACTCTGCCTGAATTTTTTGAAAAAATATTTTAGAAATATATAATAGTTATCCAATAGAAGATGAATGAAGACTAAAAAATTTTAGACTTAGAGAAGAGTTTTTAACTAAAATTTTTTGTTTAGCAGAATTTAGAGAGATATCAAGAACCAAGAAAATAGTTGATTTAACAGAATTTCAAGCGAAAAATAAATATTTATTTATGTTTTATTCACAGTCTATCCAAGTTTTGTTGTGACAAATATTAGCTAGTTACAACAAAGAAAATATAGAAGAAATCTATTCATATTATTATAAACAATTATTAAAATTATTTGATAATCCTACAAAAATATGAAAAATGATAAATTCACTAAATCATATTTTTTGATATTTTAAAGATACATGTTCAAAAGAGGAAAAAGAATTTTTTATTGAAACTCTAGATGTATATAGAGAGTGAAGAATTCCTACCAGCTCAGTTATAAGCATACTAAAAACCTGGGCTCTTCGTGATAAAAAAGAATATATATTAAAACAAACTATACTTAACCCTTTTCCAAAAGAACTGATAGAATTAAGTGATAGTTGAAGATTATTAGAATTATAAATATATGTACAAAAACACAATTTTTTGGTTCCGTCAAGACTTAAGGACTTTTGACAATATCGGACTTATAAAATCAATAGAAAATAGTGAAAATCTATTTCCTATATTTATTTTGGATAAAAACATTATTCCATGATTTTTATGATTGTCTGATAAAAAGTTTTTATTTCTAAAAGAATCACTTATAAATCTAGATATTGAGTTAAAGAAACTATGATGAAAATTGACTGTTTTTCATGATTATCCTGAAAAAATAATTCCAGAAATAATAAAAAAATACGATATAAATTCTATATATACAAATAAATCATATAGTAGATATGGTAAATCTAGAGATGAAAAAATAGAAAGTTACTGCATCTCAAACAAAATAGAATTTGTCATGGAAAATGATTATTTACTGAATGAACCTGATGAAATAGAGCAAAGAAAAGTATTTACTCCTTATTTTAAACTCTGGAAAAAACAACTACTAGAGAAAGAAATAGTACTACAAAAAGCTAAACAATTTAATCAAATATTAGTCCGTGAACAAGATACTAAACAATTATTAGACGAATTAATAAAATGACAATCTCATCCATATTTTACTATAGAATTTTGAAAAAAAAGACTAGTGTGATTTGATTTCAAGCATTATGAATCTTTTAGAAATGATTTGGACTTAGATGGTACTTCTAGATTATCTGTTTATCTGAGATTTGGTATTTTTTCTGTTAGGGAAGTGTATTTAAAGGTAAAAGATGAATCTGAAACATATGTAAGTGAACTTGCTTGGAGGGAGTTTTGGCAACATATAGATTATTATTTTCCATATACTAAAAAATATGAATTTCAAGAAAACAAAAGACATATAAAATGGAAAAGTGATACAGAATTATTTCAGAAATGGTGCGAATGAAAAACTGGATATCCAGTAGTAGATGCCGCTATGAAGCAATTAGTAGAAACAAACTGGATGCATGGCAGAGCTCGTATGATAGTCGCATCATTCCTAACTAAAGATTTTCATATAGACTGGAGGATGTGAGAAGAATTTTTCAAAAAACATCTGCTAGATTACGATGAAAATGTAAATTTTTGAAATTGGCAATGGTCTGCTAGTGTATGAGCAGACCCAAAACCTCTTAGGATATTTAATCCTTGTTTACAATCAGAAAAGTTCGATAAACAAGCTAAATTTATCAGGAAATATTTACCAGTATTAAAAACTCAAGATATCAAGTCAATACATAATCCAATAGATAATAAGCTAGATTACATAGACTTGATAGTAAATCATAAACTAGCACAAAAACAAGCACGTGAGATGTATAAGAATCCAAGCAAAACTCATATCTAGAATCAAAAAATCACTTGAGAAAACATTCTCAAGTGATTTTTTTACCTAAAATAATATCAAATTCAAACCAAAAGTGTAACTATAAAAGTGAGCCACAAATCTTTTTTTGATGGTTTATCTTTTAGTATTAAATAAGATAAAAACAAAGTGACTCATATTCATATAAATGACAAAAGTATACTTACAGACAGTCAAAGATTTTTGATTATCACAAGTGACAAAAACCAAGAAATCCA
Source organism: Candidatus Altimarinota bacterium (assembly GCA_028688895.1). GTDB lineage: Bacteria > Patescibacteriota > Gracilibacteria > BD1-5 > UBA6164 > UBA6164. The sequence continues at coordinate 22,786 of JAQTXG010000020.1, read as the reverse complement.
CCCCATAGCTCATATATATCTATTTATCCAAAACTCTTTTTTTAATCATTTTAATGTTTTAAATTCATTTAGTTTATAAGCTAGTAAACTCAAAAATACTATTCAAGCAAATACAAATACTATAAAATACAATTCTTCATTGTAATTAAACAACAAATATCAAGCAAATATAGTTTCAAGTGAAATAAGTATCTCAGATAAATAAATCAATTTTGTAGTTTTTGGTAAGCTAAATTTTCTAAAATCAGTAGAAAATCATACAATTATTAGTATTGCTATTATAGTGATTAATAGAGATAAAACTGACACATCAGAAAAAACAAAAAATGATATAATTATAGATAATATTTTATTTACATTTGTAAATGGCATTACTGATGATATTTTTTCTACAGCATAGATTTTTTGTTGCATAGCTGCAGTAACTATAGCTATTATTAATAAAAAAATTGTAGAAAAAACCAAAAAAGAATCTATTTTACTCAAATCTACTCAATTATATATGAAATAAATAGATACTATAAATCATACTATATAACTAAGTAAATCATGTATTTTTCATCATACTCAGTAATTGAGTGACTTTGTCCAAAAGATATCTGATAATCAATCAATAATAGTAGTCAAAAAAGCTAAAATCATTTGTACAAATTATAAATTAATATTATTTCAAGAAATCAATCAACTTTTGAAAAAAAGTTCTTCTATCAATTTGTTTTCAAAACTTGTTTTCGTGAATTTCCTCCAGATTATTTTTTATATCTATTGTATTTTCTTGTATAAGTACTAGTTTTTTATCAAGTACACACAAAAATCAAGTAAACAAGTTTACTCAAAGAGGAGAGCTAGGATTTATCTGTTTTCACAAAATAGTAAGAGCAGATTTCAATTTTGTAATAGTTTGTACTCTAAATATATCGTCAATAGTAGCTTTTTTATAATCTTCTTTTGTTATTCTCAGTTCCTTCGGTAAATATTTATCCACATCTTTAGTATCCTCTATTTGTTCTATTTTATCAAACATTTCATTTATAGTTTCATCGTCCAATTCTATTCATTTTACTACATTTTCAGCAGATTCTTTAGATAATACTCATTTACTTACCAAATCCTTTAGATTATCTAGTTTATTTTCTGCATCTATTTCTACTGATATTTTTTCCTTCAACTTTTGGTGTTCAATTATTTTTTTATTATTTTCACTTATTTCTTTTTCAGTTAACTTTTTTTTCTTTAGTTCAGATTCCTTCAATTTTCATGCATCAATATTCATAATTAACTAATTACAAATTAAATATGAATAATTATATGCAATTATACTTATTATACAATACCATTTTTACTCAAAAATAAAGAGACAAGGAAATAATCCTTGCCTCAAAAAAATCAATGTCTGCCATGACCTCCATCATGATGACCTCCACCGTGATTATTACCACCACGCTGAAATGGTCTTTGACCACCACGCTGAATTTGTCTTTGCCCTCCGTGATGACCTCCATCATGATGACCTCCACCACCACTACGATAAGAACTTTGACCACCACGCTGAATTTGTCTTTGTCCTCCGTGATGACCTCCATCATGATGTCTATCTACATGGTGTTCATGATGTCTATTACGATCACCAAATATTTGGATAGGTCTACTTGGACCACTACCATAATACAATGGAGTATGGTGACCACTGTAACCACCACCATAACCTCTACTATACCCACTACGATAAGGTCCATAATGAATAGCGCAAGCATTCATTGTTAATGCAATCATTACAATTACAAAAATTCTTAAAATTGTTTTTTTGTACATGACATTCTCCTTTTTAAGATTTCATGAAGTTAATAAATTTAAGTAAAATAATATTACATAAAAAATATTAAAAGTCAAGAGTATTTTAAATAAATTACTAAAAATATAAAAAAACTGTTTTTAAACAGTTTTTTACTTTTCCTCATCCAATTTATTCCACATATAATCAAATAGTACTCTGAAATTATTTGCGATATCTTTATCAGTTATAGATATAGCAACAGAATTTTTCTCTATAAAAGACATGATGCTTACATGATCACCACATATTTTTATATCGCCAGTAAAAGGAAATAATTTTTCATCAATAGTTTTAACTGATCTAAGTTCTTTTGGAGTGTCCTTATTCACAGTATTTTTTGAAGGACATATTACTCTATTAAACATTTTTCTCTTGACTCTCTCCGATACAAAATATTCTACAAACTCAGGTATAGTCTCAAACATCTCTCATTTATCTTCAAAAGAGTCAATTGGTTGTTTTAAGTCAAGTATTTTTGTATATAGTTTTTCTAGTCATTCTACTCATTGATAAAAACTTACTTTTGGTAATGCTGTTTTTTGGTTGCTGATACTTTCAAAGTATTTGATAGATTTTTCTATGTTTTCCTCTTTTTCCTTCAAGACTCTTTTATCTTCTTTCAGTAAAGTATACAATCTATTTGGAGATTCTGGAGTATATATAAATGTATTGTCTTTCTTGATAGAAAAAATAAGTCATTTTTTTTCCAATCATTGGCATATATATCTCACAGTACTTTTGTTTATCTTGGTTCTAGCTCATAGAGTAGAAGCAGCAGACGATCAAATAGTTAACAATTCTGAATAAATTGTTATTTCATTATCATTAAATCATATAGTTTTAAGTGCTTGTTTAATCATTTTATATTTATTATAAATTTAAATTTATTTTATTTTACAATTTTAATTTTTTCTTTCAAATTTCTTGTTAAACCATTCTGGCATATTTATCTCTCAATTTCTAAATAATTGCTTTATATCTTCATTTGCTTTTGATAAATAAAAATCAAAGTGAACTGAATCTATTAGAGAGTAATTTTCAGAATATTCCTGATTTATTACTGTTATTAATTCATTTATTTTAAAAATTATTATATCTTTTATATCATTGATATGAAATTCTCACATATGTTCAGATAATTCTTTCAAAAATAGTACTATTTCTTTGTTTTTATTATGATTATATTTTAAATCTTCAAATATAAACACCATCAATTCTCTAAAAAATCTCTCTATTTTGAAAAAATCACATTGGTCAATTTCTTGAGTATCAAGTAATACATATCATTCTGATAAATTTTTAATAATATTATTCTTATCATAGAAAGGTGCTTTTAATATAACAGCAGAAGTTATATAACTAGTATTTGAGTCATATATATAATACACTTTTACATCTTTGTTATTTTTTTCCAAATCTTTGTATTCCTTTATTCTAGATACTCAACTATCTGATCTCACTAATCAATTGTCAAAAAATATTGAACCAGGTTTTGCAGATATACTTACATAATCTTGTAGTATTTTTTCTAAATCTTTTCAGTCTACATGACATGTCGATCTAATAGCTACTTGAAAATCCACTTGTTTTATTGCGCTATTAGGTATATATAGTCCGTTAAAATCAGAAAAAATCATACTTTCAAAATTTCAAATTACTTTGCTATAAAAGTTTTCTTTCAAATAGTTTTTTAATTCTTCTAATCTTTCTTTATTTTCCTTCAAATATTCCTTATCTTCTATACTTAATATTTTTTCTTTATCATTAAATCTAAAAGTCTTATCTGAAAACATAGAGGATACTTTAAAACTATCACTTTTCATTTCAACTAATTCCATAGATTCTTTGATTTTTTCATTAACAGTTCAACTTTGTATTTTTTTATAATTTTCTATTAGTTCTTGCACAAATATTTTTAATATATCTCTAGGTATATCTGCAAAATCTGGCAATTTTATCAGTAATTCATACATATCAAAGTAAGCAAAATCAGATACTCAGTATCATTTTATATTCAAATTTTTAGTTATCTCATCTAATAATTTCCCATTTCAAGCTCACCAATCTCTAAAAATATATGCATTATTTCACTCAGATTTATGTTCTTTTATGATATTTTCCAAATCTATTCACAGTATTTCACTTGCTTCTAGTAATCATCTATTTACTTTCCAATCGTAAAAAGTAGACATTCTCAGAAATCATTGATTATCCAAATTTTCTGTCAATGATTTATTATTTATATAAGTGTTTTTTTTGAAATTTAAGTCCAATATTTGCTTGTTTATATTCTCCTGAGATATATTGATATCACTAAAAATTACTTCATCTTTTGATTTTTTTAAAAAATACTCGTATTTATCTATTATAGAATTAGTTTGAGAAAGTAACACAGCACTATAAAAAGATTGTCACAGACTTACATATTTATTTCATCAATTATTTAGCAATATATTTTCTACATTTTTACCATAAGTATTTGAAAATGTAGTTACCAAACCGTTTATTTCCTGCTCATAAATATCTCTATCTCTATTATAATCTATTTCTAAATGTCATTGTACAAGAGTCATATTTCAGTTTGATGTTCAAGTCAAAAGTGGGCTTCAAGTAATAGGATCCTCCAAAAAAGTCAGTAGAGAATTAGAATTTAATTGTAAAGAATTCAAAAAATTGTAATCCACATGACCAGTTCTAGTAAGAGGCATAGTTATAAATCTATTTTTTCAATTATTTGTAATAGAGTTAACTATTCATCTATAATTATATGGAATATTTCTAGTATCAGTTTTGAGTTTTCAAATCATTCATCATACTTGCAGAGGTCATTTATATGTAGTTTTTATCCTAGCTGAATCCATTTCATCAAATCATACTATACTTGTTATCAATTGTTTTCACCAACAAATACCTAGCAACTTACTATTTATCTTATCATTATGTACATTTTTTATATATTTAGCTAAATCTCATTCAAAAATACTATCGTCCACATCTTCTAAATCTGAGTAACTTCATCATACTATAGTGATACTATTTCCATAAAGTTTTTTTCATACATTATAATTTTTACTATCATCAGTATAAGATACATCTACTATATCTACATATTTATCAAAATCATCTCATAGTATTTCTTGCAATTCTACTACCAATAAATCATTTGTAAAGCATCAATCAGTTAACAATACAATAGGTTTTTTATCTCATAATATTTCTGATAATTTTGATAAATTATTTTTTAATAATAATTTATTTTTTTGGAGTTCTATATGTTCTACTCAAGTATTTTGAGGTAAATCTTGTTCTAAATAATAGGGATTTATTCTCTTAGTTTTTACTGACAAAACATCTCTAACCTTACTCTCAATAGTAGGTAAATAATGCTTAAAAAGATAGTTTAGTGAAGGATGTTCATCGATTCTATCTCCAGGGTAAGGAAAAACATGAATGTTATTTTTATTTATGTTCATATTTTAATTTAATACTTATTTATATAATAATACATAAAATATTTAAAAAGTCAATATATTTACAAAAAATACATAGATTATTTTAAATCTATGTATTTTTTAATTAAGGCTCAATTCAACATTTTTTAACGAATCAATATTTTTCAACAAATTATAGCTTTTATTCAAGTACTTATTAGCCAATAATTCATATTTATCATTCACTAATTGTTTTCTAAAAATTAAGCTAGTATTTTCTAAATCTGATGGCATAGTTCCATAATCAAATCTATTGGCATAAAATACATCTTGAGGCAATCAAAAATAACTATATTCACCAAATGTCTTGGTATTTTGATATCATATAGGATCATCAAATGTAGGATCAAAATATTTATCTCATATCCTAATCCATGCATGGCCATAATCAGTAAAATTTTCTATATCTATAACATTTCCTTTTATCATTTTTACATCATCTATTCATGCAAAACTAAGCATATATAAAAATAGTTTTGCATACCCAGAACATACACCATTTTTGTTTTCAAAAGTATAGATTCCTGAAAATATCTCTTTTTTATTTACATCAAATTTTTTAGAATACTCAGTGTTTTCTAATATATAATCATAGATTTTGTATATCTTGTTAGCATCATTTAATCATTTTGTAATTTCTAATGTTTTATTTTTCAACTTTAAAAATAACTCATCAGTATCATTTTGTGAATATCATTTTTCATATACTAATTCTTTTAAAAAAGCTTCCTTATTACTTATATTAGTTATAATTTCATCATTTATTAGTTTTACTTTTTTGTATTCAGTAATAAATCACACACCTATACTATCATCCAATAACAATATATCATTTTTAAAATCTATTCATTCATCTTTTAAATCTTTTTGATTAGGTATTTCTCATAATCATGTACTTAAAAACTTATCATAAACATAAGTATACCAAACTCAATCTTGTAAAACATAATTATTTACCTTCAAGATTTTTATTTGAAAATCATTATAAAAAGCAGCATTCAATTTTTCTATTTTTTCACTTATTTTTTGATTATTGCTAGTATTTATATCTATTTTATTTATTTCAAGCTCAGCAAAAACACACACTGTATTAATAAGTGCATATGTTATAATCGCAGATAATATTTTAATAATTACTTTCATAAATATTTTTGATTTATATTATGAATGTAATAATATATTAAATGATAATATGTACAATTTGTCAATATTTATATATTTTATTAATGGCTATTTATAAGTAAAAAAATAGGGTAACAAAATATGATTACTATTTATAATTTTTACTTTACTTTAAGTATAATTAACTTATAATATTTTTATTAATAATTATTTATATATTTTGAGAGTTTTAGAAAATAGTGATACATATGATATAGAATACAATGTAGAAAAAGAAATAGAAAATAAATCATGAGTAATCTATCATAGATTTTTTTTTAAGGATACTTCTTGAAATTTATTATCTTATATTTCATTCAATTTAGATAAAGATGTTGTTTATATAATAGATATTACAAATTCTAATTGATATAAATTTATGACAGAGTGAATGAAAAAGATTTATCAGGAAAATTGATATACAGAGTGAATTTGATACAAGTCATTTTGAGTAGAAGCCACATCTTATGTATTAAACTATATTTATGAAAATTACAATGAAGTATGATTACTTTTAGTAAACTCATACAAAAAAAATGAGAACAAAGTATGGGATCTCATAGATAAAGTAAGTATAGAAATATGAGATATAATTAAAAAAATTACAGGTTGAAATGAGCAATTTATGAGTACTATTTTTTTAAATAGAAATAGATAAAAAAAGAAATATTTTGATTATTTTTGACCTTAAATCTATTATATAAACTTGACTTTAAAACTATTTTTTTTATAAACTAAAGAGAAAATTAAATAAAATATACCATATAAAATAATAATAATGAATAATAGTTTAAAAAATCAAAATAATTGAAAATTAGTTATTTGAGAACTGCCAGCATTAGATATAAATCCATTTCAAAATTTTGAAGTTTTAAACAATAATTGAGAACTGATTAGTTTTGATTCTTTTGAAATATTTTTTAAAAATCCTAGTGATGCAAAGATAAAATATTTAAGTATTTTTTCTCATATAAGAGAAGTACTAAATCAACAAAATGCAACTAAATTAAATATTCATTCACATAGTACAAATGTTTTAGAGATAAAAAAATGAGAAAAAAAGAATTTTACTATTTCTATTTTTGTATGATGAAGTACAGAGTCACACCAGATTAGATTTAATCTTTGAGAATTGTTGGAACAAGATGAAATATCAGAAAGATTAGAAAAGAAATGAATAGATTCAAGTAGCATAGATTTAGAAAAAATATGACTTCAATGAATTTTAAATTGTAATCCAAAAGATGTTTATAAAAAATTATTTTATAGCTCTATTTGATGATGAACACATAATATATCATCAACAGTTTATTCTTTTTTAAATACCATTAAATCAAACTGATTAAAAGTATTATCACCAAATTCAATAAATAAAGAAAACGATTATTATACAAAGATATCTTTATTTTGATTTTTAGAATGAGAAAAAATTTGTGTTAGAACAGAATCTAATCCAGAATTGGTAATTGAAGTTGAAAAACAAATAAATGATATAAAATCAGAGGCTTCAGATATACTTGTTGCATGAGATAGTAAGGTTGATTTAACTTGAATTGGATTACATTATGTACCAACTAAATTTACTCAAAATGTAGTTAGAAATGTATTAACTGTTGCTTTCAACTGTGAAGATAGGGAAATGTGACAAGTTATATTATCTGTTATAAATGAGATAAAAGATTATTTAGAAAAAAACTCATTAGATATTTCAGATAAATCTTTTCTAATAAATTCACTGACAGCATTAGAAAAATCTTATAAAGAGATTCAAAAATTAGGTTCACAGATAATGTATTCTGAAGAAAAAATAGATTTATTTAATAAACTTATACTTGATTTTAAAGAAAATGAAAATCTAAATATTCAAATAAAAGAAGATCTTTTAGTTTTAAATAATATAAAAACTAAAACAGAAATCCTTTATAATCAAAGATTAGATTTCTTAAGAGAAATAATTATTACATTGGTAGAATCATCTATTGATATTGAGAGAATAAATAAAGAATCTTTAGCTAATTCAAACTCAGATATATGAAGAATAGTTTTGATTACAGATTGAGAAAACTGAGTTGTTTGATCTATTTGAGCTTACTGACATACAGTTTTATTCACAAATACTATATGGGAAATATCAGGAGAAAAAGAGCAAGAATTATTTGCTAAATTAAATAAACTAAGTAAATGACAAATAGATATAAATATATCAGATACAACATGATGTTGAGATAATTCAACAGCTTCAGCACTTATGCTCAGAGATCAATTATGAATTGATATGAGACTAAAAAAGTATGAAGAATTATTCAGAAAGATTTGAATTAATGAAAATCATCATAAAAAAGCATTGGCAATTACCGATGCATATTTTTTAGCAAATTTACAAGAGGTAATAAGTTGAATTGTTTACCATTGCAAACTAGCAAATTTATGAGATGTATATAATAGTGACAAAATAACTAAACATATATTACTATATTGTTTTATAAATACTATAGATTTTATAGAAAAATGATTAACTAAATTTTTATTTTCTCATAATAAAAAGGCTATAATAGATACAAATATATATAATTGATTTAATGCTTTTTCAATAAAAGAAAATAAAAAAACGAATTAATTTTAAAAAATAATTCGTTTTTTTATTATGCTTTCTTAAAAAACTCAGTTCTAAGTACCATTTTCCCAGATTCAATCAATTCTACATCATCAGTAAGTCTGATTTTAGGAAATTTATCTCATCTTTTTATATCTGAAGCTCATGATACTTTTAAGTCTTTAATTGCTATAACAGTATCTCAAGCATTCAAAATATTTCCATTACAATCTTTTACTTCTAGAGTTGATTTATCTTCATCATCAAGTAACCAACTCATATCTTTTTGTTTTTTAGCCATTTTTTTATTGTTAATTTGTATACTAAAATGTAGATTCTTCAGCTTCAACTAGAGAATTTTTTATTGATTTTTATAAAAATATAACACTAACATATAATACTATTTATCAGTATTTATATTATACCTTTTTATTATATAACTTATTATTTCTCATGCTATATTTATACCAGTAGCTTGTTCTAGTCATTTCCAACCTGGAGAAGCATTTACTTCACATATTTTATATCAACTATCTTTATCAAACAATAAATCTACTCAAGCGATATCCAATCAAATACTTTTTGCTGATTCTATAGCCAATATTTCTTCTGTTTCATTTAATTCATGTGGATGAACTGATCATCATCCAGAGAAATTTGCTTTAAAATCTCATTCTTTTCATTTTCTAAGCATAGCTCATATTACTCTACCTCATATAAGAAAAATTCTCAAATCTTGTCATGCTTTTTCACCTATATATTCTTGTACTATTAGATTGTTATTTAGTTTTGTCAGACTTTCCTCAAGCATTTCTAGTATATCTTCTAACTCCCCGTTATTATTTACTTTTATTATTCATTTACCTGCATGTCAATCTAGTTTTTTTATTATAATAGGATAACTTAATTGTTTTTCTATAAAATCTATACTTGGTATTCATTTAAGTAGCATAGTTTTTGGAACTGGTATCCTATTTGCAGCAAGTTTTTGCAGAGATAAAAATTTGTCATTAGCTAGTAATCTAGCACTATTTGAATTTATGATATTAATACCTTGATTTTCCATAAAATCTATGATAGATTTTATTTGGTAGGAATTATCCATTCTAGGAATTACTATATCTGGTAATTTTACTTTTTGATTTTTTATAAATAGTTTTTCATCTAAGTTAGCATTTATTACCAATTCTATATCTTCAATAGATACAAATTCTATATCTAGTCATTGAGATAATCACTCTGCCAACAATTTTTTAATTCAGTTTGATTCTTTATTTTTTTCTTTATCTAATATCCAAATTTTCATTTATTTTTTATTAAAAATAAGCGTATTACAAAAATACTCGTGAATTTTAATCTTTTAGTTAAATAAATCAAATAAATATTTTATAAAAAAAACTAATTAAAAATATTATTGACTTTTTAATATTATATTTTATACTAAAAAATGCTTGTTTTCAATATAAAAAATTGGAGGAATATATGACAAATAAAGCATCTGATTACTTATGTATGGCACTTGATGGATTTGATATCTTTCAGGAAAATCATATATATGCTGAAGAGTTTCGTCAGAGACTCAGATCCAAGGTGGAACTAATTTCATGGGTAAAAATCGGTATGGAAGTTTTTTATTCTGGCAAAGTAGAATGTATAGAAATAGCAAAGGGTTACGGATACAAAGTATTTTTAGACCTGAAGCTAAAGGATATAGCTTACGACACTATCAAAAATACTTCTACAGTTTTAGCTTCCAGAGGTGTTGATTTATTCAATGTCCATGCTGACGGTGGAAGTAAAATGATGAAAGCTTCAGTAGAAGGAGCTGAAATAGCATCTCAACGCATGGGAATTCCTAGACCAAAAATCATAGGGGTTACTGTTCTCACTAGTATGGATGAAAAGGATTTGTATGAAATAGGTTTACATTCAACAACAAAAGAGCAAGTTTTAAGACTTGCATTGCTAGCACAAGAATCTGGCATGGACGGAATCGTATGCTCAGCACTAGATTTAGAATACCTAAAACCAGAGTTACCAGAAGATTTTATCTATGTAACTCCAGGAATACGTCTTCCTGAAAATAACACTATTGGTCAAAAAAGAATTGCCACTCCACAATTGGCATTTGAAAATGGTTCTACCTTGCAAGTGATAGGTCGACCATTGTACGAAAACAAAACTATTGTACAACAAGTGCAAGCAGCTATGGACTTTAATAGTATTATTAAAGAACTTTTGTAAAATCTAGGGGACTGTTAAATCTATGAACAATTTCTATTCACAAGCAGAATTTAGTCGTATTCTTGCAGAAAATAACATCGTTGTTACTGGTGAGATTTTTGTTTACAAATCTGGTTTCATCGGGGAAGCTTATATCGACAAAGAAGCACTGAATCTACTAGGCTCTGATGAATTTATATCCTGCCTGAATGGTATGGCAAACCAAGCAATAAGCAGTTTTTTGAGTTTCGATGATGAAGTAAAAAATGTGTTGGTAATAGGTCCAGCTAACGGTGCTATTTCATATGCACCAATCGTATCTAGTTATCTACAAAAGTATTTTCGCACTATCAAATTTCGGCATGGCCGTACACAACTTGATAAAAACGATAAGCATTATATTGCTGAAAAACATAAGGCTTTGATAGACATATCTGACACTTTTATAATCGTTGAGGATATAGTCAATCAAGGTACTACTATCAAGGAAGTATCTGCTATATTACCAAAACAAGTCAATTCAGTTTTATGTTTGGTTGACAGGGGAAACAACTCCGCAGAAAATCTCGGTATTGAGCAGTTTTTTCCATTTCTGAGAGTGAATATGGATCAATATGATCCTAGAAAAAATGCTTCACTTTTTGAATCAGAGATGAAAATAAATACCACTCTAGGCAAGGGTAATATATGGGTTGAACAATTTGGTCAACCACCATACGGTGATGATGTGGATTTTTCTACATTTTCACTTTTGAAATAAAAACAAATAACAAAATGGAGGATATAAAAAGGATTGATGAATAAACTCATCAATCCTTTTTAAATACTTTTTTACAAATAAAACTTCGCATCAACTATTATACTTCATCTTTCATTTGCAAATGCTGGATTTATATCTATTTCCTTTATTTCTGGAAAAGTATGGAAAATAGATTGTATTTTTGTTACTATATCTATGATACTATCAAAATCTATAGGCACATCTCATCTAGCTCAGTTCAGTATAGGATATCATTTCAAGTTTTCAAACATTGATTTGATACCATTTTTGTTTACTGGAGACAATTTCATAGAAACATCTTCATAAACATTTACGAATATTCATCACATACCTACCAAAAGTACTTCTCAAAAACTAGCATCCCTTTTCATACCTATAAAAATCTCTTTTGAAGTAGGTAACATTTCTTGAAATGTTACTCATGATATTAAAGCATTTGGATGAAACTTAGCCACATTATTTAGTATATTAGTATAAGCTTCTTTAGCTTCTTTTAAAGTAGCTATTCAAACAACTACTCAACCACAATCAGTTTTATGAGCTATATCTTTACTAGCTATTTTTGCTACCAATTTATCTTCTTTTTTGTTATTCCAAACTTTTTCTACATCTGATAAATCATTTACCAAAATATCTTGTAAAAATGAAACATCAAAAGCGTTCATTATTTTTGAAGTAGTTGCAAGTGAACACATATCTTTTTCATTTTTCAGACTTTCTTGTATTTCAGATTTCATACTTTCACTTATCTCTACCAATACTGGTTCTGGCTCTACTGGAGTATTTTCCCACTTTTTTTGTTTCAATAATTGACCATATGCAATCAATCATTTTCTAGGATAATCATAGTCCAATATATTGTTTTTTCTCAAATATCTTCTAGCCAATTTTATAGATTCTCATCACATAAATGAAGTCATCAAAAAATAGTTTGGATTTTGTTCTTCCCATTTAAATATTTCTGTTGCTATTACTTCTACATCTGTAACAGTTTGAGGAGTTACTAGTATCAATAATCATACATTTTTATCCAATTCTCTGATATTTTTAAGTATTTGAGCATATCTATTAGATGTTGCATCTCAGATAATATCTATTGGATTATGCATACTTGAAGCATCAGGCATATTCATTTTTAATATTTTTTGTTCTTCATCAGTGAATTCTTGCAATTCTATATCATTTAGTTCACAATGATCAGTAGCCATTACTCATGGTCATCACGCATTTGTGATGATAGCTAATTTATCTGGAATATCGTTTTTTATAGTTTTAGAAAACATCTCAGCCCACAAGAAAAAACGTTCAAGTGAAAAAGTAGGATGTATTCAAGTATCTCTAAATACAGTTTCAAGTACTTTGTTTTCTCATGAAAGTGCACCAGTATGAGAACTAGCAGCTTCTTTTCATCTCTCTGATATACCAGATTTAACCATTATAATTGGTTTTTTCTTTGTTAGATTTTTAGTTATTTCATAAAATTTTCTACCATTTTCTATACTTTCTAGATATATTACTATTACATCAGTATATGGATCATTTGCCAAGTCTTCTAGCACATCATTTTCACTCAAATCAGCTTTGTTTCACATAGAAACAAGTTTAGAAAAACCAATATGTGTAGTTTGTGCCCAATCAGTCAGAGCAACAGCCATTGCTCCACTTTGACTTACCATAGCTATATTACCTGGTTTTATTCATTTACCTCAAAATGATAGATTTAGATTTTTATGTGCATCTATATAACCTAAACAGTTAGGACCTAATACTCTCATATCATATTTTTTAGCTATTGATATAATAGCTTCTTCTCACTCTATATTTCCTGTTTCTTTGAATCCTGCAGAGATAATTATCACTCTTTTTATTCATTTTTTACCGCACTCTTCTAGAGAATCTAAGACCAATTTAGCAGGAATAGTTATTACAGCTATATCTGGAATAAAAGGTAGTTTTTCTATACTTTCATAAAATGTAATATCCTCGAAATGTCATCATTTAGGATTGACTCACATTTTTTTTCATTTGAAATTTTTTAGATTTTTTAGTAAATCATTTCATATTTTTCACGCTGCTTCTGATGCTCATATTATTGCAACAGAATTTATATCAAAAAAGTTGTTTTTGGAAATCATAATTAGTAGTTAATAATAAAATTGACAAATAAATTATTTTATGTATTATTATAAATAATTAAAACAAAAATACAAAAATTTTAAAGGAGAGTAACTGTGGTAATTTTAGAATTTAGTCCAGAAAATCCAGAAGTGGTATTAAAACAAAGAAAAAATTTTTTAGATATGTTAATGACAGCTTCATTGAACAAAACAGAGTTTGATTATCGCAACATTACAAATTCTTCTCATTTAAAAATAGATGGGAATGTAACTTTTTTATATATTCCTGGAGAAGTAAAAAGAGAAAAAGAATTTGGTACAGGGATAAAATATTCTGAATACCTTATTATGTTTACATGTGGAGGAAATAATTATACTATTGACATAGAAGTATGTAAGGGGGAAGAATGGCAAGAACATATGCATGGTAAGATGATTTTAAGTCTCCAACTAGTACATGACTTTGATTCCATTCGATAATATTAGCATCAAAAAAATTGATTGCCAAATATTACCTACAATAACCAGTTTCGTATTTACGAGCTGGTTTTTATTTTAGCCCCTCACATACACATTCTCTATATATTTCTTCAAAATACCTACACATTTTTCTATATTTTCACGACTAGGTTGTTCTACTCACTCTAGTCCATATTTCATTTTCAATTCATTCCATTTATACACTCACATAGTGTGATAAGGAAGTATTTCAAGTCTTTCTAAATTTTTGTACTTTTCTAGGTGTTTTCACAAGTCTTCTATGTGTTTTTCATAATCAGTGTATCACGGGACTAGAACATGTCTTATCCAGTATTTCTTATTGTTTTCTTCTAAATAATCCAAGAATTTCAAAGTATTTTTATTACTTTGGCTAGTTAAAATTTTATGTTTTTCATCATCAAAATGTTTTATATCTAGTAGTACCAAATCAGTATATTTAAGTAGTTTTTTTACATCATTATTCAATACAAAACCATTGGTATCCAGCGTTGTATTTATTCATCTATTTTGCAATTCTTTAAATACTGATATTAGTCACTTTGCTTGTAGTGTAGGTTCTCAACCTGAAGCTGTTACTCATCACTTTTTACCAAAATATATCTTGTTTCTTTCTACTATATCTAGTATCTCTTCATCTGACATTTCCTTTCATCATTTCATAGCTATGGTATCAGGATTGTGACAATACAGACACTTAAATTCACATCATTGTAAAAAAAACACAGTCCTGATTCCAGGTCATTCATGCGCTCAAAAAGTTTCAATGGAATGGATTTTTAGCATTGGTTATTTATTAAATAAATATTACTATTCCTATCCTGAATCCTTTCCTTTACATAAAGGAAAGTGGCTCAATCATTTAACTGTAGCCTCCTTCCTTTTTGATAAAAGGAAGGAATTCAAGGATGGAATAGCATTTTTGTTAAGCCTTTCTATTTACCATATAGTACAAAAATCACACAAACAACGCTCATCATATTATATTTCAAATAGTAACTGGTAATAGATTTGTATAAAACATATGATACCAAGTCAGATTTGAAACATCTAGTCAAGAAGATGCAACAATAGCTGGTTGATTTTCTATAAATATTCACATAGGTATAAAAAACATATTTGCGATACTATGCTCAAATCAGCATGCCACAAATGTCATAACAGGGAAGAATATACCAAATATTTTACCAACTATATCTTTTGAAGAAATAGCTATATATACAGCTAGACATACTAGCCAGTTAGCTAAAATTCATCTAATAAATGCTTGCATAAATGACAAGTTTACTTTTTCATTTGCTATTTTTAATGCCATTTCTCATAAGTGATTATCAGCAAAACTCCATAATCCAGCATAATATATAAGTACAGCAACAAATACTGCTCATACAAAATTTGCAAAATACACCCAAGCCCAATTTTTAAGCATTGCTCACCACAATATTCTACCTTTCATCCTAGCTTGTATCATCAAGTGATTACCAGTAAAAAGCTCAGCTCAATCTATTATTACAAGCATCAAAGCTATACTAAAAACCGCTCACATAAGCAATTTTGTCATTCAATATCCAAGTATAGCAGTAGTTCAAGTTGCAACTACTGTAGCAACTTGTCATCCAAATCATATATAAGCACCAGCCATGAAACCCAGAATCAACACATCCCAAATATATTTGTTTGCCTTTTTCTCTCAAATATCTACCATTTTCTCAAAAGTCTCCTTTTGTGAATAAAAATTATCCATATTTTGTTTTTATTGTTTTAAATTTTTTACATCAATTACTATTCCTTCCCTGAATCCCTACCTTTACATAAAGGCAGGGGGCTACAATTGCTAATTAAATTCTTTTTTTATTTTTATAATTACATTGTGTATATCATTTATTATTTCATTATTAGTAAATCTAATTACTTTGAATCACAAATTATTAAGTAAGGTTTCTTTAGTTTTATCTAATAAATATACTTCTTTTAAGTTATGAATACTTCAATCAACTTCAATAACTATTTTATCAGTCAATGATACAAAATCTACAATTATATATCTTTTAAATCAATTATTTTCAGTAAATACAAATATAGGTTTTTGTTTATAAAATATTTTTCATAAAATTTTTCATCTCCTAATATTTTCCCAAAGTATTTTTTCAGATTCTGTCATATCTTTTCTTAAATTTCTTGCTGCTTGCTTTATTATGTTCGGTACTTTCATAAAAATACTTTAAATTTATATTGTTTAATAATTGTTATATTCTTGAATGTTACTATTCCATCCTTGAATTCCTTCCTTTTATCAAAAAGGAAGGAGGCTACAGTTAAATAATTGAGCCCCTTTCCTTTATGTAAAGGAAAGGATTCAGGATAGGAATAGAAAACATTCAAGGATGGAATAGTATTATTGTTATTCAGGGTAAAGAATACTTTTTTTTTACATTTTCTCATGAAAAGTTCTCTCTATTACTTCTTTTTGATGAGCCTTTGACAATCTGTTAAATATAACAGCATAACCAGAAACTCTGATAGTAAGTTGTGGGTACTTTTCAGGATTATTATATGCATCTATTAACATTTCTCTGTTCATTACATTTACATTCAAATGATGAGCTCTCTTTTTGAAATATCATTGCATCAATCATACTAGATTATCTACTCTTTCTGATTCATCCATTCAAAGTGCAGTTGGAACAATAGAAAATGTATTACTAATACCATCTTGAGCATTTTCATAATTCAATTTTGCAACTGAATTAAGCGATGCAACAGCTCAGTTATGATCTCTTCCATGCATAGGATTAGCTCATGGAGCAAAAGCTTCTCAAGCCTTTCTACCATCTGGAGTAGCTCAAGTATTGCTTCAGTACATTACATTTGAAGTGATTGTAAGTAGAGATAGTGTTGGAGTTGCATTTTTATATGCTTTATGTTTCAATAATTCTTTATAAAAATACTCAGTTACTTCATTAGCTATATTATCTACTCTATCATCATCATTACCATATTTTGGATATTCTCATTCAACAACAAATTCTTTTGCTATACCATTTTCATCTCTAATAGTTTTAACATTAGCATATTTTATAGCAGATAAACTATCAGCTATAATAGCAATTCAAGCTATTCAATAAGCTATATCTACACCATAATTACTATCTACATAAGCCATTTGAGCTCTTTCATAATAATACTTATCATGCATATAATGAATACAATACATAGTTTTAGCATACACTCTTGCTACTTCTGTAAGTGATTTTTTGAAATTTTCATATACTTCATCATAGTTTAATTTATCATCACTCAGAGCTCAAATATTTGTTAATATTTTTTTACCATGACTTTCCTCTTTACCTTCATTTATAGCCAAAAGTAAAGCTTTAGGTCCATTACATCTAGCACCAAAATGTTGAATTCTCTTTCATATTTCTTGATAAGATACACAACAAGCTATTCCATAATCATCACTTCATCTACAAGGTACCATTACATCATCATTTTCATATTGTACACTTGATGTATCAATTGATACTTTTGCGCAAAATTCCTTGAATCATTCTGGTAAATTTTCTGACCAAAGTACAGTTAAGTTTGGCTCTGGTGATGGTCATAGATTATAAAGAGTATTTAAAAATCTAAACGAAGTTTTAGTTACTTTTGTTTTTCAGTCTTTCCACATACCTCAGATAGATTCAGTTACCCAAGTAGGATCTCCACCAAATATATCATCATAAGCTCCAGGTCTCAAATGTCTTACAAGTCTCAATTTCATTACAAAATGGTCTATATATTCTTGTGCTTTTTCTTCGTTTATAATTCCATCTTTTAAATCTTTTTCTATATATATATCTAGGAAACTAGAGACATTTCACAAACTCATAGCAGCTCAATCTTGCTCTTTTATAGCTGATAAATAAGCGAAATATACCCATTGCACAGCTTCTTTTGCATTAGTTGCTGGAAGTGATACATCAAATCCATAACTGCTAGCCATTTTTTTGATTTCATTTAAAGCTTGTACTTGTTTAGTTATTTCTTCTCTCAGTCTGATTTTATCATCATCTAGCGGATCACTTATATTTTCATAATCCTCTTTTTTTGCTTCTATCAAAGCATCAGCACCATACAAAGCAAGTCTTCTATAATCTCATATAATTCTACCTCTAGCATAGTTATCTGGTAAACCAGTGATTATATGATTTGATCTATATAGTCTAGATTCAGCATCATAAACACTAAAAACAGCATCATTGTGATTTTGTGCATAGTTAAATATGTCTTTTACTCTTTCAGGTAATTCATATCATTTTTCATTCAAAGCTCATTCTACTACTCTCACTCAACCAAATGGTTTAATCGATCTTTTTAGTGGAGCATCAGTTTGAAGTCACACTATTTCTTCCAATTCTTGATTTATATATCAAGGCTTATGACTGGAAACAGTAGATATTGTTTCAAAGTCTACATCCAAAAGTCAGTTTTTTTCTCTTTCTTTTTTCAATAATTCCATACATTTAGCCCAAAGTGTATTAGTTTTTTCTGTAGGTCAAGCCAAAAAACTAGAGTCTCATGTATATTCTGTCATATTATCATATACATAATTCCTTACATCTATTTTCATAATTTCTTAATTAAGAAATAAACCAAAATTAACCAGTGCAGTATCTTACTAATTTTTTTTTATTTGTCTAATTGAATTTTAAAGTAAAAATTTTCATCACAACTTGTATTTTGGCATAATCTAAATTTTGGTAGATTAAAAAATAAAATCAATAAAATCACACTTATAAAATTTCTCCCTTTTTAAAAGGGAGTACCCGGAGTGCAACGAAGGGGGAGTGATTAGAAAAATAATCCACCAAAATTTAGATTATGCCCATGTATTTTTTATTTTATATTTTTGTATTTTAAAACTATTTAGATATTATAAAAATAATATAGTATCCAAAAACAATTTATGAAAAAAAACAAAGCATTATTCGCCATATCTAGCCTATGACTATGACATGCTACTAGAACACTTGTAGTTATACATATGTATCTATTAAAAGATTATGAAATAGATATCATATCACATTGAAATGCTTTGAATTACTTAAAACAAGAATTAGTAGAAAAAAAAGTAAATTTTATAGAATTGATAGATTATCCACATTTAGAGAGATGAAATTGATTTAAGTTTTATATATATTTATTAATAGATTTAATCAAAACCAAAAAATTAATCGAAACTGAAAACAAATTTATAAAAGAAATAGAATCAAACTATGACTTCATATTCAGCGATTGAAAATATGGAATCTACTCAAAACAAATACCAAGCTTTTTGATGTCACACCAATTATCATTTATAATGCCAAAATGATTATCTATTTTTCAAAATATATCAGATTATTTCAATAAAAAATATTTCAAAAATTTTACAAAAGTTTTTATACCTGATTATATTGATTTAAGCAAAAGTTTATCATGAAAGCTATCACATACAAAAATGGTAAATGATCTAAATCACATATATATTTGAGTACTCTCATCTTTTTATGATAATGAAGAAACAATTAAAAACTTTGATAAAAATAAAAAAATAGATTATTTATTTATTATAAGTTGATATTTGATAGAAAATAAGCAAAATTTTATAGATAAATTGCTAGAAGAGGCCAAAGAATTAGATTGAAAAAAAGTATTTGTATTATGAGATACAAATAAAAATTATATAAAAGAATTGGAAAACAACATAACTATTTATGCAAATGTATCATGAAAACTCAGGCTAGATTTTTTTAGAAATGCTTGAGTAATTGTCAGTAGATCATGATATACAACTATTATGGATTGTGTAGAATTGGATAAAAAAGCAATATTTTTTCCTACAAAAAATCAAACAGAACAAGAGTATTTATGATACTTTTTAGATAAAAATAAATATTTTGTAATAGGAAATGACAATTCTAGATTGCTAGATTTAGTTGCAAATTTAGAATATATTCATTGATTCAATACAATAAACAAAACAAAACAAGCCTTGCAATTAATAGAAAAAGAAATAGATAAATATATTATAACTACTTAGGTTTTTATGCTTGAATACATACTTCATTTTTATACAAACTACACTATACTTTTTTATATATTAGTGGTAATTATTGCGATTATTGAGTGACCAATTATTATTTTGGCACTTAGTTTGGTAGCTTGAAAATTATGATTTTCTTATTTTTTATTGTATTCTATTTCATTTTTATGAGATTTTATTTGAGATATGATACATTATTGAGTTTGAAGATTTTTTTCAAAAAGATATGAAAATAAGCAAGAATTCAAAATACTCCTTGAAGTAAACAAAAAACTAGAAGGGCATAGTTTGTTCGATAAACTAATTGTTATAAAATACACTCCACCTATCACAAGTATTTGACTTATTTATCTATGATACAAAGAAAAAAATATATGGAAATTTATGAAAAATGATGCATGAATTGTTATTTTTAATGCTTTATTTATTACAGCTATTTGATATCACTTTTGAAATATGTTTGTAAATAATGATGATTTTACATATTTTATGATGTTATTTTTCTTTAGTCTTGCTTTATTTTATATATGATTAAAATTCATCACAAAGTATCTAATAAAAAAAATATACGATGACAAAAATACCTAAAGTGATACATTATGTATGGTTTTGAAGATGAAAAAAATCTCCTTGATTTATAAAATATTTAGAATCATGGAAAAAATACTGTCCAGACTATGAGATAAAAGAATGGAACGAAGACAATTTTGATATAAATCAAAACAGATATCTAAAAACATTTTATGACAAAAGACTTTGGGCATTTGCTAGCGATTTTGCCAGAGTAAAGATACTATTTGAAAATGGATGAATCTATCTAGATACTGATATAGAATTACTGAAAAGCTTTGATGAATTACTAGAAAATGAAGCTTTTTTATGATACCAAGATGTATTTTCTATATGATGTAGTGTAATGTGAGCAAAAAAATGAGACCATATTTTGAAAGAAATACTAGAAATATACGAGACAAAAAAAATCAGAACAGTTTTACCAAATCTACTCACAAGAGTATTTAAAAAACACTCAAAACCTAGATACAATTCACAAATACAAAAAATACAAAATTATACCATTTATCCAAAAGAGTATTTTTATCCATATGCATATTACGAAAAAAAGGCAAATATGACTATTACAAAAGATACATACGCTATTCATTTATTTGAAGCAAGTTGGTTACCAAAAATAGTTACTTCTATTTCTTTTCCGATTATATGATATATAGCGAGAATTATTACAAAAAAAGAGACTTTAAAAAAGTACAATATTACTAGGTAAAAAATGTGAAATATTTTTCTAATCCACCCACTCGTGCCTAAGACTCCCTTTGGAAAAGCAAGATATTTCTCCCTTTTTCAAAGGGAGTACCCGCAGGGGGAGGGATTAGAACCAAAGTACATAATTCCTTAAACGATTATTTCCATCTTACCTGCATGCACCATAAAACTGTTTACTACATCAGCTGTATCAGCTTTTGGTGCTGTATGTTGGACTTTGTTATAAAATTGCTTTGCATCCCATTGACTTCATATTAACATATTTGCTAAATGCTGTTTTCTCTCATCTTTTATCCTACTAAATAAATCAACTAACCACAAATTTGTCTGTTCTTCAGCTGTCAATTCTAATGGTCATTTCACTCAAATAATAGTTTTCTTTTTCAAGTCTATTTCTTTTCATCATATTACTCCAATTTTTACTTTTCAAGCCTTAGCATCATTTTTATATCTATTTCCTAGTATATTTATTGCAGTTTCGTAAGAGTTATATTTTTTTACTTTTCTAACTACTACTTTTTTACTTTTATCAGTTTCAGTACTATTTTTTTTATCCAATTCTAAATATTCTGTTTTACTTATTTCTACATATAAATCTCAAACCAGTTTTTAATATCAGATTTTTCAGTTTTTTTTATGTAATTGAAAATATCATTCTGCTAAACTATTATTATAATTTGCTACTTTTCTTCCTCAACTAGATTCTACTTTCAGTTTTAATACTATTTTTTTTTCTA
>JAQTXG010000019.1 GCA_028688895.1 Candidatus Altimarinota bacterium | reverse complement strand
ATTTTCATTTTTGTTTATTTTATATTTCTCCCTTTTTAAAAGGGAGTACCCTCAGGGGGAGGGATTAGTTAATTAAAACTTAGTATATTTATTTTATTTTTTTAATCCACCAAAATTTAGATTATGCCTTCCTTATGATTTTGTGAAGAAATATATAAGGTGTATAATGATTTGCAAAAATTTATATATTAAATATAATGATTGAGATTTATATTGTAATAAATATTTTATGGAAATAATTAATTGAAAAGAATACTACTCTCAAGAAGAGTTTGATGAAATAATATATAAATCTATAAGAAAAAATGCTAATGATTTATCAGATGAAATTAAGAGAGAGTCTAAATATAGAAATATAAATGAAGTAGTATATGCTTAATATTAAATATTTAAAAACATCAAATATAAGTGTATTAAGATTTATAGAGTATTTAAAAAATTACTATAAGAATATTTATTTTGATACTGGTATTGTAGATGAATATCAAATTATTGATTGATATATTAACAAAACAGATAAATTATATAATGAAATTAAATATCAAATTAATTCTACATTAGAAAAGTGATATTTTTGAAATATATATGAAATAACAGATAATTTTGAAAAATCTAAATTAGTTTTGAAAGTCAGAAGTTATACTATTGTAATAGATATATATAAATCATGAAATAATATATTAATCGAAGATATATTTATAAATTAAGTACTATCTCTTTAATACCAAAAATCTTTCTCGCAAGAGAGAGTTTTTTTTGTGTGTTAAGGAAACACTGAAAAATTCACTTCTAGAAAAAATCTCTATTTTTATTCTTACGAAGGACTTTTCAGTGTTTCCTTATGATTTTGTGAAGAAATATAAAAGGTGTATAATGATTTGCAAAAGAAATGTTTATTAATATAATAGGGTAAGAATAATTATTAAATATTGAATTATGTCAAATTTAAACATTGAAGCATTTTTAAATGCTTGATTGAGTTATGAAGAAATAGAGTCTATTAAAATAGGTATTAATGACATTAATAAATGAAATATTGTATCATTTGAAGAGGTAAAAGCAAAGGCAAGAACAAAGTTATTTACTAATTCAAAATCTTATGCTTAGAATTGAATTTTCAAATAAAGCTAGTTTAGAATATTTACAAATATGAGAATATATAGCTTTAGATAACACATTTTATGCCAATTAAGTATTAAATAAAATTGATAAAAGCATTGATACATTATTACTGTTTCCTTTTATATGAAAAGAAATAGATTCTTGAATTAGGATGATAATAGAACCTACTTATAAATTTAAAGTTGTATATCAAATAAAAAGTAATTATATTTATATATTATCAGTATTTAAATATAAAAATAACTGGGAGTAGTCTTTTCTTCCTTTCTCGCAAGAGAGAGTTTTTTTTTGTGAAGATTTTGTGAATAAATTGTTCTTGTGTATAGTTTGAGTATATTGGTATGCAAAGTAGTGATTTTTTTGTATAATGTGTTTAGTTTAGTTTTTTAAATGTAAAATTATGGAAATAATAAATGGAAAAAAGTATTATAATAGAGAAGAAATGGATAAAATGATTTCAGAAAGTATATTAAAAAATGCTCAAGAGTTAGCTAAAGAATTAAATGAAAAGAAACTACAATCTAATATTTTGGAATATGTTTAGTATAAAGTATTCAGATATTTTTTATTCTAGTTTAGATTTGTTTATTAATTCTTATAAAAATACTTTTATAAAACTATATTCTGATACATGAATTGTTGATGAAAAAATAATTATAGACAGTTATGTATATTTATGAAATAGTTTATACAATACTATTATTTCAAAAATAGATCACAAATTGAAAGAAGACTTAATCCTATGAAGATCAAAAAATAATAAAGGTCAAAACTGTACAATTATTAAATTAACTAGTTTTGTTATATTTCTATATTATAGTGAAGATACTACAATTAATTCAAGATATATTGAAAATGTAGAGTTTTTTAAAAGATAATATTATATTAATACAATTCTAAGCTAAAATCGAGTATGTGTATTTTTTTGTGAAGAAATATTATATATTTGTATTTTTTATATTAGTCTTATAATCTGTATATTATCTTTTTATTTAATTTGTATGAAAAAAATATTAATTATATTGTTGTTATTGTTTATTTGATCTACTACTTATTGATATGATTTACCTGAAAAAAATCAAAAAATAGTAGATAATATAAATGCAAAAGTACTTAAAATATATGATACTAACCCTACTAAAGCTTATGATTTGGTTGATAAAATAAATGATTTGTTACCAAAATATATAGAAAAACCTATTATATATTATAGTTTGATAGCTATTTTAGATTTTAGTGAAGAATATATAATTAAATATGAATCTACTATTATAAATAATCAAAGTGGTGTTAAAAATGATTGAAAAGAACTTGTAGAAAATAAAAATGAAACTTTTATAGCACAAATAGATATAGATATAAAAAATAAAAAAGACTCTTTGCTTATTTTAGATAATACAGATTTAAAAAAATTGTCGTCTTTTGATATAGAGGCAAAGGTGGATCATTTGTATTTGAAAAATATATATTTAAAAAATGTATGAACTGTAAGTGATATAAATTGAGTGTTTTGAGATGTATATTTAGTGAATAGTGAAAATAAAATAGTCTCTAAATGATATGTATCTAATAATTATTTTTATTTTGATATGAGTGATTATATAGTTAAAAGAAATACTTTAGAAAAATTTTATGTATATTCTGCAATAAACATCCCTGAGAATAATAATCAAGTATGAGAGTTGATTTTAAATTTTTCTACACCGTTAGATGCTCTTTTAAATACATCAAATGGTTTGAGGGCTACATCGTATAGTAATTGAAGTTTTATAAGCTCTAGTACTAATATTTTAAATCCTGTTAAGGTATTGATAAGTAATACTAGGTTTGTTGTATCTACTCTTGATGATTTTGTGCCAAGTTATAGTCAATCTATATGATTTGTAGTAAAAAATATCTGAGAAGAACAAATAGAATTGAATACATTTGTTTTTCAAGTAAATGGATGATTTTTGACTAATTTGGGAGCTAATACAGAGTTTGTTTTGAAGAGAAAATGAAGTGACTTGATTTATTGAACATGAAGTAAATCAGATATAGTAAATGGTAAATTGACTATAATTTATAGTTGAAATGATTTTAATTATATTTCTGCTTATTCTAGTAGTGAATATGTACTTGAAATAAATCATGTTTGAAATCCAGAGTGATTAAGAGAAATAATATTGGACAATTTAAGTATTTGAGATTGATTTGGATGAACTATTAATAATATAAAAGATTATCTAGAATATAGTTTACCTAGTAGCCCAGTTGATTATAGATACAATTAGTGTAGGAAACTCTGCAAAATTCACTTCTAGAAAAAAATGATATTTTTTGCTAAAATTTATTCAAAAATTTTTCCTTTAGAATAGCTAAAATAAAAATTATTTTCATAAATTTTATCTAAAAAATATTGATTTTTATTCTTACGAAGGTATTTTGCAGAGTTTCCTATAGATGATTATTTTTGTTTGCAATTTCTAGCTTATTTTTATAATATAAGTATGTTTTTATTTATTAAATATAAAATTATGAAAAAATTATCATTGTTTATTGTGTTTTTGTTTATGTGTAGTTATACATATTCTACAAATGCATCAAGTATTTTATTGGAAAGTACTCAGAATTTTTATCCTAGTCAATGAATAGTTGAATCTAGAGTATTGAATATTCAGATAGATAGTTTTGTGAATAGTGGTAATTATTTTACATTATTATTACCAAATGATTCAAATATAAGATTTAGTGAAGATTTTTCTAATGTGATATTTACATGAAATTCTTCTTCAAAAATAGGTAGTTGAATAACTATAATGCCTGATTTGAAGCATATAAAATTTGAATTAAAAGAAAATTTTGAAGATTGAGATAGTTTTAGTATATCATGATTGAAGTTGAAAATATATAGTAAACCTCAATGAGATAGATATATATGATTGGATTTAAACTGAGATATGCAGAGTGATGCAAGTAGTTCAAATGGGTATAGGGTACTAGATGTATATGCTTATTCTGATACTTTGGCACCTAGTGAAGTATTCAATTTTACTTGATCTGTTGTTGATAATAAAATTACAGTTTCAGCAGATATGCCTGGTGATTTAGATTTTCAAGCTCTTGTTTTGGAAAATTTGGATAAAGATTGAAATGTATTGTCTAGTTTTTTTAGATATGATTTGGATAACTTTTCTTATGATTTACAAGCAAATTATGATTCTATTAGAATAAAAACTGTTGATACTAGAGCTAACTATTCAAAATGATTGGTGTTTGGTTTTGATATATTTAAAGCAAAAATTGATGAAAATGTTGTAGAAGAACCTATATTGGTTGATGAACCAGTTATTGAAGAAACTGAGGTAGTTATAGATATAATAGAAAAATATGTACCAAAATTTACAGTACAAGAAAGATTGTTAAATAAAGTGGTAAAATTTATAGATGATTACATAGATAAGACTATTACTAATGAAAAATTTGAAGCTAATCGAAGTAATATATATTTAGCTAGAAATAAACTTGTTTTAGAACTAGAAATCCTTGATACAGCAACCAAAGCTGAAAAACCAGCAATAGTTCAAAATGTAAGAGCTTATTTTAAAGAATTGGCTTTGGAACTAAAAAAATAATTTAAGTAAAAAAATAATTCTTTTGAATTATTTTTTTTTTAATTTCTTATATATAAGAAGTAATTAAGAAAAAATAAATATTAATAATAATTAAATTTTACTTTTAATCACTCTTAATTATAATTAAGCCACAATTTTAATTATTTATGTTATTTATATAATATGGAACAAGAAAAAAACATTGTTAATAAAAATAATATTCAAATGGGTATTATTATCGTGTTATTAGTAATAATTGCTGTTATGTGATTTTTTCTATGAAAAAATTCAAATTCTAATACTGGTACAAATGTGAATACTAATACATGAACAGGTGTTCAATCTGGTAATTATGAGGATTTATCTATAACTGTTTATGAAGATAAAAGATGTACTTCTTGTCCTACAAATGAAGTAATAGATCAATTGAAATTATTACCATCAATCGCATGAGTAGAAATAGTAAGAAAAGATTTTTCTGATGAGTGAGTAGCTGATTATTTAACTAAAAATGAAGTAAAAGCATTACCATTGATAGTATTTTCTACTAATAATTTTGATGTATCAAAAGATCCTGTACAAATGGATCAAAACAATCAACCAGCTCCAAAAGTAAATACATATTTACAAGCTTTACCAGAAGGTGGTTATACTTTAGCTATTGGTGCTACATTTAATCCTTTTGAAAAGAGAAGTGAAAATTGATTCTTGTTGCTTGATAAAGCAAAATTGGAAGCAATTAAAACTAGTTCATATGTAAAAGGTTCTAAAGATGCTAAAATCACTTGGTTAGAATTTTCTGATTTAGAATGTCCATTTTGTGCAAAATTACATAATTCTGGTACTGAAGATGAATTGACTAAAAAATATGGTGCTGATTTAAATATAGTATTTAATCATTTTCCATTACAATTTCATGCTAATGCTCAACCAGGTGCTGAAATACTTGAATGTTTATGAGAACAAAAAGGTACAGACGCATTTTATGGTTTGATTAAAAAAGCATATAAAGATGAAAAATCTACTAAAGATTATTTGATAGAACAATCAGTTGCTTTATGAGCAAATGAAGCTGATCTAAAAAAATGTTTAGATGATGGTAAATATGCTCAAAAAGTAAAAGATCAAATGGAAGCTTGAGCTAGTTCTTTTGGAATTACTGGTACTCCAGGTAATGTATTAATAAATAATGAAACAGGAGAATATGATGTAATATCATGAGCATATCCTACTAGTTCATTTGAAGAAATAATTGATAAACTATTGAAATAAAATAATTCAGTAACAAAAAATCATACTAAATTTAGTATGATTTTTTGTTACTAACAAGCTAATATTTTTTTTATTTAAATATTTTTTATATATTTAGCATTTAGTCTTTTCTTCTCTTACTTTTGTGACCAAAAGTAAGCAAAAGTCTTTAAGGGTGATAATCTTCGCTCACAATCTATGGCGTTTTACCTTTCGTTTTACGGCGAAGTATAACCCTTAAAAATCCCTATGATACACATCGAAAATGTATGTGAGTTTTGTTAATTGTTTTTAAAATTGTTTAGTTTTTTTAGTGTAAATTATTTTATAATAGAAATTTTTCCACTTTAAAAGTAAAAAAATCATATATATGTATATATGATTTTTTTATATTTAATATTTACTTTTTAATTCAATATTTCTTTTATAAGTTTGTCATCTTTTCTCCAGTTTTTCTTTGTTTTTACTCTGAGTGCTAAAAATACTTTTTTTCAGAATATTTGTTCAAGTTCTATTCTGGCTTCTTTTCATATAGTTTGTATTAAGCTACCTGATTTACCAATAACTATATATTTTTGAGAATCTGTTTCAGTGTAGATATATGCTACCATTTTTAGCAAGTCTTCTGTATCTTGTATTTCTTCTACTCATACATAAATACTATGTGGAATTTCTTCTTTTGTATGTAAAAATGTTTTTTCTCTGATAATTTCACTTATTCTGAAATAAATATCTTGTTTAGTGTAATAATCTTCTGGAAAAAACATAGGTCATGTTTTTAGATGACTTTTTACTTTTTCTAATAATTCTTTAAATCAATCTTTTGAGATAGATGATATTTTTACTATGTTTTCGTTTGTAGGTATACTTATTTTTGCCTCTAAGTCTGTTTTTGTATATACTTTTATGATTGGTTTATTTACCATTTCAAGTATTTGTCTGATGTGTTTTTCTTCTTCTCATCATTCTCTACTAGAATCTATAAAATACAATACTACTTCTGCATCTTTGAAACTAGAAATAGCTACATTGTTTATTTGTTCGTTGAATTTTTTGTCAGATTTATGAATTCATGGTGTATCAAAAAATATGATTTGTGTTTCATCATCATTGTATATAGCTAAAACTCTTTTTCTAGTGGTTTGAGGTACATTTGTAGTAATGGATATTTTTTCTCAAATAAGAGAGTTTACAAATGTAGATTTTCAAGCATTTGGTCTACCAATAATGGCTACATATCATACTTTTTTTTCTTTTGTTAAATCACTGGTATTTTCTAATATATCTTGTAAATTTAATTCTTTCATTATTTTTGTTAATTATTTTATTTATTTTCTATTGGTCATTTAATATTTTGCTTGTCTCTGTAATCATCAACTACATTTAAAAGTTTTCTAGCTGCTTGCATAGAATCAGGACAAAAATCCATTTTAAGTGTTGTAACATTTCATGCCGTTTGTATAGAAAGTGTTCAATAATTTAGTATATTTGCAAATAATCCTGATGTTTTAGAGTTTACTTCTTGTACTTGTCATAGATTACATTCTGATACATTTCTATTTAAAAAGGAAATTTGGTCTATTCATATAACTCTATTGTTTGTTACAACATACATATCTAGTTCGTGGTTTAACCATTCTATGTATAAAAATACTGAAAAAAACAACCAAAAAACTATGTTAGTCAAATTTGATAAGACAGTTGTTCATAAAATCAGATATACTGAAATAGATATAATTATTCATATAAAAAAATATATTCATAGTATAACATATACTATCCAATGCCTTTTTATAACTGTAATAACCTTTTCTCAAGGTCTCATATTTTCTAAGTGAAGCATATTTTAAATCTAAGAAATATTAGGTTTTTTTATGTATAAAGCTTGTATTTGTTTTGCTTTATCTAGTTTTATATTCTTTATTATACTTATATAATCTATTTTATCAATTATTTTTATATTCTCAAAAACATCAGGATTTATTTCACCATATACAGTTGTTATATTTTTGTTTGAAAGTATTTCTAATAATTTGTCATTTTCAATTATTTCTATATAAGTATCTTTATCATATTTTACAAATGCATCTCTTTTAGATGATGATTTTATGATAGGGTAATTATTAAATAAGTCAAAATAACTAAGAGCTGTAATATTTTTGTCTATTATGTAGTTTATAGTGTTTATTGCAAGTATAGTTGTTCTAATTCATGTAAAACTTCATGGACCATTTACTACTACCAGATTGTCTAAGTCTCAGTAATCCAGCTTATTTTTTTCTAGTAATTCATCTATTTTTGGTATCAATGTAGATGATTCGTTTCATCTCACTTCCCAAGTAATTTTGTCTATTATTTCTCTGTTTGAGTTAAATAAAAAAATAAATGCAGGATTTGATATAGTATCTATAAATATGTTCATTATATAAAAAATCATTATTAAACTTTATATATTCTAATTTTTTTATATAATTTGTAAATAAAAAAGTAGAATAACCCTATCCTGAATCCTTTCCCTTGATTTCAAGGGCAAGGGGCTACATTATCTTAAAGTAGTTTAATTCAATAAAAGTTGTTAATTATTATTAAATTTTTTAATATAAATGATAGATTTAAACTTAAAATTGGAGAAAAATAGACATTATATAAATTATTGAAGTATTTTTTCTAGACTGTTATTGTTGAGTGATCAATTGAATACTTCTGATACTTTTTTAATGGTGGTTGAAAATGAAAAACTTTTGAATACATATTTGAAAATATCTGAGTATTTAAAAATAGAAATGTTTAATCTGGATAATTTATCTGATTTGGTTGATTTTTTGTACAATAAAACATGAAAATATGTAGTTACAAAGGATTTTTTTAATCTGAATATTGATAATTTTAAACAGCTTGAGTATAGTTCTATTTTTTCTGTTCAATCATGACAAGAAATAAAAATAGATGATATTACTCAAAAATTGAATGATTTTTGATATCACTTTTCTGAGTTTGATAATGAAAATACTTTTAGAGTATCAGGAGATTTACTTAGTTTTACAAATCATAATTGAATAACAACAAAGATAAGTTTTTGGGGTGATAGTATAGAAGAAATATTTATAGCTAATAAAAAAGTAGATAGTTTTTATTTTTGAAAGATTGAATTGCTTGATTTTATAGATGTAAGCACAAAGGTAAATGATGAAATAATTGATAAAATACATAATTTAGATTCACTTGTAATATTGGATTCTCTGGATTTTTTTAATAGTTATGATGCTGTTTCTAAGTATTTGAACAATTACATAATATTTAACTCACTTTCTGATAGAGAGGATTATGTAAACCTTTGAATAAATGATTTATATATAGAAAAAATAGAGGATTTCAAAAATTTGCTTGAAGTAAAATGAGTAAAAAAATATATATTTACAAAAAATAGAAATACTATTAAAAATTTCATGGAGTTGAATAATTTGTCTGGAATAGAGATTTTTGATACAAATTTGTTGAATTTGAAGAGTTTTAGATTAAATAACCACCCCCTACCCCCTCCTTATCAAGGCGGGGGGAAGCCACAAGATGATATTATTGTGATATGTGATGATAATATTTCTCGTATATTTGTAAAAAAGAGGATTAAGAGAAGTTTGTCAAAAAACCTTGATTTGATGCTTCAAATAAATCCTGGAGATTATATCGTACATATAGATCATTGAATAGGTATTTTTAGAGAAATAGTTACAAAAGAATTACCAAGTGCAAGTTGAAAAGATTTTATCAGGAAAGAATATATCACAATAGAATACAAAAATAATGATAAATTGTTTGTGCCGATAACTGAGGTATCTAGAGTATCTAAGTATGTATGAGTAGACAATCCAAAGTTGACATGACTTAGTACAAAAGAATGGGAAAAGAAGCTGAAGAAAGTGGCTGAAGATGTAGAAATAATAGCTAAAGAATTACTAGAAGTATATGCTAAAAGGAAGCTTATAAAGTGATATAAATTTAAATCATTGCCAAAAGAAGAGGTTGTATTTGCAAATAGTTTCAATTATGTGTACACAGAAGACCAATTGCATGTTATTTCAGACATTTACAAGGATATGGAGTCAGAAAATCCTATGGATAGATTGTTGTCCGGTGATGTATGATTTGGTAAAACTGAGATAGCTTTTGCTAGTATTTACAAGTCTATTATTAATGGAAAACAAGCAGTTTTGATTTCACCTTTGGTAGTACTTGCATATGAGCATTATGAAAAAGCTATAGATAGATTTAAGGATTTTCCTATAAATATATGAGTAGTTACTAGATTTGAAAAGCCTTCTGTTATAAAAGCGACATTGGAAAGATTAAAAACAGGAAAGATAGATTTGATAATATGAACACATAGACTTTTGAGCGAAGACATAAAGTTTAAGGATTTGTGACTTTTGGTTGTAGATGAAGAGCATAAATTTTGAGTAAAAGATAAAGAAAAAATAAAATTGTACAAGGGTAATATAGACATACTGTCTATGTCTGCTACACCTATACCAAGGAGCTTGAATATGGCTTTGAATGGTATAAAAAGCGTGTCAATGTTGACAACTCCACCTGTAGGTAGACAGTCTATTCAGACAGTTGTAGTACCATTTGATGACCAGATAATATTTGATGCAGGTAAGAGAGAATTTGATAGAAAAGGTCAATTATTTTTTATACATAATAGGGTAGAAACTATAAATGCTGTCTGAAATCATTTGGCAAAAATATTTCCTGGTAAAAAGATAGTTATAGCTCATTGACAACTTCCATGAGATGCGCTTGAAAAAAGAATAATTGAATTTAAAAGAAAACAGTTTGATATATTGCTTGCAACAACGGTTGTAGAAAACTGAATAGATTTTTCAAATGTAAATACTATTTTTATTAACGATGCTCAAAATTTTGGTATAAGTCAGATACATCAGCTGAGATGAAGGGTAGGTAGAAGTGATAGAAAATGATATTGTTATTTACTGTTTAAAAAAGATAAAATCAAAGAAGATGCTGCAAAAAGACTCAAAACTATTGTCGATTATAGTCACTTGTGAGCATGATTTGAATTGGCTATAAAGGACTTAGAAATCAGATGATGATGAGATATTCTCGGTATTAGACAAAGTGGACAATGACATGAAATAGGTGTCAACTTGTTTTTGGAAATGCTTGAAGATAAAGTGGAGGAATTGAAGAATGAAGTAGACATTATTTCTACAAATATAGATAATAATGATGTAGAAAAAAATGTTACAAAGTGAAAAAGAGTAAATACTAGTATAGATTTAAATATTGCAGCATATATAGATGATTCATATTTTTGATCAGAGCTTGATAAGATAAATTTTTATAGAGAAATAGAGAGTTTGGATAGCATGGAAGATTTGGAAAATATAATAAATGATTTCAGAGATATAAACAGGGATACTCCAATAGCTACAAATAACTTTTTTAATTTATTGAAACTTAAGTTGAAAGCAGGCGATTATATGATTACTTCTATAAAAAAAGTATGAATAAATTATCAAATAGATTTCAAAGAAAATATTTCTTTAGATACTTTAAAAGAATTTCTGGTTTTGGACAAGGAAGTAAAATTTGCTGTAGTAAATGTAAATAGACTGAGAAGTAATCAAAAGAATTTTGCAAATGAAGAAAAGTTCTTACAATATATGTTGCAGGTTTTTTTTGAAAAAAAGTCAACACTGAAAATTAAATTGAAAAGGAATTAGATAATCCATTAAGTCAAGATACAAATGGCTGAAGCCATCTGTTGAATGAATGTATTTTTTCTTAATAGAATGCTTTATCTTTCTGTTATTACAATTTTTCTTAACTTATTCTTAATATTTATTATTATTATGATTGGGTTTTGAATATTTATTTAAAAAATGTATATATATGAAAATACTTGGTTTATTAATTTTGGTTGTTTTTTTAGTTTCTTGTGGTACAAATACTGATATAAAGTCAACTGATAACTATAGTCAAACTGGTACTCAAGATACTAATAGTGGTGCAAATTTATCTAATAATAATGATACTCAAATGGCAAGTAAACAAACACAATGATTGGAAAATGGTGATATAGTAGCTGTAATGAAAACTACAAATGGTACAATTAAAATAAAGTTATTTACAGATTTAGTACCTGTAACTACTACAAATTTTATATGATTGGCTAAACAATGATATTATAATGATGTAACTTTTCATAGAGTTATAAAAGATTTTATGATACAATGAGGTGATCCAGATGGTACAGGTATGTGAGGAAAAAGTATTTATTGAGAAAAATTTGATGATGAATTTTCTGCTGAATTATCAAATATTCCATATAGTATATCTATGGCGAATGCTTGAGCAAATACTAATGGTAGTCAATTTTTTATAAATCAATGAAATAATACATTTTTGGATTTTGATAAAGAACCTCTTACATCAAAGCATTCAGTTTTTTGACAAGTAGTAGAATGAACTGGTACAGTTGATGCTATTTCTAAAGTAAAAACTGATTCAGTAAATAATAAGCCAGAAAAAGATGTAAAAATCATATCTGTTGATATAAAACAATATGAAAATGGTCAATTGAAGGATTATAATTTTGATTTAGATGCAAAAATAAAAGAAATAGAAGCAGATAAAAAAGCTAAAGCTGAAGCTAAAAAAACGAAAGCTGTAGAATCAGGAGATACTGTTTGAGTACACTATACTGGTACTTTTGAAAATGGTGAAAAATTTGATAGTAGTTTGGATAGATGAGAACCAATTTCTTTTCAAGTATGAGCTGGTCAAATGATTAAATGATTTGATAATGCTGTAGTTTGAATGAAAATAGGTGATAAAAAAAGTTTGAAGCTTGCTCCTAGTGAAGCATATGGTGAATATGATAAAAATAACAAGCAAATAATAGAAAAAGCTCAATTGCAATCTTTTGTAGATGCAGGTATTAAGTTGGAAGTATGAGCTGTTTTACCTACTCAAGTATGAAATCTATCAATAATAGCTGTGGATGATAAAACTGTGACTGTTGATGGGAATCATCCTATGGCAGGGAAGACACTTAATTTTGATATAGAGTTGGTGGATATAAAATAAAAAAAATGAAGGAGTTTTCCTTCATTTTTTTTGTTGTTTGTTGATTTTTTGTTTTGTTTTTTTTGTAGTTTTTTAGTATTTTTAGTTATTTTATTTATGATTGGTTAATTTTCTAGATTGTATTATTTTTGTTTTGAATTTTTTCAGTTTTTTTACTTTTTACTTCTCTATAAACATAGCATCTCAAAAAGAGAAAAATTTAAATTTATTATCTACAGCATATTTATATGCTTTTTTTATTAGTTCAGTTCAGGCGAAGCTAGAGACTAGCATTAGGAGTGTAGATTTCGGTAGGTGGAAGTTTGTGATTATTGCGTCTACAAATTTCCAGGTGTATCATGGGTATATGAATATGTTTGTATCTTTTGATCAGGCTTCTAGTATTCAATTTTCATTTGAAAAACTTTCTAGTACTCTGATAGATGTTGTTCATACTGCTATAATTCTTTTTCATTTTGATTTGTAATCATTTAATCTAGTAGCAGTATCTTGTTCTAGTTCTATGTATTCTGAGTGCATTTTGTGTTCTAGTATGTTTTCTGTTTCTACTCATTTAAAAGTACCTAATCATACATGAAGTAATACTTTTTCTATTTTTACTCATTTATTTTTTAATTTTTTTAATAATTCACCTGTAAAGTGTAATCATGCAGTTGGTGCTGCTACACTTCATTCTATTTCATTGAATACTGTTTGGTATCTCTCATTGTTTTCTAGTTTTTCTTTTATGTATGGAGGTAGAGGTATACTTCAAAGTTTTTCTACTATTTCTAGAAATTGTATTCATCATATGTCAAATTCTATTATTCTTCATGAGTCTGATATTTCTTTTACAATAGATGTCATTACTATATTATTGTTTAGATTGAAATGAATCACTTTTCATGGTTTTAGTTTTTTTCATGGAAATACTAGACAGTCCCAAGTATTGTCTGATATTTGTTTATGAAGGAATATTTCTACTAGTTTTCAGTTTTCTATAGTTCAATGAAGTCTAGCATTTATTACTCTTGTTTTGTTTAAAACTAATATGTCATTGTCTCATAGTTTGTCTAGTATGTCGAAAAACTTTGTTTCTGTTATGCTTTGGGTTGACACATTTATGTTTAGTAGTCTAGAATGGTCTCTTGGCTCTATTGGTGTTTGAGCTATTAGTTCTGGTGGTAGGTGGTAGTCGAAGTCTGATAGGTGCATATCTTTTTTATGTTATGTGTGTAAATTTTGAGTATTATATATATATTGGATAATAGTCAAAAAAAACTGCCTTAGGCAGTTTTTTGTTTGTATATGAAATCAAATTTATCTATTCATAATAGATTGTTTAAATTATCTTTTATATCATTATTTATAATCCAATCAGATTGAATTTTTTCATTTATAGATGTAATTTCTAAACTTTTGTTTGAATTAAGTTTAAAATCTATTCATTCTATTGTTTTTTCATTATATTCTTCTAAAAATATCATTTTTATTACTTCAGTTTTTTCTGTTAATGATAATTCATCTGAATCTTGTTTAATTTTTTCTTGGTCTAGTTTTCAATCTTTGAAATAATCTTTCAATTTATCATCTCATGCATATGCAATTTCAAAAGCTCATATTCATATCATTCAAATAATAGCAATTAATCTAGCTTTTCATTTAATGAGTTTTGTTTTTTCAACTGCTTTTACAACTAATTCTTTATTAAATACACTTCATCATCTATATAATTTTTGTCAAATTTCTACTGTTCATTTTCATATTTCATAAACATCTTTTATAGGTTTTGCTAGGTATTTTCACAATCATGTAAATCATCATTTTTGAAATTCTCTTAATCAGAAAAATCAGTCGACTGTTAGTAATGCTCAAGCTATAAGAGTTTGTTCTGGTTTTATAAATTTTGGATTGAATCATGACCATTCTACTCAAGAATCAGCTATCATCAATATAGGTCATACAAGTGGTAATAGATATGGCATTTCATTTTGCATACTTTTCAAAAAATCGTCTTCTCAACTTGCTGCTAATCATGTAACGGCTATTATTGGTAATTTATCAAATATAGCTGATATTAGTTTAGGTGATTGTTTAGCTAATTCATTCATTTGTTTAGCAAATGCTTTTGCTTCATCTTTGCTTCTAAGTTCAAATAGAAACCTATCTCATAATCTAGATATTTTTGATAAATCAATTACATCTGTTATTTTTTTGAAAGGTGACAAATTTAATTTTCATAATACTATTCTAGCTTGATTGTTTTTTATAACTTCTATTTGTTTGTTTAAATCATGTATAGCACTTTCAAGTCAGAATCATAGTGCTTTATTTTTAATATTTCTGATACTACCATTAGTTTTACTTGTATATCAGCTAGAAAATATTTCTGATAATCAGTTTTTTAATTCATCAAATGTATTGAATTTTTTTAGATTTAATTTTATGTTTGATTTAGTTTCATATTCATTTACTAATTCATAAAATTTATTTACATCTCAGTTTGATTTTTCAAACATTTCAATTGTTATAAAATTTTTCTTTACATCATTTACATTTTGTATAGATTCTTTTAATATTGTTGTTCATTCTGGTATTTCTTTTGTTCAAATTAATGCTTTTTCTATTTTTTCAAAATTTTGTATTTGTTTTAAATTTGCATTATCTGAAAATCAGTCTTTTAGTATTTTGAATCAATCTACTCAAGAATTTGTAGGTAATATTGTTTCTAGGGTTAATCTACTTATTCATGCACTTAAATTTCAAACTAGATTTAGAAATATTCATCATTTTCTATATAATAATCATATAAGTACTGCTTTTTCTGTATCTCATAGTCAATCAAAATCTTTGTATATATTTTCTATATTTATAGTTTCAGATAATCATAGTGCTCATATTGATAATTTCATTACATTTACTCCTTTATATGCGATTTCTAAAGCTATATCACTGGCAGATATAATATTACTAGTCACTAATCATATAATGAATGACACTGAGCTTGCTCATATTTCAGATAAAATAGGCATTACATCTTTTACTTGAATTTGATTGTCTTTTATAATTCTTTGTTCTAATCTTTCTATATTATTATTTCAAATTTTTAATTTAGTTTCAATTAATCTTCTCAGTTCAATTACTTGTCAATCATCTAGTGATTTATCATATTTTTTTTCTATTTCTTCTTGTATTTCTTTGTATAATAATTCTATTGTTTGGTCTTTTTTTTCTTTTAGAAATTTTTCTATATCGAGCTCCTTAAATTCGTCTTTTAAATCTGATAATGTTAATTTTTCTCCAGATTTTATTTTTTCATAAAGTGTTCTGATTTTTTCTTCTGTAATTATTTTTGGATTTTCTAGTATTTTGTTTACATATTCTTCACTTTTTGGATAGCTGTTTATAATTGTTTTTCTTACTGCTTCTTTTGTTTTTTCTATTTCTTCTGGATTTAGTTTTTGTTTAATCATTTCTTTGGTTTCTTCTAATTTACCATATCAAACCAATTTAAGTAAAAATAAAAGTATTCAAGCAAAAAAACCCAAAATACCTCAGTCTTCTTTTGTTTCCTCTAATAATTTAATAAAATCTCATACTTTTAATGCATCTGTTCACTTTTTAACTGTTTCTTTTGCTTTGTTTGTTAAATCTTTTGCTTTATTTCATACAATAGTTGCTTTTTCTCAAGCATTTTCTTTTACATTTTCTATTGATTCTAATGCTTTGTCTGCAGTTTTTTCAGCCTGATTGCTATCAATTATTCATTCTTGATTTTTTTGTTTTTCTATATTTAAACTTTTTTTAATATCTCATGTTACTTCTTTTAGTTTTTCTGCTTGTTTTTTTGCAGTATCAAGTATTTTGTTTTTTCTTTCTACTAAAAAAGATTTAAGAGAATCTGTATTTGGTTCTCATTCTAAATATTTTTTTCTTAACTCCATTAATTCACCTCTAGTTGTTTCTAGAGGTTCAGTAAAGTATTCTTTTAAATCTGTATCAGGTAAATTCGATATGTTTAATTTTCTTTTAAATTCTTCTTGTGAATTTATAGTAATTTTTTCATTAGGACTTCATTTTAACATTTCATTGTTTTGAGTTGCCATAATATTTTTATTTATTTAATTATATTTCTATTATTTTAGCATATTATTTTCATAATGGCAAAAATAATCAATTAATTAAATAATTGTAATTATTTTGGCATAATCTAAATTTTGGTGGAGAATTTTTCTAATCCCTCCCCCTGCGGGTACTCCCTTTTAAAAAGGGAGAAATTTTATAAGTGCAATTTTATAAGTGCAATTTTATAGTTTTTAAAACGTCATTAACATTATTTTTAATATCCTCATTTTTTATTCTTATAACTTTATTTCACTTATTATTTAGTAATTCTTTTTTATATTTATCTAGTAAATAAATTTCTTTTAAATTATGTACACTTCAGTCTATTTCTAATATTATCTTCATTTCATGACAATAAAAATCAGGAATTATAAACCTATCTTGTCAGTTATATTCTGTATAAACATACATAGGTTTTTGTCTCAAAAAATTTATTCATAATTTTCATCATTTTATAAAACTCCATAAAATAATTTCTGATTCAGTCATATTATTTCTTAATTTTTTTGAAGTTTCTTTTATTATATTAGGTATTTTCATTTTTGTTTATTTTATATTTCTCCCTTTTTAAAAGGGAGTACCCGCAGGGGGAGGGATTAGTTAATTAAAACTTAGTACATTTATTTTATTTTTTTAATCCACCATAATTTAGATTATGCCATTATTTTCACTAGGATTTACATTTTTTATAAATTTATTATACATATACTTGACAAATATATAAAATACAGTAGAATTTAATTAATTTAATATTTATTAAAATATATTATGGATTTATTTAAGCAGAAAATAAAATCAATTCTAGTTTCTAAATGAATTGATTTTCCTGGGATAGATGATGATACAATAGTAGCTAAAACATTGGCTAGTGCTGAGGAATATGTGCTTTCAAAAATAGCTGTAGATTTATTATCAAAAGATGATAGAGATTTATTTCGTGATGCATACTTAAGCGCTCCAGATATATTTGATGCAGATGAGTTTTTATCAGAAAGAGTTGAAAATTATGATAAGCAAGTAGATTTATACTTTGAACAATGGTTGGATAGTTTTAAAAATAGTTTATAATTAATTAATATATATGTTTCAAACATTAAAAAACTTCTTTAAAAAAGAAATTTCAAATAAAAAAACAAAATTTAATACAGATTTGTTGGATTTAGATAAAAATGCAATAAAATCTTGACCAAGTTCTATTCAGTCTTGTGAAGATG
The DNA here is from genome assembly GCA_028688895.1 of Candidatus Altimarinota bacterium. Lineage (GTDB taxonomy): Bacteria > Patescibacteriota > Gracilibacteria > BD1-5 > UBA6164 > UBA6164. The sequence continues at coordinate 12,754 of JAQTXG010000019.1, read as the reverse complement.
TTGTTGATCAAACAAAGTCAAATGTACAAGTTGCTGTAGAAAATGAAAATCCAAAATCTGTTAGTTTGTGAGCTAACAGTATAGATGATAAAAAAACTAGTAGTGTAGATTTGAATAAAAAATCTATATCTTTTGATGTACTAGATTTATCAACAGTTATAGATATATATGCAGAGATGAAAGCTGTTGAAGCTTTTGATAAAGAGATGAGAGACTCTAAAACATGAGGTTTATTTAAAAAAATCTGATGATTTTTCAAGAGAAGTTTTCAAAGAATGTGAAGAGATGCTTGGATAGATAGCCAAAAAAAGAAATATATAGATGAAGTAAATGAATGACTAGATAAATGAATATATACAGAAGACTCTATTCGTAATCATGTGTTATCATCAGATAAATGAATAGAAAACAAAGCATTTTTATCGCATGAAGAGTTGGTTGTGAATGATAAAGCTCCAGATGAGATTCAGAAAATAATAAATGAATGGTTGAATATAGATATAAAATCTGAAAAAGAACGTAAAGCAAAGATAGCAGAATTGAAAGTAGCTTTGGAAAATAATTATCCTGAAATCACTACTGATTTATCGCAATTGGAAAAATCTCTTATCAGATTAGAAAAAGCAAAAATTCAAGGTGAATTAGAAACTATAGATGCCAAATTAAACATTTTGGATATTGGTCGTATAGAGGATTGATACTGACAAAGAGAAGAATGAACAATAGTGAAATTTTTGGATAAAATAAATAGTTGAATAAATAATTCAGTATTACCAGATTGGGTTAAAAAATATGTATGATGATTAGTACAACATCCTAATACTGCTGCAGTAGTATCAGCAATAGGTACTCGTACAATTGTAAGTGGATTAGCATGAGTTTCTATCTTGTCATGATTTATAGCACCAGTTGCTGTTTGAGCTTTGGCTTGATGAGTACTGGCTGCTGGTAGAGCTAGAAGAGAGATGAGAGACCGTACGGCTCAAATAGATCGTAGATGAGCTTTGTGAAATAAGACTGGTTCAAAAGTTACTGACGGTAATTCAAGTAACTTTAGTCATGTAACAGAAAAATATCAACACTCTGCTATGGATTTGTATAATAAAATAGCTTTGTTTTCTAGTGTTGACGCAAATGATAAGAATTATTCAGTATTGAAAGAAGAAGCTCTTAGATCATGAATATATTATTTAGTAAAACATCTAGTATGACGTGAAACTGGTTTGAATATGTTACAATATGATAATAATAAATCAGTATCATCTCAACATGTAGAAACTATTATTTTACTAAATAAATTGTTTCCAGGATTGGTTTCTAGTTTTAATTCAAAAGAATTATTTAATGAATCAAATGATTCAAAGGAGGCTCAATTGGCAAAAGAAATATATAAACAGATAAGTGATTTAGCTTATACTGTTATGGATAAAAGAGAAGAAAAAGAAAAAAAATATGCTACAAAACAATGACTTATTTATGCTTGAATTGCAGCATGAGTATGAGCATCAGTTGCTTGAATATTAAGCTTGAATTCATGACATATAGAAGTAGTTTGAAATACTGAATCACATTATTCTGACAATTTAAAAGATTATTCAAATGTAAAGAGAGATTTTTGGTTTGATAATAAAACAGTAAAGTTTGATCATACTGAGTTGATGATTCATACTGATAAAGCTGGAGGATGGAATGTTTCAAATATGATTTCAAAAACTCCTTTTACAAACTGACATAGTTTAAATAATCTTTCATGATCTGATTTTGTAAGTAATAAAGTACAGGCTGTAGTTACACCGAAAATAGGTTGACCAAGTTTTGTATTACCTATAGATGCACATGGAAATATACAAATACCTCAAAGTATGCAAGAAGCATTTAATAATAGAAGTTTTGCGTTTTTGGAAGTATGAAAAGTAGATATAGATGCTAGTGGAACAATACATTTAGAACCTATAGCTACAGTAAAATGAGCTAATACTATGATTTTTGATAAAATATCATGAGAAGAAATCACACAATTTGTAGCTGATGATAATAATTGGTATGGTATTCCTTTTGGATGAAATAGATATCATGAACTAGGTGAAACAGGTAAAAAAGAGCCTGTTTGAGAATTTGTAAGAGATGATGGTGGAAAATGACCAGATGGAGTAAAATGAACAGATTTAGTTCCTGTTCTTGATAATAAATGAGATAAAAATGATGAAAAGACTGTTAGTAAAGTAAAATTACCATGAAAATTGCTTGCAGAATTTGATCAAGCATTTGCTAATGGAATGGTGAGAAGTTATAGAATAGTAAAAAAAGATGATTGAGAAATAGTAGTGTATGTAAAAAATAGTGATTGAGAGTTTGAAATCGCAAGTGAACAAAATGGTGGTATACCAAGAGCAAAATATCTAAGAGAGATGTATGAGGATAGAATCAAAAATGAATTGAGTAGAGTGAAAGTTGATGAAGAAGAAAATGTTGTAGTAGATGATGAGATTTCTTGAGAGGATGAGGTGGAAGAAGATGAAAAGGCAAAGAAAGAGAAAGCAAAAAAGATTAAGGAAGAACAAGAGAAGAAGTCGAGAGAAATATATGAAGCTGAGTATGAGGAAGTGTTGAAGAAGGCAAGGGAGAAGGTGCAAGCTTGAAGTAAAACATCATTAATAGATAATTATATCAATTTACCTAAAAAAGTATAGTTGCTCCAAAACTTAAAGAAAAGTCAGAATATGAAAAATTATTCAAAAAATCTATAGGTGTATTAAAACAAAAAAATAATAATTCTTGATTAATAGAAATAGATAATGATAATCCAACTTTGGTTATTTCAGATATACATGCAAGATATGATTTTGTATTAAATACTATGAAAACAAGAATCAAGGATATGTGAAATAAAACAGTAAAAGAATTGTTAGAGGACTGAAAAATAAATGTTGTTTGTGTTTGAGATTATTTACATACTGAAGATGAAGATAATTGGAGACCTACTATTTTTGAAACATATGATAATTGAAATATTAAAATGGATAGTAAAAATGATAGAATTTTAACTGAGTTTTGAAAGTATTTTGAAACTTTAGATAGTAAAAATAGAATATATATATTGAGAAATAATATTGATAAATTATCTAATGATATTTTAGATAAATATTATGAATTTTGTTTTAAATTACATGAAAAAGAATTTGAAAGAAATATATTTACACTTGAATTGTTGTGAGAACTTTCAGATAAATATCCAAATTTTTATATGTGTAGATGAAATCATGATTTTACAAAAGAATGAAATGCTCGTAAATATGCATATGAAACAGCAGATTTAAGGGGTTTTATTGTGAATAAATATTGAAATGATTTTTTGGATTTATGGGACTCTTTTGAAAATCAACTATGAATAATTGCAACTCAGAAAAAAAATAATTTAATTGTTTCTCATACTTTTTGAAAACATGAAATTGATAAAGAATTAGTTAAAAAAAGAGATGAAAAAACTGAAAAAATATTAGTATTGTCAGATAATCAAAAGTGTAGCGAAGTTGAATTAGAAACTAGTTTTCAGAAGAGCTGTTCTAGTTTTTGATATGATCCTAATATGACTAAATGGATTATATGACATAGGAGAATAGATGATTTAGTTAACTATGAAAGTCAAATATGAGGTAAATTGTTACAAATAAATGATAAATATAGACAATTAGTTTGATTTATAAAAGATGGTAATTTTACTGCATTTGATGTAAGTAATTAGTTCTAAAAAAAATAATTAAGAAGTTTTTAAAAGGAGTAGTTTAACTACTCCTTTTTCAATTTCTCCATCACTTCATCATAATATTTTAACCATTTATCTCAGCAGCTATTTTTACATGGTGCAAAAGGTATATTTATGTATTTTTTATCTAAAATGAGTTTGGTAGTTTTTTGGGATTTTACTTTTTCTTTTCCGAATTGTTTTATGCAACATTTTGGAAAGTTTAATAATTTTCATATATCTACTCATCAGTCTAAAGATAGTATAGGGTTTGAATAATTTTTCATTAAAGATTTGATTTTTTCTTCTACTTTTTTGTCTTTTTTATGTATAAATAATAGTCAATTAAATCAGTATACAATATCATAATTTTTATAGTTTTTATCTATAAAATCTTTTATATATTTAATCTTTTTTACATATTTTTTATTTGTATTTTTATCTATTTTTTTTATTAGTTCATTTATGCTTACAATTTCTTTATTTTCTTTTATCTCATTGTCATCAAATACATAATCATCGTCTAAATAAATAAATATAATTCATATATCTCTGTATCAAAATATCACAGAAAAAAAATCAAAAACATTGTTTTCTCACTCTAAAACTTTGATTATTTTTGTGTATTTATTGTTGGGAGTGGTCATATTTCTTAGTTTGTTAAATTAATTGCTTATTATATCAAATAAATGAAAAAATCAATAAAATAAATCTTTTGACAAATGTATAGTTATGTATATAATAAACTTTCAAAACACAAACAAATAAATTAGGAGAGAGGGCTATGGAAATTATAATGGAATTGGTAGGATTATTGAAATTTTTAGTTATTTTTGGAGTAATTTCGGCTTCTTTTGGAATATTTCTTTCACTAATGGTTTCATTACCATTGGCTTTTGTAACAATTCTTTATGCTGTAATAAAAACAATATTTTTATCTTTATTAAATGGTTCTGGTTCTTTTATTGATTTTTTAAAATCGATGCTAATAGAAATTTTTTCTTCATTGTATAGTGTATTTTCTTGGTCAAACAAATCAGACAATGAAAATAATTATGATTACAATGAAAGCAGTAGTTTTACACAATCTGAGGCTAGGGCATATGAAGCTGCACAGCGTATAAAAGAAATAAGGAGACATTTATGATTTAAAAAGGGGAAAAAAAGTGAGCAATAATTTTATTGCTCACTTTTTGTTTATACTATAATTATTTTTAATTAAATAGTTTTTGTAATTTTTTTGAATCATTAAATATTTTGTTGAACATTTTCTCCTCTGAAGTTTTCTTTAACCCAATTAGAGTATTTTATTAAATATTCACCTCAGAATACTTCACTTGCTTCATAGTTTGTTTTCATAAGTGAATTATATAAGAAAGTTCAAATTTCGGCTATAGCTTCTGCTCAATAATCAGATTCAAATGCTAATATTCATAACCAATTGAATAATAAAATTTCGTAGTAATTTTGTAGGAAATTTTTTCAATCTATTTCTCAGTTGTTACTATCTATATATGAAAGTCATCATGCTAATAATCATCTTCAAGCAATTCATTTAAGATTCCAACTTCCTGATTTTCAAGAAACTAAAATTGTTCTTGCTATATCAAATGGTATTTTTCATCCTGTGTTGTTATTGTATCATGACTTTACTTCGTTCCAGATATCTCAAATTGTTTTATCTCTTATGTATTTTAGTATATTTTTAGGTATTGTTATAGCTTTACTTTTTAGAATATCTGATATTTTTGTTTCATTATTTTTATATATTTGGTCCATTTTTTTAACTTCATTTTTAATTTCATTTTCAGGTATATCTTTTTCTCTTTTTCAACTTTTTACTTCTTCTGTTTTTTGTTTTTCAGATTTTGGTTCTACTTTTTTTGTATCTGTTCAAGAATTTTCTTGGCTAGTTTCTGCTGTTTTTTGTGGTTCAGAACTTGTTTCAGTTTTTTCTGAATTTTTTCAAGAGTTTTCTGGACTAGTTTCTGCTTCTTTTTTATTTGTAGGTGTTACTTTTGTTTTTTGTTTAGCCTTTATTTCTTCTCTTATTTTAGCAGCTCAGGCTTCATCTCACAATTCTTCTAGTTTAGAGGCCTTTTTTTCCATTTCAACTATTTCGTTGTCTAGTGTTTTGTTTTCTGAAGTTGTATTTTTTGTTTCTTTAGGAGTTTCTGGTCATTTTTCTTCTTTTTTTGTTTCTGTTTTTACTTCTTTTTCTATTTCTATTTCTTTCAAATTTTCTCTTTTAGCATATGATTTAGTTCAGTCACTTTTAAATAATTTTCCATCAAGTTCATATACTAATTGACCACTTCAGTTTGTGTAAAATTTTAAATTTTTTGTTTTACAATTTTCTTGTATTTCTTTATAGTTTTCTTGTTTTATTTTAAATTTTCAATTTCATTGTGAAATTTCTAATATTTCTCAATTTTTTCATGTTTTGAAATTAAAATTAATTCAATCTTCTCTTTTTACTGTAAATTCAGCATTTTTTGGATAATTTATGCTATTTATTTGATTATTATTTTCTAGTTTAGTAGAAATATCTCTTTTATATCAATCAGCTCATGTTTCTTTGTTTCAGATTTCTATTTTTTCTAAATTTTTTATTGTATTAGAATCTTGAATTAATTTTCATTTTGAATCAAAAAATTTTCAGTCTAAACTTTTTGTAAATGTTTCATTACTATTTTTATTTTTATAATATTCTATTGGATAAGTCTCTATGTTTTCTGGTTTATATTCTAGTAATTTTATTTCATTATTTGGTAACTCTGGTTTTTTTATTTCATTATTTGGTAATTCTGGTTTTTTTATTTCCGGTTTTTTTGTTTCTGGTCTTGATTTAAATAATCATACCATTATCAATGCTTCAAAATATTGCTCCCATGTCATTTCTGGTTCTACATCTGTATCCCATCATAATTTTTGCATTAATTCTTCTGATCAGTATCATGCTCATGTTAAAATACCTGCTTCTGTTAATAATGTTCCTGTGTTTTTTATAAATCAGTTTGGAATTTTATCAGAAAAGTTTTTTATTTTCTCTATTTGTCAGATTTTTGAGAATCATTTTAATAGTCAGAAAAATAATATAGATTTTACTAATTCTGTTTGGTTAGTAGCTCAATCTAATATATTTTTAAAATTATCTTTGTAAAATACATTGTTTGTAAAGTTGTATCATTCATAAAATGCTATTCATTCTAAAGCTGTAGACGCTACAAATCAAGTAGCTTCTATCATAGCTCAAATCTTTCAACCATTTGCTATAGTTGATGCTATGGTTTCAGTTCTCATTATCCATGCTGCTCATCTTGCTGCATATACACTTAGAGCCATTCATCCAGTCATTGGTATAAGAGATATAGCTAATAGAGTACCTTTCTCTGTTGCACTTGTTATATTTTCATCTGAAAATGTAAAATTTCATACTCAAACTAGGTTTCAGTAGATTTTGTTAATTTTATTTTTGTTTTCTAATGCTGGATTTTTTTCTAGATTTTCAAATATTAATTCTTTGCTTAACAAATCTACTGTAGCTTTTTTAGTTGATAAATCTAAAAAGAAATTTGTTTTATCATTTAGATCTTTAGGTGATATGTTTGGATCGCTATTTTTTATATAATCTATATATGTTTGTTTATTTTTCAATTGTAATCTTTGTATCTTTCAATATGTGTTTATAACTTCTTCTGCTAAATCTTTGCTAATTCATAATTTTACTAATTTATCTACATCTCAGTTTTCAATGAATATAAATAAATCTTTGTTGTTTAATATATCATTTACATTTTTGAATTCATTTTGTGCTAGTATTTGAGGTCTTAATTTTTCTTCTACTTTATCTGAATTTCATTCTTGAATAGCTCAACTTCTCATTAAATCAAGTATTTCTAGTTTTTTATCTCAAATATTTGAGCTATCTACACTATTTAATATGTTTTTAATTTTACTCATATTAGAAACTATTGTTTCTTCTTTTTCTGTTTTTAATAGAATGTTGAAAATAGCATCGATTTCAGTATCTGATACTTGTTGTAGATTTGTTACTTTTTCCCACATTTTATTGAATTTATCATTTGATTGTTTTATTCATTCTTCTATTTCATTTTTATCTCATAATCATATCATTGATAAAATCTCTCATGCTTTTTCTTTTTCTGCTGCCTGAGTCCATATTTCTAGAATATCTTTTAGTACTATTACTTTTGGGTAATTTTTTGTTATTTCTTCTAATTCTTCTTTTGATATTTGTTCAACTTTAGTTGTTGTTGTTACTTGTTCTTCTTTGAAATTTCAATCATATTCTTTTTTTACTGTAGGATATGTTTCTGGTGATTTTTGTTGAGGTTTATTTGTATTATTTTGTGGATTGTTTGTAAGTTGTTGTTGATTGTTTGTAAGTTGTTGTTGATTTGTAATCTTGTCTTCTTTTACAACTTTTAAATAATCAGCTGAAACATATCATTTTTTTCAATCTGAAAAATTGACTCATAGGAATACCTTGGTTTTTCAATTTACTTTATGAGTTATATTCTCACCATTAAAATCAATTACATCATTGTCTTTTAATCTCAAGTTTGTAATTATATTTCATTCATGGTCTCTTACTTTTAGATATGAATTATTTTTTAGGATATCTACTTTTAGTTCTTTTAGATTTTCCTTTGTTAATTGCTTTATATCAAGTCTATTGTCATCTATTTTATCTTGAATAGATTCATTATCCATTCCAGCAGTTGTATAATTTAGCTTTTCAAATGCCATAACTAGTTTATTAAATTTTAAATTCTATATTATATTAACATATATGAGTATTATTAGTCAACAATATAGTATTGACAATAGTTTAATTTATTGTTTTGTGTCTTTTAAACTTCAATTTGCAAAAACATATCTTTTAATTAAACTCTTTTTAAATATTAATTAAACTATAATCATCCATGCTTACTCGTATCGCTAAATATTCAGTAAAAAATATTCTTAGAAATAAGTTTCTGAGTTTTTCATCTGTTCTTGTTTTGACTTTGCTTATGTTTTTTATCAATATTTTGGTTATTCTGCATGATGTAAGTTTTAAATTGATAGCTAGTATTAATTCAAAACTGACTATTTCTTTGTATTTAGATGAACAATATAACAAAAATAGTGTTGAGGTGATAGATATGATTAATGATATAAAAAAGATAAATTGATCATCTGATAATACATGAATCTGAGTACAATATAAAACTAAGGATGATATTTTGGATGATATGAGGGCTAAAGAGCCTGGACTTGTTAAAATACTTGAAAGGAGTAATCCATTGCCTGATACAATAGTAATATCAAATGTGAAACTGGATCAATATACTGAATTGAACAGAGTGATAGAAAATAAGATGTTTGTATTATCAAAAGAGAAAGCAGATAGGGAATACTTCGCAAACTATACTTCTCAATATGAAAAAATAGTAAATATTATTAGGATACTAGATATATTGCAGATTTGATTGTATGTAATTATTGCTATATTTATGGTTTCTATATCTATAATCATTTATTCTGTTATATGAAATTTTATATATTATTATAGAGATGAGATATATATTACTAGGTTGGTTTGATGAAGTAGAGATTTTATATATGGACCATTTATGATGCAAGGAAGTATTTATTCTTTTGTAGCTTATGTTTTGAGTTTGTTTATATTTATACTTATACTAAATAATGTAAACTTGGTATTTGAAGATATATATACATTTAATTTTCCAGCTTTTATATTTATAATAGAAATGGTATTGTTTGTATTTATATGATGAGTTGCTGGTTATCTTTCTTCAAAGAAATATTTAAAGTAGTTACTTTTACAGCAATACCATTAAGTTAAGGAAAAAATGTGGTATATTTTTCTAATCCATCCCCTCGTACCTCGGTACTTCCTTTGGAAAAGGAAGAAATTTCTCCCTTTTCCAAAGGGAGTACCCAAAGGGGGAGGGATTAAAACCTTAGTACACAATTCCTTAACTTAATGGTATTGACTTTTTCATTGTTACTTTAAAATAGGGATTATTGACATATTTTTAAAATTTATTAAAAAAAGTTAAAAAAAAATTTGCATATATTAAAAATATTAATATACTCCCTCCTGCAATTAGCAATTTGGATGCGTAGCTCAGTTGGTTAGAGCGCTGCACTGTCACTGCAGAGGTCACGGGTTCGAGTCCCGCCGTGTCCGCCATTGATTAAATTGCAACAGCATGTAATTTGCTTAACAAGTAGAGAGTTGAAAATATTATTTTAGATAATACCTCTGTACTAAATTATTATCGTATTTAAAGCCAAAATACCTTTATGGGGACTTAGCTCAGTTGGCTAGAGCGCCTGCCTTGCACGCAGGAGGTCAGGAGTTCGACCCTCCTAGTCTCCACCAAAATATTAGTCATAAGTTGTAAGTAAGTAAGTCATAAGTATTAAACATGACTACATTTTTTTTCCTTATAACTTAAAACTTATTACTTAAATCTAATTTTATATAACATGCCTGCAAATAAGAGACCTAGAAGATTGAACTATGCAGTAAATAAAAAATGACCTAAAACTGGATGAAAAGTTGGTCAAGCTGTAAGTCACTACAAAAAACTATTACAAAGAATAGAGTTCGAATGAGAAACTAAATGGTTACAAAACGCTGTGAAAATCGTTATGGTAAAACTAAAAAAATACCAAATAAATCTTAACAAAATATAGTATGCCTAGATTAACAGGACACACACATAGAAAATTAAGAAGAGCATTAGCTCTAATTGAGAAAAAGGTTAAAAAAACTAGAAAATAAAAAGTATTGATTTTTTTTATAAAATCGTTAAAGTTTATTTACATTTATATTTTATTTATTATAAACATATTATTATGGCTTTTGATAGATCTAAACCACATTTAAATATTGGTACCATTGGTCACGTAGATCATGGTAAAACTACTACTACTGCTGCTATTTCTGCTGTTTTATATCATAAATACGGTGGAGGTGAATGATTAAGAGATTTTGCTTCTATTGATAATGCTCCTGAAGAAAGAGCAAGAGGTATTACAATTAATACTTCTCACGTAGAATATGAAACTGGTACTAGACACTACGCTCACGTAGACTGTCCATGACATGCTGACTATGTTAAAAACATGATTACTGGTGCTGCTCAAATGGATGCTGCTATTCTTATAGTTGCTGCTACTGACGGTCCTATGGCTCAAACTAGAGAACATATTTTATTATCAAGACAAGTAGGTGTTCCTTACATCGTTGTTTTCATGAATAAATGTGATATGGTTGATGATGAAGAAATGTTAGAATTAGTTGAAATGGAAATTAGAGATTTATTATCTAAATATAATTTCCCTGGTGATGATACTCCTGTTATAAGAGGTTCATGACTAGTTGCTTTAGAAAATCCTACTGATATGGATAAAGCATATGGAGCTAAAACTATTATTGAATTATTTGATGCTATTGAAGAATTTGTACCAGTTCCTGAAAGACCAACTGATAAAGATTTCTTGATGCCTATTGAAGATGTATTTTCAATTAAAGGTAGAGGTACAGTTGTTACTGGTAAAATTGAAACTGGTGTAATTAAAGTTGGACAAGAAGTTGAAATAGTAGGTATTAGAGATACTCAAAAATCTACTGTTACAGGTGTTGAAATGTTCCACAAATTATTAGATCAAGGTCAAGCTTGAGATAATGCTGGTATCCTATTAAGAGGTACTCAAAGAGATGACGTTGAAAGAGGTCAAGTATTAGCTAAACCTGGATCAATTAAACCACATACTGAATTCGAATCTGAAGTATACGTACTTTCAAAAGATGAAGGTGGTAGACATACTCCATTCTTTAAAGGTTATAAACCTCAATTTTACTTCAGAACTACTGATGTAACTGGTGATATTGAATTACCAGCTGGAGTTGAAATGGTTATGCCTGGTGATAATGTTCAAATGACTGTTAAATTACAATCTCCTATTGCGATGACTGAATGATTAAGATTCGCGATCAGAGAAGGTGGTAGAACTGTTGGTTCATGAGTTGTTGCTAAAATTATAGCATAATTCATTTACTTAATGTAAACTGATATACTTAGTATTATAAACCTCTCTTTTAAATCTTCTCCCTCTGGACACGTATCAGGGGAAAGAGGCTCAGAAAGAGGAATAATACTAAGCAATTAGATTATATTAAATAATTTAATTTATTATTATATTTACGATTATAATGTCTGCAAAAAAAACTACAACTAAGATAAGAATAAGTGTTAAATCTTTTGATCACAGATTGCTTGATGAAGCTGTGAAGAAAATTGTTATGATTGCTAGTGATTCATGAGCAAAAGTAGTTGGTCCTATTCCACTTCCTACTAAAATCGAAAAAGTTACTGTAAACAGATCAACTTTTGTAAATAAAGATGCTAGAGAACAATTTGAAATTAGAAGACATAAAAGGTTAATAGATATATTAGAACCTACTTCTAAAACAATGGAATTATTACAAGATATTTCTATACCAAATTGAGTAGGAATTGAAATAAAAGCATAATACTGAAATCATCTGATTTCAAATGAATAATGAATAATGAATAGTGAATAATATTTTATTTATCTAGGATTATGAGTTATTAATTATTATTTACTAATTAAAATTAAAATGGCTAGAGTTTGTGAAATAACTTGAAAAAAAACAGCTGTAGGTAATAATAGATCTCACTCTTTAAGAGCTACAAAGAGAAAATTTTACCCAAATTTATTTTATAAAAATATAAAAGATCCAGAAACTGGTCTTGTTTATAGAATAAGAGTTTCAGCTAAATGACTTAGAACATTGAGAAAACACGGAGTATTATAATAAAAGACAGTTTAACTACTGTCTACTATTTGCCCAGGTGGTGGAATTGGTAGACACGCGGGACTTAAAATCCCGTTTCTTCGGAAGTGCGGGTTCGATTCCCGCCCTGGGCACCATTACAAAAAAAT
>JAQTXG010000018.1 GCA_028688895.1 Candidatus Altimarinota bacterium | reverse complement strand
TCTTCTCATAAAAGTACATTTCATGCTCCACATGTCCAATAACATGCTTCATTTTCATTTGTTGATTGCCATGGTTGATTTATACTTGTTGCTGTTCATACTGTAAATGTAGCTCATGAATAGCTTGGTTGTGTAGCACATCATTTTGATGGTGTTGTACTTACTACTACTTTTCCTCACAAGTTATTATTTACGAAGTTTCATGCTAGGTTTTTTACTTCTTCGCTTGGTGTATTTATATCTATTGTTATATTTAATATTCTTGCTATTTCTGCATCTGATGATACTATTGTACCACTATATGCATCTTGTAATCATTTTAAAAGTGTCACTCTAGGTATAAAATCACTTCATGATAGTAATGGCGCACAGCTTCCTGTATCGCTATATGCTACTATCTTGTTTGGTGTAAATGCAAATTATCCGTCGTGTTTAAATTTGCTTGATTTAAATGAATTTGGTAAATTTTTAAATCAATTATATGCTATACTTCATGAATTTATCAAGTTTACTACATCTGTTGTTTCACTTAAGTCATTTGCTATGATACTTGGAACTGCTAGCATATCACATGTAGTTCATGTAAGTGTTTTTGTTGCTTGTCAGTTGTAGGTTCCTGATATCAATGCTGTTCATTCTACTGTTCATGCATTTGCTGTTTCAAATGTATTTAAGGCTAGTGGATCTCATTCTAGTATTCATCAGATTTGGTATTTGTTTCTAGTTGATGTAACTGAATACGTATATACTGAGTCTGTTAGTGGGTCTGTCGGTATTCTATCTAATTTTGCTACATTTGTAAATGTGATTTCTCAGAATGTACCTTGGTTCCATACTACTGCTCAGCTATATGTTACATCTACTCATTCTGTTGGGACTGGGTATTTACCTGCATCTATTTGAAATAATTCTAGTGATGTTTTCATACTTGATATATCACTTATTCTACTACTATCTCTTGATGATTTACTGTATCATTGTAGGCTTATGAATGCGATTGTTCATAATATTGCTAGGATTGTGATTACTACTATTAGTTCTACTAGGGTGAAGGCATTTTGTTTTTTGTGTTTCATTTTTGGTATTATTAAAAATATAATATATTTATTTTAAGAATTTTTATTTATATTCAAAATTATTTTTTATTTTTTGATTTACAAAAAAGGAAAATATTTTATAAAATATTTTCCTTTTTTTATACATCTGTACTTTCATCTGTATCGTCGTCTTTATGTATTTTAGAATTCAATTCATCCCATACTTCTTTTGGAATATTTTTTGCTATTTTTACTTTTGGATAATTTTTAGCTGCTAGGAATTGTCATCTACTAGAGTTTTTAATCACCAGTTCTTCTCATGTTTCTTCATCTATTAGTAATCATTTTTCATTTAATATTTTCTCTAATAATTCCTCTTTTTCATCTTTTATTTTACCTATCCATTTTACTTTTGGGTATTCGCTTGAAGCTAGAAAAGGTCAAAATCTACCAGTTTTTACTACTATTGTTCATGCTACTCAGTCTGGACATGGTTTTCATTCGTATTTTTCTTTTAGAGAATCTATAGCTTGTTTTTCTTCCTTTGGTTGATCTATATAATCACACTCGGGATATGCTGTACATCATATAAACTTACCATTTTTTGAATGTCTAAAAATGAGATCTGAACCACATTTTGGACATTGTTTTCATGTTTTTTCTATTACTTTTTCTGCATTTGCTCAGGCATGTTCTAGGTCTTTTTTAAGTGTTTCTTCCCAAAAATTTAGTAGCATTTTATCGTATTTTATTTTTCATTCTGCTACTTTGTCGAAATCTTCTTCTACGTCTTTTGTAAATTTGTATTCCATCATTTTTTTGAAGTATTCTTCCAAAAAGTCTGTAACTGTAAATGCTACTTCTGTTGGTTTTAGGTATTTTTTTTCAAATTTTTCTATGTATCATCTATCCATTATAGTAGATATAGTTGGTGCATAAGTTGATGGCCTACCTATTCATTCTCATTCTAATTTTTTTACAAGTGAAGCTTCTGTATATCTAGCTGGCGGTCTTGAGTAAGTTTGTACTGCTTCCAAGTTGTTACCAGGTAGTATCTCTCATACTTGTACATCTGGAAGTGTAGTGTTTTCTTCATCATCATCTGTTTCATCATCATTTCACTCTATGTATAGTTTCATAAATCAGTCAAATTTGATTACTTCTCATTTGGTAATCCATTCTTGATTTGTAGCTTTTTCTGGAGAAAATGTAAATGTAGTCACTTCTACGATTGCATCGCTCATCTGAGATGCTAGTGTTCTCTTCCATATAAGTGTGTACAATTTAAGTTGTTGATTGTCCAATACAGAAACTAGAGAATCAGGATGTCTAGATAAATCTGTAGGTCTGATAGCTTCATGTGCTTCCTGTGCTCATGCTGATTTTGTTACAAAACTTCTTTCTTTATGATATTTTTTTCAGAAATCTTTTTCTATTACTTGTTTTGCTTCGTTTTTTGCGAAATCTGATAGATTTACGCTGTCAGTTCTCATATATGTAATCAATCATTGTCTCTCCCCGTTTCACAAATCCATTCATTCATATAGTTTTTGAGCAACCATCATAGTTTGTTTTACTCAGAAACCGAACTTTCTAGCTGCTTCTTGTTGTAAAGTAGAAGTAGTAAATGGAGCTCATGGTGATCTTTTTGAGTCTTTTTTTATGCTATCTATTAGTTTGAAATCTAGTTGATTGTTTCATGATATTACTTGAAATCATTTTTTATTTTTTGTTTCTTTTAATTTTGTGATGTCATCAAACAATGTAGAAAGTATTTTTTCTACATCTTGTTTGTTTTCCAATTTTTTTACTTTTCAGTTTACTTTGTTTAATACAGTTTTAAATTTTGATTTTCATCAGTGGATAAGTTCTATAGATATCTTCCATGATTCAACTGGTTTGAAATTGATTATTTCTCTTTCTTTTTCTACTATCAATTTTACTGCAACTGATTGCACTCTACCTGCTGACAATCATTTTCTGATTTTTTTCCATAGTACTGGACTTACTTTGTATCATACTAGTCTATCTAGTAATCTCCTGGCTTGTTGAGCATCTACTAATCACATATCTATAGTTCTAGGATTTTCTACTGCTGCAGTAATAGCTTTTTTTGTAATTTCATGAAATACTATTCTCTTTGTTGTTTCAGGATTTATCTTTAATGCATGACAAAGATGCCATCAAATAGCTTCTCATTCGCGGTCTTCATCGGTAGCTATCCATATCTCACCAGATTCTTTAGCTAGTTTTTGTAAATTGCTTACTGTTTTTACTTTGTCTTCACTGATTTGATAATCTGGAATAAATCATTTTTCTATATCTATTCAAAGTGTTTTAATAGGTAGATCTCTGATATGTCACATAGAAGCTACTACTTTGTAATCAGGTCATAGAAATTTTTCTATTGTTTTTCATTTTGCTGGAGATTCCACAATCACTAGATTTTTTGCCATTTAAAAAAAGTTAGCAAATAAATTATACTAACTTTTTATTCTTTTTTATTTTTAAGTCAAAAGAAAATTTAAAGATTATACTTTTAAAATATTATTTACCAAGTTTTTGTTGTCAAATGGAAATTTGTAGTTTTCTAAATATCTGATTAAACTATAGAATATATTCCATACATTTGTTTCATCATAAAAAAATGCATTTCATTCATTTTTTAGTGGATTAAATTCTCTCAGTAATGATGACATATGATTTTTTCTAGTTACTATTGGTACTATTCATTTTTCTAAGTATTTTCATAGATTTTGTATCTCATCATCACATAGTACAAAATCAAATCATACTAATAATTGTTCATCGATGTTTGATGTAACTACTACGTTTTCTGATATTTTGATTTCTCATAATGTTTTAGAATATACTATTACTCCTGATTGAAGAGTTTTTAGTCATTCTATCAATTCACTTATTATATTTGAGTCACTCAAAATAATTAATCAAACAGGTTTGTATTTCATCAAAATACCATACTGTTTTTTAATCTTTTCACTATTACTTTTTTTGTCAGAAAATATTGTAGTTGTATTCATAAAGAATGATTAAGTATTAAACTAAAATAATTTTATCATATTTTTATAGTAAAAAACAAGTATTTTAACTTGACAGATTTAATTAATTATTGTTAAATAATATTTGAATTTATTTATTTTTTGATTAAACTCTAAAAAATTAATTTTAACTTTGTGTAAATGAAAGATTTTTGGAAAAAGCAAATAGAGGAAAAATGAAAGCTTGTATTTCTAGCACCTATGGATTGATACTGAGATAGTGCCTATAGACAAGCTATGAAAAGGATTGCTCCTGATATAATATGTGTATCAGAGTTTTATAGTGCTGATTGATTGGTTCATTCTAGATTTTTGGCTGATAGTGTATTGCCACACACTGATATGGAGAACCCACTTATTATTCAGATATTTTGAAAAGATCCTGAAATGTTTGCTCAAGCGGCCAAAATAATATCTGATCCAAAGTACAATATCGCTTGAATAGATATAAATATGTGATGTCCTGCAAAAAAAGTAGTGAGAAGTGGACATGGCTCATGTTTACTTATAAATGAACAAACTGCTTTTAATATAGTAAGAGCTATGAATGAGGCTACTCATTTACCTATATCTGTTAAAACTAGACTTAGTTTTGATGGTAATCAAAATTTGATTGATTTTGTAAAATGATTGGAAGAAGCTTGAGCTAGTTTGGTGACTATTCATGGTAGGACTGCAAAGCAAGCTTATACTTGAAAAGCTGATTTTACTAATATATATGAGCTAAAAAAGCATGTAAACATACCTGTAATATGTAATTGAGATATACTAAATTATGATGACGGTATGAAAAAGGTTCTGGACTTGGATTGATTTATGATTGGTAGGTGAAGTTTTTGAAATCCTTGGTGTTTTTTACCGGGTGAATATCATCCTACACTATCAGAATTGCTGGATCAAATGGAATTTCATGCACTTAAATTGGTAGAGACTAAATGAGAAAAGAAATGAAACCTAGAAATCAGGAAGCATTTGGTGCAGTATCTGAAATTTTTCCCTGGTGTAAAAAAGTATAGAAAGAGACTTGTAACTACAGAAAGTTTTACTAATACTCAAAATATATTAAATGAAGTCAGAGAGGAATTTAGAGATTATTTAGATAAGAGACCTGGATTGTGAGAATTGGATTTTTTGAAGGATGGTGTAGAAAATATAACTGACACTTATCCACAGGATACATCCTTGGTATAACCTCACCCTTGTCCACAGGACACCCTCCCTACGGGCATAAATTCCCTCTCCTTAATGAGAGAGGGAGGTACAATCTATTCCCTCTCCTCTAAGGAAAGAAAGATGTTGTTTTTAGAGTTAAAGATTTTAGGATAAAGTTATAAAATTAAAACAACTTTAAAAAAGAAGAATAAAAATATTTTATTCTTCTTTTTTAATACTCATCTGGTTGATGCATAGTTCTCTCTACATCTACAAATTTTTGACTATCTTTGTTGAACATAAGTTCTATTGTTCAGATTGGTCAGCTTCTGTTTTTTCTCATGAATAATTCTGTTACTCATTTTTTGTCTGTGAATTCATCGTAGTATTCTTCCCTGTATATCATCAGTATCATATCAGCATCTTGTTCTATAGCTCATGACTCCCTCAAATCCGACATAACTGGTCTTTTGTCTGGTCTTTGCTCTACAGCTCTAGATAATTGTGATAGTGCTATAATAGGGATATTTAATTCTCTGGCTAGAGATTTAAGTCATCTACTGATCTCTGATATTTCTTGTACTCTGTTCATACTATTACCATTACTCATAAGTTGTAGGTAATCAATGATAATCAAATCAAGTCATGATTCTATTTTGAGTCTTCTGCATTTTGATTTCAAGTCTGTTAGGCTTCATCATGCACTATCATCTATATATATGTTAGCTTCTGATAATTTTTCCATAGCTTCTCATATCTTGGCAAATTCATGGTCTTCTAGCTCTCATTTAGCTAGTTTCCAACTGTCTATTTGCATGGCTGCTGCTATCATTCTATCTGTTAATTGTTCTTTACTCATTTCCAGTGAAAATATAGCTACATTTTTCTTGTTCAATCATACATTTTGTGCCAAGTTCAAACAAAATGCTGTTTTTCACATAGCTGGTCTCGCAGCTATAATCACTAAATCTCATCACTTTAATCATCCTGACTTGTGATCTAAGTCTTTGAATCAAAGTTGTAATCTATGTTGTTTGATTGCTTCTGGATTTTCATGTATTTCTGCGAATTCTTCATATCTCTGTGACAATATATCATTTATATGTACTAGCTTGTTTTGTATAAATACTTGCGTAACATTGAATACTGATTTTTCAGTTTTTTCTAGTAATTCGTTTATAGACTTGTCTTCATCGTATCAATATGAAATTATTTCATTACCACATCTAAGCAAGTTTCTAAGTACTGATTTATTTTTTACTATTTGTGCATATTCAAAAACATTTGCTGTTGTAGGTACTATTTCGGTAAGCTCTGTTAGATATGTGATTCATCAGATTTTGTCTAGTAATTGTTTGTCATCTAGTTTTTCTTTTACTGTAATCAAATCTATTGGTTTATTTTGTTTGTACAAATCAAAAATAACACTAAAAATAGTAGAATTTGCATCGTTGTAAAAATCTTCTGGTTTCAGCATATCTCAAATAGTGATAAAACAGTCTTTGTCTATCAATATACTTCATAGTACTGATTGCTCAGCTTCTAGTGCATGTGGAGGTACTTTTAACATCTAATTTTTTTATTAATATTATATTGTATAGAATACAAAAAAAAACTTAAAAGTAAACTCTAAGCTTTTTTTTATGTTTAAAAAATGTAAATTATTTTTGTTAAAAAATCTACCTATGATTGAAATACATCTATTTCTTTTAGTATTTCTTTTGCTCTAGTATTGTATGGTTGTAGTTCAAGTATTCTCTTGTATACTTGACTTGCTTCTGTGTTTTTCTTTAATTCTTCTAAACTTTTGGCTTTTATAAATAGTTTATCTACGTCTCTAGGTTTGGATACCAAGTATAGATTTGCATATTTTAGTGCTTTTTTATAATCTTCCATATTAAATGTCAATTCTGATAATATGTTTATCACTTCATCATCAGCCATTTTCTTTTTATGGATTACTTCGTATATATCTAGTGATTCTTCCAATTTATTTTGTAATGCTAATACGTATCATAGTTTTTTCATCACTTCAAAGTCCAATTTAAGTACTTTTAATAAATCATTGTATATGTACTCTGCGTTTAGGTATTTTTTTTCTATCTCGTATATATTGGCTAGTTCTAGATTCAACTCTCTGTTAAATTTATCTATACTCAATCATTCTACTATTAGATTTTTAGCAAAATCATAGTATCATTTAGTTACATTTATTTTTACTCTTTTTATTATATCTGTTACTTTTTCTTTGTTTTCGTGAGTCAATTTAGTTTCTTCTGATTTTTTTGGTTCTATTTCTCTGTCATTTAAATTTAGACTTACTTTGTTTAATGCGCTTTTTTTGTTTTCTATTTTTTCTGGATTTATAACTCTTTTTACCTTAAAATATATCTGAAAAATCTTGGCAGACGAAAAATATAGTATATAAAAAAACGATAAAATAAGTATTATTATTTCGAATTTTATAAATAGGAGATTTTCCATAAAATTATTTGTTATAATAAAAGTAAATTTATGGATTTATTTTATTATTTTTTTTTGAATAATCAACTAAAAATATTTAAATCAATTCATATTTTCATCAATTTGATTTTTTTATGATGTTTTTTATTTCTAGCATACTCAATTTTAGGCTAATAGATGTAGAAGTGATTCACAATTTTGTTATTAATTGATCTATGGTCAAGCTTTCAGTTATTAGGTAATTGTATATTTGTTCCTCTAATTCGTCTTCAAATATAATATTTATTTTTTGTATTGATTTATCTAAATCTATATTGTATTCTATCAATACATCCTGTGAGCAAGTAGTCAATTTTGCCATTCATTTTTTGATAATCATATTGCATCATTCACTTGATATCTTGTTGTAGTCTCAAGGTATCGCAAACAAATCTTTTCATAAATCTAGTGCTAGATTTGCTGTAATAAGTGTTCATGATTTGATTTTGGCTTCTATAACTAGTACTCAAACTGATAAACCAGCAACTATTTCATTTCTAATCGGGAAATTGTATGGGTTTCATATTTCTCAAAGTGGAAATATAGATATAATAGTTCATCATGTCTCTATAATATTTTCAAAAAGTTTTTTGTTGTATGCTGGGTAATCTATGTCTATACCTGTTCATATGATAGAGATAGTTTTATTTTTGTTTTTTATAGCTATTTCATGTGCTTTTGAATCACATCAAGCTGCTCATCATGAAACTATTGTAAAGTATTTTGATATATCTCATACTATATCTGTTATAGCTTTGTTTCAATAACTAGTTATATTTCTAGATCATACAACTGCAAATTTAGGTGAATTGTCTAGTTTTCACCTGATATATAGTAGATAAGGTACATTTGGTATTTGTTTTAGATACTCTGGATAATTTTTATCTTTTATGCTAATGATGTACGCATCTCTAGATTCTAGTGTATTTTTTATATCTGATATATTGTGTTTGACTTTTTCATCTAGTATGAATTGTATTTGTTTTTCTGTAAATCAGTATGTTGATAAACTAGATGTAGATATGTCTTCATAAAATTGTTTGTAGTCAGAATTGTTTTCGAATATAGTATGTAATTTTTTGTGTGTTATTCATATCTTGTGTAAAAGTGCTAGATAATAATTTTGTAACATAATAAAAACCTTAGGTAATAATATACACATATTATATACATAAGGTTTTTTGGCAAGTTTTTTTTATATTTTATAATTCTATTTCTCATTTTTTAGGTACAATAATAGATTCTTGTCTCAATGTCATATAAAATATATAAGTAAATATAATTACAAATACACTAGTAATTGTACTAATAATAGTATTTACAAATCATGATAAACTTTCTCATACTACAGAAAAATTTGATGCTATTTCTGTAAAATCTTGTAAACTTGTAACAGAGCTAAAATCTAGAGAACTATAAGAAAATATTCATAGTAATCATGATATTAATCAAGATACAATTGTGATAGTAAGTCATATAAGGATAAAATTTCAAAGTATTCTCCACCAATTGTTATGAGTAATATTTATAGCGTTTGAAAAGTCTTCTTTTGTAAAACTGTCATTATTTACTGCTGAATAAATAGGAAATGTTGATTTTAATCCTCTATAAATAGAAAATACAATAAACAGTATTCATCAAAAAATCATTCAAAATCTTCAGATTTGTTTTAGTATGTCTGAATCGCTATAATATCAATAATTGAATAATATTCATCATATGATAAAAAATACTGCTGGTACAATAGCTACATATACAAATATATACCAATATGTTTTAAATGAATTGGTTAGATTTGTAAATCAGTATAAAATATTTGCTTTGGGTGTAACTTCTTGTTCGTCGTATGCTTGTTTGATTGATTTGATTAATCAAAGTAAAACTGGTATATATAAAAGTAAATACACTATGAAAATCACCATTCATATAGCAATAAGTGAAACTATTTTTGGATTATTTAAAAAACTAAAATAATCCATATTTTGTAAATCTATGCTTCAAATATTTCAAAATACAAATGCCATAAATGCTACTCAAAAAACCAAAAATGATATAATATTATATAAAAATATAGGTAGAAAAAAATCTATAAAATGATTTTTGTATAGTGTGAATGATTGACCTATTCTGTCTAGCACTGATATTTTTGCTTCCATAATAATTTTATTAGTGAATATTTTAATTAAACATAATAATATATAATTAAATATCCAATAATTACAAATTTTATTTTAATTTACAGGCTAAAATTTAAAATTTTATGTTTAAAAATATCCAGCAAGTTGCTGGATATTTATTTTTAGAAGAGAGTCCTTAAGACGTTCTTTAGACTTTTTCTAATATTCAATAAGTTATAGCATTATTTTTTACTTTTTCTAAGCTTCATTTTCTAATCTTTTCTATTTCATAAGCTAAATCATAATCTTTTTGTAATCACAACCAAAACTCAGGAGATATATTTAATGCTTCTCAGATTAAAATAGCCCATTTTGCAGTCAAATTTCTCTTTTTATTTAACAATTCAGATAATTCCGAAACTGATTTTCAAATTACTGTTGAAAAAAGTTTTCATGTAATTCATCTAAATTCTAACTCTTCTCTTAATACCTCTCAAGGATGTTGCACATAAAGTAAATTTTTCATAATATTTTATTAAAAAATTAATCATAATGATTATTTAAATCAGTTATTTCTATAATATTTATTTCATTTCAAATTATATTAAATATAATTCTATATCATTTATTTACCCTAATAGAATAATCTCAATATTTATAATTTTTTAATTTTTCAAAATTTAAACTTCTTAAATTTCTTAAATCATTTATTACATAAATATTTTTTAATATATTTATTTTTTGAATAAACTTAATAACTATATCCTTTGAAAAATCTCTACTTAATCAAGAATTATAAATATCTTCTAATTTCTTATTTTTAAAAATCAATTCCATAAAATTCACTATTTTAGTAAATATATAAATATTATATTATTTATTTATAATAATGCAAATAATTAACATATATAAAATCTAATTATCTCAATTTTTCTCTTAAAAATTCATTTAATTTACTTATTTCTACTAGTTCTTGTTCCATACTATCTCTGTATCTAACAGTCACTTTTCATTCGTCATAGTTATTACTGTCAATAGTTACACAAAATGGTGTACCTATTTCATCAAATCTAGCGTATCTTTTTCCTACTGATCATACATCATCATATTCACATACGAAGTCTTCTGTCAGTTGTTCATATATAGGTTTTGCTATATCAGATATTTTTTTTACTACTGGTAATACTCATACTTTTATAGGTGCTACTTTTGGGTCTAGTTTCAAGTATGTTCTAGTTTCTTCATCTTTTTCTTCTGTTGTATATGCGTCTATAAGTGTAGCTAAAAATAGTCTAGTAAGTCAAACTGACGGTTCTATAACATATGGTATGTATTTCTTGTTATTTACTGGGTCAAAATATGATAAATCTTGTTTTGATTCTGACATATGTGCTTTTAAGTCGAAATCAGTTCTATCAGCTATTCCCCACAATTCTCACCAACCAAATGGAAATTTGAACTCAATATCTGTAGTAGCATTTGAATAATGTGATAATTCATCAGCATCATGATCTCTAAATTTAAGTGATTCTGTTTTGATACCTATTTTGTCAGTCAAAAAATTCATGCAGTCTTGTTTCCATCTAGCATGTTCTGCTAAGTCTGTACCTGGTTCGCAGAAATACTCTATTTCCATTTGTTCGAATTCTCTAGTTCTAAATATGAAGTTACCTGGAGTGATTTCATTTCTAAATGCTTTACCTATTTGAGCTACTCCGAAAGGTATTTTTCTCCTACTACTTCTCAAAATATTAGCAAAGTTTACGAATATACCTTGAGCTGTTTCTGGTCTCAGATATATAGTAGATGAGCTGTCATCTGTAACTCATTGAGATGTTTTGAACATTAAGTTAAATTTCTTTGCATCTGTCCAATCTCAAGCTATTCAAGTATTTGGATTTTTAACTTGTTCTCATCTCATCACTTCTGTTTGTTTTTCTAGTGACCAAGATTCTGGTATAAGATTAGTTACTCAGTATTTATCATGTAAATATAATCCTGAATCTGCTGCTTTTTCAATCAAATCTTCTAATAATTTATCAGCTCTAAATCTCTCACCAGTCAGTTTATCGTCTATCAAAGGATCACTGAATCCTCATACATGACCTGAAGCTATCCATACTTGTGGATTCATCAAAATAGCTGAATCTTGTAGCATCATATCTGTTCTTTTTTGGACAAATTCTTTTATCCATAGATTTTTGATATTTTCTTTTAATAATGAACCATAAGGTCCATAATCCCAAGTATTTGCTAATCCTCAGTAGATTTCACTTCATTGAAATACAAAACCTCTATTTTGAGAAAGATTTACTATATCTTTCATACTTACAATGTTACTCATAAGACAATAATTTAAAAAATAAAATTTTTAAGAATTGAAAAAGACCCTACAGGCAATTTCTATTATTATTGCCTTCAGGGTCCTCTTTTTTATTTTTAAGGACGGTTCCACCCGAAGTATTTACTTTTGTAAAATAATATTTAAATCGGATTCCAACTCGATTTTTTTTATAAATATTGTTTTACTTGCTTTTATATTATTTTTTTTATTTATTTTGTCAATAAGTATATTTTTAGTTAAGATTTTCTTTTTTATATATTATTAATTTAATTTACAATTTTAAAAAAAAATAAAAGAAAATACTTATTGGTTTTTACACCGAATAAGTATTTTTATTTCTCCTTTTTTAACAGACTTTTTAGGCGTCTTATACCTTTACATTAAATCATAGGCTTACCTCCTTAGCTTTTTGCTGTTTGGTTGAAATAATTTAATGTAATTTTATTTTACTTATATAATAATTGATGTCAAGTTTTTTTTAAAAAAATATTTATTTATAAAAATAAATCAAGTATTATATCTCTATTTCTAAACTTTTTTCATGAATCATATCCCAGATTTCTTTTACTAGTTCTTGTGATACTTCACATTCTTGTGCCATTTCTAGGTTTTCTTTCATAAGTTGTTCCCATCTATCTTTTTGAAATGCCTCTATATTGTTTTCTTTTTTTAGTTTACCTATTTCATTTACTATTTTGAATCTCCTACCTAGTAGATATATGATTTCTTTGTCTAGTGTATCTATTTGATTTCTGTAAATATCTAGTAATTCATTGTATTCCATAATTATTTATTAATTTATAATTTGTCTGAGTATAAATAATTAATTGCTTTTTGCAAAAAATAACTCTAGATTTTCTAGAGTTTATTTTTATATATTCATTGCTTTTAATGCATTTATTCTGTCATCTAGGTCTGGATGAGATGAAAACATAGCCATAAATCCAGATTTTCATTTTGTTGATATCTTCATTGTTGCTAGTTTTGAATCATCAGAGGAAGCTATAGATTGCATTTTTTTAAGTGCTTCTAGTCAAGCAATCATTTTTTCTTTACCTAAAAATCTAGCACTTCATTCATCAGCTCTAAATTCTCTATATCTACTAAACTTCATTGCTACTAATGACGCCAAAATACCAAATAATATTTGTAATAAAATATTTACTAACATATATACTAGTGGTGAAAGTTTTTCATCAACACTATTTGAGATTAGGTTTGCCACTATTCTAGCAAAAAATACTACAAATGTATTTAATACTCATTGTAATAATGTCATAGTAACCATATCTCCGTTCAATATATGAGCCATCTCATGTCAGACTACTCATTCTATTGCTCAATTGTCCATTGCTGATAACAATCATGTAGAAACTGCTACTAAACTGCTATTTTTGGTCATACCTGTTGCAAATGCATTTGGATCATTAGAAGAGTATATTCACACTTCAGGCATATTTATATGGTTTCTTTCAGACAAATTTTTAACTGTATCCCACACCAATTTTTGTTTACTATCCAAGTTTAAGTAATCATCCTGAGTGATAATTGTTATATTGTATGCTTTTTTTGCCATCCATTTAGAAATAGCTAGCGAAATGAATGATCATGTAAATCATATAATGGCTGCATATATAAGTATTGAAATATAATTAGTTCAATACAAATCCAATTTTAGCCCGAAATAGTGTTCCAATATAGAGAAAACAACAGTTAATACTATTATAACTGCTATATTCATTCAAAACCAAAGTATTATTCTTTTAAGCATATTTATTTTGTTAATTTTAATAATTATTAGGTTGATATTTTATATTTCCAAACTCATCTGTCAAGCATTGTTTGATTTATTTGTTAAATTCTTACTTGTTTCTTTATTTAGATATAAATCTAGTATTTCTAGGTCATATTTCAAATTGTGCCCGATTATTAGTATGTCTGATTGAAGCAATTTATTTAGAAATTCTTTTAAATCATCATCATTGATAGCTTCTCATTTATGTAGTCTATTCACATAATATATATTATCGTCATCTATATATATACTTACTCAGACTAGTTCAGCTTGTATGATATCTAGTGATGTAGTTTCTGTGTCTAAGCATATCTTTTTTTCTCATCATAAACTAGTTATTTTTCAGTACAATTCATCCAATTGTTCTTTGTTTTGAATTAGTTTTACTTTCAATCACAAATCATACCATGTTTTTACTTTTACATCTTCCAATTCTCAAATCAAACTAAAAAATTCTAGACTTTTGAAGTATTCTTTCACTTCTTCATTTAGAAGAGTTCAAGGATTAAATTTGAAGTCATTTAAATCAAATTTCTTTGTGATTATGCCATCACCTGGTATTTCATCTATGAGTAAATGGTCGTTTAGGTCTATATTTAGCTCTATAGTTGCTAGTTGTTTACTCAAAAATGCATCTTGTTTTGATTCAACCAATTTATCAAATGTCTTTCATTTGAAGCATGATGATATAGCTTTGATCGATATTTCGTCCAATTCTGGATGACATGTTTCTAGGTCTAGTCAGTTAGTTATATTGTCTACTGTATTATATATTTCTTCTACTGTTCATATATTATTTATCAAATCTACTGCTTTTTTGGGTCCAAATCAATCTATACCAGGAATATTATCAGCTTTGTCTCAAACTATAGATAAATAATCTATAATCATCTCAGGTTTTACTCAAAACTTTTCTGTAGCTTTTTTTATATCAAAAACTGTTTTTTTCATAGTATCAAATACAAATACATTTTCAGTAATCAAGCTATATAGATCTTTATCACCTGAAAGTATAAATACTTGATTATCGTTATCCTGTCATAGCTTTGTTGCTAATGTCCCGATTACATCATCAGCTTCATATCAATCCACTTCTACTATATCTACATTCATCATCTTGATCATCTTTTCTATATCTCAGATCTGTGTTCTGAGACTATCTGGCATCCTATCTCTAGTAGCTTTGTAATCAGCATAGAGTTTGTGACGGAAATTGTCTCACTTGGCATCTTTTACAAATATCAAGTAATCTGGTGATTGAGCTACCAAGCTATGCACGAAAAATTTGGCCATACCAAAAATAGCATTTACTATTTTTCAGTCTTTGGTAGCAAATTCAGGTAGTGCGAAAAACATACGATATATGAATGAATTTCAGTCTATTAGGTAGATTTTTTTTGGCATAGTGTGTTTTTAGTATTAATGATTTTATTATAGTAAAAAAATGAAATTTACAATGTTTCAATTTTTAATATTGGTTTTAATTATCCTTACAGTGATATTATTTTAATTAATTTTACACATACTTCCTCACTACATTTTCAGCAACTATTAATCAATCAATCGAAGAGCTTGTTATTCATCATGCATATCATGCTCATTCTCATGTAGGATAAGCTCATGATATATTTGATTCACATTTTTCATCACGAGTAAATCTGATAACAGCTGATGTCCTAGCCTCTATTCATATCAGTATTGCATCTCTATCTGCAAATCATTTAATCTTTTTATCCAATAATGGTAGCGCTTCTCTAATAGCATTTATAACGAAATCTGGTAAACAAGTGTTTAGATTTGTCATTGTCAGATTTGGTTTAAATGTCGTATTTATATTTCACAAATGAGTTGAAGATTTATTATCTAAAAAGTCTCATACCAATTGAGCAGGTGCATTGTAATTACTTCATCCAGCTATAAAAGTAGCCTTTTCCCATTTCCTTTGAAACTCTACTCCAGCAAGAGGATGTTCACTTCAAAAATCACTAGGCATCACATTTACTAAAAGTGCAGAATTTGAATTGATACTATTTTGAGCATATTCACTCATACCATTTACTGTAAGCATTCATTCTTCACTAGATGCATTTACTACATGTCATCCAGGACACATACAGAAACTATAAACACTACGATTATCATTATGATGTGATACTAGCTTGTAACTAGCAGTTGGTAACTTGATATGATGACAAGCATCTCAAAACTGTGATTTATTTATGAGTTCCCTAGGATGTTCTATTCTAAGTCATACAGCAAATGGTTTTTGTTTGATATCAAATCATTTATTGTATAGCATCTCATAAGTCTCACGAGCAGAGTGTCATATCCCAAATATCAAATCATCTGTTATTATTCTATCTCCAGTATTTGTAATAACAGCCTTTATCTTACTATCCTCTATTTCTAAATCGCTCATCATAGTATCAAAGCGTATATCTCCACCTAGAGATATTATTTTTTTCCTAATATTCCTCACTACTCATCTAAGTCTATCTGTACCTATATGAGGTCTAGCACTATAAATAATCTCTTCTGGAGCTCCAGCTTTTACAAATTCAGAAAATACGGATTTACTTCTAGGATCATTTACTAGAGTATATAGTTTACCGTCTGAAAAAGTACCTGCTCATCACTCTCCAAATTGCACATTTGAATTTAAATCTAGCTTCCCAGTAGTGAAAAACTTATGCACATCTACTACTCTCTTATTTACTTCACTTCATCTTTCTAACACAATAGGATTCATCCCTGCAAGTGCTAAATGTAAAGCACAAAAAAGTCCACTAGGTCCAGTACCAATTACTACAGGTCTATTTTTTAGCTTTGATTTATCTATCTCTTTTATCTCATAAATAAATGGTTCTATGAGTCTGATTTTATGTCTTTTTATATTTGATAATATTCTAGGAATATGTTTTTTATTCAAAAAATCATCATTATTTCACAAATCTAGATTTACAGAATACACAATCAATATATTTGATTTATTTCTAGAATCTATAGCCTTTTTTACTATTTCATAACTAAGCAATTCAGCTTCTTTTATTCACAGTAAATTCAATATTTTATTTTTCAATTGTGATTCATCTTCATCTAGCTTGAATGTAATTTCTTCTATTCTTATAAGTAATTTTTTCATTGACAGTTATTAATAATATTTTTTTGATTATATTTATAATACAAAAAAAACAAAACATAAATGTTTTGTTTTATGAAACAATCTAAATATTAAAGTTTATTAATTGATTAAAGATACATAATATAACATTTAAATATTTCTCCCTTTTCCAAAGGGAGAACCCGAGGTACGAGGGGGAGGGATTAAATTAATACTAGTTTTGGTTTTTTATAAAATCCTGTTTAAATAATTGCCATTCTTCATTCGATAAATCCAATTTATTATCATCTTCTATTTTTCAAGTTTTGTAATTAGTTTCATTTATTAGTTTAAACATTTTTGTTATATCATCAGAATTTGCTAATAAGAATTGATACATGCTTCTCAGTCTGAAACTATCTACTCATCATTTAGCTATTTCTATCATAGGAATTATTTGATTTTTTAATACGTTATGTATCAGTCATCTAGATTCCATTACTTCTTTATCTGTTCATATCAATTTGAATGTATTTATAGCTCACGTTACATATGACATTTTTTCATAGTATGAAAACAAGGCTTTTAAATAATGATTTTTATCAAAATCTATATCATATATTTCTAAAATACTAGATTTTAATTCTTCAGATATATTTAAACTATTTATTATTTCTACTCCACTTTGTTTTTCATGTGCTCTTATATCATTTACTACTTTATTATCATAAAGTACATCTCAGTTTCATAATTCACCCGCATCATGTACCAATCATAAAACTTGTAAATAACAATAATCTTTTACATCAAATACCATTCACTCATTTGATTCATTATTTGTACATGGTACAATATTTAATAAATCGTATTGTCAAAACTCTGAAATAAGTCTTGATTGATTTAATTGATGTTCATATACATCACCATCTCAGACTACTCTTCATTTGATTTTTCAATCTTCATCTAAATATTCTGACCATGATTCTGTTGAAAAATCTCAATTTTCAACTAATTTTTTCATTTCATTTTGTTGTTGTTCTGAGAAACAAAATCCTCCCCAACGAAATACATGATGCAATTTTTCACTATCTCACGAAAGTAATTTTACTATTAAATCTTGATTATTATGTATATTGATATTTCCACTTTTTAATTGATTATATACATATTTTACTAGTGGATAAAATACTTCTCTAGCATTTGTTCAAGCAGTATAAATATTTCATAAGTCTTTACTATGAAAAAACTTTATTTCATCATCAGTTAATCATACATTTTCTCTATAATCTATATTTGTTCAAGAATTGATTATATCAACTAATTGATAGTGTGTAGCATCTTTAGCAACATAAACTGGCGATACATCTGTTTTATTATCTATTTCACCAATATTTGATTTTAATAAATTTTTCATGATTATATTTTATAAAATAATTATCTGTATAATAAAATATAAGCGAATTAAGTCAAATATATTACAGTATGTTTTGTTAAAAAATCATTAATATTAAAATTTAGTCAAAAATAAAAAGCCTTAATGGCTTTATTTTTGAGAGTGCATCCTTTCCTACATAATAATTATGAGAAAAGGATGCACATACTACTAGTGTCAGAAGACATAGTTATTTCCTTTTTTGATTACGGGAACCAGTCGAGGTAATTGGTCGGCCTTTTTTGGTCATAGACTGATTCAATTTACTTTTTGACTGGGTGATTTGCTCAACCTTTTTCAAGGTTTTTTTGCCTTTTTGGTTTTGGTTTTTGTTGGTAGTTACCTTTTTTGATTTGTGTTTTTTCATATATCACCTCGATATACTTTTTTTGTTTTTGACAATGGTTTACTTTCTATATATCGAAAGCTAGATTATTATATATGTATTTTTGAAAAAGTCAAAAAAATATAGCACGTATCTCTACGTGCTATTTAATCAACTAATCCTGATAATTCGTTATTCTCTCTTCATTTTGAAAAAAACGAATAACAGAATGAGTATTGTCTGGCTCTTCTATGTATTCATACCAATGAAACACATCTGCTTGAATAATAATAAAATCTCCTTTTTCAACTATTACTTTCATTAGAGATTTACCAAATGGTATAAAAAATGCTCCTTTTCCTGCTATAGTCCAGCGAGCTTCTACATCAGGATGAGAGTGTAATCTCGAAAAATCTATTTTATTTTCATTATTATCTACTCTATCATGTGAAATAAAACCAAAATTACTGCTGATATCATTTATCTGCTGTTCGTCTATTTCTCCATCCAATGTTATTGGATTGAAATCAATGTGAACTAATTTCGCCCCCATCATAGATACAAAAAACTTTTCGTCTATTTCAGCGAAAGGTTTATCACTTTGTTTTAAAAACATTTTCATATTTTTCCTTTGTTTTTGTTTTGTATGAACGTATAGTATATTTTTTTATAAATAAAATCAAGAAAATTATTGATTTTTGTATTTTTTCATTATAATAATATATTATCGATATATTAACTTACAATTATTTTAATTCGTAATTTTATATATTTTCAAAGTTTATACTTCTTTCATTTCAATATTTTTTCAGTGCTTTCTGTAAGATAATATATTAATAATAGATTTTATTTTCTAATTATATTATTATGAAAACAAATAAAATATTAGCAATATCGATTGCTTCAGTAATAGTTTTTTTCACTAGCTTTTCAGGTTTATATGCAGCTCAAGGTTGATGATGAAGCTCATGATGATGACAATGGTGAAATGGTTCATTTGATTGATGAGATCAAGTAAATAATCCCGGATTCAATGTATGAAATGATTCAAATGATAATTGAATAAATGACTGATTGGAGGATTGGGATGATGATTGAATATTAAACAAGGATGATACTGATTTCAGACAGTATTTAAATATAAATGTTAATTCTATTGACTCAAATAATAACAGTATACCAGACTGACAGGAAGATTGGGATAATGACTGAATACCAAACAAGGATGATTCTGACTATAAATTGTATTTAAATATAAATGTTAATTCGGTTGATTCAAATGATAATTGAATACCTGATTGACAAGAGGATTGGGATGATGATTGAATACTAAATAGAGATGACTCAGATTATGTTTTACATATCAATATAAGTGATAACGCTGTTGATTCAAATGATAATTGAATAGCTGATTGACTTGAGGATTGGGATAATGATTGAATACTAAATAAAGATGATCCAGATTACAAGCAATATCTAAATATAAATATCAATTCCGTTGATTCCAATTATAACTGAATCCCTGATTGACATGAAGATTGGGATGATGATTGAGTACTAAATAAAGACGATTCAGATTACAAACTTTATCTAAATGTATGAGTAAATTCTGTAGATACTAATAATAATTGAATATCTGATTGACTTGAGGATTGGGATAATGATTGAGTATTAAATAAAGACGATCCGGATTATAGACAATACTTGAATATATATGATTATGATTTCAATTCTAGGCCTTTAAGTAGAGGGGCTAGTTTTGATTCTGGCAATAGAGGATTAAATGTATGAAGTAATTATTTCAATAAATTGCAAGCTATAAACACAAATAGATATAGAGTAATGAATAGTTTATCAAATAATAATGTAAATACTGTAAATAGCTTAGTACAGAAATTTCAAAATAGACTAAAAAATCAAAGTCAAGAACAATTGACTCTTATGTATCAGGAACTTTTATGAAAAATAGACGATGCAGTAACTAGAGTGCAAAATTCTACTCAATTGCAGTCTAGAAAAGATTTATCTATAAATACTTTAGAATATTTAAAAACTTTGATACAAGAATATTTATTAAACCTAGAATAATTTATAAATATTTTTGACTAACTATTTTTTATTTTGATTTTTTTTAAAAATTATTAATATAAATGTATTATATTTTTATGCATAATTATGATACAACAATTTAAACTTATAGAAAAGGTAAATTTGACTGACAATGTTTTTGAGCTGACATTTGAATGAGAAAAACAACTAGATATAAAACCTGGGCAATTTATCACATTTTTGTTGGATAAAATCTGATGAAGAGCTTATTCTATTTTAAAAATAGAATGAAACAATGTAATATTGTTAATTAAAAAATGGGAAATAGAAGAATGAGGTAGATGATGAAGTAAATATATATGTGAGCTAGAAGTTTGAAATAGTTTGAGATGAGTTTGACCTGCTTGACACTTCATATTGCAAGAAAATGATAAAAATAAGATGTTTATATGAACTGGTACATGATTAGTTCCTCTATATAATCAAATAATTTGAGCTATAGATAAAAAGATGAGTGTAGATTTAAAACTTGTTTTTTGACTGAGGGAAGATAAGGATTTGTTTTATGTAGACAAGCTTACTGATATAAAGCAAAAAAATCCAAATTTTGATTTTGAGTTGTATTTAAGTAGAGCTGTAGTTTCTGGAACAAATAAATGATATGTGACTGATTATCTAACTCCTGAAAACATATCTGGATTTGAAGAATTTTATATATGTGGTATGCCTAATATGATAGATTCTACTGTAGAAAAATTGAAGCAAAATTGAATAAGTGAGGATAATATATATTTTGAGAAATATTAATAAAAAAGGTAATTTTAAAAATTACCTTTTTGTTTTATATATATTTATAATATAAGCTCCAAAATATTTAAACTATTGTTTATAATCGTATCCTTTTCATATGAATCAGTATGGTCAATAACTCATTTTATTACCAAACAGTTTTCTAGCATGGATTTTTCATTTGCTTTTGATAGTATAGAAAATGCTACATTGTCGTATATATCTATTCAATTATTTAGAGTAAAATCTATGTTTTTTTCATAATTATTAAATAAATCTGCTTTACTTAAACAAATTCAGTTAAGTATTAGTCAAAAATTGTTTAAATCATAGTTATTTCATACTGAGTTATCTAAAAAAAGTGCATCAGAGTCTAGTTCTGAGTCTATAAATGCGTTTGGTATAACTATATCACCACTTTTTAGATCTATATTATTTAGACTGTTTGATAATCAAATATTTATTATTTTGTTTACTATGTAATTATCAAATACATAATCCATAGTGTCAGATATATCACTAGTTTGTATTCATGTTTTTAGTAGAACGATTTTTTCTGTTCATTCTTCTGTATTTCTGATTCATTCATACAAATCAGTATTGTTTAAATTTTGTTTTTTTTCTAGAGAAAATCTATTTTTTATCAATTCTATATATTCTAGAGAGTCTGTAATTATTATTTTTACTAGTTCCATTTTATTAATAATTAATTATAAATTTTTTAGAGTTTATTTGCTTTATTTTTTTTGTAAAGTAAACTTGTAAAATATAGAGTTTTTAATAAACTATTCTCGTTAAAGAATGGTTTCTTTCAAAGAGTTTTTCAAACTTTTTTAAATTTAATATTAAATACAATCTAAATGGATTCTCATTTATTACCTATTTTTTCTTTTTGAATAGCTACATTTGTTGTTTGACTTATTATGTTCCCTATTTTTATCGACCATATAAAGAATCTAAAATTGTGAAAACAAATCAGAGAAGAATGATTGATTTGAAAAGCTATAGAGTTTGCAAAATTGCATAAAAACAAGGTTTGAACGCCATCTATGTGATGAACTGTTATCATATTTGTAGTATTTTTAATGGTAATAATAAGTGTATTACTTCAAAAGTTATGATTTGTAAATAATTCGCTTTTAAATCAAAGAGAGACATATTTACCACTTTTCACACTTTTTACAGTTTGAATGCTATGATTGCTGGATGATTATTTGAATGCAAAGTGAGTTTGAAAGACAAAATGAATATCTGCTCGTGTAAAGATGTTTTGACTGACTACGTTTGCTACTCTTTGAGCTTTGTGGTTTTATTATAAATTGTGATGGAATGTGACTGATGAGATGTGAAATTTTTTGAGATGAATTAATAATCCTTTTTGAGAATTTATAAAAATCTGATATTGGTTTATTCCTTTGTTTATAATAGTGATTATATCGTCTGCTAATAGTGTAAATATAACTGATTGATTAGATTGACTTGCTGGATGACTATTGCTTTTTTCTTATAGTATCTATACTTACATCACATATGATCAATGACTTTTTCTTTTATCTACTTTTTGTATGACTATAGTCTGATCACTAATAGCATTTCTCTGGTTCAATGTAAAACCAGCCAAAATCTATATGTGAGATGTATGAAGTTTATCTCTATGAGCAACATTATGAATACTAGCTATGATTACTAATACATTGTTTGTTTTACTTATTACTGGAACTATATTTATATTAGAAACTCTGAGTGTGATTATACAATTGACTAGTAAAAAATTGAGAAATGGTAAAAAGGTATTTAGAATAGCACCTTATCATCATCACTTGGAAGCTATTTGATGGAGTGAAGAAAATGTAGTATTTAGATTACGGTTGATTTGAATAATTACTTCAGTAATATGAATAATTACCTATATATTACAAAAATAGTTTATGTATATTTTAGTTTTTATTAAATATTTTTTTAAATTATCATTTATTAAAATATATTTTATATATTTAAGAAAATAAATACTATGAGATTTACTGAAAAAGATTGAAAATTAAATAAAATATATGAGTTTAAAAATTTTTTAGAAGCTATAGCTTTTGTAAATAAATTGGCAATTTTAGCTGAAGATTTAAATCATCATCCTGATATAAAAATAT
This sequence comes from Candidatus Altimarinota bacterium, assembly GCA_028688895.1. GTDB lineage: Bacteria > Patescibacteriota > Gracilibacteria > BD1-5 > UBA6164 > UBA6164. The sequence continues at coordinate 7,562 of JAQTXG010000018.1, read as the reverse complement.
TTAATTATAAATATGTAGAAATATCTATTTCTACACATAGTGAAAATAAAATAACTAGTAGAGATTATGAATTGGCAGAGTTAATTGAAAATATTATATTATAATAATTACTTATGAAAAAAATAACTCCTTGTCTTTGGTTTGATAAAAATGCAAAAGATGCATGTGATTTTTATATAAGTGTATTTCCAGATTCTACTATAAATGATATAAAATATTTTGATTGAAACAATCCTCACTGAATTGAGTGAGAAATTTTGACAATAGAATTTAGTTTACTTGGTAATACTTTTTTAGCTGTAAACTGATGACCTTATTTTCAATTTACACCTGCTGTTTCATTTATGATTCCTTGTGAAAATCAAGAAGAAATTAATTATTACTATGATAAATTATCATTTGTCGAAGATGCAGAACAATGTGGTTGGATTCAAGATAGATTTGGTGTATCATGGCAATTAGTACCAGTAAATCTAGATAAATATTTATTTAGTTCTGACAAAGAAAAATCTGAAAATACTATGAAAGTATTCTTAGAAATGAAAAGAATAGATATAGATATATTGGAAAAAACCTTTAATTCTTAATATAACAAATTATGACTAAAATTACTGTATCAGTTGAAGTAAATAAAAACATAGACAAAGTATGGGATGTATGGAATAATCCTGAACATATTGTGAATTGGTGTTTTGCATGAGATGATTGGTCTTGTCCTAAATCTACAAATGATTTAAAGATTTGATGAAAATTTTGTACTACCATGGCTGCTAGAGATGGTTCTATGAGTTTTGATTTAGAATGAGAATATAGCGATGTAGTAGTAAATAAAAAAATAGACTACGTAATTATTGATATGCAATATTGAGATTATTACATAGAAAAATGAAGAAAAGTATCATTATTATTTGAGTCTGATTGAGATATTACAAAAATAATAGAAACATTTGATGCTGAAGATATACATAGTTTGGAATTACAAAAGGCAGGATGGCAATCTATACTAGATAGATTTAAAGACTACTCGGAAAGTTTATAATAATACAAAATATATTTTATGTGATTTAAAATGATTAATGAGAGTTTTGTTTGTGAAAATTGTCATAATGAAATAACTCAGCATCCAGAATGATCAGCTAGAAATCATTGTCCTTTCTGTTTATATAGTAAACATATGGATGATAATTTTCCAGGTGATAGAGCGTCAAAATGTCACTGACTTATGATACCGGTAGATATAGACTACAAAAAAAATAAGTGAAATATGATAAAGCATAAATGTACTAAATGCGGAAAAGAAATACTTAACAAAGTTGCACCAGATGATGAATTCTTGGAATTCATTAAAAAAAGAAACAAAATGATTTAATTTTGTTTCTTTTTTTAATGAGTTCAAAACGAGATTCAATCTAGCGATGTCCGAGCATTACTCCCATTAATAACTGCACATCAGCTTGCTTGAATATCAAATCTTGATGCTACATTTGGATTTGTTTGTACAGTAAATAAAACTCTATAGGGTGGTCTATATCAAGTTGGTAAAGTAAAAGCACAAACTCATATTGTTCAGTTTTTTACTAATCATCTCAAATGAACTACTCAATTACTATCTTTGAAATATGATGTAGGAGAATAGTCAACACCATAATCTACCCATCAATTTTGAAAAGTAACATTTTGCCATGATTGTTGTTCTAATACTGTTTGTCATCATGTTACTTGTAATTTTGCAGTTGGAGTAGTTGTTCAAATTCATACATTTCATGTTTCTGTTATACGCATCAAATCTACATAACTAGTATTTATTCATAATGTATTATTTTTTCTAAACCATATTCAAGCCACATTTGATCAATCTGCAGGTCAAGCATTTAATACTAGACCTCAATTAGATCATTTAGTGATTATGTGTGATCATCATACAGTTATACTTCAATTAACATCTAATTTAGAATTAGGTGTTTCAGTACCGATTCCTACATTTCCACTTCAATCCGTAAATATTCCACTTACTCTATTTCCTGTTTCATTTACTTGAGTAATTAAATTGTTCCATATAGTATCAGTTAAATTAGTTCAACTTGTTACAGTTCATAGATTTGTCCAAGAACTTACTATTCATACTGAAAAAATGAATACCAGAAATGATAATATGTAGTTTTTGTTTATTTTTTTCATAGTTTTTTGTTTTTAGAATAATATTTATTATTGATAATATTTTATTAAATTATTATGATATAGCAAATTTATTCATAAAATTTATGAAGTAAATAAATACTAACAATATCAACAATAATCAAATAATTTCCAATAATAATATTGTGTGTTTTTTTATATGTTTCATTTTTTTATAAAAATTATATCTCACTCAAAAATTTATCTACCATATCTTCTCTGGTAGCCCATGAAGTTACTAATCTCACTACTGAAGATCCTTCTCTCTTTTCCCATACGTAAAAATTAAAATGTTTTTCTAGTTTTTTTATTAGTTCGTTTGGTAGGATTGGAAAGATTTGATTTGATTCAGGTTTTAGCATAAATTCATATCATTTTTCTTTTATACCATTTGCCAATTTGATAGCCATATCGTTTATATGTAGAGCTAACTCAAAAAATAGATTTTCTCTAAAAAGCTCATAAAACTGTATTCATAATAATCTTCATTTAGCTAATAATGCTCATTTTTGTTTTAGGTGAAATCTGAAATCCTCTTTCATTTTGTTGTTATTTATAACAATTGCTTCTCATAATAAGGCTCAGTTTTTTGTTCCTCATATATAAAACATATCTACTAGGTTTGATAAATCTTCTAGAGTCATATCGTTTTCTGGTGCTGTTAATGCTGATCCTAGTCTAGCTCCATCTAAGTACAAGTATAGATTATTTTTTTTACAAAAAAACGATATTTCCTCCAATTCTTTTTTTTTGTATATAGAACCTATTTCTGTACTGTTTGAGATAAAAACTAGTTTTGGTCTGACCATATGATCAGGCATAGTAATAATATCTAGAGCTTCTTGGATCTTGGCTACAGTAAGTTTACCATTGTCATCTTGTTTGTTGATAATCATATGTCATGTAGCTTCTATGGCTCATGCTTCTCTCAAAGATATATGTGATGTTTTCACTGCTATAATTGCTTCATGATGTTTTAGTACTGCTGAGATAGAGATGAGATTTGCTTGTGTACCTCCCGATACAAAATACACATCACTATTTTTGTTACCTATTTTTTTTCTGATAAATTCTCTTGCCTTTTCAGAATAATAATCATGTCAATATCATTCATGCTGTTCTAGATTTGAAGTCATCATAGTTTTCAGAATATTTTCATGACATCATTCGCTGTAATCATTTTTGAAGCTGTATTTTTCCATTTTTTTTATTATTTAAGTTATATTTATTTATAATATAATTAACTTGGTTAATATTCAAAGTTTTATTTAAATTATATACTTGACTTATATATTAATATCTCTATAGTTTAAGGAAACAAATACCAAAACAAATACAAATGGAGAAAACATATGGAATCTATTTATTTTTTGATTAGATATTTCGATTACTATTTAGAAAATCTGACTACAAGTGTAGAAAGTATTTTAGAAAACAATAGAAATAGATATGTGTTTAATATCATTATGTTAAGTGGTCCTATTTTTTTACTTAGTACTGTTTATACAGTTTTTACGTGTAGTGAGATTGAACTGATTGGTTATAAAAAGGAGTCTGGTACATGGATAAGAGAATCAATAATAGAGCTTTTTATATTTCTTGAAACTCTTACTTTGAGAAAAGAAGGTAGAGCTGTACAATTGACAGTTTTTGGTTATGCTGTTGCTTTGTTTTTGATTTATTTAGCTACGATTATCAGATAAAAATAGAGACGCTAGAAGCGTCTCTATTTTATTGCTATTTCGATAGCTTCATACAATTTTTGTGATTCATCTGTACCTATCCTGTATATTTTTCCATTTTTTAATACTATTTCTACAGCATCAAAGCCTGATACGTTGTATATAATAGTTTTTTTTGGCCAAAACCAAATTCTGATTCACCATCATATATACCATGGATTTTTTACTTGTTTCACTGAGTCTATTTCATTTAATAAAAAAGAAGTACTATATATTCCATATCCAAATTTTATTTTTAGGACTTCATCATCTATAGTTACATTCAATGTCACAAAACCTATAAGTATTAGAACAACAAGTATCATAGTAGTGAGTGTATAATATTCTACTCATACTTGATTAAATATAAATGCAAACAAAACTGATATAGCTATTAATACATATATCATCAAATACCCTACTTGAGTGTGATTGTATTTCATAATTAAATAGTTAAAAAATTAAAGCAAAATCTTCATATAGAAATAATAATATCGATTATACTTATATGTATTTATTTACAAGTATTTTTGTTTTTCTTCATCCAATCTGTATATCACTATATGCTTTATTAAATCATAATTTATAGCTTTACTTAGAGGAAACTGGATTGCTCATTTTGATTGTTTGAATTCTTTTAATTCTTTTTGAAAATGTGATATGGCAGATGGTGTTGGATAAAATCCTATGTGATTTTTATATGCTGCAAAATGAACTAGATTTATTTTATTATAAACAAAAGTAGGTATTCAATACTTTATATCTTCAGATAAATTGGTAGATAATTCATTAATAATTTTTCTTATTTTTTGTAATATTTCTTGAATTTCTTTTGGATAATTTGAGATATATTCATCGATATTTGTATTTTTTTTATCTTGCATATATGTAAAATTGTTTATAAGTAAATTAATTTTGATTTTATAGTAAAATATGTAAAATACAATAAATAATTTAAAATAATTGTAAATGATTAATATAACAGAATTTCTAGATAAATACTATAATCCAGGTGAAAAAATAATACTAGCTTGTTCAACATGACCTGATAGTATGTTTTTGTTGTACAAAATACTAGAGTCTAGTTTCAAAGATAATCTAGTTGTTTGTTATTTTAATCATAAGCTGAGACCTGAAGCTGATGAAGAGGAAAAGTGGATAGAACAATTATGAAAAACTCACTGATTCACAGTAGAAATAGCAGAGGCAGATATAAAAAACATACAAAAACTTTATCCTAGTAAGTCTTTAGAAGAATTGGCTAGAGAAAAGAGATATGCATTTTTGAATGCTATTTTGAATATATATGAAGCAGATAAAATCATCACAGGTCATCATCTAGATGATAAAATAGAGACATTTTTTTTCAATCTGGCTAGAGGTACAAAACTTACAGGACTGATAAATATGACTGAAAAGTCAGGTGCTATTTTGAGACCATTAATAAATACAGAAAAAAGTGAAATACTAAATTACTTGGATACTCACAATCTAGAGTACAAAATAGATAATACAAATTTTGATACAGAAATAACTAGAAATAAGCTCAGGCATGATATAATTCCACAATTTACTGCAATCAATACCAATTATAAAGCAAATATAAATAACTTGATTTGATACTTGTCTGAAGTAAAGGATTTTATTGATATTGAAGTAACTAAATTTTTAAATGAACAGTGAATTCAAATATTTAATAGTGGTAAATATAGGATAAATACTCTTGAAATATATGGTTATTTTTATATAGATGCTTTTAATTCCCTATCTACTCTATTGCAAAAAGAATTGATCAGGCATATTTATTTTATCTCAAATAACAATTCTACTATCTGACTTAGTGAAGCCAATATAGCTGAAATAATAAGGTTTATAAATGGCAAGAATAACAAGACAATTAAAGAAATAGCAAGTTTGAAAATGAGAAAAGAAAACCAGATAATTATTTTTTAATTATCTGGGTTTTTGAGTTATTCAAATACAACTAATTGACATATTTATTAAAATTTATAAGATAAACTCACTCAATTAAAAAATGGGTATTTATTCATATATTACACTTGGGGGAGTTCTAATGGAAACATCAAAAATTGTAAATATTGATGGTAAAAATTATTTTTATGAAATCAGTGATGGAAAGCCTGGATTTATGATAGAAATCGTTAAATGTCTAGCTATGGTGGAGTCACAATTTCAAATGCTAGAAGTATTTCAAACTAATGGTTATGGAAATCTGATGACACTGGATGGTTGTACTATGGTATCAACTTTTGAAAATCATTTCTATCATGAGATGATTAGTCATCCAGCTATATTTAGCCATCCAAATCCAAAAGATGTGTGCATTATCGGTGGTGGTGATTGTGGTACTCTCAAAGAAGTACTGAAACACAAAAGTATTAAGTCAGTAGTTCAAGTGGATATTGACAAAATCGTGACTGATATGTCACTTCTATTCTTTCCAGAACTTTGCAGTTCGAACGATGATCCAAGAGCTACTCTATTATTCGACGATGGGATAAAATGGATGCAAGATGCACCTGACGCAAGTATGGATATCATCATCGTAGATAGCACAGATCCCGCTGGACCTGCACTTGGATTATTCAACGAGAGCTTTTACAAAAACTGTTTCAGAGTCCTAAGAGATGATGGAATCATAGTGCAACAAAGTGAGTCTCCACTGATACATTTGGATTTACAAAATGAAATCAGAGCTATAATGACTACTAGTGGTTTTAAAGAAATCATTATGAGTGTCTTTCCACAAAGTATTTATCCATCTGGATGGTGGTCAGTGACTATGGCTACAAAGTCAGATTATCGCTATCAAGATGAATTGGTGATAAACAAAGACTTCGAAACCAGATATTACAATGCTGATATTCACATCGCAGCTCAAGCACTGAGTGTAGATATGCTTAATCAACTGAAATAGACCTATTTTTACATCATGGATGCTTTGAAACTAGGCTAAATAAAACTCCCAATCATATAAATATGAGAGGGAGATTTTTTGAAAGAAGATTAGTTATTAAGCTTAAGATAGACTATCTTGTTATATAAATATTCTAACGTAATGAATTTTGTAGTGTAAATTAAATCAGAATACTTATCTAACAATTTAAGAATATTTTCTTCATTTCCTAATAACTCTTTTTTACTTAATTTATCAATATTTGTTTTTATATCAATTCATCAATTAAGGGTATTCAAATTATTAGCAGATAATATCAAATTTTTTACCGCTATCTGTTTAGAAACATTTCATCATGTATTACATACCATTTTCTCTATTTTATTTCATTTTCTTCATATTAATTTTACTCAATTATATCAAAAATTCTCTTTGTAATAAATATCATCAAATCAAATATATTTATCATTTATAAAAAAATATTTTAAAGATCCTGAATTAGTAGTTGAATTATCTGTATAAATAGCAGTAAATGAAACATCATTGTTATTATTTAGAAAATGTGGTTTATATATATCTAACATATAATTTCATAAATCATATTTATTTCACTGTATATTTAATGTAGCGTTAAATAATAAATCTGAAGAATCTTCTATTGTAAAATACCTTTTTTTATCTTTTGAATAAAATTTATTATCAACAAGTCTATTTCAAACAGAAAATAATTCAGATTCATATGTATTAAC
>JAQTXG010000047.1 GCA_028688895.1 Candidatus Altimarinota bacterium | reverse complement strand
ATACAGTTACATATACTGCAACAGACGCAGCAAGTAATTCATCAAGTATTACTCATACATATGTAGTAAATGTTGTTCCAGATACAACAGCGCCAGTTTTAAGTAGTACAAATCAAACATTTACAACGACAGCTGGTACACCATTGACTTTAGCAACCATTACAGCAAATGATAATGTAGACGGAGCATTAACAGTAACACAAACTTGAACAGTAGACTTTAACACTGTTTGAACTTATACAGTTACATATACTGCAACAGACGCAGCAAGTAATTCATCAAGTATTACTCATACATATGTAGTAAATGTTGTTCCAGATACAACAGCGCCAGTTTTAAGTAGTACAAATCAAACATTTACAACAACAGCAGGTACACCTTTAACACTAGCAACAGTTACAGCAAATGATGCAGTAGATTGATCAGTAACAGTAACACAAACATGAACAGTAGATTTCAATACAGTTTGAACATATACAGTTACATATAGTGCAACAGATGCAGCAAGTAATTCATCAAGTATTACACATACATATGTGGTAAATGCAATTCCGAATACAGCACCAACTGCAAGTGATGGTTCTACTGATTTATGAATCTTATGATTTACTTATAACGGTGATTTAGCTAGTTATATTTCAGATAATGAATCATCTGATAATCAATTGACTATAAATGTAGTATCTTGACCTAGTCATGGTACACTTGTATGGAATTGAACACAATTTACATATCAAGCTACTATTGGATCATGATATTTTTGAAACGATAGTTTTACTTATAATGTTACAGATCCTCAATGATTAACAAGTTCTACACAGACATTTACAATATATAATATTATTGAATTTTAAACTAAAAAACTTGAGAATTTTCTCAAGTTTTTATTTTTTATATATTTTGATATAATCTATTATTCAATTGATTTGATTATATCAATTATATTTTGAGCCTACAAATAGATTACTAATGTTTATATTTTTATCTATTAATGAAAATGATTTTCATCCTATATTTAATTCAATTCAATTTTTGATAATAATTTTTATAAAATCAGTATTTAATTCATTATTATTAAAACAGTTTGAAGTACAAATTGTTGGATATCAATTAAATCCTATTATATTTCAATAATTATTAATAAATAATCATTTTCATGAATTTGATAAATCTCAATCTTTATAATTATCAAAAATATATCTAGTAGTTGATGATGTATTAAAAGCTTCTTTACTAACATTCATCTCTATAGCAAAATCTCATGTTAGATTTAGATCTGAATATTTTAAATAGCTATCATTACCATTAATATCTATAAAAACTCAAGTTATATTATTATTTGTATCTTTTATTATTTCATTGTAATTATTAAAATAATATCATCTTGTTTCTAAATTACAACTATTATTATCTGTACATCAATTCTCAGGAGTTATAAATGATCAATCACTTGATATATATGGTTCCCAACGACCTGGTCAATACATAACTTGATTGTTATCAAAAACAAGTTTTCAATTTCAGTACATTTTAAACGATTCATTGAATCATTCAATTATATTATCTATTTTTGTATTATATGCATCATATGGTGCATATGCATATAATTTATATCATGATGCAGTTAATCATGCATCTGCTACTTTATCCATACATGTATCTCATATTTTGAAACTATTACATACTAAGTCAGATTCTAAATTAGATATTTTAATTGAATCAATAGTTTCAGAGCTTCTTATTTCAGTATTTGTATTAAATTGTGGTAAAATTTCTGTTCAACTATTAAAAGTTGGAATATTATTTTCAGTAGATTCTTCTATTATTTTTTGAGTATATGATTGGTTATATTGTTTTAATATTATTTTTTTTGCTTTTTCTCATTTTGTAACATTTATATTTTCAATTATATTTGATCATCTGTATATGTTTGGATCAGTTATTCCACTTTCGTAATTTATAGAATCATCTGTTGTAGGTTTATTTAATACATCTAGTTTTCATTCTATTAGTATTACTTGAGTATTAATACTGTCTTTTATAACTCAAAATATAGTTCATCTAACTGCGGCACTTGTATCATTTGTGAATACTTCAAATTGTGAATCAGTATTTAGTTTAGTTGCTTTTGTCCATATTTTTCATGCATCTAGAGCTAGTTTTACAACTGTATTTAGATTATTTCATCATTTAAAATTTAGTTGATTTAGAGTTAGAATAGTTTCTTTTGTAGCATCTCATAATACAGAGACACTTCAGTCAGAAAAGTATAATTCTTTTTGCTCTCATGCTGGTACATTTATTGTATCTCATTCTCTATATATATTTCCATCTTTGTCAGTTGCAATCATTATCAATTCATCAGGATTGAATGGTAGATTATTTTCTGATCAATCACTTACAAAATTTGGTCAGTTATATTCTCTGATTAAATTGTAAGGACCATTTTCAGCAGTATAATTTCAGATAACTTTTGCTATTGGATTTCAGTCTTTTGTTTGAATAGAAGCTACTTCAAATTCATTTCTTTCCTTCATTTTTCAGTATGAATAGTATGAATTTGTTCTAGGATCTAATGGTAAAACATCTAGATATTTTTTAGGTAATGTTTTTTCAGTCAATGAACCATATACTCAAAAAGTATCAGTGTCATCATAATTATGAACATAACTTGTATCTACTGCAAAAAAATTGGTATTTCAACCTGGTATTGGTAAATCATCGTTTTCTTGTAAATAATCTTGTAATGCCGAATAAATAGTTTTTGTATCTGTTACAACTTTTGTGTTAGATACATTTTCTTCATATCATTTTTTTGAATTGTATCATATTAATCATAATAATATAATAATAGATACAGATATAATTATTTCTACTATAGAGAATCATTTTTTTCAAATATTCATACGTTTTTAAATTATTGAAATATTGTATTAATATTAATGATTTTTTATATAAAATAAAGTTAAATATTTAAATCATTTTGACAAATACTTTTAATATTTTATGAATATTTTTTGACAAAATCATCTAATCTTATATACTCATTTTAATATTTCTTAATAAGGCACTGTGAACCTAGCACAACTTGTAACCATTACAACTATTACTACTTCTATAACTAAATAGGGGATTTTGTTGTGATAATAGAAATATATAAAATATTTAAAAAACAAAACTCTTATTTTTATAAATAGGAGTTTTTTTATGAGCAAGAGATAGCTACCAAGCTCCAATAGACCACCCCCTGCCTTTCAGGCATCCCCCTCCTTACTAAGGAGGGGGAAATAAGGAAATTTTTACTACTTAAAAATTAACTATGACACTTTTATCTACAAAGAGACATTCTCTAGCACATATTATGGCTCAAGCTGTAAAACAATTATATCCAGAAGCAAAAATAGCAACTGGTCCAGATACTGAAGATGGTTTTTATTATGATTTTGATTTTGGTGATATAGAATTTTCTGATAAAGATTTGAAAGATGTGGAAAAAACTATGAAAAAGATTATTACACAAAATCAAGATTTTAGAAAATTTGAAGTGAATTTTTCTGAAGCTAGAAAAATCTTGAATCAAATGTGAGAATGATTTAAAAATGAATTGGTTGATAAAATAGAAGATGGAGATTTCAAAAACAAAGAAAAATTGTCAGATAGAATTAGTTTTTATCTAAATATTTCAAAATGAGGTAAGGAAACAGAATTACAAAATTTTCTAATGCATTTTTCTCCCCTTGATAAGGGGGAGATGTCTGGTAAGACAGAGGGGGTTTTTCCAATTGAACTAGACTGAGATCAAGTAAAAAATCTAAAATTTATAGATATGTGTACAGGTCCTCATGTAGAAAATACAAAGGAATTGGATCCAAATAGTTTTAAGCTAGTAAGAGTAGCTGGAGCATATTGGCTTGGTAATAGCGATAATAAACAATTGACTAGAATATATGCTTATGCTTTTGATAACAAAGAAGAATTGGACAAGCATGTTCATATGATAGAAGAAGCAAAGAAAAGAGATCATAGAATCATATGAGCTAAACTGAAATTGTTTACTATTTCTGATTTGATTGGTCCTGGATTACCTTTATTGCAACCAGCTTGAATGATTATCAGACAAGAAATAGAAAAATATTTGTGGGAACTACATAGTACTAAATGATATCAAAGAGTTTGGACACCACATTTGGCAAAAGAATCTTTGTATGAAACATCTGGTCATGCTGGGCATTATTTAGAAGATATGTTTAAGGTTTATGGTGGTACTAGTAAAGAAACTTTTTTCTTGAAACCTATGAACTGTCCTCATCATATGCAACTTTTTGCTGATAATCAATTCTCATATAGAGATATGCCAGTGAGATATTTCGAACCTGCAACTGTTTATAGAGATGAAAAATCTGGGCAATTATCAGGACTTACTAGAGTAAGAGCTATTACTCAAGATGATGGACATTTATTTTGTAGAGTGTCTCAAATAAAAGATGAAGTAAAAACTATTACAGATATAATTAAGCAGTATTATACTACTCTAGGGATGACAGATGATTACTGGGTTTCTCTATCTGTTAGATGAGAGGATAGATCAAAATATCTATGAGGTGATGATGTTTGGGAATTGGCAGAATGAGCATTGGAACAAGCAAGTATTGAAAATAATCTACCATACAAAAGAGTAGAATGAGAAGCAGCATTTTATGGTCCAAAATTGGACTTTATGTTCAAAGATGCTATTGGTCGTGAATGGCAATTGGCTACTATACAATGTGATTTCAATTTACCAAACAGATTTGATTTATCATTTACAAATGAAAACAATGAACAAGAAAGACCTGTAGTTATTCATAGAGCTATATCAGGTTCATTTGAAAGAGGGATGTGAGTACTTATAGAACACTTTGCCGGAGTATTTCCACTATGGTTGGCTCCTAGACAAGTAATTGTTATACCAGTATTACCTATGTTTGATGATTATGCTGAAAAAGTAATGAATGATTTGAGAAATGCTTGAATAAGAGCAAGTGGAGATTTCTCTACTGATTGACTTAATAAAAAAGTGAGAAATGCAGAAAAAATGCATAACAATTATATATTAGTAATAGGAGAACAAGAACAAAAAGATAATACTGTTTCAGTAAGAAATTATAAGACTAAGGAACAAACAGTTGAAGGATTGGAAGAATTTAAAGCTAGAACATTGGAGGAATATAGTAGTAGGAGTTTGTAGTAAAAAAGGATCAGTAGGCTCCTTTTTTTTTCAATTTAGTCTTTTAATTAAGTTGTTATTTATGTAGAAGTACATACTTAACATACTAATTAAAGTTATTGTTATTATGAAAAATCCCAATCTTGGAATACTTTGGTATACTATAAAACCAAAGTATACAATAGAAATGTGTACAAGTATTGCAAAGATGCAAAATGCACATAAGAATATTGTATCCAAAATACCATAATTTTCGCGAATTTTTTTTAAAGTTTTCATATAACTCCTTTTTTGTTTGTGCCTATATGCCTATATATTATATGTAAATATATTTTATTGTCAATAGAATTTATATGAGTTTTTATTTCTAATTTATCTATTTATTTATATAATATATTTGTTTTAATAAAATAACAAACATGACATACGATATAATAATAATTTGAGCTTGAGCTGCCTGACTATTTGCAGGTATAAATTTACCTAAAGATTTAAATAAATTGATACTTGAAAAAAATGATAAACCTGGAATCAAGGTTTTATTGTCGTGAGGTGAAAGAGCTAATGTTTCAAATATGGATATAGAGCCAATGAGAGATTATTTTACTCAAAATAAAAAAGCACTTTTGAGTGTGTTTAAAAAATATAATCAGTGGGATATAATGAGTTTTTTTGCTGCAAATGGTGTAAATATAGTAGAAGAGGATAGAGGTAGATTGATACTTGAAAGTGGTGATAGTAAGGAATTATTAGCAGTATTATTAAGAGAAGTGAAGAAAAATAATTGTGAAATAAGATTGAATAGTGATGTGAAAAAAGTAATCCCCCTAATACAAAATGCTGACCATACAGGCAACAGACCACCCCCTAACCCCCTACTTCGCTTTAACTTCGAAAATAGTCGTGCAAGCACTCCTGTCTCACTTATCCTTGGTAAGGCGGGGGAACAGTATGAAATAGTACTAGAAAATTGAGAAAAATATCATACTAAAAATGTAATTGTATCTAGTGGGTGAAAGAGTTTTTTTCAAGTATGAACTACTGGTGAATGATACAATATAGCAGAAAGTCTATGAATAAATGTAATAGCTCCACATAGGTCACTTTGTGGTCTTACTACTAAAAAGGATTTAAGTGAATTATCTGGAAGTTCTATAAATCTATTATTAAAATTGAAAGATATTGTTTTTATAAATAGAGATATAAAAAAAGACGAAATTATATATCAAGAATTTTGACCATTGTTATTTACTCATTTTTGAATAAGCTGACCAATAGTTTTTAATACTTGAAATGCTCTTTGAGAATATTTGAATAAACTGAAAATATATTCAGAAGATGATAAGATAAGATATATACTTGAAAATATAAAAATCGAACTAGAAATAGATGCTTTAAATTCGACCAAAAAAATAAATAAATATTTTGAAAAAGAAATAGAAAATTCTTTAAAAATAGAATTTTGATTACAGGATTGGAGAAGTTGGAAAGAAGCTAAAGCTACTTGATGATGAATTGATTTAAATGAGCTAGATAAAAATATGCAGTCAAAGAAATATCCTGGATTGTATTTTATATGAGAAGTGGTAGATGTAACTGGGAAAACTGGAGGGTTTAATTTACAATGGGCATGGAGTAGTGCTTTTGTTTGTAGTGAGAATTTTAAGTAACAGACCACTCCATAACTAAATGAAGAAACAGACCACCCCCTAGCTAAATGAAGCAACAGACCACCCCCTAACTAAATGAAGCAATAGACTATCCTATAGCTAAATGAAGCAACAGACCACCCCATAACTAAATGAAGCAATAGACTATCCTATAGCTAAATGAAGCAACAGACCACCCCCTAACCCCCTCCTTAGTAAGGAGGGGGGAGAGAATATAAAAAAGTAAATAAATATATTAGTATGACATTGTTAAATAATAAAATTAGATTAAAAGTAACTAGAAAAGAATTGAGGAATAATTGTACAGAATCTGAAAAATATTTATGGAATTATTTAAAATGATCAAAGTTTCATTGATTAAAATTTAGAAGACAACATTCAATAGATAGATATATAGTTGATTTTTATTGTACTAAATATAAAATTGCAATAGAAATTGATTGAAATGTACATATTGAAAGGCAAGAATATGATG
>JAQTXG010000017.1 GCA_028688895.1 Candidatus Altimarinota bacterium | reverse complement strand
ATTTATTTGCAATTTAAAAAAAAATAAGATAATATTGACTTGAGGCATTTAACGGTGTAAAGTTTCCTCCTTTCACTTTCCACTGTTCTATGTCTCTTTTTTTGTGTTTAAAATTATTATATGATATTATTATATATATAATTATTTATTAAATGATAATGAATTTAGAACAACTAAAAAAAGAAAATATAGATTTAAAGAGAAAGCTTTCAATTGCTAAACTTTGGATGGAAAGAGAAGTCAGGTCACAAGTAAAAAAAATAGCGAAATGAAAAGTTTCTAGGATGACATCAGACACTAAAGATGTATTTTTTTCTGAAAATATAGAAGAAATAATTACTAAAAAGATTTCTGATTTTTTTGGTGAAATAATGCTTTTAAATGTTCCAGCAACTGTTATAGAAAACATAATCACTGCGGAAATAAATTATTTTAATTTGAGAGAAAATCCAAATAGTGATTGATTGTGAGTGATTACATCTTATCATAAATCACTAGATACTTTGATAGAAAGTTTTATCACAAAATGATTTAGAAAATTTGCCAAGAAAAAATGACAAACTCAATTGAGAAAAAATGATAGTTTGGAAAAATCTCTAAATAGTGTTGTAAATCAATGATATATATTGAGTGTAGGTAGATTGTTTCATTTGATTTCAATTATCAAAAATCAAGATAATGATGATGATGAAATAGTAGAATTGTTTGATTATGGAAAATGTTTTAAAGAATATTTAATAAAGTATGATTATATTTATGAAATATTGTTCAATGCTGATTTTTTTCATAATTTTGAGAGTTTGGTAGATAGTGAGATATTGTGAAAAAAGAGGCATGTTTGAAAGATTAGTTTTGATGAAACTAAGCATGCTAGGTCTTTACTGATTTGAGATTTCAAAGATACAAATAGTTTGATTTATAAGTTTATAGAAATAGCTAAGGTGGATTATTAGTGTAATATAAATAAATATTAAAATATATAAAACAAAAACGTATAATTTTTTTACATTACACTTCGTAATAAAAATCTAAAAATTATTTTGCCTAAATATTGAAATAAAATAGTAAAATATATAAAACAAAAACGTATAATTTTTTTAACATTACACTTCACAATAAAAATCTAAAATTTTTAAAAAACTAGCAAGCAAACCAATTTTAAAAATTTTGATTTTAAATTGCTTGTTTCATTAAAAATTATAATGTTTTTTTATTTATATATTTTACTATTTTATTATAAATATTCTATTATTTAAATTTATTTTTATATTTTCTTTTTTATTTATGTAATATTTTTTTATAATAGTCAAAATATTAAAATTAATTATAAAAAAATGTTATACATTGTAGCTACACCGATTTGAAATTTGGAAGATATTACTTATAGAGCTGTTAGAATACTTTCAGAAGTGGATTCAATTGCTTGTGAGGATACTAGGACAAGTGCAACACTTTTAAATCGTTATGATATAAAGAAACCTCTTATATCTTATCATTCTCATAGTGGGCAGACAAAAACTGATAAAATAATAGAACAATTAAAAAAAGGGCAAAATATCGCACTTATAAGTGATGCATGAACACCCGGAATATCTGATCCATGATATATTCTCATAAAGGAAGCTATTATGGAAGGTATTGAAGTAGTACCAATTCCTTGAGTAACAGCTTTTACAACGGCATTGATGTGAAGTGGTATGCAGATGAACCATTTTTTGTATCTTGGTTTTTTACCAGTGAAAAAATGAAGACAAACTCTATTTAAAATGCTTGTAGAGAGAAAAAATAATAAAAAAGAGGATGAAACTGTTGTTATTTATGAATCTGTTCATAGAATAGTTAGAACTTTGAAAGAGATTTGAGAATATTTTTGAAGTGAACATAATATTGTAGTTGCTAGAGAATTAACTAAAAAATTTGAAGAGTTTAAAAGATGAAATGTGTGAGAAATAGTAGAGTATTTTGAGAACAATCCAGGTAAAGTAAAAGGGGAGTTTGTAGTTTTGTTTTAAATATATTTATATGCAATTAAATATTCCACTACATAAACAGGAGGTTTTTATAAAGTCTATTATGTGGAACAGTATAATAGAGGTTTTTAAAGTTGAGAAAAATATAGATATAACAAATTATTTAGTATCAATTCAACTTAGATGAAAAACTGTGTTGATAAAATCAAATAAACCAATAATAAATACTGAAGCTTTGAATATGGATGACAAAATAAAAAATATGTTTTCTGAAAAAATAAAAAAAATTTGAATAAAGTTTTATGATTTTGAATTGAGGTATATCTAGTGTTTATGGGGCTCTTCAAAAAAAATGTATTATTTTATTTGTAAAATAATACATTTTTTTTGACTTATATTTGTATAAAGTGATATAATTTAAACATATATTATTAAGTTATATTATGTTTATGAATTTTAATTTTTTAAAGAAGAAAAAACCAAATATTTTTAAAGAAGAATTTTTTTACAATTTTAGAATTCTTATTTTGGTTATTTCTGTTATAATGATTTGGAGATGAGTTTGGAATTTGATAGACCATTATTTTTTTCCTGACGATTTTATATTTTCAAATGTAGCTACTATAGTTTTATGAATAATTATAATGTTTATGATCGAGTATGATTTGGAAGCACTTTGAGTATGAGATGATGAATAAAAAAAACTGATTTGAAAAATCAGTTTTTTTAGTTTTTACCTCAGAATACTTATTTATTCATTGATTAATTGGTATGTTTTTCAATTTAATTGTATTTTTGTATTTTCTCAGTTATTGTTTTGGTAATTGTTGTTTACCATAATCGATACTAAAATAACCAAAATTGCAATTATGATTACAATTATAGTTCAGTTTTCTAGTTTTTCGTCTAGCAATTTGAAATAAGAATTAACGATTATTTTTACCATAAAAAGTAATAAATTTAAATATTACTTATATTAAATCATATATTTACAATAAAAGCAAAAAAACACTCAAATTTGAGTGTTTTTTACCATCTTTTGTAACTAGGACAAGCTTGGTGTACATTTACTAGTGAAAAACCTTTGTGCAAAATAGCTTCTTTTATAATATCTTTCATTTCTAAAAATTTGATAGAATCTGCTGTTTTTGCAAATTTACATCATGCATTTTTGGCTATAGATATAGGATCAAATGGTGCAGAAGTATTTCAATCTGGAGTAGTTTTAGTTTTTGCTCAGATAGGTGTAGTTGGGCTTGCTTGTCATGTAGTCAATGCATAATTTTCATTATCCATTACTATATATGTCAAATCTAGGTCTCTTTTACAAGCATGGATAAAATGTCACACTCATATACCATATCAGTCACCATCTCATCATGTAACTAGTACAGTAAGTTCAGGATTTGCTATTTTTACTCATGTAGCAAATGGTAGAGATCTACCATGAAGAGTTTCAGCTGCGTATCAGTCTATATATTGGCTAGCTTTTCAACTACATCATACACCAGAAACAACAACTCTATTATGAGACTCTATTCATAATTCTTCAAAAGCTTTTTTTATAGCTCATATTATCAGAGTGTCTCCACAACCTGGACACCATTGTATGTTATTTAATCAAGATCTCATAAAAATATTTTTAATTAATGTTTATAATGAATTTAGAAACTTCTGCAAAATACAATCGTAAGAATAAAATATAATTTTTTTCTAATTGTGATTTAGTAGTGTTCCTTATTTTTTCAATTCTTCAAAATCCTCTATATAGAAAGGGAATAGGTCATATTTTCTCATATGAGATATTTTTAATCATGGAATGTATTTTAGACCTAATTCTTTTGTGATATAATTTTCTATTTGTCATGAATAATTATTTTCTACAAATATTACTTCTTGTTTATCTCTTAAGTCTTCTAATAATCTTTCATCAAGTGGTTTTAAAAATTTGATTATTATTAATCAAAATTCAGGATTATTTTTTACGAATTCTTTAGCAGTATAGCTAGTAAATGAAGTCGTGATTATAATTTTTTTAGCATTTGAATTTATTACTTCGAAACCTGAAAATCATTCTTTTTTAAAGAAATTATCTAGTTTTTTGAATCTTTTTTCTGTAAATAATTTTTTTAACTCAGGATCTTCAGATGTAGCTCAGTATTCATCATGTTCATAACTAGAAGCAATGAAATCTCAGTTTTTAGTACCTACTTTTACTCTAGGAGAAATACCTGATTCATTTAATTCATATCTCTTGTAATCAATTGGTGGATTTTCTAAAATAATTCATCTATCTATAGCAGGAGTTGTCAATTTATCAACAGTCCCAATTAATTCACTAGATTGTTTATCCATAAGTAAAATTACTTGAGTTTGGTATTTGTCAGCTATATTTAGTGCTAGTCATCAAAAATAATATGCTTCTTCTAAACTACTTGGGTACATAACTACATGATTGAAGTCACCAAATGTAGGATTTAGTGCAAAATTTATATCTCATGCTTCATGATATGTAGGTGTACCAGTTGAAGGTCAAGCTCTTTGAGATAATACTACTGTGATAGGGAATTCTGCTTGTACTGCAAAACTTAATGCTTCAGTCATAAGTGCAAATCATCAACCAGATGTACCACACATAGCTCTTGCTCAAGTGAAACTAGCTCAAAGAGCCGAGTTTGCTACTGCTACTTCATCTTCATTTTGTATGTATTTTACTTTTTTTGAGTTTATCACTTCTGATAATATGGTAGAAGCTGGAGTCATAGGATAAGCTGAGTAAAATTCTAGACCTCATTCTATTGCTCAGTAAGTAAGTGATCTATTTCCATATATCAATTCTTTTGGTTGTCATATTCTTCATATTTTTAAATCAGATTTATTTGGTATTTTATATGTTTCAAATATGTTTTTTACTATATTTATATTATTTTCTACTATATCTGCTCATTTTTTTGCAAATACTTTTTTTATATTTTCAGTAATTATATCTATGTCTAGATTTAAATATAGAGCATATATTCATAGTAGATAAGTATTGTCATATTTATCACTTATTTCCAAATCAAGTATATTGAAATCTGATAAATCGATTCATTTAGCTGTCAATTTATCTAGCCATTTTTTATTTACTATTATAGCTGCTCATTTTTTTAAACTTTGTAATTGTCTTTCTAGACTTTCAGTGTTGAATGCTAAAATAATATCTACTTTTTTTGTCAGATATTTTTCTTTTTTATCACTTATGTTTACATCAAAAAAGTTTACTCATCATTTTATTCTAGATTCGTATTCTATATCTGATATCAAATCATATCACAACTCTGCAAATAAGTCTGCTATTATATCTACTGTCGAGTTAATACCTGCTCATGCAGGACCAGTAATTCTTGTATTTAAATTCATTTATGTGGATAATTAAAATAATTTTGCAAAATCTGAAAAAGCAATTTTTATACTTTTTCAGATTTTAGGGACCTCAGTAAAATACCATCGTAAGAACAAAAATCTATATTTTTTAGATAAAATTTAAGAAAATAATTTTTTGATTAGCTATTCTAAGCAAAAAATTTTTGAATAAATTTTAGCAAAAAAGATAATTTTTTTCTAGATGTGAATTTTTCAGAGGTCCCTTTATTAATTTGTTGTTCATGATAAACTTATACTTCAAGTATTAGTTGTTCAAGTATTGTTTAAAGTTCAACTTCATCATTGTGATTTTATCATTTCTTGTAATTGTTGATATTGTTCTGGAGTCAATGTTTGTTCTGTCTCTACACTTTGTCATCAATTAAATATAATTAGTAATCAAGTTCAAATAATTCATATAATTATTCAAAATAATGCTAGAAATGCCATTATTTTCATTCATTTATCTTTTTTCGCCATAAATTAATTATTTATATTTTTTAAAATATTGTTTAAATCAGAAAGTATTATTTTTCCATTTATTAAACTTTGTTTATTATAACTAATATTTGTAATATTTCAATTAAATAATTTTATATAAAGATTTTTTCAGTTGTAAATTGTATTAAATTCTGTTTGATTTAATGTTTTGTAATAGTTTATTGTTATATCACTTGTGTTTAAATTGTTTAAAATACTATTTGTTACTTCGTTTATAAAACTATAATTTTCAAACACTTTTTTTATTTCTTCTTTTATTGTAGTTACTTTGTATTCTCATTTTATGTATATTTTGTTTCCAAATAACAATGTATTATTGTTTTTATCTATCAATGTAATTTCAGGATTTATAAAACTATGTTTGTTTGAAAAATCATATTTTGAGCTAAAATTTCAATGATAAATATTGTTTCTTCACATATCGATGTTGTATGTTGCAGATTTTAGGTTTATAGAATATTCTCAGTTTGCTTCCTTATTTACTATTAAATCATTATAATTTATATTTAGAAATCAATTTAATACTGAAAAGTCTCAAGATGCTCAAAGTAGTTTATTTCTTTTAAATATTTTTATTACAGGGTCTTCTTCTATAGTAGGTCATACAATTATTTCAGGTCATCAATTTTGAGTATCTATTATCTTTTGTCAAAATGTATTTATCATAAAATTTGCAAAATCGTATTTTTCTTTATCTAAAGTAGCAATTTTGTATTTTTCATCCAATTCTACTTTTATTTCATCTAGTTTATATGAACTTGATTTTTTTATGTTTTCTATAACGATTTCATCTATTTTGTTTTTGTCTAATGGGAATAGTAGAAATGAAACATTTTTTCAGTCTATATTTATATTTTCTACTTTGTAACAATATGGTATTTCTATATTTGATGTATCATTTTCTGAATTAGGTGTTTGACAATAATTGTAATCCATAACCCTGATTGATGTATAGCTTAGATTTGTTCAGTTGAATTGACTTAGGTAATCTTTTGCATTATTTTCTGATAATATAATAGTATTATTTCCTTCTCATACACTTTCTGTTGTGAGTAAACTATTTTTATTTTTATCATATTTTACTGTATATTCTTTGTAATTTTTTATTGCATCAAAATATTCTTTATAAGTTGTTTCTAAATTTTTATATCAATCCATAACTATTTGATCTTTTGTATTTTGTTTTGAATCTAATACTGATTTTTGTTCTGAATAAAATTTTAATAATTGATCTATGTTATATTCTAATAATTTTATATCTGATGTAATTATTTTTTCATCTTGTTTTAAAACAAGTAATCAGTTTTCATTTCTATCTTTATCAAAATATTTGTTTTCTAGAATAGTTAAAAATTTGAATAGTAATTTTGAATTTGTAAATATTCAAGTTCTTTTTATTTTTTCATCATTGAAATTGTAGTAATAATTTGATATATTTACATAATCACTAAAAATAGTTATAAGATCTTTTGTGTCTATGTTAGATTTTGAAAAATCAGAATTTATAATTATATTTTCTAGAAAAAATAATAAATAATCTACTTTTTCCATGTCATTTAAATTGTATTTTTTTGAATTTTCTCAATTTAAATTGATGTTTAGATCGTCAAAATATCTCATTCTAAAGTCAGAAATATTTTTATAAAATCATTCATTTGAGATGAAATCATATTCAAAAAATGTTTTCTCTAAATATGATAAAGATAAAAAATCTATACTAAAATTTTTATCATTTAGATTTGAAATCAAACTAGATAAATTTATCTTTGTATTTATATTTTCATCACTTGTAAGTACTAAATCATAATAATAATTAATTATATTTTTTATTTCTTCAAATCATTTTGGGTCTATATTTTTTAGCTCTTTACTAGTATTTACTATTTTATTAATATCTTCTGGACTTATACTTTCATTTTTTAATAGTGTGTTTAAATTTCTGATGATAATATTTTTATTGAATGTACTTATTTTTGATTCATTTATAAATAATTTTGAATACTTTACAATATAATCTTCTCATGATATTTTTGAAAAAGATGATTTTTTAAATATATTTAGAGTTTTTAATTTTTCGTTGTATTCATTTTTTTCATAAGTTAAAATATCTTTGATATTTTTTTCTATTTCAGAATCTTTTAGACTTACTATATTTAAAAAATCATTTGATATTTCATCTTGTGAATAAATTTCATTAGTAAAATATGATAATACAAAGTTTTGTGAAATTTTTAACAAGTCAGAATTTTTAACAAATACGTTTTTAAGTGGATTAAATATCAAGTAAGTGTGAGGGTACAAATCTAGACTTGTCATATTTTCTCAAGTTTTATAATTTTTTAAATTCAACTCTACTAAAGAATTTATAGAAAAAACTAAACTTTTTCAAAATACTAAATTGTTTATTATAAATTTACCATGTCATTTATTATTTATTTCAAATCATTCTCATTTTATTACATATCTAGAATTCAATTTTTTGAAGTCGAAAAAATATACTCATTTACTAAGTTTTATATCATAGACTCAATTTGTTTCATTTATTTCTATTTCTCAACTAGAATAATATATTTTATCTGAACTATTTAGTATTTTTACTAATAATTTTCAACTACTCGTTTTTGATAATTCATTCATAGTAAAATCACCATTTTTATTGCTTAATTCAAATGTTCATGGAACTATGTTTTCGTAAAATGGGAACTGATTACTAGTGTAAGTATTTGTTAAATATGTAACAAATATCAATATGATAATCAAGCTGGCACTGATTGTCGTAAAAATTATTTTTGATAATAGATTCACTTTTTTATCAGTTAAGTAATAAACACTTTTTATTATATGATAAAATACTATTTTGCAAAGTTAATCATTGTTTTTTATATCTAAGTAAAATATTTCTAAAAACTGATTAATTATATCTGTATTTTTTATCAAAATTCAAATTTCTCTATTGTTGTCTATAGAGTTTTCTGAAAAATTAATACTTCAAATAAACAAGTATTTTTCATCTATGAGAATTGCTTTTGCATGCATTGTTCATTTTTTTTGTATTGATATTTTTACTCAATTTTTTTCTAATTTTTTTGTTTTTTCATCGTCTTTTGCTGTAATTGGTAAGATTATTTCTATGTCTATATTTTTATCTAGTTTTAAATTTATTAGTTGTTCTACTAAATTATCATCTAGTACATACTGAAAATACATTTTTATATTTTTATCTGCACTATTAAATAATTTTTCAAATTTTATTCTAGATGAGTTAGGACTAAATATTAGATTATTATCATAAATATTGATTTTTTCTCATAAATAATCATTAGAAAAGTTTTGTTTTAATTTGTCATTAATATTTTTATCACTAGTGAACACAAAAAAATCTCTGTTTTTTGTAAAAGTTGAGTAAGTATAATTTCAGGTAGATACAATTGATAATCCATCAATTAATAATACTTTTGAATGATTTAGTGAATAATTATCTTTGTTTGACCGTACTACTTTGATTCATTTTTTTGTGAGATAATCGTATGCTTTGTTATTTATATTGTAAGACATATAGGGTGATTTTTCTAGAATTATTTGTATTTTTACTCATCTATCTTTTGCTTTGATGAGTGCATCTTGTATTCTAGTTTCTGTTAACATATATGTTTCTAAATATATTTCATTTTTGGCATTATTTATATGTTCAATTATTTTTCACAATAACTCTTTGTTTGGAGTGTAGAACAATTTTGTATCATTTAACTCTTGAATATTTTTTACTTCAAAATTATTTATTTTATTATTTATATCTAGTTGATTTTTTTCTGTGTTTATTTTTTGTAGATGAAATGATTTGTATTCATCTAGATTATAATAAGAAAATATTATTATAAATAATATAAAAAATATAATTGAAATTATTTTTTGGTGTGATTTCATAATTTTTTATCAAAATATTTTTTCAAAGACTCCGCTTTTATTTACATTTAATTTTTTTTCTTTAGCTATTTTTTCATATAATTCTCTCTCTGTTTTTCAAAGTTTTTTAGGTATTTTTATAGAAAGGTTTATAAATAAATCTCATTTAGAGTCACTATCTATATGTTTTACTCAATCTCATGATATTTTTATAATTGTTTCTGGTTGTGTTCAAGCTTTGATTTCTATATTTCTTTTTCATATAACAGGAATATTAATCTCTTTTTTTGTTCATAAAATAGCTTCTAATACATCTATTTCCAGTTCATAATATAGATTTACTCAGTCTCTTTTCAGTTCTTTTTCTTCTAGTTTTACTCAAAATCTGATATATAAATCTCAACTTTGTCTTGTACCTACTCAACTATTTCATTCTCATGACATTTTTATGATCATTCCATCATCGATTCATGCTGGAATATCTACATCTATTTCTTTTTTTACTAATTTTCTTTTTTCTCAATGACAGTTACTACATACTTCACTAAATGTTTCTCATGTTCATGAACATGCATCACAAGTACCTGTTTGTTGGATTGTTCCAAACATACTTTGAGTTGTATATGTGATTTGTCATCTACCATTACATTTACTACATGTAGTTTTTCATTTTCATCATTCTCAATCACATGTTACACATGTCTCCTTTTTGTTAAATTTTACTTTTTCTTTTCATCAATATATACTTGTTTTTAAGTCTATATTTATGTTTGTTTCTATATCTTCACCTGCATATGTAGTTTTTCTTTTTTTTGCTTGTCCTCCAAATCATCTACCAAAAAAAGATTCAAATATATCTCATAAGTCTACATCAACTCATCCACCAAATCATCATCCAAATGGATTTCATCCAGCTCATCAAGCTTTACCAAACATATCATATTGTTGTCTTTTTGCATCATCAGATAGAGTAGAGTAAGCTTCATTTATTTGCTTAAATTTTTCTTCTGCTGTTTTGTCTCCAGCATTTCTATCAGGGTGATATTGCATAGCAAGTTTTCTATATGCTTTTTTTATTTCTTCTTTACTTGCTCATTTTTCTATTTCTAAAATACTATAAAAGTCCATTTATTTCTATTATTAAAATATAAAATATTGTATTTATTTTATTGATTATAGTCGATTTGTAAAGATTAAAAAAAGTAGAATCTTTATTTTAAAATTCTACTTCATTTTTTTTATTTTTGAGTTTCAACTACATTTTCTCATACTTTTAATTCTCAAATAGGGAATACATCTTTTCATGAATTAGTTTTTACTGATTTTAACAACTTATCAATTGTTTCTTTTGATTTATTTTCATTGAAAGTAAAACTAAAGCTATTTAAATAAAAATTTTGTTCATCCATTTTGTCATAAAAGTATGCATTTATATAATATTTATCTTCATTTTTATCTTCTGCAGATGATTTTGATTTATTATTTATTCAATATTCATATATATAATTTGCTCATGAATCTGATTGTTTAATAGAAAAATCATTTATATAGTAATATTCATTCATATAATAATAATCATCTAGTAATGTTTCAGAAAGTGTGTAATCTTTTCCGTAATCTGATATTTTATTCTTACTAGAACTGCTAGATACAACGTTTATATCTCAATAGTTGAATAATATTCATCAATTTATACTATCCAAAATATAAAATCAATCGATTTTGTCTATTTTTAAATTGTCTAGTGTAAGTAATTCATTATTTTCTGTTGCATTTTCATTACTAATAAAATTTAGATTTTTTAATATCAATTTTACTCCATTTAAAAATGATTTATTTTTAATGTTTGTAGATGTAATAGTAGCATTTATTAAATTATTTTTTGTTACTTCAATAGTTAGATTTAAATAAATTGAATTATCTTTTGATACTACTAGAGATAGTACGGCATCTTTGTTTTTTATTTTTACTTTTTTTACTTTTAATAATTTTATAGTTGTATCGTCTTGTGATTTTTCTAATTCTTTGTTGTTATAATCTATATTTTCGTCTAAATTATAATCAGTTTTTCAGTTTACTTTTGAATTCATTATATATATATTTGTATCATCATTTTTGTCTTTTAATGATACAAAAAAGTATTTTTCAGAATTGTTATATATGTAATCATTTAGTTTTAAACCATATGGATTATATCCATTTAGACTTATATATGCATTTTCAAAACTTTTTGCTCATATTATTTTATTTCTATTTGTCGTATTTTGGATAAAACTATTTTCTATATCTTTTTCATAATTTTCAATACTTTCTCATTTTTTTGCTATGAAATTATTTATCTTATTTATAGGAATTACATATCAAAGAGTAGTATATCATACTGACACTGAGACAGCCATTCAAATCAGGTTTCAGTCATCATCAAATACTCATCCACCACTATTTCAAGCATCTAGATTTGCATCTATTTTGTATAATCATTTTTCATAACCTGATATTTTTCATTCAGTATATGTGATTGTATCTCATCAATTTGATGGATATCAGTATACTTTTACTGTATCTCATATATTTATAGTTTTTTTACTAAATGTTACTCATTTAGTTTCTGTTGTTCATATTTTTAATACTGCTAAGTCATTTACAGTATCAAAATATAATAATTTTCATACTGAAAAACATTGTGCAGATTCTTTAAAATCTATGGTTTTACACACTCTATAATTTCAAAATGGTTCTTTTTCATCGTTTAGAATCACATGTGCATTTGTATAAACTAATCAATCTTTTACATAGATAGAGCTTCAATACTGTTCATATATGTATGTATCGATAGTATCGTTGTATTTATAACTTTCTATTTTGTAAATATTTTCTATATTATCATTTGCGAAACTTAATTGTGTATTGATAAATGTCGAAACTATAATTCCTAATACAATGTATGTAATTTTTTTCATAAAAAAAAATGGTAATGAAATAATAAAAAAAGTGTAGCTTTTTTTTTATAAAAGTACACTTTTTTTTAAAAATATTATTTACTTCAAATCCTATATTCGATTTCTTTGCTTACAAAGTCTTTGTCACGACCATATTTCAGTCTAGATAATTCTATATATGCTTTTGATAGTTTTTCTTCTCCTTTTTCTAGATATGGATTTACAGGAATAATAGAAAATGGAATAGTAGGCTGATTATCAATTGAAAGTTTCATTGTAGCTTTGAATTTATCCATATTTACTAAGTCTTGATCTGAGAAAGTAGGAGCAAAGTATTTTGCCATAAATTCTCAGTCTTCTGGTCAGATTTTGTAACTCATGATTGTTCACACATTTCAGAATATTGCTTGTTTTAGATTTAGGCTAGATTTAGTAAGTGCATCACTTTGTTCTAATTGTCATAGATATTGGTGTGCAATATTTAGTGATAGTCTATATTTTCTCGCTTCTGAAAGTATTGATTCGATAGAATCTGTTACATAGTTTTGGAATTCATCTATGTACAAGAAAAAATCTGTTCTATCTTCTTTTGCTATTCTATCTCTTCTCATGGCTGCCATTTGTATCTTTGAAACAAGTATCATACCTAATAGTTTTGAGTTTAAATCTCAAAGTCTTCATTTACTCAGATTTACTAGCAAGATTTTTTTGTTTTGCATTATATCTAGTATATCAAAACTACTTTTTACTTGTCATATGATATTTCTCATCATTTTATTTGTCGTGAATTGACCAAATTTTGCTGCAAAGTAAGGTATGATTTCTGCTTTTTCTCTGTCTCACATAGATGCATATGTTTTATCCCACCAATTTTTTACTATAGGATTTTTTACATGTCTAGTTCTATCTTTTTGGAAGTCTACATCTGTAAATAGTCTTACTACATCTGTAATGGCTCATCCTCATGGATAATCCATAAGTGTAAGTACTGCATTTCTAAAGTAATCTTGTATTCTAGGACCAAATACTTCATTACCAAATAGTTTGATCATGATGTTTAGTGCGTCCATTGCTACTAGTTCTTTTTCTTCATCAGTGTCGGCTTCTAGTAAGTTCAATCACAATGGTCTATCTAAATCACTAGGGTCAAATATCACTACATCATCAGCTCTTTCTCTCGGTATAAAAGGCATCACATCACGAGCTAGGTCTCCATGAGGATCTATGATACATACTCATTCTCAGTTTGCGAAATCTTGTCTAGCCATTACTTGTAATATACTAGATTTACCTGTACCTGTTTGTCATATAACATAAAAATGTCTAAATCTATCTTCAGTTTTCATCCTTATTTCTTTTTTGACTCATCTATATATATTGTGTCAGAGTAATAATCATTCTTTTGGAATATCACTAGGTGCTTTTACTATTTTGAAGTTTTGCCATTTTATTTCTGGTGTAGAATTGTATCTCACATGTGGAAAATGGTATAATGACGCTAATTCTTCAGTATTTAAAATCATCTTTTTTAGATAAAACGGTTTTTTAAAAAATCTATATATATAATTTTTTATCAAAGCATTTTTATTGTGATGAATAGTATTTCCAAATTTGTTGAAATCTGGGTATGAAAACTGAGTGAATGCTGAAACTATATTCGTCATTTCTGATTCTACCATAGATTTATTATTACCTGTGGTGATTATTCTAATAATTGTTTCAAAACCAGTTTTGTCTCATTTTTCATCTACTGTTTTTGCTCTTTCTTGTGTAAGAGCAGAAGTATTACTGTCTGGTGACGCATTTTTTTCATCATCATTACTAGTAAGAGCTATATTTATCAATCATATAATTATTTTTATAGGATTTAGTGTAAACCATGTAGTTTTTCATTTCATTATTGCGCTACTTGCTTTGCTACATTGTCCTTGCCAATCATCTAGTGTAGGTCTCAAAAGTATTTGAATAGCTGCTGATTCGTCATCTTCTAGTTTAGAAAAAGCATTTGTGATATTGTTTATTGGGTCTGATTCTAGTTTCAAGTATGTTTTTATAGGAAAGAAAAATTCTTTTGAAGTATTTAAGTAAGTAGCTTCTATGTATTTTCTATTTTTGAATATGTTTACTTCTGTTGTTTCTTCAATAATTGCATCAGTATAAAATCAGTTTATTTGTTTTTCTATTAAGTGTTTGTAGTTTTTTGGAATTACTATATAAAATAGTATTTCATTTTCGTGAGCTATATATTCGAAACTCAGCAAGTCTTGTCATAGGATTTTTTTGAGTATTTTTCTAGAATATACAGATTTCAAAGATGCAAAAAGTTGCTCCATCAGACCTATCATTTCTTTGAAGTCTTTTGTAGTTTCTTTTCTCTCATCTAGTTCGCTATTTTTTTTAGGAAGAGTGATTTTTAAAAATGTGAGTTCTAGCGTCCTTTTGTAATCAGCTTTTCTCTTGAATATTCTATAAACTATGTATGTTATAGCTGATAAAATAATTATACTTAAAAGTGATATTAAGAATGTATTCATTATTAATTTTTATTATTAATTATTCATTGTTTTTATTATATCATATTTTTTTATAAAATGAAAAAATTTTGTTTATAAAAAATAAATGTGGTAGAATATAGTTATAATAATTATGTATAATTTAAAATGATTAATACACAAACACTAAATAATCCTTCAACTCAAAACAACTTATTACAAAATAATAAGAATTTTTTGAATAGTCAGAATTATATTTTGGGGAAGAGGGAGAAAAGGTATATTTATTTTACTTATATGTTAGAAAAGTATTTAATACATACAAAAAGAATTGATTTTATTAAACTATATAATTCATATAATAATAATTTAAAATATAGAATTGAACTTTGATCTAAATGATTTTTTATATTTTTATTTTTATTATTATTTCCTAATCAGATTGATATTTTTATATTTTTTTTAATGACATACTACCCATCATTGTTTTATATATTATATTTTTTGTTTATTTTATTCCTTTTTTTAGATATAAAATCATTTATTCTAATCTTTAAAAGAGTTTTTTCATATATTTTAAATCCTATTTTATATATATTTTTTTATATAATTAGTAAATCTAATATACATTTTAATTTCTATTATTTAAAGTTGATTCCACATAAATATAATTTTAATTTTATTTATTATAGACAATCATTTCTTTATACTTTTATATTTAAAAAATAAAAACAATGCCAAAATCACAAACCTTAAATCCCTTAGAACCTCAAAATAAGTTACTAAATAAATATAGTAGCAATTTTTTGAATAGTCAGAATTATATTTTGGGGAAGAGGGAGAAGAAAATGGTATTGAGTAGTTTTTTGAGTGCTGAGATTTTGAAGAAGGTTTTCAGTTATTGATTATTGATTTATTTTTTATTTTTTTTCATTTTATCTATTATAGTTGCTTTTTATGCTATTAATATATTTACATATGCAATTATTGGTTTTGAATTTTCTGTATATTTTATTTATTTAATATGATTATTATTGTTATGAATATTATGATTTTTTTTACTTATTATATGTGTTTTTTTATTTATTTTAGGTGTAAAAACATTTAAAAAAATAAAAATTAATACTTTGAATGAATATTTTTTTATGTTTAAATTAGATAATGATTTATGATTGGCTAATTTATTTGTATATTTATTTTTTTTAATATTAATAACTTCATTTTCTTTTTTTTACAATTTAATAGGTATTTTTGTATTTCTTATATTTTTTTCTCTTATTTCTATTTTTATAACTATTGCTGAATTAATTTCTATAAATTTTGACTTAGATAAATTTTTTACGAATATAGTTTTTAATTATTTATCAAGAGTAAATTATTTAAATATATTATTTTATCCATTTTTATTACCTATTATATATATTGTTAAAATATTAGTTTTTATTTTTACTAATCTCAATAAATTTTACATTTACAAATCTAATTTGAATAATTGATTATTGAATCAATCAATGTTGTTAAATTTTAATAATTTTAATTGAATATATTCAAACTGATTTTATGATATTATCAAAAAATAAAATCTCCTTGAAAAAATCATAAAAATCACTATAAATACCTAAATATTTATTAATTATAAATTTGTGTCAAAAATTATTCTCCTAGATTCTATTCGTAGTATGCAAAATGTTGGTGCTGTTTTTAGAAACTGTGATTGAGCTGGATTTGAAAAAGTGATTTTAACTGGGCATTGTCCTACACCTCCTAGAAATGATATAAGTAAAACAGCTCTATGAGCGCAAAATTGGATAGATTGGGAATATTATAGAGATCCATTTGAAATAGTGGACAAGTTGAAAACTGAATGATACAAGATTTATAGTGTGGAATTGGACAAAAGAAGTATTGATTATAGACAACTTTTTGAGAAAAATGATGAAAAAGTTTGTCTAATATTGTGAAATGAAGTTTCATGAGTAAATCAAAAATTATTAGACTTGTCAGATGAAATAGTTATTATTCCTATGAGATGAAAAAAAGAGTCACTTAATGTATCTGTTGCAGCTTGAATTGTAATGTATGCAGTTTAATTTCTTTTTTATAATTTCTCCCTTTTTCAAAGGGAGTACCCCGAAGGGGGGAGGGATTATTTTTAACTTAATTCTATGCTAAAAAAAATTATACTTATATTTTTTGTATTAATAACTAGTTCGTATTCACAAGCTGTTTTTTCAGCCTATTCAATTCCTGTACAAGATGTGTTTTCTGATATAAAATCTGATTATAAATATATAAATGAGTTGCAAACCTTGTATGATAAATGAATGATAGTGCCTGATAGTGATTGAAAGTTTAATCCTAGAGAATTATTGAATCGTGATGAGTTTGTATGAATACTTTGAGAAGTGACTTGTAAAAAATGTATACAACCAAATGTTTCTCTGGATTTAATCAACAAATATGAAGTATCCAATATATTTTTTGATGTAAATAAAACTAATAAATATTATTATTGTATAGCTGATTCTAGTAATGAGTCTTATATAAGCTGATATCATCCATGATCGGCATGTGAAGACTGAACTAAATTGGACTTAGCTAAACCGTTTTGTCCAAATAATACTATTATATTGGAAGAAGCTTTGTCTATTATCTTGAGAGCTTCTGGTATTTTGTCAAATATTGAAGCTGATAAAGTCAGGTTAGATATATATAATTGAAAAATAACACAAAATCTTTCAGATGATGTAAGTCCTAAAAATAGTGATGGAAGTGTATATAGTTTTTATCCAGATTTTCAAAAAGCATTAGATTATGAATTGACTGAAGTAGACATTGATTGAAATATAAAAACATTTAAATTGATAGATGTTGTTGATTGAAAAATAAGACCTAAACAAGCTATTTCAAAAGAAGATTTTTTGAGAATAGCATATGTTGCTTTGAAGGCAAATTCGTGTATAGAGAAACAAGAAAATACTTTGGCATTGAATTTACTTATAAAAAATAGTACTTGTAATTCTAATGATACAAAATGTAGTTTAAGCAATTTGAATAATTCAAATAGTATTTATGATTTTTGATCTGACGTATCTACAAAATGTGAAAAATGAATAAATGAGCCAGAATGATATATATGGAGATTTTATAACAATAATAATTGAGATGAAATCAAAAAATATGGAAAATATATAGATGATTATAATTTTTTGTCAAACGGAGACTGGAAAGTATTTTTCAGGGTAGTAGATAATTGTTGAAATACTTGAGAAGTTTATAATTCATTGTATATAAATAATCCTAAAAATAACACAAATACAAACAACATAAATAATACAAATACTACAAACTGAATGTCTATATCTATAAGTAGTTCAAAATTGACTTGATCTGGACCATTATCTGTTGATTTTTCAGCTATTGTCTCATGATGAGAATGACCTTATATATATAATTGGGATTTCTGAGATGGTAATATAGGTAATACCAAGGATGTAAAAAATATTTTTAAATTGGAATGAGTTTATGCCGTTACTTTGTATATAACTGATAAAAATGGATTAACTTCAAATTCTAGTGTAATAATTATTGTTGATTGAATATCATTGGATACTGTAGATACTGATAGTGATTGAGTTTTTGATAATAATGATTTGTGTCCACTTATAAAATGAAGTGATGTAAATAAATGATGTCCTATATTGGAACAAAAATGTAGTGAATTAAATACTTGTAAATATGGAACTTATTGTAATTCTAGATGATTTTGTTCACCAAATTTATTGGCTAATAGTTGTGAGTATGGTTGATGAGATGCTATTTTTTGAAATGCTATTTGTAATAGTTGTCCTTGTGAATATTCTCTAGATTTTGTTTCAAAAATAAGGAAATGTGATGTAATATTTCCAGCTATTACTTCTCCAGATAGTAAAAGTATATATAGTAGGGGAGAGTTTTATCAATTAAAATAAAGTATCAAAAAAATACTAAATCATATGATTTAGTATTTTTTATTTTTTGAAACTTTCAAGTATTTCAGCAGCAATGTCTTTTCATCATAATCAAAATGCTAGACCTCATGCTAGTGCAAGCATTGAAACAAATCATATAAGTATAGTATAAGTTATTTCTGTAGCTATACCTATTTTACTTAATACTGCCATAAGTGTGAAAAATAATATAATTACTTTTGATCAACTAGCTATTATTTTGGCTGTTTTTTGTTTACTGAAGTCTAGTGCGTGAAATACTACATCATAGATAAAATTTGCAAATCTGACTCAGAAAAATCATATAATTACTGCTACGAATAAGCTAGGTAGGTATGTAATCAATTCTCAAAGAAAAAGTTCTACTTCTTTGATTCATATTACTATAATAGATAATCTGAAAAATATTAGGAATACATAATAAGAAATAGCTTTAGAAGTGATTT
Source organism: Candidatus Altimarinota bacterium (assembly GCA_028688895.1). GTDB lineage: Bacteria > Patescibacteriota > Gracilibacteria > BD1-5 > UBA6164 > UBA6164. The sequence goes on along the minus strand of JAQTXG010000017.1, from coordinate 13,797 downwards.
CATTTATCTTGATTTTGTCTGAAAACTTCTTTTTTTTCTTTTGTACAACAACTATCTTTTCTTTTTCTTCATCATCACTATTATCTATAAAATCAATGTTTAGTTTATCTATTAATTCCATTATTTTGAATTTTTTGAATAGATACATCACAAATTTATAAATCCAAATTGATATAAGTGCTCAAATTCAAAGCACAATTAAAGCTCCAATTATTTTAGGTAAATATAATTCTACATTTCAAATAATTGAGTCAATTAAATTGCTTATGATTTTGTCTATATCAATTTTTAACATGCGTTTTTTTATTATTAATATATTTATAATAACATATTTTTAAAAAAAACAAAAAAAAAATTGACTATTGCATTAAAATTTATAAAATGCTCCTGCACTTTTAAAAAATATATGCGGGGGTAACATAAAAGAGTGAGTGTATTAAGGCTTCAACCCTTGAGTGTGCGAGTTCAAACCTCGTCCCCCGCTCCATATAAATATAGCTTAGACCTTGTCGTTTAGAAATAATCTAAAAAATAAGTTTTAGGCTTTATTTTTCTTAATAAATGAGTATAATAGGTGAAACACATTTAAATATTAATAAATAGAATTATGGCAAATAGTCACGGACTGAAGTCTAGTATAGTTAAAAAGCAAGCTGCTTCTAGAAAGTTAGCTAAGAATAAAAAAGCTGCATTTCAAGTGTATATAGGTAATGAAAATCCACAATCTAGAAAAAATCAAAGTTATAAAGCTAGAGCACATTATTTTGAAAACAAGAAAAACTTTCCAAAGAAAAGATTGGCAAACAAAAACCCTAGCACACTTATAGAGCAAGGTATTATTGACGAAAGAGGTTTTTTTGTAAAAGGTAAAAAGAAAAATTTTCTAACTAAAACTATGGTAGATAGTAAAGGTTTAGATTTTTATGGTATGCCTAGGTAATAATATTTGTGATTTAAAGTATTAATTTTTAATAACCCATCCTTGTTTATAGGATGATCTAAAGGCCTAATTTCTATCCTTAAGTCTAATGGAAGGAGGCTACAATATTTGAATAAATTTTTTAATAACCCATCCTTGAATTCCTTCCCTTATGTCTAATGGAAGGATGCTACAATTTATGTAGTTACTAAATCTTTTAATTTCAAGATTAGTATTTCAAGGTTAGGGTTATTTCTTTTATATGTTATTTTATAACAATTTTTTTATGCAAAGATTTTATTTTCCTGATTTGCTTACTACAAATTTTACATTTGTATTGACTGATAATGATATGATTCATCAACTTGTGAAAGTACTTAGAGTGAAAATATGAGAAAAAATCATATTTTTTGATTGAAATGATTCTTATGATTATATATTTCAAATAAAACAGATAAATAAAAAAGATATAGTTTTGGAACAAGTATGAAGGGAAAATAAAAATACTGAAATAGATTTTGAATTAAATTTGTATCAATCTCTACCAAATAAGATGGATAAAATAGAGCTTATTTTACAAAAATGAGTGGAAGTAGGAATTAAAAATTTTGTATTTTTTAGGAGTGAGAGGAGTCAGAAATTACTTATTTCAGACAATAAAATAGATAGACTTAATAAAATAATCGTGGAAGCTATTGAACAATCAGGTAGAAATAGTATGCCTGAATTGGTTATTTTAGATAAATATGATTTTTCTCCACTTAAAAATGATCAAAATATCATATTTCATACGAAAAGTGAGGATACAGTTAGTTTAAAAAATTTAGAATTAGATTATAGTAAAAATATAAATCTATTTGTATGACCAGAATGAGGTTTTAGTGATGATGAAATAAAAAATTTTAAAAGAATTTTTTGAAAAAAAGTACATCTTTGAGATAGAATTCTCAGAACTGAAACTACTGGAATAGTGACTAGTTTTTTTATAATTCAAAATAAAGAAAATGGAATATAAAAATAGGGAAGAATATGATAAAAGTAAAGTTTATTTTACACATGATAATTGTCCTTTTTGTGATAAAGACTTATCGAAGAAAAATAAGATTTTATATATAAGTGATTTTTGGATAGTAGTTTATAACAAGTATCCTTATTTTGAAGATAATATAAATTTACTTGTTTTTCCAAAAAGACATATAGAATTTACTATAGGTTTAAATGAAAATGAACTAATTGATTTTTTAAATGTGGAAAAATTTATAAAAGAATTTTATAAAAATGAAGAATATTTTTCATTTATTAGGCAAACAAAATCTAATAAATCCGTGGAGCATTTACATTATCATTATTTGAAATGATATCCTAGTGCTAGAGTCATAGATAGAGAAAATTATTTTAAGATAAAAAACTAGTCCAGCAATTTTGCTGGACTAGTTTTTTGGTAATAATTTATTTTATTATCTTTTTTACTTATGAAAAAAACCAAGTAAAACACCCATTACTTGGTTTTTTCAAAACTAAAACTTGCTATTTATATTATATTGTATATAATAAGTATATACTAATTTATTACTTACCATATATGAAAAAGTGATACCAGATGATAGTAAAGGCAATAGAAGTTACAAAGAAATATAGTGATGCAGAAGTAAAACAATTGTCATGATTATTTAGTTATTTAAATAATATAGATATAGATGAAGAATGATTTTGAACTGGTATTTCTGCTAAGTGATTATGGAAATTGTTAAATCCATTAACTAAAAATTTAACTAATCAAACTTTTGAAAAATGGTGGTTAAGTGTTTCAAATACTGCTGGATTAAAGGATAATATAGATTATGAAAAAAGAGAAGAATTAGATATACAAGCTAAATCTACCACTTCTCAAAAATGAGAAGTGGGAATTAGACCAGTAAAAAAAATCGATTTTATTCTCACTCTCAGAGCTTGAGAATATTGTGCTGTTTTAACTAAATGAGATAGTTGAGACTTGTATAGGAGATTTATTTTTGATATAAAAGATGAATTTTTAAGACTAGTTTTTAGACAATGAAGAAGTATAGAAACTAGAAATGAATTTACTAAATCTATATGAGAATTAGAATTTATGAAAAAATTAAAAGAGTTAGATCCAAAGGAAGTTTGATGAGTTTATTGAGAAATGACAAATTTGATATATTTAGAATTATTTTGAGTAACGGCTTTGGAATTCAAAGAAGTAAATAATATATCTAAAAAATATTTTGCTAAGGACTTTTTTACAAAAGATTGATTGTTTGATTTAGAAAAAGTAGAAAATAAGCTTGCAGTTATTATTTCTTATCTAGAACCAAAAACTAGAGATGATTTGAAAAAAGTAATAATAGATTATTTAAATAAAGAAGTAAAGATAACAAACTAAAATAAAGCCAAGTAAAAGTGATTTTACTTGGCTTTTAATAATTTTGTTTTACTTACTTATTTCATCAATTATTTCTTGTAATTTTGTAGTATCAGTTACTTCTGAAATAATAGTATATTTTCATGTAACATTATTTAATATCAATTTTGAAGGAACAGAATTGATTCATAGCATAGCTCATTGTTTGAATTCTTTTTCTACTTGAGATTTTGTTTCTCAATTTGTCATACATGCTTCAAATTTATCAGTATCTACTTCTAGACTTTTTGCAAGTGGACTTAGGTCTTCTATTTTGTATCATTCTCAACCTCATTTTGTAGTTGAAAATATGTTGTTTATGTATTCTAGATATTTTTCTCAACCTGCAATACTTTCTACACATTTACTTGCTTCTGCTTCTATTCATGCATTTTTATGGCTTGGTAGAGGGAAATTTTTGAATATATAGTTTACACTACTACCTGTTCATTCTATCAATTTTGTTATATCAAGTTCATTATGATCTTTGATACAAAATGGACATTCTAAGTCTGAAAAATCTATTATTGATACTGTAGCTCATGTATTTCATTTTATATATGTATCTTTTTTCAAATCATTGATTATATTTTGACTCATTACTTTGTATGCTAAACCTAGCTCATTACTACTAAGTATTTCATTTACTAGTTCTGGTTGTTCTGTTTTTATTTTGTCTATAAAAGCTAGTATTTCTCTTTTTTGTATTTCTTGCATCAAAATATAATTTTCTTTTCATCATATCTTTTTGTATTCATTTTCCATCAATGTTTCATTTATATCTATTACACTTTGTTTATTAAACATATAATTTGTACTGATAATAGTGATTGTACAAAGAATCATTACTATCATCAACATAGAATTTCTTCAAGCTATTTTATCCATTTGTAATTAGTTATTATTTAAATTATTTATTCATCCTTTAATATTCATAAAGGTTCTTTTAGTTTGTCGCTTACTGGAGCATTTCTAATCAGATATGTCACTGTACAATAAAATGTATTGTTCATATCATTGAATAAGTTATCACTAGACATGAGACATCAACTAGTTTCTCAAATCCTATATTGTTTTAGACTTTCATTCATACTAGAATTGAGTGGTTCTATATGTTTTACTCAGTTTATGTCGTACATATATCATTTGTAATCACTTTCTTCTAGATTGTCTACATAGTCAAGTACACATGCGTTTATATCTGGTGTACTAGCGTAGTATCTAGTTACTGGTACTCAAACCAACATCATGAGTATTACTGGATATACAATAGTAGTTATTTTCATTATTTATTATTAAGAAAAATTTAATGTGATTTTATTTTAACTATTGTTTGTTTTAAATCAAAAAAAAATTCTATTTAATTTGTTTTCTGTATTTTTGGTATTCACTTTTTTGCATATATTGTTTTTTTATGATATTATTTTGTAAATAACTATTTTATAAACAACTATTATGTTTAAAAAGATAAAGCTAATATTCCTATTTATATGTCTAGCTATTGCTTTTAACAGCAGTTTGGCTTATGCTGAAAATACGTCTAGTACTGACCCTGTATATACACAATTAAGACCTGTGGATTTAGGGACTTTTAATGAGTTTAGATATAAAATCACTGAAGCTTTCTTTATTTTGAGAAATAAATATGAGTTAGATTGAAAAGTGGATATAGCATCTGCTAACTTGATTATGAGTTATGCAAAACAAGGTTATAATTATCTACCTGACAGTTTGAGTAATAAAAATTATTACAATTATTTAAAAACTGCTATAGAGAGATGAGTATTGTATCCTGCTAATACTTCAAATTATACTGCTATAGTTACAGCTATTGAAAATTTTTTGGATAAAACAAATATTCAATCTGTAACTTGAAGCGTTCAAGCATTTCCTAGTACTTGAAATGCTCCTTTGACTGTTACTTTGAGATGAACTATTGCAGATCCGACTTGAACTGTTATTCCTACTTATAACTATACATGGTGGATGTATGAAAATGGTAGAAGAGTAGTTTTGGGGAATGGTTTATCTATTTCACATATATTTAGGGAAGAATGAAGTTTTTCGATATTTTTAGATGTATCATCTGCACATAAAAATGAGGCTTGATATACTGATGTATTACCTTTTTCATCTAGAGCTGATGTAATTGTAAAAGAAAAAATTGCTTCAATTATATTGAAAGTAAATTGATTAAATTTACAAAATAGAGAAGAATTGAAGTTTACTCCTGATGAAGCTAAATACTGATTGTTATTTGATGCAACTAGTTCTACTCCTACATCTGGTGCAAAATTTACAAGTACAACTTGGGATTTTTGAAATGGTGTAATCAGACAAAATGTATGAGCTCCAAAAGTAGAGAGAGTAGTTTATGCTAGAGAATGAAATTATAATGTAACTCTTACATTACAAACAAATGAGTTAAAAAAAGTAGAGAGAAAATTTGTACTAAGTATACATAATCCTATAGCTACAATAAAATCAAATATAGATGAAGGTTATATGTGAGATAAGTTTACTTTTTCTGCACAAAATACGACAAACAACAAAGATTTATCTTTTGAATGGGAAATAATAGATTTAAACAAAGATGAAGTTATTTTTAGAAAATCTGGTACATTGTTTACTTATATATTTAATGAAAAATGAAAATATAATGTAAAAATGAATGTAACTGATCCTAGTTGACAAAGTGATACTGATTCAAAAATAATATATATAAATAGTAGATCACCTATTGCTGATTTTACTGATTCTATACCTTTTCCAAATAAACCAAATAGAGTATTTTTGGATGCTACAAAGAGTTATGATCCTGATTTTTCAGATGAATGAAAATTGAAATATTCATGGATTATCGATGGTGATAGAGTGGATTTAGAAGAAACTAATTTCAATGGTTCTACTTGATATTTTACCTTTGATTCTATTGGTGAACATTCAGTTGTATTAGAAGTAGAAGATCCAGATTGAATAAAAGCTACAAAAAATGATAAAGTAGATGTAAAATCTATACTTTCAGTTGAATTTTTCGTATTTCCTAGAGTTGCTCAAAGATTAAATATAATCAAATTTGTTTCTGCTTCACCTGAAGCTAGATTTTATGAATGGGATTTTTGAGATGGTGTAACTATTTGAGGAAAAGACTGAAATGTATCTCATAAATTTGTTAAAAGTGGTATTTTCAATGTAAAATTGAAAGTAATAGATGCAAATGATAATCAAAATACATTTACTAAAAATGTATATATTTGAGAATCTGATAGTCCACTTTCATTTATATCTGTTATGGATTCAAATAAAAATAATGTTTTATTTGATAATAATGCTTGTTGAGGTGCTTGAGCTTATGTAGTTAATAGAGTAGATAATGTAAATTTTTCTGCTAAAGAAAGTATAAACATAACATGATTAACTACTTGATTGACTTATTCATGGAAACTTTGAAATGAATCATTTATTAACAGTTCAGATTTTACGAAAAAGTTTGATGAATTAGGATGTTTTCCTATAAAATTAACTGTTAAAAGTGATGATAATTGAAAAACTCATAGTTCTGAAACTAATGTAATAGTACAAAATGTGAAACCTACTATGTCATCTATAGATGTAAAAATAGTAGATGATACAAAGGATCCAGTAATAGTTAATCTAACTGCATTATGAGCTAAAGATAAAGATGGTGTAATACAATCTTATTTATGGTATTATTATACTGATGTAGATCCTGAACCACAAGATTTTAGATCTACAAAATCCAATTCAACTAGTTTTGTATTACCAAAAGTGACATGAAATTATTATTTCGTAGTTGTTATGAAAGATAACAACGAAGATAGAATTACATCTGAAGAAATCACTGGTTCTAAGTATTTTATGACTTTGACAGGTGACAATTTAAATACTCCTTTGATTAAACTATCAGTAGATGATTCTTCTGTAGCTATAGGAGATGAGGTAACATTTACAGCAGATGTAGAAAATATTTTGTGACAAGATTTGACTGGTAAAGTATCATATTCTTGGGATTTTGATTGAGATGGTTTTTATGATAAAGAAACTACACTGAACTCTGCTACTTATAGCTTTGTTTCTTCATGAGAAAAACATGCTAAAGTAAAAGTAAAATATAAATGATTTAGTAATACTAAAAGTGTAACTATAGATGTGTCAAATATATTGAAACCTGATTTTTGATATATATCTATTTGAAATAAATTTGTATTTTTTGATAATAGTAAATGATCAGCAGATTCAAAAGTTTGGAATTTGTGAGATGGAACTGTTGTAAACAACGAAAGTACATTTACTCATGAATACAAAGATAATCAAGTTTCTCATTTGGTAAATTTAAAAATATCTGAATGAACAAAAGTAAAAGAAATAAATAAAAAAGTAACTAAAAATTTAAAAAATATTATTAGTTCTAGAAAAGATTGATTAGTAATATTTACTTATCCTGATTTAGATAATAATTGAGAAATTGTATTAAAAGAATTTGGACAACAAGTATTTATATATTTGTGAGAAAGTAATTGAGATATAGCTAAATATGCTATAGATAATGATATAGAATATGATTCTGATTTAAATGGTGGAAATGATGATGATGAAGACAATATAGGTACTGAATCATATACATCTGGTACATCTATAAACGTAAAATTGAATGATAACAAATATCAAAAAATAAGATTGTTTATAAAAAATAGTAGTGGTGAAGTAGTTGACTCTAAAGATGTAACTATTATAAAAGAATATATAGAAGAAGCATCAATAGATTTAAATAGTTTGGTTTTTGAATGAGTAAGTGATTCTATAAAAGTAAAAATAGAAAAATTGAAAGAATTGGTAAGTGCATTACCAAAAGAAAACAAATTGAAATGAATGATGTATGTTCAAAAATTGCAAGAAGATTGGTTTGATAATAGAGAAAAAACTAATGTTATTTTGGAATTTAATTGATATATAACTGATTCTGGAATAAAAAATGCTGAAGAAATAACAAACTTACTTGAATCTTTATTGGTAGATGATCAAGAAGATAAGAGTGAAAAAGCAGTTGCTTTCAATGCATTAAAAAATCTAATACCAGTATCTATAGTGTGTTCAAATACATGAACTTGAGCGACTACAAATTGTTATAAAGATTTGGTTGCTAAACTAGAAGCTATTAGAGATAATACAAATATAGATGAAAACAAAGCACTTTGAACTCAAATACTTGAAGTAATAGCTTTGGATACATTAATGACAAATAAGGAAAAAACAGATTTTAAAGCTATTTTAAAAACTCTTGTATATGGTTGAGTTGCAAATATACCTGAAACAGAAGTAAATCAAGTAGTAACTGAGCCTGAAACTTGAAAAAGTGATTTTATGTGATTGCTTATAAATATTTTGAAGTGGTTGTTTTATATAATTATATGATTTTGATTGATAGTATTTGTTTATTTTATTTACTATAAAATCGTAAATAAAGATAAAAACATATGATTTCAAGATTTTATAATAGAAAAAACTTCTGGTGTAAAAAGAGTAAAAAATACTTCTAAACAAGATTTGGTTACTGATATATTATCAGATTTAAATGAAGATAAAAAGGTAGAAACAAAAGTGCAAACAGTTCCAGAAAAGGTAAAACCAGAAATCAAACCAGAAGTAATTGAAAAAGCAGAAACAAAAACTGAAACAGTACCAGATTGGTTGAAATGAAGTTTTACAGAAGAAGAGGAAACAAAAACACAAACAGTTCCAGAAAAGGTAAAACCAGAAATCAAACCAGAAGTAATTGAAAAAGCAGAAACAAAAACTGAACAAGTACCAGATTGGTTGAAATGAAGTTTTACAGAAGAAGAGGAAACAAAAGTGCAAACAGTTCCAGAAAAGGTAAAACCAGAAATCAAACAAGAAGTAATTGAAAAAGCAGAAACAAAGACTGAACAAGTACCAGATTGGTTGAAATGAAGTTTTACAGAAGAAGAGGAAACAAAAGTGCAAACAGTTCCAGAAAAGGTAAAACCAGAAATCAAACAAGAAGTAGTTGAAAAAGCAGAAACAAAGACTGAACAAGTACCAGATTGGTTGAAATGAAGTTTTACAGAAGAAGAGGAAACTAAAAATGAACAAGAAACTGAAACTGAACAAGAAACTGAAATAAAACAAGAAACTGAAATAAAACAAGAAACTGAAATAAAACAAGAATCAATTTCTGAAGATATAAAAATAGATGATTTAGAAGATATTTCAAAAGTAGAAACTGATAATATACCAGATTGGTTAAAATGAAGTTTTGAACAAGAAAAAAAGAAAGAACAAGAAACAAAACAAAATAAATCACAAGACAATATACCAGATTGGTTGAAGTGAAGTTTTACAGATGTAGCTAAAAATACTGAAGAAGAAACAACTAAAACTGAAAATGTAGTTGCTTTTGATAAAAAAGAAGACATTATAGTAGAGGATAAAGTAGAATCTACAAAAAAAGAAAAAAATGAATCTGAAACTAAAACTCATAAAGCAAAAGCTAAAAAGAGTGGTTCAAAAAACAAAGAAATAGTAGTCAAAAAAGTAGAAAAAGAACAAGAAAAGACTGAAAAAATTGATAAATCTGAAGAGTCTAAATCTAGTTTGGATACTACAACAGAACTTTGGGATGATTGAATGAAAGTGCCAGATTGGTTAAAAACTGATACTGATAATGATGATACTAATAATAAATAAAATTATGTCTAAAAAAATATACTCTTTTTTAAAGAGTGTATTTTTTATTGCAATTATTTATATTGGAGTATAATGTGTCCAAATTTAATATAAATATAACGAAAAATAATAATAATGGATAAAAATGATATAATAGATTTTTTTAAGGATTTAGTTTTTATAGTTGTTGTAGTTTTGCTTATAAAGACTTTTATAGCGATGCCATTTCAGATAAATGGACAGTCAATGTATAGTTCATATTATGATAAAGAATTTATAATTGTAGACAGACTTTCATACAGATTTAGTGAACCAAGTAGATGAGATGTAATAGTTTTTAAACCATATGTAAGTGATGAAAAAAAATATTTTTTAAAAAGAATTATAGCAGTGCCTGGTGATAATTTAAAAATAGAAAATTGAAATGTGTTTTTGAAAAAATCATGAGAAGCTGAATATGTACAATTGGATGAAAAATACCTAAATGATGAAAATAAATGATATACTTTTATCGGTTGAAGTAAGGCTATGCATCAGTATGTATTATGAGAAGATCAATATTTTGTGATGTGAGATAATAGAAATCATTCTACAGACTCAAGAGAGTGTTTTTCTAGTTGTGCTATAGAGTGAAAAGACAATTTTATAAATTATGATGATATAACAGGTAAATTGTTTTTGGATTTATGATATTTCAATTTTAAATCATTTTCTTTTATGCAACCAAATCTTTGAATAGATACAGAGCCTAGATTTTTTGATTCACCTAGTAGTTTTGAATATTAAGCCAATTCTATCTATTGATAGACCACCCCCTAGCCCCTTCCTTCGTAAGGAGGGGGGGATAATAATGAAAAAAATGAATAAATTTTATTTAATAGATAAACCTCTTGATATTACAAGTTTTGATGTGATTAGAATACTTAGAAAAAAACTAAATACATCAAAAATGTGACATACAGGTACACTAGACCCTCTGGCAACAGGAGGTCTTTTAATTGCTGTTTGAAATTATACTAAATTGATCCCTTATTTCGAAAAAGATACAAAGGAGTATGAGTTTTGTGTAAATTTTGATTGAGTATCTGCTTCTTTTGATTTGTGAACTGATGTAGAATATATCTCAGAATCTGAACAAAAAAAAGCAAGTGAGTTTATTACTAGTGAAAAAATAATTGAAGTATTGAATCAAAAGTTTACATGAACAATTAATCAAATACCACCGAAATATTCGGCATTGAAGATGTGATGAAAAAAAGCACTTGATAAAATAAGGTCGTGAGAAGATTTTGAAATGAAAAGTAGGGAAGTAACTATAAAAGAAATAGAATTACTTGATTTTAATTATCCTAGTGCTAGATTTAGAGCTTTGGTAAGTGCTGGAACATATATCAGAAGTATAGCTTATGATTTGTGAGAAATATTTGGTACATGATGATATGTAACACAATTGAGAAGAACAAAAATAGGTGCTTTGGATATTTCACTATGACAAAGTTTGGATTTGTTTGATGTTGATAGATTTTTGGATGTCAGAGATTTATTTAAAAATAAATCATTTATAAGTTTGGATGATGAAGTATTGGAAAAGATAAATAATTGATTGAAAGTGTATGGGCAATTTGATTTTGATATATGAGCAGATTTGTTTGTAGTTAGTTGAAGTGATGTTACAAATATAGTAGAATATGATGGAGAATGTTTGAGAGCAAAGAGGAAAATATAATATTATCTTACATATTTTTTTCTTTGAATTTCATAATATTTTTTTATTTTTTAAAAAAATTGAAAAAAAATTTGCAATAATCTATTTTTTTTATACAATACACAAGCTTTAGAGAAAATGGGATATTAGCTCAGTAGGTAGAGCAGTCCAGCTTAAGCTGGAAATGACCTGTCTATATAAATATTAAGTATGTTTTTTGTGTATATATTACAATGTAGTAATTGAAAATTTTATGTTTGATATATATGAAATCTTGACAGAAGATTATTAGAACATAAAAGATGAAATACAAAAAGTACAAAATATATGTGAGATAAGACTTTAGTATGATATTTTTTAAAAAATACTAAGACTGAAGCAATTGTTCTTGAGAAGCAAATAAAAAGAAGTTGACATATAACTAGGTATATAGAAAATGTTGATTTTATAAAGAGTATTATGGGATATTAGCTCAGTAGGTAGAGCAGCTCCCTTTTAAGGAGAAGGTCCTGGGTTCGAGCCCCGGATGTCCCACCATTTTACACTAAAGTTACAAATGGCACGGCCATATTAAAATAAAGTAAAAAAAACTGGCTTAGATTGCACTCTGAGCCAGTTTTTTTGTGATTGAGCAGTCCCGCTAAAGCGGGAAAGGTCCTCTAGTTCGAGCCCCGGATGTCCCACCATTTTACACTAAAGTTACAAATGGCACGGCCATATTAAAATAAAGTAAAAAAAACTGGCTTAGATTGCACTCTTGGCCAGTTTTTTTGTGATTGAGCAGTCCCGCTAAAGCGGGAAAGGTCCTCTGGTTCGAGCCCTGGATGTCCCACCATTTATGAACATTAAGCTTACGAAGGGCTTTGAAGAGTTGGTTTTCCACTATTCAAAGCCTTTTGTTGTTGTCAATTACGAGTTCGACGACCATAAAATTGATAACTCTCAACTTCTTCTCATAACTGTAGCTTTTCCGCTTGTCATAGAGCTCAACCAGAAGTTCGACGGTATTGTCTAAATTAGTTAAAAGAACATCATCTTTTTGATCTAATTTGTTTAATTCTTCATTTATATCTATTAATTCATTAACAATAGAATTTTTAGAATCATTTAATTCTTCACTGCTTATCTCCCCCATAGATCTCATTTTAATTAATGAGGTCTTTTCATTTTGTAATTTTTTTGATCTTTTTTCTAAACCAAGTCTTGTTTTTTGAGTTTTTTCAATTTCCTCTAAATGATACTCTTTAATTCATTCTTTAACTTCTTGTTTATATTCATCAGGAATACGATATAGGTGTAAATTTTCATCAAACACCTTTACTATTTCTTTTTGATTATACCACAAGTTTTGTTTTAGATCTCAATGTAAATGAAAATAAACATACTTTTTCTTACATAGTGATACTGTTAATTTTTTACCACTTTCTTTATGAAAAACTTTTCATTTAAGAGGAGATAAGTCCCTATCGTATATGTAAGTAACCCCTCTTGATATTTTGTTAACTTTTTCCCATATTTCTCTAGATATTAAAGCTTGATGTTTTCATTCATATAATTCTCCAGCATATTCTATAACTCAATAATAAAAAGGATTTTTAACCATTCTTTCCATTACTGTTTTTGTAACTTTTCATCATTTCCTAGTTCTGAAACCTTCTTCGAATAAAGTATCTACAATTTTTCTTAAAGGTACATTATCAGACCTTAATTCAAAAATTCTTTGAATATAGTGCATATTTCAATCATCTACATCAGCTCATCTTGTAATTCTATTATTTACATATCATAAAGGTACAGGTCAAACAATTCATCATCATTTAATTTTTGTTTCAATTCATTCCATTACTTTTTTTCTAAGATCAACAATATATTGATTTGAAAATCAAAAATGAATTGAAAGCATTAAAACTTGATCTCAAGTAAAAATTCACTCTTTACAGTGAATTTGTTTAATTTTTCAGCATTGTGCATACCACTTTAAAGTTCATTCATCAACAGCATTTCTAGTAAGTCTATCTAAATGCTGAGTAATGATTATATCAGCTG
>JAQTXG010000046.1 GCA_028688895.1 Candidatus Altimarinota bacterium | reverse complement strand
TACTAAGTGCATCATGAACAACAGTAGAAGAAATAGTAACAAATAATGAACTAGTATACAACTGATACAAAAACCTACCATATCAATACAATTGAAACTACAAAACAAAATGAGAAACAGCACTAAACATAGTAAATGCTTGAAATATACTAGTATATAGCTGAGACGTAACTATTCTATCAGAATCAAGTAGTACATGAACACTAGCCAGAAAAACAATGCTAGAAAATCTACAAACAGCCTATTCTTGAAGTACAATAAGTAGTATCTGAGAAATATCACAATTATTGAATACAGATACAAATGATGCTACACAAACAGAATACATCACAACATATCTAGTAAAAAATGACTTGTGATGAAGTGTAAAAGTGACTAGTCCAGGAAATACAAATAATAACAATACATGAACATGAACATTTCAATTATCACAATCTTCAGTATCAGTTTGAACAAATGTTACTATTACAGATGATTGTAGTGTAGCACCTACTAGTTACACAAGTTCAAATAACTCAGTTGCAACAGTTTCTTGAAGTACTATAACAACTCTTTCTACAGGAACAATAAACATAACACCAGTATGATGAAGTTGTAGTGATGTAAATTCTAAATCTCTAACAGTCGTTATTTGATGAAATGATACTTACACAAAATTATTACTAGAAAATGAATTTGATTCAAGTGAAAGTCAACATACATGAACATTTAACTGAAATATTTCAATAACAAATGCAAGTAAAAAATATGGAAGTTCTAGTTATTCATTTGATTGAGCTAGTGATTATATTAGCCTACCGACTTCGACAGATTTTGATTTCTGAAGTTGAGATTTTACAATTGATTGATGGTTTAAAGTACCAAATGTAACTTGATATAAAACAATATTTGCTTCTCAAAGTGATTTTGAAATATGAATGTTTTTAGTTTGAAATAAAATGTGATATTTCGCAAGTTCAAATGGAACAAGCTGGAATATGCTATTATGAGATACATGATGACAAAATGCACAATGAACAATTTCAATAACACCAAATGTGCGGCATCATTTTGCTTATGTTAGAAATTGAAGTAATTGGTATTGATTTATAGATTGACAACTTGATATTTCAAAAACATGAATAAACTGAACAATAGTTCAAAAAAATGAGGTATTCAATATAGGTAGATGGTGAAATGCTTCATATTGGTATAATTGAGAAATAGATGAATTCAGAGTATCTAAATGAATAGCTAGATGGACTAGTGATTTTAGTTCTAGTTTACCTACAAGTCATACTCCAGATTCATATACAAAATTATTATTGCATGGTGAATGAGATATATGAAATTGAAATATTCATAATTTATCATTCAATTGAAATATTGCTAATTATTCATCTATATGAAAATTTAATTGAAGCTATAACTTTGATTGAAATGGTGATTATATAACTATTCCTAATGATTCAGATTTTCAATTATGAAGTAATGATTTTACTATAGACTTTTGGGTAAATCCTGCAAATTTTTCAAGCGAGCAATGAATAATTAATAAAGAAGGTGAATGGTGGTTTTGAATAAATACTGATAGTAAATTTCATGCATGGTTTACTTATTGAACACCAATGTGGAATATAAAACTTGATTCAACCAATACATTTACTGCAAATCAATGGTATCACATAGCTGTAGTTAGAAATTGAAGTAATATGAAATTGTATGTAAACTGAGTAGAAGAAGATAGTTCAGCAGTATCATGATGATCTATTGATTATATATGAGCATGTGCAAACAAATGGTCTATATGAGCATGATGCAATGGTGTAGTATTTTTAAATGGTAAAGTTGATGAATTAAGAGTTTCAAAATGAATTGCTAGATGGACTACTAATTTTACTCCTCCTACTGAACCATATTCAAATTAGTTAAGTAATTTCAAAAACCATAATCCTTATTTATAGAAGGACTTTTAGCTTAATTAAAATAAATTGTAATAAAAAAACTAAAAATCACACAGATTTTTAGTTTTTTTATTTACCTTTCTTTTTACATTTTCATTATTTTTAATACAATAAAATCATATAATATTTAAAAACAAATTTATGAAAAAAATAATACTTTTAGCTTTTTTATTATTATGAATTAATCCAACTTTTTCAGAAAATTCAGTAGAATTGTTACAAAAAATACCCCAAAATTTCAAACCACAATGTTATGAGTATTATCACAAATTAGACAATCCATTTATAAATGAAAATAATATTTTAAACCAGACATACAAGATAAAACTAGACAAAACTGATGACATGGTATTTACACAAAATGGCTTTATTTTACCATACAAATATTATAGTGATACAGTAAATAGTTATTTATATGATTCAAATATTTGAACTACAAATGAAAAATTGCTAGATTATAATAAAAACACATTTATAGAATTAAATTCAAACACACAAAATCAAATTATTTTAACTTTTCCAGAAACACCACAAAAAAATAATTTCAATCTAGTTTTTGAGTATAGTACAGATAATTATTCACCATCATTTTTTATAAGTGACGATAAAATAAAATGGAATCTGATAAATAGATCAGATTTAAGCGATTTCACATTTAAGTATTTAAAAATAGATTTCATACCAAACACAAAAGAAAAGTACTTAGAAAATATAAAAATATATGAGCTAAATTTCCAAAAAAAATCAGATACAGTATTAGTTAAATCATTTTATGATGATTTCATAGAAGTGTATTCAAAATACA
Organism: Candidatus Altimarinota bacterium; assembly: GCA_028688895.1. GTDB lineage: Bacteria > Patescibacteriota > Gracilibacteria > BD1-5 > UBA6164 > UBA6164. The sequence goes on along the minus strand of JAQTXG010000046.1, from coordinate 5,354 downwards.
ATTGTAAAGAGAGAGATTTTTCTACAAAAGCATTGAGTTATGATGAATTTTCTATAAATAAAGATACAAAAACTATACAGTTAGATTTAGAACAAAATCCAAAGTACAATTTGTATTCTTTTGTAGATATAGACAACGATTGGGTAGCAGATACAATAGACAATTGTAAAGATAAATACAATCCAGACCAAAGTGACAAAAACTGAGATGGAGTAGGTGATAAGTGTATTGATGATGACAATGATTGAATTATCTGATATTTCGATAATTGTGTATATATCTATAATCCAGACCAAAAAGATATTAATAGAAATGGAGTTTGAGATGTATGTGAGTTTGATAAAGACTTAGATAAAATATTTGATTCAATAGATAATTGTATAAATACACCTAATGCTGACCAAAGTGATAAAGATAGAGATGGAATAGGAGATGCTTGTGATAATTGTACAAGTTATAATCCAACGCAAATAGATGCAAATGGAGATGGGGTTTGAGATATATGCGAACAAATAGAACAAAATCTAAAACAAAATGACGATGACAAAGATTGAATTATCAACTACAAAGACAACTGTAGATATGTAGCTAATCCTGATCAAGCAGATGAAGATAAAGACTGAATCTGAAACTCATGTGATAATTGTAAAAGTATACAAAATCCAGATCAACTAGATTTCAACAAAAACAATGTATGAGATATCTGTGAAGATAGTGATGATGATGGTATAGATTGATTGGTAGATAATTGTATAAATGTAGCCAATCCAGACCAACTAGATACAGACAATGACTGAGTATGAGATGTCTGTGAAGACGATGACTATGACAATATATTAGCTGCAAATGACAACTGTCCATTTGTATACAATCCAGACCAATTAGATGTAGACAATGACAAAATAGGTGATAAGTGTGACACAAAAGATGACAGATATATAGAATCAAACTCAAACTTTTTTATATGATTGATAGTTCTAGTTACAATTATTTTCTTTTACTGAATATTTGTAATGCTTAGAAAATTGAAATAAAATTTATATTCTAAAATAACAAGCTATGTATAAATTATTAAATAGAATCTCACACCTTGTTTCATTTATCATGTGATTTATTATCACACTTATGTTTGTTTCTACAGATGTCAGTAGGATATGAGTAGAACAAATCATCAGCTCTATTTTTATTTGATTCTTTGTCTGATTATTATTCAAAAAAATATTTTTATGAAAACAATTCATAGAATCAAGACTTCAATACTTTGCTGAAACTATACTTGAAAACAAGTGATTAATTTCTAATACTAAACCAAAAAAGCATTTAGAAAATATTCCAGATAGTAGTATAGAAAAATCAAATAAAACAGATTATAAGTACACATCTACAAAAGATATATATAATATACAAGAATCAATTGATAATAATGATGATTTAGAAAAATTATATGAAGTAGTAGAAAAAACTCCAATAAAAACCAGTCATAAAACAAAAACAAAACCAAGCGAACCGTCTAAATTTGAATTGGCAATCTCAAAATTTTTCTCTGAAAATCTGCTTGCAAAACTTTGAGGTATTTTGGTATTTCTATGAGTATTATTCTTATTAAATCTAGTTTATTCACAAATCTGACCGGTTTGAAAATTGATTATATGATTTGTGATTTGATTTTGAGTTTATTTTGCTTGAGTATTATTGGACAAAAAAGATTTACAAAATGAATGAAGAATATTGTTATGAATAGGTATTTTGATAAATTATCTAGTTATACTATGAGGTAGATATTTGATTTGAGATACAGTTGATAATAGTTACTTGTCTATATGAACTACATTTTTATTTTTGATATTTAATACTTTTTTTGCAGTACTTACATCACTTGTTTATAAATCAAGAACTCTGTTATTATTTTCATTTATATTTGCTTTTATAAACCCACTTTTGATTTGATGAACTAGTGACAATCCATACACTATTTTGTGATATAGCTTGATAGTAGCATTTGGTTGATTATTTTTATCATTGAAACAACGCGATGTTGTATTGGCATTTTGAGTATTTATATTATCAAATATGTTGTTTCTAGTTTCCCCAGTAAATATAGAACTTCACTGGATATTGAAATTGGTTTCTAGTGCAATTATATCTATTTCTAGTATATATACTGTTTACAAAATAGATTCTACACAATTATCATGGGTATTTTTATGAAGTTACATATACCTAGTTTTGAATATGTGAACAGCAGAAAATTATCTAAAAGAAACCACTAGTTTTATATCATATATGATTACACTAGTTTTGTACTTTTCTATATGAATATATTACTTTTTGAGAACTAGTTTCAATTCTCTAGTATTTCTACTTTTATGACCTATATTTATAGTTTTGTGATTAAATTTCTCAGGTATACTTATAAATATCACTTCAGTATTAGCTATCATAGTATTTGTTTACCTACTTTGATTTACATTTGTAAAAGATAGATTGCCAAATTTTCTGAAATATTTATTTTTCATAGTGTTATGAATATACATATTTATCACAAATTCTTTTCTAAGTTTCCAAAGTTTTCAACTAGAAATAGCCAATTTTATCACAGTTATAATAGTTTCATTTGTATTTATGATTACATCATACTACCTAAGTACAAAAAAAGATTTACAATTTTTGTATAGCATCTGAACTATTTGATGAATTCTGACTCTTGCACCAGTTATAGTAGATACAATCTACCATGTAAATGACAATAATACTCAGTTTTATATTTCTATATGAGCTATAATTATTTTCTCAATATCAAACTGGATTTTACCATTTTTAAATAAATGATTAATTAATAGTGAAAATAAAAGAAATATCGTAAATCTACTCCTTTGAGTTATATCATGACTACTTTTTATCTGATATGAACTATTTGCTTATGGTAGCAATTATTTTCCTGGAGTTTCATTGTGATGAGCATTTGCCATTTTAGCGATTATATACTTTGTATTAGCAGATTTTATGCTCAGAAAAATAGGTATACAAAATATCAAAAAACAAGAATTCTCAAAAAATATTATGTACACATATTTATGAGTTTCTATATCTATTTTTTCACTATCAATAGCTTTGATTTTTTCAGAATATGAATACATAGTAAGCTCTATATGGTTATTTGAAGCGACTTTGATGTTTTATTTTTATTACAAAACAAACGAAAACAAGATATTTTCAGCTTGAATAATACTATTTATGATTTGAGTATTCAAACTATTCTATTTGATAGATATAGTAAACACAAAAGACTTCATTTTCTTGATACCATTTACACTTATTTTCATTTCATATGTATACAATATCAAGTTTCTAGAGTCTACAAAATCAGGTATGAGTAGAGTATTTCACGATATATTACACATACTCTGAATATCTACTTTGGCATTTTTACTGCTAAAAATAATTCCTAGTACATGACATGGTTGGAGTACTCTATGAATAGCATCTTTTCTTTTAGTACTAAACTTTGTATATTCATACTTCAGCTCACATATATTAAAAGTATTTTTTATATTTATATTCTCTGGATTTTTATTTTCTCAAATCTGAAATCTAGACTCTATTTTATGGAAAATAGATTATGACAACATATGATATATGAGAATACTACAATACACAGCAACAGTATTAGCCTGAATAATTGTATACATCTGGAATAAAATAAACAAAGAAAAATCATACAATATATTCATAAATATAATTTTTTCTATATATTTACTTTTAATCACTTCATCATATGTATATGATATATTTGATTCTACATTTGCTGTAACTATTTACTGGTGAGTAACAGCTTCTATATTACTTTTCTACGGTATTGCAAAAGATTATATCAAACTGAGAACTATTTGATTATACTTGGTAAGTATCACTACATTAAAGATATTTTTATATGATTTATGGTTTGGGTTAGATGATGCATTTTCTAGAGTAATAGCTTTTATAGTTATATGAGTATTGCTTATAATCATTTCTACTAGATATACAAAAAAATACTGAAACAATCTAAAATGAGAATTCAATTTTTCAAATTTTTATAATGGAAATAATACTGAAAAATCAAGTATTTCTACCAATAAAAAACCACAAAATATCACTAAAATAATAAATAAAAAAATAGAAAAAATAGATGTTTCAGATATTAGATGAATAAAATTTTATATAAACTGATGAGACACTGTAGAAATCAGAGCAGAAAATCTGATAAAAATAGTAAAATTGATTACAAATGATTTCACAGACACCAAATTTGAAAAATGAGAATTAGTAGATACCTACAACTATGTACTAGAAAATTTTAAATCAGATTTATCAAAAGCTACATATGATAAAATACTTTTGGTTTTAAATCAATTTATAGAACAATGAGGGGAAGTAGATGCTATTTATAAGAAGTAAAAATATCTAGTATATCTAGAGATTTTTTAAAAATGATATATTTGACAATGAAACATTTATTGCTATATTTACATCTCTAATAATTTTAGAATAAAGAGGAGACACTATATGGTAAACATAAATGTAAAAATGTTTGATGGTAGTACATTGGTACTAAACGAAGATCAAAAAAGCAAATTACAATTTCTGTTGAATAAATACTTTGGTAATATGTTTATACCAAACAATGCAGTTTTTTTCAGAAAGTTAAATACAATTTTCATAGAGTTCGAAGAACAAAAAAGCATAGCTTTAAAACAAACAGATTCAGAATTTGTACTCGATTTATGTTTTACAAGTTCTAGTTAATTATCATACAGATATATTTTCTAGAATACAAAAAAGTCATTGATGCTGAAAAGCATTCAATGACTTTTTTAAAAAATATATGTAAAACGAAATAAAATAAAAGTCAATCCAAAATTAAAAAATCAGTTTATTAAATAAAATATAATACTATAATAAATATATTAATACTTATTATAAAAATATGAACAATAAATTTACAGCAAAATCTATACAATACAAGTATGCCTTCACTCTAGTAGAACTAATAGTAGTAATAACAATCCTAGCAATCCTAGGTACAATAGCGTTTATGGCATTACAATGATATAGTACAAGCGCTAGAGATAGTACTAGACTTAGTGACTTAAGTAGTATGAAAACATCACTAGAATTGTTTGAACTAGATGCAGGGAAATACCCACAAGCATCATCATGAGTAAATATTACATATTCATGAGCAACAGTGTGGAATCAATGAACATTCTGAGAAACAGTATTTGCAAATGTAGATAGATTAGACAAAATACCAATAGATCCACTAACAGATAAAGAATATACATATTCTACACTATTAAGTAGAAATGAATATG
>JAQTXG010000045.1 GCA_028688895.1 Candidatus Altimarinota bacterium | reverse complement strand
AAAAGACAGTTTAACTACTGTCTACTATTTGCCCAGGTGGTGGAATTGGTAGACACGCGGGACTTAAAATCCCGTTTCTTCGGAAGTGCGGGTTCGATTCCCGCCCTGGGCACCATTACAAAAAAATAAATAGAGCTTAAATTTCAATTACTTACTAAAAATATAATTGGTAAGGAATCGAAAGGAGGGTTCCGCCTAAGCGGAATTTTATTGCGACGAATAGGAGCAATAAAAACGGATGGCCGACCTGCAAGGCGCCGATTCCCGCCCTCTGGCACCATTACAAAACTTAAAATTAAACCTTAAGTTGGAGTTAAAAATTTAATTATTTTTAATTTAACATTTAGGGTTTAAACTAAAAAATAATTTATAAATAAGCAAGAAGATGTTAAAAATAAGATTATCTAGAGCTGGGAAAAGAAATATGCCATTTTTTAGAGTTGTAGTTACTGAACATTCAGCAGCAGCTAAACATGGTTATAAAGAAGTATTAGGTTTTTATGATCCTATGTCTAAAGAATTTAAAATTAAAGACTTGGATAAAGTAAAAGCTTATGTATCTAATGGTGTACAATTTTCACCAAGAGTTGAAAAACTTCTAAAAATAAACAATATTTCTATATAATATTTAAATCCTTCAATTATTTTATGTTGAGGGATATTATTTTTTAATATAATAAATTATGAAAGAAGTAGAATTTTTACAGTTTATTATTGAAAATTTGGTTGATAATAAAACTGATGTTGTTATAGAAAGAACAGAAGATGAATTGGGTGTATTATTGACTCTAAAAGTCAATAAAGATGATATGTGAGTAATAATCTGAAAAGGTTGAAATACGATTAATTCTATTAGATCATTGTTAAGATTATTTGGAATGAAAATAAATAAAAGAATAAATTTAAAAGTTTTAGATTAATAATTAAAATTCTATTATGATTTTTGAAACTGCTTATGCATTAGGAGAAACTACTTCAATATTCTGAACTTCTATTACATTTTGAGACTTTATTTTATTGGCAATCTCAATTTTTGTACTCTTTTCATGAGTTTTTTCTATAGTTTTTATACTGTGGTGAGGTTTGTTACTTATATTATCTGGTGATAAGTATGATAAAATAAAACTTGCTATAAATACTATTCAGTACTCAGTAATAGGTATAGTTGTAACTGTTTTAACTATATTTTTGTTTCCTATATTGTGAAGACTTTTGTGATTGGATGTAGAACAATATGCTCAACCTAAAAGAATATTTGAAAAAATACAAGAAATTTGAAACAAAGTTTTTTGAGTTCAATGAGGTAGTTCTAGTACTGATTATAATAATTTAGATAGTTTTCCATCTGATTTTTCAGATTTGTAGTATCTGTATTATATACAAATTTTTATGAGTAACTAAAGGGACCTATGCAAAATTCACATCTAGAAAAAAATTACACCCCAGAGTGCCTTCTCTTGCTTCGCAATTCACCTTGTCTTTTTTGCTAAAATTTACTCAAAAATTTTTTGCTTAGAATAGCTAATCAAAAAATTATTTTCATAAATTTTATCTAAAAAATATAGATTTTTATTCTTACGAAGGTATTTTGCAGAGGTCCCTAAAAAAGGTAAATCTTGTGATTTACCTTTTTTTTAGTTACTATCTTTGTTATAAATCAGATATATCCATTTTTCATATATAGTTTTTTCATTTAATACCTTATCTTTATTTGTTTCTACATTTACTACTTCTATAGGTTTTATTTCTGCTGTAAATTTGTTGTATATCTTTTCAGTTGTTAGGTATATCACATCTTCTCATTTGTTTTTAAATGATTGTTGTTCTTTTAGTACCTTGTTTTTATAAGCACTTGAGCTTTTATATGTAATAATTTTTTCTGCTTCTTTTATTTTTTCTTTTATAGTTTGGTTTAGTTCTGATATATATTCTATATTTGAATTTATTTTATATTCTTTAATAGTAAAGCCTATAATCAAATATGAAATATATAATATTATTCATATAATTATCAGGAATATGTATTGTTTTTTCATATTTTTTGTATATTTTTAAATTTTATATAGAATATAGTTATATTTTCAATTATAGTAATTTATTTCATATATAATAATTAAAATGCTTAAAATAAAAAATAAATTTATAATTTTTATTATAACTATAATTTTGTGAATAGTAGTTTGACTTATTTACAACTCACAAGATAAAAAAGATTTAGAATCATATGTAGTTTTGATGAAATGACAAGCTTTTTTGAATGATGAACAATTAAAAGTACAAGATAGAAATAAATTGGCTGTATGAGACATGGTAAAAACAGTCACAAATGACTCTCTAGCAGTTTTGGAATGGTGAGATGGTAGTGTAACTAGGCTGTGATGAAATTCAAGCATAGAAATCAATGAAATGCATATTTCTAATGATTTAACTTCTATGAATATTAGTTTCAATTTGCTTAGTTGAAAAACTTGGTCAAATGTTGTTTCGTTTTTTTGAGAATGATCTTATTTCAAGGAAAACTTTAGAGATACAGAGGCAGCTGTAAGATGAACGATTTTTGATGTGGATTTAAACAAAGATTATTTGTATGTAGTTGATCATAAAGTACAATTGACTAATGGTAGTTGAGATGTAATTGAAGTAACAGAAAATAATCCTATAAATCTACAGAATTTTAGTTTTATAGGTTTGGAGAGATTTATAAAATCTTTTAAAGATGTTGATTGGGAACAGTCAAATTTGAGTTTGGATAATCAATTTGTTGTGGCTCTCAGATCTAGGTTGGATAAAGATATAAAAAATATTAGTAAATATAGGGATTTAGATATTAATAGTTATTTAAATGATAGTGAAAAAAAGCAAGAATTGTACAATGAACTATTAAGTAATTACCAAAAATTAAATTTTGTAAAATCTGATGATATAGAATTCTTTAATGCAAAGCTAGAATTAAAAGATAAATTGTTACAATTGTCTGACGAAAGTAATAAATCTATTTTGGTTAATAGTACCTTGTATGATTTTAAAGAAATGCTAGATGCTAAAAGATATGAAAGTACTGATTTATTACTAGGAATATTATCTAAAAACAGTGATAAATTAAATGATATTGATTTAAAAAGTTATTTTGAAAAAGTATCTATTCCAGATGAAATCAAACAAAAAATTTCTGATAAATTCTCAAATTTAAATGATTTTTTTATGAATACTTTTGATACTTTTAAATCCGTTAATGTAGGTATAGATGATATAAAAAATTTAAATGATAAAGCTAAATGATTGATTCATGAGTGACTTGATTCTTTATTTGATAAATAATATATTTTGTTTAAAGATAATTTTAAAATACTTAAAAATAGAAATTTATTGTCTGTATTAATTTCATTTGTTATATTCACTATTATTTTGCTTTTAAGTAAAATAGATGTGCTTTATATAGTAAATAAAAATGTACAGTCTCTATATTTTGGGTTGAATAAATCTATTTCGACTAATATATTGGTTGTTGAAATAGATGAAGATACACTTTCAGGTAGAAAGCTTCCTGATGGTACAATTACTAAAAAGTGATTGTGAAGATTTCCGTTTGATAGAAAGTATTTTGCAAAAGTAATCGATAATTTAAGTAAAGCAGGTGCAACTGTTATATGAATAGATGTGATTTTTTGAGAAGAATCTACTTTGGAATCAGATGAATTATTGGCTAACTCGATAAAAAATGCTTGAAATGTTGTGTTGTGAGTATGGAATGATTCCGCTTGAAATGTACAATTACCTTATAATCAATTCTCTGAAAATACTATTGCTAAAGGATTTTATTCAGTAAATACTGATAAGATTGTAAATCTGGTTTATTCTATTATCCCATTTAGAAAATACTTAAATAGTGATAAAATATATGAACATTTTACTATTGCTATATTGAGAGCTTTTTACTCAAAAATATATGATGATAGTACTTATTTAACAAAAGAATTTGAGTTGAGTAATGATAAAATATTCATATGAAATAGAGTACAATTGATTAGGGCAAAAGAAAATGAGAATAGTGTTTTGATAAACTATTCACAAATAGATAAATTTTATAAAAAATCATTTTTAGATATTTATAATGGTGATTTTAAACAAGTAGATGTAAAAGACAAAATAGTTATAATATGAGCAACTGCAGATGGTATAAAGGATGTTTTTGAGACACCTATTTGAAGCTTGTATTGAGTTTATTTACATGCAAATATGATAAATACTGTTATTACGAATAATGGTATAAGATACATAAATCATAATTTGGAATGGTTGCTTATATTTTTACTGATAGTTATTTCAGTTTATTTCAATATAAGTAGATCTTCTTATGTATTGATTTTTAGTAATATTTCATTGATTGCAATTTTTTGATTATTAGTAACCTATGTAACTTACAAAACTAATTTTATATTTAGTTATTTGGTTGAGTTTGTAGTTGCTTTGATATTTTCATTGTTGATAACAAATATTTTGAAATACTATATAGAAAATAAGCACAAGGCTAAGTTGAACAAAGCTTTATCAGAGTATGTTTCTGAGGATGTTGCTAGGGAAATACTTTCATGAGAATGAAGAATAAATCTCGATTGAGAAAATAAAGAAATAGCTATTTTCTTCTCAGATATAGAATGATTTACTAGTATATCTGAGAAATTTAGTCCAGATAAATTGGTTTGATTTTTGAGAGAATATTTAACAGAGATGTCAAATATAATAATGGATCAGAAGTGATTTATAAACAAATATGAATGAGATGCTATAATGGCTTTGTGGTGAGTATTTTGAACTGATATAAATAAAACTTATAGAATATGTGAGACTGCTTTGTTACAACAAGATTTATTGAAACAACTAAATTTTAACTGGGTAATGAAGTGATTACCTGAAGTAAAAATAAGAATTTGAATTCATGTATGAAATGCTATTATATGAAATATATGAGCGCAATGAAGAAAAATGGAATTTACAGCACTTTGAGATAGTGTAAATCTAGCATCTCGTTTGGAGTCTGTAAATAAATATTATGGTACTTATCTATGTGTGAGTGAAGATATATATGAAGCTGAAAAAGAAAGATTTGAGTTTAGATATCTAGATAATATAAGGGTTAAATGAAAAGAAAACTCTTTAAACATATATGAGCTTATTAATTATAAAGATAAAATTTCTGATGAGCTAAATGAGTTGTTTTTTAAGTATAGAATAGCTGTAAATCTATACAAAGATAGGCATTTTGAAGAAGCTTTAAAGCAATTTACAGAATTATCAGAAATGTGAGATACACCAAGTATTACATATAAAGAGAGATGTGAGTATTATATAAAATATCCGCCAAGTGATGACTGGGATTGAGTATGGACAATGACGAATAAATAATGAATAATGAATAATGTTTTATAGTTTGGTTTTTTGGAAAATAAAAAAAATAGTCAAAAAAAATTTGACTATTTTTTTTTATAAATATAATAAGTCTCGCAATAAGGAATACGCGGCTATCGTCTAGTGGTCAGGACTCGTGGTTTTCATCCACGCAACCGGAGTTCGATTCTCCGTAGCCGTACCATTTTTAAACCTATTGCACTTTTTTTTATCGCGGGGTAGAGAAGTGGTATCTCGTCGGGCTCATAACCCGAAGATCACTGGTTCAATTCCAGTCTCCGCAACCAATTGAAACCAAAAAATAGTCTTACTTATTTATAAGTAAGACTATTTTTTATTTATATATCCATGGAGCGATTAGGTTTAATATTACTCAACTAAGGAATAATACTACAAGTCATACAAGTGTAGCAGTTATTCTTTTTTTTGCATCATCTTTCATAGATGGTTCTGCTCATCACATAGAGTATAGTATACCATTTATGATTATAAATAATACTCATCAAAGTGCTGCTATATATGTAAAGTATTTAATAATATTTCACATCATCTCAGTAACTGATGTAAATCATTTTGCTACATTGCATTCATAATTTAATACTACTCAATTTTTATCTTTGTCTTTTGGTGTACAATTTGCTCCAGGAATTTTTTCTGTAACTGTAACTTTTATTCACTGAGATTCTTCTGCAGCAAAAGTAGATGATATAGAGCTTATATTGAAAATAGTAAAACTTATAACAAGTAATAATATTTTTAGCAATTTAGTTTTCATATTTATAATTGTAATGTAATTAAATCTTTTAGGAAAGCATGTGAAGCTAATAATATTATAGTCGCAATAATAGTATTTACAATTATATTTTTTGCTTTTTTTACTTTGTCTTCATCTCAGTTTGATGTTATATAATACCATCATGCCAGAGTCAAGAAGAAAATAGCAACTGGACCAGCGAAGAATAATGCTAGTTCTTCAATCGTGTAGAATAGATTTGCTCAGTCTTGTACAACTCAATTGTAGACAAAAGCTTGCCAACTTTCGATAAATCATACGAATATAAGTCATATAATAGACCATACTATTTTATTTTTTGCTTCTGTTATTTTTGTTTCATCACTTCTAGATGTCATTATTTGTATTCATGCTAGCATTATTACAAATATAGCTATTGCAAATATTAATGTTTCTAAAAACATTATAATTCTACCATTGAAAGTGGTATCAAAATTGAAAATATTTATAAATATATTATCACTTTGTTGTCATATTTGTGTAGACCATGTTCATACTATTCTACCATCTATTTGTCATTTGTTTGTGACAAACATATTGTACAATGTTCATGGTATATTTATAAATATCAATCAGACTACAGTATACCGTAAATGTCTTTTTGCTGTACTTAGTTTTTCTTCATCAGATCACATAGATATGATCATTTGTATACCAGCATAAACTAGTAAAAGTACCAATACTCATGAGAATATGTATTTTATAACTGTAAGTATGCTAAATCATAGGTATCATACATTATCTACTACGTCTCATCCAGTATTAAAATTTTGTAATGAATGTTTTGTAATATTATTTACTCATTGTACTGATTCTAAATCTACTGATGCGTAAGATTGTATAAATCAGAACAATCAAGTTATTATAAATGATGTAATTATTATTTTTATTATATTTTTCATATTTTTTATATTATATTTGATATTCTGGTATTAGAAAGAATGTAAGTATTAAGTAGTTAAATATTAGTATAAATAATCATATAACTATGTATAATACTATGTTTTTTGCTTTTTTTAGTTTGTCGTCATCACCTCATGATGTGAGAACCAAGAATCCAGCATATATAATCATAAGTATCACAATAATTCATACAAAACTATTCATCCAATCTATTATTCTAACTATTATTTGTGCAAATCAAGTTAAGTTTGTTTGATTTATACAATTTGTTTGATATATACTACTTCTACAGTTTGTTTTACCGTATGTAGTTGCTACTATTGCTTTGGCTATTTTTACTACTACAAATCAAACTAGTGCATAAAATACTGACATTTTTCAACTTTTTGCTTTTTCTTCGTCTCAGTTTGCAGTGATTATTCTAAAAAATGCATATATCATAATTGCCAAGAACAAGAATGAAGTGGCTGTTTCTAGTACTTCTATTAGCGGCCATATGATTACATCTATAAAATTTTCTGCTAGTGCTACACTTATATTTCTATCAAATAGTATGTTTACAAAATAAAATGCTATTTGTGTAATGATTATTCATACTGAAATCCATATAATTCATTTTTTAAATTTTGTGATTTCTTCTTCTGTTTTATCTGTCATTAATAATCTAATAACTAATATCAGAAAAAATATTCCAGATAATACAAAAAAGAAATTTTTTAGATCACGAGCTATTCTGATAATTGTATTGTAAATTCATTCTTCACCTCAATTTGCTACAGCAAAATCTGTATTTCAATTTTGAAGTATTTTTAAATGAGTGTTTTGATTTACTGCTGAATTTTTTCAATTATCTACTCATGTATCTAAGTTTCATTGAGTATTTGAGTTAAATCATGTATCATTCAATAAATTTATATTAAAATCAACGGCATATGTAGTAGCTGTATAATTTGTAAATATAATAGATAATAATAAAATTATTTTTATAAGTGATTTCATTTATTTTATTTTTAATAAATATTTATATTATTTTAACATA
>JAQTXG010000016.1 GCA_028688895.1 Candidatus Altimarinota bacterium | reverse complement strand
TACTCATATCACTTACTCTCACACTATCTCTTGCATCTCTACTATATCATTGCAATGACATAAAGGCTATTGTTCATAGGATTGCTAGTATTGCTATTACTACTATTAGTTCGACTAGGGTGAAGGCATATCTACTTTTTCCTTTATTATGGTAGATTTTAGAGTAGTTATTTTTTTGTTTGTGCATAAAATTTTATATTAAAATATATATTTTTTTATTATATAAAAAAATCCAAAATAAGAAATCTTATTTTGGATTTTTGGTTGACAGATATTTAAATTGATTTTTAATCATGTGGGACATAAAATCATTCTCCACACTTTAAACAAAAGTTTGCTATTCTAGGATTTAGAGTTCTACATCTATGACATTCTTTCAATTTTGTGTGTCTATTTAATATATTATCATTTTCTGATGATTCCATAAATACCATTATCGTAATAGCTCAAATCAAGGCTCACATAATTGGTCCTATAAATACGAGTACACTTCATATCAATTTTCATAAATCTGATATAGGTGACATATCTCAATATCAAACTGTTGACATAGTAACTACTCACCACCACATAGATAATCATAGTGATGTAAAACCTGTTCAGGCTACATCTTTTTCTAGATAATATACAAAGAATGAACCCAAGAATAAAATCATTGCATATAATGTAAATACAGCTTTGTATTCATCAGAATAATTTTTAAGTGATTTTATAAATCAATCTGTTAAAGGAATTCTTTTTACTAGTTTGAACACTCTAAAAAGTCTTGTAATTCTCAATAGTTTTAGAAAATCTCATACAGCGACTAATCACAGAAAAAATGGTAGAAAAGATAGTAACTCAATTATTCTCATAGGTGAGAATAGAAATTTAATTTTGTTTCTACTGTTAACAAAACGATACATATATTCAAACATGAATGCTGAAGATACAAAAGCATCGAAATATAGTAGTTCAACACCATATCTAATAGAATTGTTTCATATACTTTCAAATATAAGTAAAAATGGAAAAAACATAATTAATACCAAAATACACATATCAAAAAATCTTCAAATATTTGAGTTTGGATCATCCAAAATATTCTCGTATTGTTCTTTGTTGTATGTAAGTACTGATCTGAATTGCTCTACCACAATAATGTATTTATAAATTAATAACTACATTTTATCATATGTTATTTTAAAATACAAAAAATAGCTATTAAATTATATAAATATAGCTATTTTTTAAATTCGGGAATTATTTAATATTACTCAAGTAGATAAATTTATAATTATTTTATTACAAAACATATAAATTTCTTAACATTTCGCTTCACAATAAAAATCTAAAATTTTTAAAAAACTAGCAAGCAACCCAATTTTAAAAATTTTGATTTTAAATTGCTTACTACATTAAAATTTATAGTGTTTTCCATAAAAAATTATAATTTTATCTACAAATACTATTTTGTTTATATTATTCATTATTCATTATTCATTATTCTTATTTATTTCATCAAGTGCTTTTAATCTTTTTAGTACTGTTGGGTGTGAATAATTGAAAAATTCATAGGCTGGATGAGGTCTCAAATTACTCAGATTGTTTCTAGATAGTTTTATCAAAGCGTTTTTTAAATCTGTAGGATTGAAATTTGTTCAAGCAAATTGATCTGCTTCGTATTCATTTTTTCTAGATAATAGATTTCATAATAATCAAAAAATCATAGAAATAGGAGTGTATAGTAAACCAAATGCAACTAATCAAACAGCGAAACTAGGTGTACTAGATCACATAGCATATGAAATCTCTGGTATTTTGAGAGCTAGTCACAAAATATATAACATAAGTCCTGTTTGAACGATACTAAAAGTAAGCATTTGAAGAGTGTGTTTTTTCTTGTAGTGACCTATTTCATGTGCTAATACTCATACTAATTCATCTGTAGACAAATCCGAAATAAGTGTATCATACAATACTATTCTTTTCTTAGGTCAAAATCATGAAAAATAAGCATTTGCTTTTGAGCTTCTTTTTGATCAATCTATTACAAAAATATTATCTAGCTTGAATCATACTTTTGTAGCAAATTTTTCTATAGCTTCTCTCAATTCTCATTTTTCAAGTGGTGTTTGTTTGTTGAAAAGCGGTACAATTATACTACTATAAAACATCATCATAAAAACTGAGAAAAATGTCATAACTATCCATGTGTATAGCCAAAAATTGTCAGCCGTTTTTAGATAAATCCATGTAATAAGTGATAATAATCAAAGTCAGAATACAGCGCTTAGTAATAGTGATTTCATAGTATCCATAAAAAATAATTTTTTTGTAGATTTATTGAAACCAAATTTCTCTTCTATTACAAAAGTGAAATAATAAGAAAATGGTAGACTAAAAATAGTTTGTAATAATACAATGATTCAGAAAAAATAAACTGGTCTAAGTATTTCGTTTGTAGTATAAGTGGAAATCAAATCATATAAATATCCAAATCAACCAAAAACTAGCACAAAATACATCACAAAAAATGAAATAACTGCTGAAATAGTGCCAAAACTGTATTTTACTTTTTCATATTTCATAGAGTCACTGTATTTTTTTGCATCATAAATACCTGATAACTCAGTGGGTAATTTATCTGACCAATTGAGAGTATTTAAATATGAAAGTGTCTTTGAAAATACAAATTCAAAGACATAAAGTCATAGAATTATATAAAATATTGTAGAGTACATTATTTTTTGTTAATAATTAAATTTTTTCCACATAACTTCAATCTCTAGAATCAACTATCTTGTATCCTGCTTCTAATAATTCATCTCTAAGTTTGTCTGCTAATGCGAAATTTTTATCAGTTTTAGCCTGGTTTCTGGCTATAAATTTATCATTTATATCTGTAGGTATTTCATCGGTATTTGTCACTTCAAAATCTACTATTGCTAGTACTTGATTAAAAGTCCTAAACATATCCAATATACTAGATAATTCTCATGTAGAATACAGTTTTTCTCTCATTCATGTATTTACAAATTTCAAAAAATTATGAAATACAGCTAGAGATTCTGGGATATTGAAATCATCTTGTAAATGATACATATATTCATGTATATAATCTTGCATAGCTTCTCTAAAATCTCTAGAAACTACAGCATGATTGTCTGATTTTTCTATTTCTCTGTTTATGTTTTTGATTGCTTCGTCTATGCTATTTACTACACTTATGTTTGATTCTACTTTTTCAAAAGTAAAGTTTACTTCACTGTTGTATTTAGCATTTATAAATGATAATCTAATAGCTCTATATAATACTCTAGGAGAAACCCCTCCTAGCCTCCCCTTGTCAAGGGAGGGATTGTTAAGATATTTTTCTTCTAAGTCTTTTATTCTATAAAAATTGTTAGCTGATTTTGCCATTTTTTTACCATCTACCATTAGATGCCCTGTATGTAGCCAATACTTAGAAAATTCTTTTCTAGTACATGCTTCTGTTTGTGCTATTTCGTTTTGATGATGTGGAAAAATCAAATCAACTCATCACATATGAATATCTATCTGTGCTCAGAAATATTTCATATTACAAGCACTACATTCTATATGCCAACCTGGTCTTCATTTAAGTTTGATCTTTCTAATCCCCCCCCCTCATTCTTCGGGTACTCCCTTTGGAAAAGGGAGAAAATTATTTGGAATAGTGAATTCTTCGTTCCAGAAATTTTCTCAGTCTGATTCTTTGTATGCTTTCCAAAGTACGAAATCACTTACATTTTCTTTATCATATTCATCACTATCTACTCTGGCTCAATGTTTCAAACAACACATATCTATATTGGCAAACTTCCCGTATTTTTTAAATGATTTTACATCAAAATAAATACTTCAATCATCTCCTAGATAAGCATTTTTTCTATTTAACATAGTTTGGATCATTCTAACCATTTCTGGTATAAGTGTACTAATAGGTACTATTTCATCAGCTGGAATAATGTTTAGTTTTTTCAAATCACTTAGAAATATATCTGTATATTTTCTAGTAAAAGTCAATAAATCTTCTCATATTTCTTGAGAATCTCTAATAGTTTTATCATCTATATCTGTAATATTCATCACAGTTTTTACATTGTAGCCCAAAAATCTAAGTGTTCTAACAGCTATATCTTCAAATACATAGGTTCTCAAGTTACCTACATGAGCATAATTGTAAACGGTTGGTCCACAGTAGTAAATCTTTACTTCTCTACTACTGAGTGGTTTAAATTCTTCTATTTTTCTAGTTTTTGTATTGTATAATTGCATTTTATTTCTTTTTCTTTTTATGATTTAAAGCGTGTTCTGAAGCCTTTGCAGGATTCGTATAATTTTTAACATTTCAATCTACCATTATATTTGGTCAGCTTTTACAGTGTCACATACACATACAATCTTCTATTTCTAAATGTTCTAGATTGAACTTTGCTTTGTCATTTAACAATCTAGTAGTTATGTATTGACTAAATCTATCAGTACATGTTTTTCATGTACATACTTTTATTTTCATAATTTTGGTTTTTACTGTTTAAGATATTGTTTATATGATATATAAAAATAAAAAATAAGCAACACAAATAAAATATCAGATTATTTAATTTAATATTTATTTTTTTATAATTATGTGTAAAATATTAATAATTATTTCCAAATGAATTTTATGATTAAAAAATGAGTTTTGTTTTTGTTTGTCTTTTCTATTTTTGTACAAATCACTTTTGCAAACAATTATATAGAAAAGACAGTTGATGGTTATAAATTTAAGTATATAAAATATGATACGAAATCTAGTGATTATATATTTAAAATATGAGCAAATCCAGATTATTCTGCTACAAACTTGAGAGAACTAATGGAAGCTAATAATGGTATATCAGCTATAAACTGAGTTTTTTTCTGTCCTGCAAGTTATAAAGAATGTGGATGAAAAAATTTTACCAAAAATGAAAGATATGTAGAGTGAGAAAAAATATGAAATGAGGTATCTACTTGAGATAGAGTAGTTTTTGCTTTGGATGAAAAAAAGCATAGTTTTTTGTTTCAAACTGATAAAATAAATAAACTAGATGAAGACAAGATTTATTATGGTTTTGCGAATTTTCCACTTTTACTCCAAGACTGAAAAAGTAAGTTTCAAGAATATGTTGATTTGTGACTAATTGACTGAAAAATGAAAGCAAAAATGCAGAGAAATTTTATATGTAATGACAAGACTAATAGATTTATATACACTGGTTATGTAAGTGAGATATCTTTGGAAAATTTACCTGATGTATTATTGAGTTTGTGATGTGAAAATGCTCTAAATCTAGATGCTGGATGATCTAGTGCTTTTATATACAATTCTAGATATATAATCTGACCAGGTAGAGATGTGATGGATTGAGTAATAATAGAGAGAAAATGACTGGATACAGCAAAGATAATAGAAAGAACAAAAGTAATACAAGCATTTATAGAAAAGAAAATATCAAATAAAAAGCATGAAGATAAGTTAGTTTTTTTGGATGAATTGATAAAAGGCTTGTCCAATATTAGAAAGAAAATATATGAAAAAAATAGTCATGACATTTACGAAAAATGAGTAAAAGTATGATATGAAATAAATGTAAAAGATATAAATAAACTTCAGACTACTTATCTAATAAATTATTTGACTAAGTTGTTATATGAATCAAAAGAAAGATTTACTGTAGAGGAAAAACAGAGGATAGAAGCAGAAAATAGTATAAAAAACAAGGAATGATTATTGTTTTAAAAATTTGACATTGCGTTATTTTAGTTTAGTATACAGACCCAAAATAAAAATCAAATAAAAGAAAGAGGGAGAGAATAATGTGTACTTTTACTATGATTACTATCACTAATAATGATATAAACAAGGGTTATCTGATAATCAAAAACTCTAGAGTAAAACAACTAATGCAATGTAACGATGGGTATCCTCAGGCTATTATAATAAATGAGGAAGGAATTGGTACAAGTAAATTGTTTTTTTATCAGTTTGAACATAAGTTGCCTAATGTACCCGAAGGAGAATACATAGGAAGTATTCATGTGTTTGGCAGGAATGATTATTATGCTGTATATTTAAGAACTTGTTAAATGTTATAAATACAGTACTTAAAAATATTCGCTAAAAAAGCCTTGGTCGAGACCAAGGCTTTTTTCTTATTGTTTTAGATTCAACATAAAACTTGATCAGTCTGATAATGCTGTAC
Source organism: Candidatus Altimarinota bacterium (assembly GCA_028688895.1). Classification (GTDB taxonomy): domain Bacteria; phylum Patescibacteriota; class Gracilibacteria; order BD1-5; family UBA6164; genus UBA6164. The sequence goes on along the minus strand of JAQTXG010000016.1, from coordinate 32,097 downwards.
TAGGCAATACTCCGTTCCATTTAGAAATCCATTGTAATTGTACGTATTCTGCACCTCCCTGTTTTGTAATTGCTTCTGCTTGTATTCTGATTTTTTCTGCTTCAGCTTTTGCTCTTTCTATCTCTTGTTGTGCTTCAAACTTGATTCTTTCTAAATCTTTTTCAGCTTTTAGTGCATTTTGTTCTGCTGTTACTTTTGCTTCGATACTATCATTGAAACTTTTTGAAAATGTAAAATCTAGTATATCGACTTGATTTATCAGAATTCACCTATTTTCCAATTTGTCTTTTAGATTTTTTATAATCATATCTCTGACTGCTGATCTCTTGGTGATAGATTCAGTTGCTGAAAATTGTGCAGTTGATGCTTTTACTGCTTCTTGTGTAGCTTTTGAAACTATTTTTATTTCTATATCTTTTTCATCTCAAACTGTTTTGTAAAGTTCTATTGCTTTTAGTGGATCTATAGAAAAATTGACTGCTATTTTGGTAGTTACATCTTGTATATCTTTTGATGCTGCTGTAGCATCTTCTGTAACTACTATATTTCTAATATTTATCTTTTGAACTGTAGCTATAAATGGTATTTTGAAGTGCAATCATTCTCTTTTTATATCTTTTTTTACTTCTCAAAATACTTTTTCTATGGCTATGTTTCCAGGTTGAACTGTATAAAATCATGAGTATACTAGAGCTAAAACAAAGATAACTAATATAGTAACTAAAACATTTTTCAAAATATTTGTGATCATAGTTTTTTGATTAAAAAATAAGATTAGTTTATTATATGTATTTATATAAAAAAATAAATAGAAAATGTATTTATTATTGTTTGTAATTTATGTGTTTTTTCTTATATTAAAATCGTGATACTATATTTGGAATATTTTATTTGTTAATTTTAAATGCATGTTTAAAAAGATATCTACAAGTTATAGTTTAGTCAAAACTTCTATAAGTTTTATAATGAGAGATGGAGAATTACTAGTTTATTCTATATTTTCTTTGATTTCATCATTGATAATGTTGGCTACATTTGTTTGAGTATGATTTTTATTTTTACCAGAAATGAACAATTGAGTAAATCAAACAGCTTGAGATGAATATACTCAAGAAATTATATTTATATTAGTTACTTTTGTTTATTATTTAGTATTTTCTTTTATCACATTTTTCTTTAATACTGCCATAATCACTTCTGTACAAAGAAGAATTGAATGAAAGGATAATATGCTATGAGATTGATTAAAAGATTCTGTAAAATATATAAAACAAATATTTATTTGGTCATTGATAAATGCTATAGTTACAACTATATTAAATACTTTGCAAAGAAAATTTTGAGAAAATTCATTTATATGAAAATTTATTTTCTGACTTATCTGATGATTATGGAATATATTGACATTTTTTTCTTTTCCACTGATGATATTGGATAACAAGTCACCAAAGGAAGCCATAAAAGAATCATCTGAGTTGTTTAAGAAAACATGGTGAGAAAGAGCAATAATACATGTATGAGTTTGATTGATATTTTGATTATTATTTATTTTAACATTTTTTATTTGAATATGAATAATTTATAGTGGACTTGTTGTCACTGGTATTATATTTATATTGTTATCTATAGTAGTTTTAGTAATATTGTCTTCTACTTGTGATGTAATAATAAAAACTATATTACTTAGTTATTCAAAAACTTGAGAAATACCTAACTGAGTAGAAAATAAAGAATTATTTAATAATATTGCTTATTAAATATTATAAAAAAATCTTATAATAATTGTATTATTATAAGATTTTTTATTTTTATTTTTTGTATTTTTTTTCTATAATTTTCATAGGATACTTTTTGGATTAATAAACTAAGCATTTATATAATACTCAAAGTGTCCGTTATTATTTTAGAATTTATAGTAATTCATTTTGACTTGTTTTTTATGCTTTTTTGCTTATTATATATGAAAGGAGCCTCTGCAAAATTCACATCTAGAAAAAAAACTCTCTTTTTTGCTAAAATTTACTCAAAAATTTTTTGCTTAGAAGAGCTATTCAAAAAATTATTTTCATAAATTTTATCTAAAAAATATGTATTTTTGTTCTTACGATGGTATTTTACAGAGGCTCCTATATATTTATAAATAATTAAAATAATGTTTAAGATAAAAAATGCAAAATTGGATAAATTGATTAATTCCCTGGATAATTCTTTTGATTACATATTTATTATGTTATCAATTACAACTGTAGTATTTACTTTTGTATTATTATTTAATTTCTTTATAGAGATTTATCATGATTGATTTAATATCTCGCTATTATTTGAAATATGACTTACAGCATTGATTTCTGTAAAGTTTTACAAAGTAATAAAGGATTATATATGAGATCATAAAATCGAATTATCAAATCTGGCTGAGATATGAATAGTAGCTATATTGAGCGAACTAATCTTTAAATTGGAAAAAATATCTACAGAAGATGTGCTTATAAGAATATTATTATTGGTGATTTTGATTGTATTTTATTATTTGGAAAAGTATATTAAAGTTGGGAAATAATTTTTTATTTTGAGTTTAGGTGATAATGCTGTTTAAAAAATTTCTACTTTTGTAGAAATTTTTTTGGTTTAAATTATCTAAATCTTTTAATGTAAGAATTTTAAATATCATTCAATAATTTTTATTAAAAATATGCTAATAATTTATATTAACATATTTTTAAATAAATGTCTTTTTAGTTATTATTTCTAAAGTAATCTACTATATGCTTCTTTATATACTTTGAAATCTTCCCTATATAAATAGCATAACACAAATTAAACTTGTACATTTTTTAAAAAAGTCTAAAAAAAATTTGATTATATTTTTTTTTCTATATAATGCTAAAGCACTAAGCAAAGCCGGGGTAGCTCAGGGGTAGAGCAGGGCCCTGAAAAGGCCTGTGTCGGTGGTTCAAATCCGCCCCTCGGCACCATTGTTCTAAAGATGAAAATGTTTAGAAATAGTAAAAAAGTAAAACAAAAAAAAGAGTAATGCACAAAATTAGCTCTTTTTTTTGTTGTATTTTTATTTAGATATTAAGTAAAGTTCTATATCCTTTTAAACATAGATGATGCTGTTCTCTCTGCTTCTACTATTACTTCTGATATACTTAAATTTGCGAGCATTTTTTCTTCTCTATAGTCAGTAGCTTTTGCTATAATTTTTCCTTTTAGGTTTAGTTTACTGATTACTCATGCTACTAAAAAAAGTCATTGTTTTTCTCATATAGTTATGATGATTGTTTTTGCTTTGTTTATATTTAAATGATCTAGTGTGCTTGTTTGATGTGCGTTTCAGTATATAATTGGTTTTCACTCTTTTTTAGCTTTTTTGTATATTCTAATATCGTTTTCTATTATCACATATTCTAGATTATTCTTTTCTATCATATTTCATAGCAATTTTCATAGTCTAGAATATCATATCAAAACTATATGATTGTTTAAATTGTTTGGTAAAAAACAATAATCTTGATCCAAATTTCTAGCTCATAAATAAAAATCTGTTATCTGATATATATGTTTAAGTATAATAGGTGTTATAAACATCGATAAAATAATAATTACTATAAGTATGTGTGATAGTGATTCTCAAAGCAATCAGTTATTACTTGCTAATTCAAAAATAACTATACCAAATTCTCAAAATTGAAATAGTGCTATAGATGTCTTGAGTGAAGCTCATCTATTTAAAAATATCCTAAGTAATCCATAAAATACTACAAATTTAACTATAATAAACCATCAAAATAGGACTAGTATAGTTCAAATATAATTATAAATGATTCATAAATCTAATTGAAATCAAACTGTTATGAAAAAAAATCATAAAAGTAAATCTCTAAAAGCTATAAAATCTGCTTCGATTTGGTGTTTGTAGTGTGTTTCAGATATCAGCATTCATGCTATAAATGCTCAAAGTGTATAAGAAAATCATAGTAAATGCGAAACTAAACTTGATCAGATGATTATAAAAAATATAAATCCAATGAATATCTCGTTTGATTTGGTTTTCGCTACTCTATAAAGCAAATAATCTAGTAAATATTTTCAGAATACCCACATAACTATTAACAATACTACTGCTGCAAAAATAGTTTTTCAAAGCAATATCACTATAGTTTTATCATAAGTAGATAATATGGTAATAAGTAATAGTATTGGTATTACCATCAAGTCTTGAAAAAGTAAAATTCATAATACCCTGTTTCAGTAATTTCTATTTATGTCTCAATTTTCTTTTAGTATCTTAAGTACTATTGCAGTTGATGATAGAGTGAGTCAAAGTGATATTATTAAGGACTCCTTTGAATCTATTTTAAACAAAAAGACTGATATCAGATAAAAAACAAATGATATACAAAAAAACTGTAAACTTCAATATATAAATACATTTTTCTTCATCTGCACTAAATCTTTTGCTGAAAATTCTAGTCAAATAGTAAACATCAAAAATACTATTCAAAATTCTCAAATGATTTTTAGGTCATTATTATCAGCTAATTGATAAAATCAAAATATGTAGGATATAATCGTTCCAGTCAAAATATAACCTATGATTGTAGGCATATTCATCTTGTTTAATATTATGTTGAAAAATGTCGCTATTATAAGCGTAAATACTATTATTTCTATAACCATAATAATTTGATTAGAAAATGTTAGGGGAAGATTTAGAAAACAGTGTTATTATACTGAAAATATTTATTTTCAAAAATAAAAAATGTATGTGATAATCACATACATTTTTTATAGTTCCCTTTATTATTTAATTTCTTTTTTTTCAGTTGTTTCTTTTTTTGGTATTCAATAATAGTCAAATAGGTATTTTGCTACATCCGAAAATATGTGACCTGAAGTTTCTCATCAAAATTGACTTGTTCTAATTCTATCGAGTTTTACAATTATAACAAATTTGGGGTCTTCAACTGGTCAAAATCAAGCAAATGTTCATATAGTTGATCATTCTCATGTTTCGTATTTTCATTTATATGCTATTTGAGCTGTACCAGATTTACATGCTACATCATATCATTCTACTGCTCAGTTGTTTGCTACTCAATTTATAGATCCATCATGTAGCATTTCTGTAACTGTTTTTGATGTAGATTCTTTTATAACTCTTCTGATTTCTTCTCATTTGTATTTAACTACTTTTCAGTCTGGAAATCTGATTTCTTCGATTATATTTGGTCTCACATATACTCAACCATTGGCTATTACACTGTATGCAGCAGCTAATTGTATAGGAGTAACACTTATTCATAATCAGTAACTACTTGTAAGTAATTGTGCTGTAGACCATCTCTCCCATGGTTTAAGTTTTGATGAAACTTCTCCTGATAAATCTATCTTTGTAATTTCAGAGAATCAAAAATTTTCAAAATATTCATGCATAAGTACTTTTCATACTCTTTGTACAATTCTAATCATTCATACATTACAACTGAAATTTAGTGCGTTTCAAAATGTATGGTATCATAAACATTTTTTTGATACATTTTTTATCGTAAATGTGTCTATTTTTATTTCTCATTCATCATTGTACATAGAATTTGTATTTATCTCTCAAGTATCTAATCATACCGAAACCGTAACTGCTTTCATAACTGAACCAGGTTCATACAGCGCTGATATAGCATCATTTTTGTACACTTGAGCTCAGTAATCGTTTTTGTATTTGTATTTTACTAGTGTCATATCTCATAGTTCTTCTCTTTCAGCAGGTCTGAGCATTATTTCCTTATTGTCATAGACATATTTACTTCAGTTTATAGTATCTTCTACAAAAACTGGAAATCAAAGCAAATCTATTGCTGGGTTTGGATATTTAGAGTATTTAACTTTTTCTAGTTCGTAAACATCTCAAAAATTGTTTAAATCATATGACGGATAGTTTGCCATAGAAATAACTTTTCATGTTTTTGGATCCATTACAACTATAGTTCATTTATTGGCTCTATATTTTTTAACTCAGTCTTCCAAAATTTGTTCTACTTTTTTCTGAACATTTCTATCTATCGTTGATATAATATTTACTCATTCTCATATCAAGTCTTTTTTATCAAAATCTATAGGATCTATTATTCTTCATTTTACATCTCTCCTACTAGTAATTTTTCAATTATTTCATTTCAATATATTGTTAAATTGTCATTCTATACCATAATGTCATACTCATTCACTATCCACAAAACCTATCACTTGTGAGGCTAAATCATTTTCTGGGTAAAATCTATTTGGATTTGGGGTAAGTATAAAAAATTTATTTATAGAGTTTTTTGTGTCTAGTATTCATTTACTAATAGTTTTTTTCTCGTCTTCCAAATAATTTTTTAAGAATTCTGATACATGTATAGAAATCTTGTTTATTATCGGTATGTATCTTAACTCTCTTTTTCTCATCAGATATGCTAAATCTTGTTTTGACATATTTATAATAGGTCATAGTTTTTCAGCTACTGCATCAGGATTTGATATCTCTTCTGGATTTGCATACAAATAGTTTCAACTAGGATAAATTCATGATATACCTAGATTTATTACATTTGAAAGCTGATTAGCATCAAGTTGTTTATTTATAAAAACACTTGTAACTTTGGTTTGTGATATTTTTTCTTTGATTTTTTCTAGTAACAATTTTTTAATAGATACTTCTGAACTATCAAAGTTTTCTATATCTATTACTTTTAAAAATTTTAATGTATTTTCTTTACAATCATTTGCTGACTTTAGATAACAGATTTGCTTGTAAACTAAATCTTGTAAAAAATATGCTAGTTGTCATTTATCTCACTCCATTTGAGGGTCTATTGCTACATCATACAGGTTCAATGATGTTCACAAAATAGTTTCTCTTTCACCTGACGATAAAATGTTTCATCTAGTTACAGGTACTACTACTTCTCAGATTTGTTGTTTATCAGCTAGAGCCTTATAAAAATCATAATGAATCACAGTATATGAAAACATCTTTGATATAATAACTAATCAGAAAACAACAAAAAAAGCTGCAATAATATGTATTTTACTGCATTTATTTATAAAACTTCTAACTTTTTTATTTTGTAATAGTGCTTCTAATATGTTATTTTTCTTCATTAATTATAGATTTTAAATATTATTTTTAAGAATATCTTTAAATTGTGTTGGTATTATATCATCATTATAAATAGTGACAAGTTTTTTTTCTATATTTTTAAATTCAGATTCTTGCATTTTTGATAATATTTCATTTTTGAAAATCTGTAGAATAAATGGTAGTTTTTCTTCATCATTATAATGATTTTTTATAGTTAAATACATAGAATACACTACTTCCTCTGCTTCTCATACGCATTCAAAAGGCTTAATTCAAGAGATTCATAACAGTTCTCTAAATAGTTTTTCCAAGTCTATTCTCTCATATAAATCTGCTCAAAATATTTCTAATACTTCGTTTGTCGTAATATATGGTCTCAAAATAGAAAATACAAAAGCACATTTTGGACAGTTATTACACCAAAATCAGTGATTTGAATTTGATTCATTTTTTAGGATTTTGAAATTGTTGTTGCAACTTGAAAATTTTTTGAAATAATCTTTTCAGTATTTTGAGAATAAATTGGCTATTTTTACTTCATACATTCATCTCAAAAATGAAAAATATTTGGTATTTGATGATATGTATTTACTCACATAATTTTCAAAATCTTTTTCGAAATCCAAGCTTTTTGAGTACTGATGATTTATATGTAATCATTCCCAAAATGTATTTCAAAAACTAGCTGATTTTTCGTTTGATAAGATTATGTATTTGTAATCGTATAGATAACATGCTACTTCTAATGCAAAAGCTATCAGTCAGGTAATAGGCACATGTCAGTTATAGTATCACTTATTATTTAATTCAAACAAGTTTTCAGATATTTTTCTAGTTATTTGTAAAATACTTTTTTCTGATATATCACTAGTGTATTGTTTTAATTGATCTATTTTTCAAAAAACTACTAAATCGAAATCTATATCTGCCTTTTTAAGTAATTCTATTGTTACAATTGAATCTTTTCATCATCATATGGCAACTAGTGATTTATCTGATGTAGTAAAGTCTTTTTTCGTATAAACTATCTCGGATTTATTTACAAAATCAAATAATCATTTTGGTGAAATCTTGTTTGTAAATAAAAACTCTCCTAGTCAATTTGAGTAAAATTTTTTCCAGAAATCTATCTGAAAATCGTCTAAATAAGCTGATTCTACAATTAATTCTTTAGTAGGAAAAAGTTTGTAATAACTAATTCAGAATGCTATATGTAGATGGAATAATAAATTATTCAAAATATCCTTATCTAACTGAGTTTTTTGAACAAATTGTTCATTTTTAAAGTCAATTATTTCTTCAAAAAAAACCTCATTATCAAAACTATAATGAAATTTTGCTTGTAGTTGTGAATAATCAAACTCAAAACTTTTGAAATAAAAACGGGTAAATTTATGCATATATTTACTAATATGAATTATCAAAATATTTTTTATATTATATTTATATTAAGCTGTTTTTCAATTTTAAAATTAATATTTTACTTTTTAGAAAAAATGATAAAATGATTAAGTTTATATTATCTTAATTTATTAATTTTATAATTATGGAAAATACTAATAATTCATGAGATTTTACTGATAAAGTTTCAGATGAAACTGATAAGATAGTAAATAAATTTTTGGATGAGGATTTTGTAAGTAAATTTACAAATCTAGAAATAGTTCAGACTTTTTTTAAAAATGGGATGTTTTTAAAATTGAATTCATGGTTTGAAAAAAATATAAAAATAATCTCTCAAGTTATTTGATGGATATCTATAGTAGCTTGAATACTGATGTTATTTTCACCTCTAAATTTATTTGTAGGAATATTTTGATTTTTTAGTATTACTTTTTTTATGTACATACTTCTCAGTGCTGTTTGATGACTAGTTATCGCAGTATTTACTTTTATCAATGGTATATGATTGGTAAGAATGAAGAAATGGGTTTCATTTAGTGCAGTTGTATTGTTTTTGGTTTCAAATTGAATAAACATAATAACTCAAATATTTTCATTTACACTTCCATACAATTGATACTTTTATCAATACTGAAAATCATTTTTTTGAGTATTACTATGATTGGCATTATCATTGTTTATAAGTTTTACTTGCACTTGTTTGATTTTAAAAAATAAAGAAAAATTTGATAAATAAATATTTATTTATATAATCACTCTACAATTGCATTTACTGGTGTATTTTTCTGGTTTATGTGATATATTTTAATTTATAAAAATACTATTATGGCTGTTACTAAAGAACAAAAAGCTAAACTTGTAGCTGAATTTGGATGAAAAAAATGAAATAGTGGTTCTACTGAAGTACAAATCGCGATTTTGACTGCTGAAATTGAAAACTTAAAAGACCACTTATTGGCACATAAAAATGATAATCATTCTAGAAGATGAATACTTATTATGGTTGCAAAGAGAAGAAAACTACTTACTTACTTAAAAAGTAAAGATGTAGAAAAATACAATGAAATACTAGAAAAATTAAGTCTTAGAAAATAATAAAAAGCTCTATTTAGAGCTTTTTATTTTTTTTCTTTTTTTGTATTTCATATCTTACTTGATACCAATGTATCCTGAAATTTGATACTTAATCTATCCACAAACCTCTCTATCATCATATAATCATAATCCATTATTTTTAATTTCAAATCTACTCTAGTTTTTTCTGTAGATATTTTTGTAGTATTTATTGCATCTACATCTATTCACATAGAAAATATTATATCACTTAATTCTTTTAATACTCAGATTTTGTTTTTGAATATCAATTCCACATCTACTATCACCTCCTCTTCTTCATATCATTGAATAAAAGCTGATAATAGTCTATCTTTGTTTACGTCTTTTAATACATCGCAAGTTCTTTGATGTATGGTAATAATTCCTTTACCATTTATATGAGCAACTATTTCATTTCAGATTTTATTTTTGCAACAATTACCTAATTTGTAAGGTAAATTTTCTTCTCATCATATAACCAAAGTATTTTTTCAAGATTCAAGTATACTTGTTTTTGAATCCTCTATATTTGATTCTTGTTTTCTGTCTTTTTTAGTAGTATTTATATTTTTTGTTTTTAGGATCCTTTTTATAATTGCAGATGGATTTACGCTAAAATTTCATATTTGTTCTAGTAGACTAAATCTATCCTCTTTTGGATAAACTACTCAATCTATTACTTTCAAAATAGATAAATCTTTGTCTAACTGTTCCATTCAAGCTTTTTCTAGATATTTATTCATCATATCTTTTCATCTCTCTCTATGTAATTCTTTGTCTTCTTTTTTTAGATAGTTTTTGATTCTATTTTTTGCTTTTACTGTTTTTACAAATCAAATCCGAAATGGGTTTGGTTTTTTGTTTTTGTCTATTACTATTTCTACTACGTCTCAATTGTGTAATTCTTTGTCTAGTGGATAAACACTATTATTTACCTTTGCTATGCTTATATGATCTCATAAATCACTGTGTACATAATATGCAAAGTCTATAGGTGTAGAACCTGAAGGTAGATTTATAAAGTCTCACTTTGGTGTAAAAATAAAAATTCTATCTTTAAATACATCTACCTTCAGAGATCATACAAAATCACTATCTCATATATTACTTACCAATTCTTTGAGTTCATTCACCCAATCTACTTCCGTAGAAAGTATACTTCAACTTTCTTTGTATTCGAAATGAGCAGCTACTCATATATCTGAGTATTCTTTCATCTTGTATGTTTTTATTTGAATTTCTGTAGGTTGTTTTCTATGAGATTCAAACAATCACATAACATTTGTATGTAGACTTTTGTATCAGTTTGGCTTAGGTAATGCAATATAATCTTTGAATCTTTTAGGCAAAGGTGTCAATTTACTATGTATTATTCATAGTACTTTGTAACAATCTGATTCTGACTCCACCATAATCCTTATTCAAAATAAATCATACAATTCATTTGCATATGTAAGTCATTTTTTAACTAATTTTTTGTGAATAGAATAAATAGATTTAACTCTAAAATCTATTTCGTAATTTTCTATATTTCAATTAAACAATTTTTCTATTTCTTTTTTTGCATTTTTTGTAAATAATACTATTTGTGGTTCTAGTATTTTGAGTTCTTTGTATAGTTTTTTGTAGTTTTCAGGTTCTAGAATCTTGAAACATTCTTCATCAAGTGCATTTTTTAAATGATATAATCAAAGTCTATCTGCTATTGGTGCATATATATTTAAGGTTTCTAGAGCAATTGATTGTCTTTTTTCTGGTTTTGGTTGATATTTTAAAGTCCTCATATTGTGTAATCTGTCTGACAATTTGATAAAAATCACTCTCAAATCATCCGCCATAGCTATAATCATTTTTCTCAAACTTCATATAGTTCTTTGTTCTCATTTGTATTTTACCTTTGATAGTTTTTCCATTCAAACACACAAAAAAGCGACTTCATCTCAGAATTCTTTTTTTATATCTTCTTCAGTTTTGATTGTATCTTCTATAACATCATGTAAAAAACAAGCTTGAATAGTGTATAAATCTGGTCTCAAACTCAACAATATCTCTACAGCTTCTACAGGATGAATTATATAAGGATCTCATGAAAACCTATTTTGTCATTCATGTGCATCCCTAGAGTAAATATATGCTTTAAATATCTCACTTCTAATATATTCAATATTTAGATTTGTCATATATTTTGCTACATCTAGCACAATTTTTTCTACTTTTTTATCTATATTTATATACCTTTCCATAAATTCAGTTTAAAACTAATATTAATATTGTATCATATATAATATTTTTGTAAATATTTTCTTTACATAAAATTAAAAAAGATTAAAATGAGAATAATTTATTTAATAAGTTATATATTTATGAAATCTACAGTAAATAAAAAAGCATTTACATTGGTTGAATTGTTGGTTGTTATTACTATTTTGGCTATTATTTCAGTTGTAGCATATCAAAATTTTTGAGGTGCTGTTGATAAAGCTGTTTGAAGTAGAAAAATAACTGATGTATCTACTATAGAAAGTTCTCTTCAACAGTATAAAGTAGATAAAAACTTTTATCCATCAGTTGATTGATATAATGGTACTACAAATATGTGGTGATATGATTATACAAATGCTACTGTACCAACAGCTACCCCTTCAAATACACTTGTAGTAGCTAAAACAGGAGAGGCTATTGATTCAATTACTTCTGCTAACTGATGAGGAATTGTATTTTGATTAAATGATGGTACAACTGATTGGACTTGAAAACAAGTGTGAGCAAAATGAACTATTTCACAAAATACTATATCAAAAAAGTACCTAACTAAAGATTTATATGATCCAGAACTTTGAGATGTAAAAGTAGCTTGATCATGAAAAATGATTGATAGTTGATTAGGTAGATATGTATATGCAGTATTTAAAAAACCCTTATCTGGAGACACTTCATGGTGAACAAACAATAATAAAGAAGGTACATATTACAATATGGCTTATACTATAAAAGTAGAATGATGAGATAAATATATCACAAAAGTAGTATGAGATTATGATAGTGAATCTTGTTTTGATGAAAAAACATTATGTCCAAATACCTTGATTTGAAGTGGAACAGGTGTTTTGATTGACTGACAAGAAAATTCTAGTAGTAACACATCAGCTGCTAATCAATGAATACCTTATCCTGTGAATGGGTATTAATATTTAATAAATTACCAATTTTATCCCCCCCACTCATTTCTGGGGGTTTTATTTTAAATACTTGAATATGATAGAAATTGACTTATTAATAAAGATTATTCAAGCATGAATAATAAAGATAGTTTTACTTGAAAGTATTATTGTAATATTAGCTTATGTTTTGATAAAGAAATTATTAAACAACAAAATTAAAAATAATAGAATTCAATTAATAGAAAGAGTTAATAAAAAACAGATAAATAGAGAATTAAAAAATGCTATATTTACTTTACTAATAAGTTTTTCTTTTACTTGTATCGTGATGTATTTAAATTCTTTTTGATATACTCAAGTATATTCTGATTTTTCTAAATATAATATAGTTTGGTGAATATTTAGTTTTTTATTGTTATTAATAATTGATGATACTTGGTTTTATTGGTATCATAGGTTTTTGCATATACCAAAAGTATTTAAAAAAATTCATTTTGAGCATCATAAAAGTTTTGATGTGAATCCTTTTTCATCATTATCTTTTCATTTTATAGAACCATTATTTTTGTTTTTTTGGATGATTCCTATTATATTTATTATCCCTATTTATACTCCTTTTTTGTTTTTTATTCAAACTATATCTATTTTGAATAATGTAAAATCACATTTGTGATATGAGTTTTTTCCAAGATGATGGAATAAAAGTATGTTTTGATTTGTAGCTTCTAGTACTCATCACAATATGCATCATAGTAAAATAAATGGAAATTACTGAGCTTATTTTCGTATATGGGATAGATTTATATGAACTGAATTTCCTGATTATGAAACAATTTATGATAGTATACACAATAGAATGAATGAAAAAAAAATATAGATATTTAGCTAAATATCCATATTTTTTTTAATTATACTAATAATATTTTTCTGTGTTTCAAATAATCTATTTTCTAATATTTGAAAATTATTTTGCTTAAAAATGTATTCTAATTCATCTAAACTAAAACAATGATAATATCTAGCATATTCTCAAAAATATATATTATAATCAGTACTTCAAAAATTATTTTTAGAATTATCTATTATATCTTTATTGTATTTTTTTTGATTTATTTCGCTATCTAATGCCCAATTTGTCATAAAAATTATTCAGTTTTCATTTAGTAATTCTCAAACTTTTTCTAGCACTTGTAATCTATCATTAAAATCATCTAGGTGGTGATATGATGCTATAAAAAAAATAAAATCGTATTTATTTCATGATAATTTATCTAAATCTGTCATACTAAGTACGCTGAATTTTTGGTTTGGAAAATTGATTTTTGCTTGATTAATCATCTCTGATGATAAATCTATTCATATATAATTGATTTTATTTATGTCGAATTTATTTGAAAATTGTTCCAATAATCTAGCACTTCCACATCAGATATCCAAAACACTTTTTCATTCTGTATCTGTTAAGTATTTTTCTAAAAAATAATCGATTTCTTCCCATTTCATATTTTTTCTAGATTTAGAAAATCATGCAGCTATGTTATTGTAATCTACTTTCATAAATATATTTGACTTTTACTAAATAATGATTATTATAAAATAGTATATTAACTGATGCAAGTAAGCGAACACCTTGATTTTACTTATCTTGCAGGATTTTATTCGATCGTTGTGGTTACGATTTCAGTTATTATACACTTTGAAGGGTAGTTTTACTACCCTTCTTTTTTTGTTACATTTTTTCTGGCATATCTATTCCAAGTAGTTTAAAAGTATCTTTTAAAATAAGTGAAAATAATTGAATTAGCTTTAATCTAGATATCTTTTTTGTTTCATCTTGTTCGTTTAATATGTGTACTGTGTTATATAGACTATTAAAGGCTTTTGTTAATTCATAAGCATAAGTGCATAAATAATGAGGCATATTAAACTTTGCAGTTTGAGCGATTACTTCGCCGTAATTCCCTAACAACTTTATCAATTCTGTTTCTTCATTGTTTTCAAAAATTAAATTATCATTTTTATTTTTTTCAAATTGTATATCTGCTTTTTCTAAAATTCTTATCGATCTAACATATGCATACTGTATATATGGCCCTGAATTTCACTCAAAACTCATGAATTCATCCCAGTCAAAAATTACATCTGTTTCTCTAGATTTTTTTAAATAACCATATTTAATTGCTCAGATTCATATAATCTTTGATAATTCTATCAATTCTTCTCAAACTATATCATCTCTTTTTTCTAATATAATTTTTTTTGCTCTCTCTTCTGCTTCATCCAGTAATTTATCTAGTCTAATAATCCTTCACTTTCTAGTAGACATTGCTCAGTCTTTCAATGATATAAAACCATTGTAAGCATGAAATAATTCTGTGTTTTCTCAATTATCTCTATTTATCCATCCTGCGTTCTTAGCTATTTCAAATGCTTGTTTCAAGTGTAATTGTTGCCTCACATCTACAAAATATACTATTTTTGCAGGATTCCAGTTTTCCATTCTGTATTTTATTGCTGCCAAATCTGCTGCAAAATATCAGTGAGTTCAATCTCTTTTTTGAAGCATACAGCTAGGCATTTTAGTATTTTCGTCAAACTCTACTCATACAGAATTGTCTTCATTTCTAGTAGCTATTTTTTTCTCTATCAGTTCATTTACTATGTCTGTCATAGTGTATTTTAGGTCTGGATAATCTTCCATTTTTGGAAAATTTAATCATTCATAAAAACTTTCTCAGATATTGTAGTCTGGTTTTATATTTAATCTGTCTAATTGTAGTTGTACAGATTTGATTGAATAACTAGTAAATTCCTTCCAAAGAGCAACTGATTCAAGATTTCACTCTGAAAGTAGTTTGAATTCATCTCTGGTAGTTTGTTCAAGTGACACATCTTTTTCTATTTCTTCAGTTATTTTTATATATAATTCCATCAAATAATCTATAGCATTTTCTTGTAATTTATCTCTATCTCACCATAGTTTGTATGCTGTAATCAGTTTACCAAATATAATTCACCAATCCCCTATATGTGTATCAGCTATCACTTTGTATCACAGTTTTCTATATAGATTTACCATAGTTTGTCCTTGGTTTGGAGTACACATATGACCTATATGTAGAGGTTTTCATACATTTGCTCAGATATAATCTATGACTATAGTTTCGCTATTGTATTCATTGTTTCAGATTAATTTATCTTTGTTTGTGTACAAATCTATAAAAATACTAGAAAATTGATTGTTTGCTACTTTTATATTTAGATATGGTCAGCTTGCATTGGTAAATTGTATATCTGCTTGACTTTTTAGTAAGTCTGCCAACTCTATAGATATCTGATTTGGATTTTTTTTCAATTCTCTAGATAATAAAAAACATCAAAAAGCATAGTCTCACAAGTCTTTTTTGGGTGGTTTTTCTAGATTTATATCTGATAATGATATATCATAATTTAATTTTACTACATCTTTTATGAGTGTTTTAATTTTTTCTTCCATATTATTTGATTAATTATTAATTGTATTTTTAACATTATAACCAAAAAAATAGAAAAATAAATAGCTTTTTATTTTTTTTATTAGATTGACATTTTTTATATATAATTAATATATGAAACACTAAAATCAATTATTTTATATAAGTAAAGTTATACAAAAATATGAGTAACACAGATAGGGTAAATTTCTTTGTACTTGATAGAGAAAGTTTTTATGATACTGGGAATAAAAATATAAAAAAAGTAGTAAGTATATTGAATAAAGATAAACTAGTAATTATAAAATGATTAAAAAACATATGAAAGATAAATTTTATCAAGGAATTTATAAGTAAAACAAAATTGAATAATAATTACTTTTATTTCAATAAATCTGATGACATATCTAATACAGTATCTGTTTGATATGATTTAGAATATTTGTTAAATGAGTATACAAAGTTATACAAAAATCCAAAAATAATTATACTTCAAGATATATCAAAAATAGAATGAGTAAAGGATTTTATATCAAAAATATATAAAGAAAACTACAAGACAATTCTAATATGAAATACTATAAAAATCTGATGAATAAAAGAACTGGAGATACATGCTGATATAGATTTAGTAAGTGATAATATTAAATCATCTTTGAAGTATGGATCACTAAATGAAGTCAAATCACTAGATAGTAATGATGTAAAGAAAAAATATCTAAATCTGTCTGTAAGTGATATATTTTTAAATGATATATTTAAAAATTATTGAGTTAAAAGTATAGAACTTTATATATTTACTATGAAATATTTAGCTAATAATAGTATACATTATTCACTAAGAGAATTGCAAAAAAAACTTGATTATATACAAAAAATATCACTTAAAACTACAATAGATTATATAGATTTTTCTTTGCAAGAAAAGATTATAAAAAGGTCTTATTTGTATGATTTGAAGAACAATAAAGCTATTACAACAAAAGCTAAGTATTATTTCAGTGACAATGGTATTAGAAATAGTTTAGCTGATTTCAATTTATCAAATGATATACTTGTAGAAAATCTGATTTTTAATATATTGGAATTGCATAACTATGATATATATAGCTGAACTTTTTGAAATTTTGATTTTGCGTTTTATTGAATATTAAGAGATAATTGATATATAGATGAACACGATAAACATAGTTGAGCAGAAAAGATATATATACATATAACAAACCAAAACTCAAAAGAAGAAATCAAAAAAGAGATAAGTAAATTTCAAAAAATATGAGATGGATTTAAAAAATATATACTTATAAAAAATATAGAAGATTTGTGATTTAAAAAGACTCATTATGACGATGTGGAAGTAGTCGAGATAGATGAATTTTTGATTAGATTTGAAAAAAAATAACCCGAAGCCGGAGGCTTTTGGGTTATTTTTATGGATTAGGAGTTATTTCCCATGGAAATTTTCATCAAGTTTGTCCTCATCATGATACATATTCTCATTTATCATTATAGTATTTTCTCAGATTATCTTTTAAATTATCTGTAAATTTATCAATTAATCATACTTGTTTTATATCTGTTATATTTTTTGCTATATAACTATCATCTCAAGTAGTATTATATTTTCAAGAATTATCTTTATTTAATTGTACATCTTGTACTCATATTCAAGAAAGTATTCAGTTTACATCAACTCTTATATTTGTATTATTTGTTGATGAACTATTATTATTTCAATTATCAGATATTTTTTCAATTAATCTATCGATTTCCGTAGATCATAATACTTGTCATGCTTGATTATTTTCCAAAGCTCATCTTCATACCGTTGATGATTCAAATTTTCATTCTATATCTGTTATTAATTTTGCAATATCTGGTTCTGAATTTAACTTCATATCTTTTGCTCAATTTATACCAACTTTTTCTGCGTAAAGTTTTAATAAATCTTTAGATCATTCTAGATTATTGATATTACTAACTTTTCATTGATTTTTTAAATAACTTTGCCATGCATCGAGTAATTCATTTGTAGGTCAATTTGCATTTATTGAATTAACTTTTGCTTTATTTCTTTCATTATCTGTAACTCTTTGTGCTCAACCTGTATCCATAAATGGCATATTTTTTGTAACAAAATTTGATGCTCTATCAACATTTTTTTGGTCTATATATCAACCAAATTTACTTGCAACAGTATTCATACTATTCATACTTTGTCATCCAAATAATGGTAGATTTCCAGGTGCAGAAGTCATGATTTGTCATACTTTTGCTCAGAAGTCATGTAAAGGCTGAGTAATAGTTTTTGTGATTTCTGATGTCCTAAGTGCTGCCATAACAGCTCACCATAGTATAACTATACCAAATACTTTCAAGATTAAACTTCAAACAATTCATAGTGTATCATTTCAAATCTGTTTAAGTAGATTTGTACTATTTGCCACTTTTGAAACTTGTCATTCTATATTTAACGTAAATTTTCATACTTCTACTTTGTTATTCGCAACTGATACTCATCATCATGATTGACTTTGAGTTGAACTAGTTGTCATACCTGTTCATACTATAAACAAAAATAATAATCAGAAACTAAGTGCCAACATAGTATATACTGGAACCATAGCAAGGGCTATAAATTCTTTTACATTGAATTTTGCAAAAAATCAATCTCATCATCAATCTTTTTTATCAAAAAAGTACATAAGTCAAAACACTGGTGAAATCATTATATATATCCATATGTATATTCACCTAACCATTAATACTACTCATATAGCTATCATCAATATAGAGTATACAAATACAAATAGCAAGTCAAATACTATCTTTACTACCAAATCTCAAAAATTTTGAACTAAATTCATATCTATTTGGTCTATTCAATCTGTTCTCTCCAATCATAAAACTCAGTAGTTGTACATAGCTATTATTCAAAAAATAGAGTCTATAGCATCTGCATTTCAACCTAATTCGTTCAGACTTACTTCTTTTCATTCTTTACAATGGAAATATCATTCTTGTACTTGACCACCATTAGATGCTGCTGTTTTTTCTGTTTTAGATCTCAAATCTAGTGTACAATCTGTAGGTACTGTTACTCATTCCATTGTTTGATGATAAGTTTCAAATGTTTCAAATGGAAGTGATAACGAGGCTATAGTAAGTATTGCAGACAGTGAAAGTATAAATTGAACCAAAAACCATGAGAATGGTACTATTAATACTCAGACTATAAATTTGGGTAAAGCTTGTTTAAGCTGATATTGGTCTGCATTTCTTCAAATAATATTCATAAATGCTATCCATATCAAAATGAATGCAAAAATGAAATATACTAGATTTGATACAAGTATCCATATATCTTTGAAATATCAATTCAATCAAAACAAACTACCGTTTATCCATGCTGGAGATAAAAATATGGTAGATAAATACATAAATAAAGCCAATATCATACTGATTCAACTCAATAATCAATTAGACCAAGTTGTAACTGTTTCCTTGGTTTGTTGAAAATCTAAACCAGATGCATCAGCTGCAAATGTAGAGTCATTCAATAAATAAAAGGCAATTAAAAATACAAAAGCATATAAAATTACTTTTTTATTTTGTGTAAGTTTTTGTAGTGATTTAATAAAATTCATATTTGTAAAATTAAATTCAAATTAATTAACTAGAATTATTTTAACATATATTTTTTTTACAAGCAAAATTTTGAGCATTAAAAAAACTAGATTGTTTAAAATCTAGCTTTTTAGAAAGTATTTTATAAGTATATTTTATTCTTTATTAATCCAATTTTTTCTTTAATAATTCATTGAAAATAACTGGGTTTCCTTGTCATTTTGATGCTTTCATACATTGTCATACAAAAAATCCAAATATATTTACATTTCATCATTTATAGTCTTGTACTTGTGCTGTGTTATTAGCCAATACTTCATCTACTATTTTTTCTAATGCTTCTGTATCATTTTTTTGTCTGAGATTATTTTCATCTACTATTATATCTGTTTCTCATCAGTTTTTGAATAATTCATCTATCACTTGTTTTGCATTTGTAGATGATAATTCTTTGTTATTGATTAATTGTATAACTCTAGCTAATTCTTTTATATCAAATCTCAATTCATCTATACTATTTATCTCACTAGATTCATTTATCATCGCAATAATAGTAGAAGTGATGTAACTACAAGATTTTTTAGGGTCGTTTGTAAGTTTTACTAGTTCGTCGAAGTACTCACTTAATTCTCTAGTAGTAGTAAGTAATCTAGCGTCATCTACTCATAATCAGTATTCATTTAAATATCTAAGTCTCTTTTCTATAGGTAATTCTGGTATTCACGCTCTTGCTTCTGCTATAAATTCATCATCCAATACAAGTGGTAACAAGTCTGGTTCAGGAAAATATCTATAATCCATAGCATCTTCTTTTGATCTTTGAGATTTAGAAGTACCTGTTTCATCATCCCATCATCTAGTCTCTTGGTCTACTACTCACCCTGATTCAAGTATATTGATTTGTCTCTTTGATTCATGGTCTATTACTCTTCATATAGCTGAGAAACTATTTACATTTTTTGTTTCTGTTCTAGATCAAAGTTCGCTTGATCCTTCTGGTGCTACCGAGATATTTACATCACATCTCATTTGTCATTTTTCCATGTCAGCATCTGAAACTCATCCTGCTCTCATCAGTTTTTGTAGCTCTTTTAAAAATTCCATAACTTCTTCTCTATCATGAAAAACTGGATCTGTAACTATTTCCATTAGTGGACTTCAAGCTCTATTGAAATCACAAAGAGTTTTTCAACCAGCATGAACTAGTTTTCAAGCATCGTTTTCTAAATGCATATGATGTATAGCAAATTCTCTGACTTGGTCATCTACTATTACTTTTACACTTCATTTTCAAACTATTGGTTCATACAATTGTGTGATTTGATATGCTGTTGGATTATCTGGGTAAAAATATGTTTTTCTGTCAAATCTAGATACTTTGTTTATCTCACATCACATCATCATACCACCAATCATTCATAGTCTAACTACTTCTTTGTTTAACGCAGGTAGCATACCAGGAAATCACATACATACTGGACATACATTTATATTTGGTTCTTCTGCTAGAGCTACTGCATTAGTACAACTACAAAACATTTTTGTTTTTGATTTTACTCTTATATGTATTTCTAGTCATATCGTTTTTATGTATTTTGTCATTTTTCTTTGGTTAATTAATTATACTTACTCCTATGTAATTCCTAAGACTTTGGGTTAAGTATTCAGAATAGGGTTATATTATTACTTATATTTATATCTATTAATTCTTATTTTTCAACAAATTTTTTCAATTTGTCTTGATTTTAGTAAACAAAGTGATAAAATGTATCTACTTTATATCTTTAAACGAAAATATGGAAATCCAAATAAAATTACATGTTGGAAACGACTTGGTTGAGTCAAAAGAAGTTGTAGAAAGATTAGTTTGAGAAAACTTAAATAAAAAATTGGACCACTACCTAAACAAATTTGATAAAGATGATGCTGAAGGTATCATAGAAATAGACTTAGAAAAAAATAAAAAAGGTTTATTTGATGGTGTAGTAAAAGCTAACTTGGATGGAAAATCTTACAGATTTGAAAGAGAAGATTACAAAAATCTAGATGATTTAATAAATCACCTGTTTGATCACTTCAAAGAAGCACTTAGTGATAAGTAAAAAACTATTCGTTAGAATAGTTTTTTTTATAGCAATTCCCCCAATATATAATCCAATAACAATACTCACTTGTCAGATAAATGTATTTTGTCTGATTTTTTTTGTAAGTATCATTCATCTACAAAATATGATATTTTTTCAGTATCAAAATTTTGATATAATTCTTGTTCTATTCAACTTGTTCTCAATCAAAACATTAGTTTTTCTATATCTAGTTGCTGATTATCCAAAGCTTCATATTCTTTAGCATTTTCAGAATAGTAATTCAAAAACTCTTCACTGTTACTATATCTTGTATTGTTTATAAATCCATGTGCTCATAGTCAATAAGCTAGAATATTTGAGTGATTCCAATATGATTGATTATGCTTACATTCGTATCATTGTTTTGCGAAATTTGATATTTCATATGAGTTAAATCATTTTGTTTTTAGAGTTTCTTTTATATCTATGTATTCATCTAAATAATCATTTTCATGTATTCATTTGCATTTCCAGTCAGTTGGATAAACTACTTTTTGAAATTTACTATCTCTTTCTCATTCTCAATAATACTCTTCTAGCATATATACGGATATATGTTTCACAAAATAATTATTATGTAATATATCTAAAATATCCTCTTTGACTTCTCATTTTTCTACATATGGTAAACCTATTATGATATCGATTGATATGTTTAAATCTATATTTTTTTCAGATAAAAAATGTTTTATATTATCTAGTGCATTAATTATATCTCATTTTTCTCATCTACCTATTTCTTTTAAAGTATCAGTATTTAGACTTTGAACTCATATACTCAGTCTATTTATTCATAATTCATTCCATCATATTAAATTTTCTTGTGTAATAGTAATCGGGGTTGCTTCAATCGAGATTTCTATATCTTTTTCAAATGCATACTTGTCTTTAAGTGCGTTTATTATATCTCATAATTGCTCTATTTTCAATACGCTCGGAGTTCATCAACCAAAATATATACTATTTAAAGTCTTTTCTTCTATATTGAAAGATGATTTTTTTATTTCTCATATCAATTTTTCTACATATAGATTTATTTTTAATTGATCTATATTTCAAAATGATGCAAATCTACAATATTTGCATTTACTTGTACAAAATGGAATATGTATATAACAATAATTTTGCTTCATAAAATATAATTAATCCCCTCCTTTTCAGCAATACTATTGTAATATTCACAGAAAGCTAAAGCATTCTGTTGATATGTAGGAAATTACATTTTTTCAACAGATGGCTTTAGTCATTTGTGTCTTAATATAATAGTATTGCCTTTTCAGGATGGGATTCTGTTAAAATAATTATTTATCACAACTTTCTGATAAATCTTCTAGAGTTTCTATTTTTTTAGATTTACACATAATACTTTCTTTGAATTTTTCAAATGCTTTTTCGTAATTTACTGGATTATCTAGTATAGGTATTATATTTTTATCATAAATACTTTTTACTCATTTGTCAAAACTAGACATTTCATAACTATCATCATAAAAATCATCCAATATAATATTGTATCATTCATCTATTTTTTCTTTTAATTTATCTGATTCTAGAGATAATAATGCTGGTAGATAATATGGAAAGTTTTTTAAATATTCTCATGCTCAGATATCACTAGAAAGATATTCTAAAAATGAGTTAGCCAATGATTGTTTAGATGAATCTTTGTTTATAACAAAATAATTGTAATTTACAAGTGTTTTTCCTTGTCCAGAAAAATAATGTGGAAAAGCTGTAGCTAATAGAAAATTTTTACTATATCATTTGTCTTTTATTTGTTTTATAAGACTAGGATATCAAACAACCATATATA
Source organism: Candidatus Altimarinota bacterium (assembly GCA_028688895.1). Lineage (GTDB taxonomy): Bacteria > Patescibacteriota > Gracilibacteria > BD1-5 > UBA6164 > UBA6164. The sequence continues at coordinate 8,275 of JAQTXG010000016.1, read as the reverse complement.
CATCTCCCTCGGAAAACAGGTCTACATTATTCTTTCAATTACTAGATAAATCAGCATATTTTGAATTGTATCAATTATCTCATTGCTCATCTCAGTATTGTAAATATGCTGACAATGATTGCTTCATCTTGTTTGAATCTATGTCTTTTAATCCTGAAACATCTGTTTCAAGCATAAAAAATTGTGTCATAATATCAGATGAATCATGTACTGTAGAACCATTTCAAATACCAATTGGGATTATATTTGAATTGCTTTGTTTTATATTTGAAATAACATTATTTAGCGATGAAATAGAAGATAAATCAGCTTCTTTTATATATCTCCTGTTGAAGAAAATTCACAATGTTTCATATCAAACTGGTAATCAAGTCAGATATTCTTGGCTTTGTTCTCATTCTCATGAAGTAATAATTAAATCATCTGAAAATAATAACTTATACTTTTTTCTGAAATCATTTGGATTTATAGTATTTGGATCAATTCATATTACTTGATTTGAAAAAATAGGATTTTTTTCGTTGTTGTTTAATACAAATAAATCAGGTGCTTTTCACTGAATAATAGCCGAAGAAAGAGAATAATAATAATCATCATATGATCAAAAACTCTCTACTGTAATATCTTGGGAACTGTACTCTGGGTGAATTTGTTTAAAATGATCTACTACTTTTTTTGCTGTTTCTGTATCATCTCAAATCATCCATATATTGAAAACTCAATCTGATTTTTTGGCATTATTTTTTGAATTGTCATTTAATTTTGTAGCTATAAATATTATTCATATAAGTAGCAATATTCATAGAATAGCGAATATTATTTTATTTTTGTTCATGATTATTATAAGTTAGATAATAGATGTAAGTGTATATGCATTATTTCTTGTCATCATTTTTCTCATACATTGAATTGTAATTTGTATCATTCATCGATTCATAAATCCTTTGCTATTTTTTTTGCCACAAAAAACATTTCTGCCAATAATTCTCTATCGTTATCATGTAAATCATTTATAGTCGGTATTTCTTTTTTTGGGATTATTAGTAAATGAGTTTTTGCTTTTGGGTAAATATCTTTTATAACTACAATATTGTCTTGCTCATAAACAATTTCAGATGGGATTTCTCTATTTATGATTTTTGTAAAAAGTGTCATATATTTATATGTTAATTAATAATTTATTTCTTTCGTATCTACTGATCAATAGTTTTTTACACTAGTAGTAGTATTTGATAATCAATAAAAAATAACAAAATATCAAATAAGTGATAAAATGATTAAAAAAATGATTAGAGAATTTGTGACTTTTTGTATATGAGTTGAAAAACTCTTAAATTTGTAAGAATGTATCTTGGCTACTATAAATAATCACCATAATAATGCTAATAAAAAAGTGTAAACTCCTAAATATAATGTAATCATAATTATATAGATTTATGTAAAATAAATATTTTTTGTATATTTTTATTATAACTTATATTTTTTTTTTGCAAATTTTTAAAAAGTTTGGTATAATATAAGAGTATTAAGTTTAATGTAAAAAGTAATTACTCTATTTCATCTTTGAAATTCTTATTTTAAATTTAGATGGAATAGTGATTTCTAGAATTTTACATAAAAACTTATTTATTATTAACAATAAAACATGGCTGAAATAAAACAAAATGGTAAAACTTTTAATATCTCAGATGAAATACTAGCTCAATATAAAGAGTTGGTTGATTTGGTGTTGGCTACAGAATCTATGGATGATGATGAAAGACAATATTGGTTTGATATTTTGCCTTCAATGACTAATGAACAAGTAGATAGATTGTTCAATATTCTAGATACTGAAAAGAAAAAATTGGAAAAACTAGAAGAAAAATACCAAAATGAAATAAAAAACTTAAATGAAAAACATTTGATAGAATGGCAAGAATTTCAAATGAAAGATTCAAAGAAAAAAATCAAAGAACAAGAATCAAGTGATGCCGATGATGATGCTGATGATGTATTGAATATGTTGAATGATTTATAAAAAAATGTAAGATTTTTCAAATCTTACATTTTTTTATGCTCTTTGTAGCACTCTTACTTGAGATGATAATTCTAACACATCTTGTTTAAGATTTGATATATCTTTTTCTAATACTCTGACGTGAGTTTTTATTTGAATTTGTTCATCAAAAAATATTTTTGTATTTTCAGCTATTGTTTCTTCTAAAAAATATTGTACTTTATCAATCTTTTTATCAATTTTTTCGTTGAACTGTTTTTGCTCTTCGTTGAACTGTTTTTGCTCTTCGTTGAACTTTGTTTGTATATTAATAAAATCTACTAATATACTCTTCAGTTCATCTATTTGCTTATTGTCTTCTTTTTTCATAACTATTATTTTATTATTAAAGTAAATTCAGTATATGTTTATTTTTTGATAAAGCAAATTATTTTATATTTTTTTATATATAATGTGTATATATTATATATCTATCTATTATGCAGTTCCATATTTAATCTTGCTTCTAGATAATCTAGAATTAATTTATTTTTTATATATATTTTGTTTGTTTTGTCTATTTTTGAAAGTCTGTATAATAAATTTACTATTTTATCTTCTTTCATAAGTGGAATAAGTTTATCAAATTTTTGTCTATCTCTATTTCACTTTGTACTTTTATCAATCATAAAAGTAGCTACACTAAGTTTTTTAGTTACTTCCTGCTTTGAATCAATAGTAATTATATAATTACTAGAGTTAGATTGACCAGCTTTAGTTTCAGTAAATATAACATAAGGTTCTTCTGTTTGACTTACATCATAGATACTAAAATCTAGGATATTATTTTCAAAATCTCATACATTTGATTCTATTATTTTTCATGGAAATGATATTTTGTAATCTATTTCAAATCACATACTTTTTAACATAGCTATAGATTGATTTTTAGCTGTTTCATCGGTATTTGAGTTTTGCTCATCTTGTACTGATAAACTGTTTTTTCCAAAAAGTTTATTTAAGTTTAAATAAAATCCATTATCTTTTACTTCAATGATATCTTTTAATGAATTCATTTTTCAAGAAAGTTGTGCTTTGTTTTCATCTAAGTTAACACATGTAAAGCTTGTAAAAACTTCGTCCATAGAGCCAGAACTTGACTCTGCACTTTCACATGGTGTTTTTTTTGTATTAGTAGATCATGTAAATGAACTAGATAATGAGTCAGAATATGCATTTAGTTTTGTATAATCTATAGTGACATTTCCATCTAATCAATAGTCTTCACTGATGACTAAATCATAATTCATTTTTATACAACTAGATAAAAAAAGAACTAAAAAAATCAAAAAAAGTATTTGTTTTTTCATATGTTATATGATAGGAAATAAAGTAGTTATATAATATTCAAAAACACAAAAAAACGAAACTAAAGTTTCGTTTTTTTGTGTGTATTAAAAATCACTTTCATGTGCCATTACTTCTTCCATTTCTATCAAATGTCTTTCTCATACATCTATTTCATCATCATATACATCGAAATATTCGTCATCTGAAGCAATCATTTGATCGTTTAATCTCCTGTATTGTTTTCAAGCTGGGATAAGTCTACCTATAATTACGTTTTCTTTCATTTCTTTGAACTTATCTATTTTACCTGATACAGATCATTCTACAAGTACTCTAACAGTTTCTTGGAAAGATGCAGCAGATAACCATGAATCAGTGTAAAGAGAGATTTTTGTAATACCTAGTAATAATCTTTCAGCTATACTTGCTCTTTTTCCTTCTCTGATAAGTCTGTTATTTTCAGCTTTGAATTTGATAATATCTACTATATCTCAAGGGAAAAATTCACTGTCTCATTTAGATGTAACTCTGACTCTAGAAAACATTTGTCTCACTATTAATTCGATATGTTTTGAATTAACTGTTTGTCATTGTGATGCGTATATTGATTTGATATCATCTACTATGTATTGTTCAGCAGCTAATACTCAAGCAACTTCTTTCAATTTTTGAATACTTAGTGAACCGGCTGTAATTTTTTGTCAAACAGAGATTTTGTCTCCATTTTTAACAAGTAATGTTTTACCTAGTTCAAAAGTGTATTCAAATACTCTGTTTTCTACATCTTTTATCACTATCATTCATTCTTCTATTTTTTTAACTTCTCAAGAGTAGTTTGCCACCAATTTTTGTTTATCTTTGTTACTTCTAGCTATTATTTGTTTTTTCTTTACCGTTTGACCAACTTTTACTATTACATCAAAATTGTCTTCAAAATAATATTCCTCTGTTTGTAATTCTTCTGCTATTACTCTCACTAGTAAGTTTGATTCTGTTTGTTCTACTTCAACTATTCAGTCTATATCAGATATTTCAGCTACTACTTTTGGATTTCTAGCTTCGAATAATTCTTCTACTCTAGCCAAACCTTGTGTCATATCTCATCCTTCTTTCGCTACTCAACCTGAGTGGAAAGTTCTCATCGTCAACTGTGTACCTGGTTCTCAGATAGATTGTGCTGCTATTACTCAAACTGGAGTACCTATTTCTACTTCTTTGTTTAGACCTAAATCTAAACCATAACAAGCTTTACATACTCAACCTTCTGTTTCACAAGTAAGTACAGATCTGATATTTACAGAATTTATAGAATTGGCATTCAATACTTTTAATATATTTGTATCTACTATTGTACCAGCTTCTATTATCACTTTTCATTCTGCATTTTTTACATCAGAAGCCAAAGTATGAGAATATATTCTGTCTTCAAATTTTTCTACAAATCATCCTGTTACTTCATTTCTAACTACGTTTTTATAATGAACTGTATTACAATCGTCTTCTTTTACTATTATATTTTGTGATGAATCTACAAGTCTTCTAGTAAGATAACCAGATTGTGCAGTTTTCAAGGCAGTATCTGATTTACCTTTTCTTCAACCATGTGTAGCGATAAAATATTCTAGTGTAGAGAATCATTCTTTTAGAGTTGATTTGATTGGTAACTCGATAGTTTTACCTGATGTAGATGCTACAAGTCATTTCATTCAACACAATTGTGTAATATTTCACCGGTTTCATCTAGCTCATGAATCAATGAAGTTGAATACATGGTTATCTTGACCAAATAATTCTTTCATTTCTCACTCTATAGTCTTTTTTACTTCAGCCCATATCTTGATTGATTGGTTGTATTTTTCATCTTCTGTAAGGAATCCAAGCCACCATTTCTTTTGGATATATTTTACTTTTTCTCATCATGCTGCTAATAATTCTTTTTTATTTTCAGGCATGACCATATCATCTATAGAGATAGATAATCATGATAATGTAGAATATTTAAATCAGAAATTTTTGATATCATCTACAAATTTAGCAGTTATTTCAGAACCTAGTTCTTCAAATGATCTAGATAATATATTTTTAAGAGCACCTTTTTTAAGTGTTTCGTTTATAAATCATAGTCATGCTGGAACTATTTCATTGAATAATAATCTACCATAGCAAGTTTCAACTAATTGTCCATCAATTCTTACTTTTATAGGTGATTTAATTCATAACACTCAAGCATCGTATGCACATTCTACTTCGCTCAGATTTCCATATATATTTCAAGCTCATAATCCTTTTGGAGCAAGTGCTGTTACATAATAAGATCACAAAATCATATCTTGAGATGCTGTAACTATAGGTTCTCATGAAGAAGGAGCTAATAGGTTTTTTGAAGTCACCATCAATTCTCTAGCTTCTGCTTGAGCTTTGTCTGTAATAGGTAGATGTACTGCCATTTGATCTCAGTCGAAATCGGCATTGAATGCAGGACAAGTAAGAGGGTGTAGTTGTATAGCTTTACCTTCAACTAGTACTGGTTTAAATGCTTGGATAGATAGTCTATGTAGAGTCGGAGCTCTGTTCATAAGTACGTATTTACCATCAATTACTTCATCTAGTGCATCCCAAACTTCTTTTGTACTTTTTTCTATAAATCTTTCAGCATGTTTTATGTTGTAAACATAACCATCTTCTATAAGTTTTGCTATTACAAATGGTTTAAATAAAATCAAAGCCATTGTTTTTGGTAGACCACATTCATCTATTTTAAGTGATGGTCATACTACGATAACAGATCTAGCAGAATAATCAACTCTCTTACCTAATAAGTTTTGTCTGAAACGTCCTTGTTTACCTTTTAGTATTTCAGTAAGTGATTTTAATTTCTTTTTGTTTGCTGTTACAAATCATGATCTATTTGTTCTAGTTTCTCAAGTAAGCAACATATCTACTGATTCTTGAAGCATTCTCTTTTCATTTTTCAAGATTACGTCAGGAGCTCATAGTTCAATCAATTTTTTAAGTCTGTTGTTTCTGTTTATAACTCTTCTATATAGATCATTTAAGTCACTTGATGCAAATCTTCAACCATCTAGTTGAATCATTGGTCTCAAATCTGGTGGTATAATAGGAAGTGCATCCAATATAAACCATTCTGGTCTTTGACCAGATTTAAGTAAGTTTGAAGCAAGTTTGATTTTTTGTAGTATCTTTTTTTGTTTTATTTGAGTAGATTGTCTTAACTCTTTTTCTTGGTCTTCGATAAATTTTAATAAATCTATTCTAGTAAGTAATATTTTTAAAAATTCTGCTCATGTACCTCACGAAAATACATGTGGAAATTTTGAGTCTAAAACTCTGTATTCCAATTCTCAAATAATAGCTCATACTTGTAGTGATTTCAATCATGCTCTCAATTCTTCGAATTCTGCTGTAAGATCATCTATTTTTTTCATCAAAATAGCTTCTTCTGTTTTAAATTTTTTTTCATTTAATTCTCAAGTATCTCTTTTGATAGTTATTTCATTTATTTCTCTTTGTACTTCTTTTTGTAATTCTGCTTTTGATACTTTGTATTTATCATCCAATTCTTTGTTTGCTTCTTTCAATTTTTCTTCATATACATCTGTGATAATATATGATGCAAAATAAACTACTTGTTCCAATTTTTTAACTGGTAAATCAAGTAACAAACCTATTCTACCTGGAACTGATTTCAAGTACCAAGTATGAGCAACTGGAGCATATAAATCTATATGAGCCATTCTCTCTCTTCTAACTGATGTTTTAGTTACTTCTACTCAACATCTTTCACAAACTATTCATTTGTATCTAATTCTTTTATATTTACCACATGCACATTCATAATTTTTTCTAGGACCAAAGATTTGTTCACAAAACAAACCTCATCTTTCTGGTCTTTGAGTTCTATAATTTATTGTTTCACTTATAAGCACTTTACCGTGAGATAAAGCTCTGATTCTTTCAGGTGAAGATATACCAAGTGATATTCAAGCAAGATTATCTAAATTTTTTCATTTAGTTATATCTTTTTTCCCTATATCTTTTGCTATTTCTGAAAAATCAGTGATTTTGTCATTTAGAAAATTATCTAATGATTTGTCAAACATTCGGATTATAATTAGAGATTAAAAAATTTTAAGTTGATTTATTCCTTAACTCAGTACCCCTCCGGCTTTCAGCCACATCCCCTTATCATGGGAGGAATATTTTATTTTACTTGAGCCTCATCTCCCCTGACAAGGGGAGAATTGAGAGGGGTTCTTAGATTTCTATTCAACTTCACCATTATCAACAACTTCTGCTAATACTTTATTTTCTATTTTGATAATTTCTTCGTATCTTTCCATTGCTTCGTCTTCTTTTACTTGTAATTCATCTACATCTAATAAGTCTAAGTCTAATCAAATAGATTGTAATTCTTTTAATAGTACATTGAATGATTCAGGGATATTTGGTTTTTTGATTGGAGCATTTTTAACTATAGCTTCGTATGCTTGAGTTCTACCTGCCACATCATCAGATTTGATTGTAATCATTTCTTGTAATATGTTACTTGCAGCGTATGCTTCAAGTGCCCAAACCTCCATTTCTCAGAATCTTTGTCCTCAGTTTTGAGCTTTACCTCAAAGTGGTTGTTGAGTAACCATAGAGTAAGGTCATACAGATCTAGCATGGATTTTGTCTTCTACCAAGTGGTGTAGTTTCAACATAAATTTTATTCAAACAGTAGTTCTTTCTTTGAATGCTTCTCAAGTATTACCATCATATAATTGTACTTTACCATCATGTTCCATACCAGCTTTCAGCATCAATTCTGTTATTTGTTCTACAGAAATACCATTCAATATAGGAGTAGCAACCTTTATACCTAGTTTTTTTGCTGCCATACCTAGATGTGTTTCTAGTACTTGTCAGATGTTCATTCTCGAAACT
>JAQTXG010000015.1 GCA_028688895.1 Candidatus Altimarinota bacterium | reverse complement strand
GATAGCTTCGTTACCAGCTTCGAATACGAAACCTCTAGTAGCAGGAGTATTATAGTTTGTAAAATCAGCTATAACACCTTTAGCAACAGCGAAATCTACAACTTGTTCTTGCCAAGAAGTACCTAAAGTAGAATCGTAAGCATATTCGTCACCGAATGCAGCTTTAACCATCATACCTACAGCTTCAGCTTTAGTAATATTAGCTTCTGGTCTGAAATTTTCATTAGCAGCAATTAAACCTGCATCTAATAAAGCTTCAACAGAATAACAAGCCCAAGTATTTGGAGTTGTAGCAGAAACATCTTTAAATGAATCATCACAAGTTGTTTTTTTATCTAAACCTGCAACAGCTCTAGCAACTGCAGCTATTTCTTGTCTTAATACATTTTGATTAAGATTATAAGCAGCAGTATCATCAGAATGATCAACAATGTAACCAGCAGCAGCCAATGCATTAGCTGCTTCTATTTCAGTACTGCTTGATGCGTATGCTCCTGTAGAGAAAATCCCTGAAACAAGAGTCACTAATGCAACAGTAGCAGTAGCTCTTTTGAATAAATTCATAAATCGTTATGATTATATAAATAAAATTAATTTTAATTAATCTTATAATTTTATTATAAGTATTCTATTTATTTCATAGAGTTAAAAATATCAGATAGATTCTTATAAAAAGTATCTTCTGAAAATGTTTTAGCAGTTTTTACAGCTTCTATAGAAAGATTTTGTCTGAGTTCAGAATTATTTAAAACTTTATAAGTTTTTTCGATAAATTCATCATCTGAATCTACCAAATATCCACTTATTCAATTTTTTATTATTTCTTTAGCTCAAGCAATATTAAAAGATACAACAGGAACTCAAATAGACATAGATTCTAATATGACTAATCAAAAAGAATCAATTTTAGAAGGAAATAAAAATAAACTCGATTTTTCTAAATTTTCTATTATTTGAGTTTTATCAACCATTCATAGAAATTTTATACTTTTTTCATTTTTATATTTATCTTTATAATAATTTAATTTTTCTCATTCTCATCAAACGATCAAAACAAGGTCACGACTCTTGTTTTTTAAATTATCATAAACATTAAAAATGAGGTCTATATTTTTTCATTCTCACCACCTACCATAAGTAAATAAAGTATTAGGATTAAAATTTGTATTTTTGTTTTCATTATTATAACTCAAAAACTGATTATCCAAAACAGGATATAGTATTTTTGAATCAATCTCGTAAATATCTTTTATAGAACTTTGTAAATATTTGCTATTAACAATTACAGAATCGATTTTTTTTATAAAAATTTTTTCTAGTAATCTTTTTAACAATACAAATACATTCGCATTTTGACTATAATACCATGGATAATGATGATGCCACCAAATAAGTTTAGCTTTTGAAGCAAAAAATATTTTTGAAAACACTCATACAAATTGCATAGGTGAATTTCATATAATTATATAATCACAATTTCTAATCTGATAAGCTATTTTAAAAAAACTTACTAGTTTAAAGTTCTTGAAAAATACTACTTCTAAATCCAAAGGAAATATTAGTCTATCATAAGAGAAAGTATAAAGTGAAACATTATTATTATTTTTTGATAAAAAAGTTGATAAATATATCATCATATTAACAGCTCATCATTTATTATTAATAAATGGATGTAAAACTGCTATTTGTTTATTAGTTGGAACCATATTATATATATTATAGCAAAACACAAAGGTTAAAGCCTTAACCCATAAGTTGTACACAACCCTGGGAAACAACAATCGAATTAATAATATATCTTGAATTTTATTCTACTTATTATTCACATGTAGCCCCTTTCTCTTTGACTAAAGGGAAAGGATTCAGGATAGGGATTATATTTTTCAATCACTATTTTCCAAGGTTGTAAATACACCTCATAAATTAGAAGACTTTTAAAATATTGTTCAATAAAGAACTTTTCAGTTAATGTTAAAGATCAACTAAACTTTTAACGCGTAAATAATATCAATTTTATGCTACAAAGTCAATTATAGGATGCTATATTTCACATAATCTTCACATTCAGATATTTTAAATAATAAATTATAAAATAAATAGCTAAAATATCTAGTAGTTTTTAATACTTTAAAATACAAAAAAACATATTTTTTTACAAAATTTTGTAAAAAAATATGTTTTTAGATTTTAAATCACTACTATCCTTGAGTAACTGTGTCAGCCAAATTCATAATAGGTTGCATTATAGCCAATGCTATAAATCATACTATTACAGCCAATGTTACTATAATAAAAGGTTCTAACAACTTATTTAGCACGCTTATTGTATTGTCTACTTCATCATCATAAAAGTCTGCTACTTTCAATATAGTTTTATCTAGTTTTGCAGTTTCTTCTCATACTTGTATCATCTGAATCATCATATCTGGAAACAATTTATCACCATCAAGTGACTCCCACATCTTTATTCAAACAGATATATCTTCTGATAATAACAATAATCTTTGCTTATATACTTCATTTCATACAGCTGTAGCAGTTATTCTAAGACTTTCTACAACTGATACTCAAGAAGAACTCAATCCAGAAAATATTCTAGAAAATTTTGATAAAACTAGTTTTTTATTAATAAGTCAAAAAACAGGTATTTTAAGCATAATATTATCAAAAATATACTTTCAATCTGGGGTTTTTTTCCAAATAGCAATTGCTACAAAAGCTACTGCAAATATAATTAACATAAAAAACCAATAATCTCTAAATATATTTGATATAGTCATTAATACTTTGGTTGATGCTGGTAAAGCTGATTTATCATCAAATATATCCAATAACTTAGGTACTATCATCGTCATCATAACTGCTACTACAGCTATTACAACCACTATAATAAACATAGGATACATCATAGCAGACTTTATTTTTCATGTTAAAGACTCTACTTTTTCTATTTGATTAGATAAATCATTTAGTACAGTATTTAACATACCAGTCTTTTCTCATGATTTAATTATTCAAATTTCTGCTTCACTAAAGCTATGTGGATACAATTCCATACATTCAGATAAGTTTTTTCATCCTTTTAATTCTTCACTAAATCTTCACAATATAGATTTAAATATAGGATTTTTTTCTTGTTTTTCTAATACTAAAATAGCTTTCAATAATGCCATTCAAGCATTTGTCATTGTAGACAAAAGACGATAAAAAATTACTTTTTCTTTAGTTTTTACAGATTGTAAAGATATGACAAAATCGTTTAGTTTATCAACTAAACTACCAGTTTTTTTACTACTAGATTCATTTTGGACATTGTTGTCATTTCATGAATTTTTGTCATCATCCATGATTAAAAAATCTGCCATAATATTTTTTTAATAATTAAACTTTACAATTATTTTAATAATTCATAAATCAATAAATATAATCTAAATCCAATATACCAATTTTATTAAGTTAAGGATTTACTTGTAGCCTCTTTCTCTTTGACTAAAGGGAAAGAATTTATACCCGTAGGGAGGTATCCTGTGGACAAGATAGGGATATTTTATTACTTAATTTCATACCATTACACTTATCCCTTCTGACTCTTAGCTACTCTATAAACTTCTTCTAAACTAGTCAATCAATTTAATGCTTTCATAATACCGTCTTGTTCCAAAGAAATCATTCAGTCTTTTATTGCTTGCCTATTTATACTAAATGCAGAAGCTCCTGATAGAATCATTTCTTTTACACCAGGAGTAATTTCTAGTACCTCATACAATCAAACTCTTCATTTATATCAATCTCATCCACATAAATCACAACCTACTGGCTCATAGAAAAATGGATTTTTCAATTTATCTCAAACTCTATTTTCAAGTTCTGTTTTACTAGTTAAACTTATAGCATTTTTTATATTTGCCAAAGTTTGAGGTCAAACATCTTTTAGACCAATTTTTTTCTTACAACTACACAATTTTCTAACCAATCTTTGAGCGATAATTATATTAAAAGATGCAGGAATTAAAAAAGGTTGCACTCACATATTTAGTACTCTAGTAATTGTTTCTGATGCACTATTTGTATGGATTGTAGACAAAACCAAATGTCATGTCAAAGATGCTTCAACCGCTATATCTACCGTTTCTTTATCTCTCATTTCTCATACCATTATTATATCTGGATCTTGTCTAAGAGCAGTTCTTAAACCATTTGCAAACGAATATCATATATCTGGTTTCACTTGTGATTGATTTATTCAATCAACTTGATTTTCTACTGGATCTTCAAGTGTCATTATATTTACTCATATTTTATTCAAATTTGTCAAAACTGAATACAAAGTAGTAGATTTACCAGATCAAGTAGGACCAGAAGTAAGTATTATACCATTTGGTAAAGATATAGCCTTTTCAAGTAAAGTAAAATTATTCCCCTCTATTCACAAAGTATTAAGTGAAGGTATTTGTTTACTTTTGTCTACTATTCTCATTACTATTTTTTCTCAATGTACTGTTGGTAAAGTAGATACTCTCAGATCAAGAGATTTTCATTCAATAGTTGTACTGATTCTTCAATCTTGTGGTACACGAGATTCATCTATTTTTAAATCAGACATTATTTTAAACCTAGCTATTACTCAACTATGTAAAAAATTTTGATATTCAAGTATTTCTCTTAATTCTCAATCCAATCTGTATCTTAACCTTACATAAGAAGTAAGAGGTTCAATATGAATATCTGAGCTATCTCAAAGAACTGCGGCTAATATAATATAGTCACATATTTCTTTGATATTATCTCATTTATATACTAAATCTTTTAAATTTGAAATTACTTCTTTATAGTTCATATACTATTTTTTTAAATTTTTAAATATAGGGCTAACCAACTCATCTATTTTAATTGCTCTTTTATATAATTCTTCCAATTTATCTAAATTTCATAAATTTTTTCTAATTGTTACAATCTCTTCATTTAATTGTTTCAATGTATCATTATATTTATTCAAGTTTATTCTATCTAATCAATCAATACCTGTTTTTTGTAAATTAGTATTTACTAAACCAACAGACTCCATATGTTTATCTAATATTTGATTTATATATTCTACTATCTTGTAAGTAGGTTGTCATTTTACATAAAACATTAAATTTACATTTACTTCAAACCTATCATTTCATTGAGTATTCAATATAAAATCAATAAATTTATTTTCTCATCTAGTTACATATGTAGTATCAATATATTCATTAAAAGTAATCTTATCAATATCTACCATTTGATGTTCAAAAATATTATAACTAGCAGACATTTTATCTCCCTCTAACACTTTTTTAATACCATTTGTTGATAAAAATCAATAATTATCATTTATTTGAATATTATTATCAATAATATTTATATTACCAACATTTTCTATATAATATAAAAAATCAATTACTCATGCTTTAGTTCCAGATAATACTAAATTTAAAGGAATATAATATATATTTGAATCCAAAGAATCTCATTCAGCTTTATTTATAGCATAATCATCTATTAAATTTACTCTAGAAATTCAAATAGGATTTTCATTACTAAAATTAAATGTTTCTATTATAGATTCTACATAATTTACAAATTTATAATCTGTCAATGCATTTTCAGAAAAATCTATGGCTGTATCTGAATAAGGAGGTAATATTTTTGATATTTTATCATTATTTTCTGCTACTTTTTTCTTATTATCAGAATTATTTAATACTTTTACTCTATTATCGAGAAATTCTTTATAATTAGCATAAGTAGTATTTACCAAATTATTTGTATAAAAATCTGGTGTAATATTTTTTAATATTTCTTTTATAACTGTATTATTTGTTTCATTAGCCGTTAAAGCTTTAAACTCATCATAAACTAATCCGGATTTTTCAATCCTATTAATATTATTGTAAAGTTCTTGTGTTTGTGTTTTTTTCTCTTCTATTTGTTTTATTTGTCATAAAATGCTTGAAAAAAAGTAAATAACTATTCATAAAGTTAATACTAAATAAAACATGAAGTGAATGATTATTGCATTTTGTTCTCTTTTTTGCCTTTCCATAATTATTTTAAGTTATATTTTAATTTTAAACTAAAACTAGTTTTGTTAGTAAAATCAGTTTTTTCTCATAAAACACTTTCAGATCTAAAGACTTTTTGTCTATCTACAATAGTAAATATATCTGAAGTCTTAGAAATATAATTTAAAAAACTATTTGCAATAGATATAGAAGTTCATTTCAATGAACTGTCTGTTACTCAATCAAATCACTTAATTCATTTTTCATATCACGCTGAATATGCTGTACAACTCATAGATAATACATCATCTTTTGAATCAATTATTAATCAATTACATTGTACTTTTTGTTTATCAATTTTATCAAAATTATTTTTTAAATTATCAAACGCTTCCAATACCTCCAAAACTTTTAATTTATTATTAGATTTATCAGTCAAAAATATTACTTCTTTAGTTTTTGTAAAATTTTCTACTTCATACAAATTTTCTAATATAGCTAAAATATCTTTGGTTTGAGTTTCTTTTAATGTATTTAATTTTGTAGTGTAAGTGTTATTTAGTGAAGTTATAGAAGAACAATATGTATCTTGATTAGGAATATTTCCTAAAAATACGAAACATAATGGGTCCAATATATTAGAATTTTTATAATCTTCTTTGTTTTGTACATATATATATGTTAATAATATAGCAAAAACAAAAAACAATATCAAAAAAATAGTTTGAAGAAAACGAGCTGATTTTGAAATATAATAAAATTTATCTTTATTATTTTCACTTTTTAGCTTATTTACTTCCTGTAATAAACTTGAATCTTGAGCGAAATCATCGAAAATATTTGATGATTCTATCTCCTTTTTTACTTCATTATTATTTTCTGGCATAATATATAATTAAAAATTAACTAATATAATAATATCATAATAATAAAATAATTACAAAAAAATTAATGCATTAGTTAAAATTTATTTTCAAGTATACTTAAAAATTGTTCAGATTTTCACTTTTTTATATTAACATCATTAGGAAAAGCATCAAAAAAATGTGATCACCAAGCCGTAGTTATTATCCTATTATCCAATAAAATAACTAATCAACTATCAGTCTTTGTTCTAATCAATCTTCAAAATCATTGCTTTAATTTTATAATAGCTTTTGGAACACTGTATTCGAGAAATGGATCCTTAAAAAATACACTTCTTGCTTGAAAAATAGGATCAGTAGGCACTATAAAGGGGAATTTATGTATAACCAAATACTTTAAATCTTCTCAAGGAATATCTATTCACTCCCAAAAACTATCAGTTCATAACAAAATAGAATTAGCAGGGTCAGATAAATAATGATTTAACAATTTAACCTTACTTCAAACCAATCATTGAGCATATAAATTTATACCTTCTTTTTTCAAACTAGGATTAACAGAAGTATATATTTCCTTAATAGAGCTATAACTAGTAAGTAATGTTAACACTTTTCATCTAACAATTGAATAAAATCTTCACAAAAAATTCACAATCTGAAGAGAGTTGTTTTTTATATCTCCTAAATCAGTAGGAATAAATAAAGTTGCCTGTTTTTTGTAATCAAAGTCACTATCAAATGAATAAAATTGAAAATTATCTAAAAACAATATTTTTTTAAAATAATCAAAATTACCTCATATCTTCAAAGTAGCAGAAGTCAAAATACAAGAATTTACATTTAGCCAAAGATTTTTTTGTAAATATTCTCAGGGATTCAACAAAGTATATTCAAAACTGATTCAGTTATTATCATTATAACTAAATATTTTTATATATTTATTGTCTGTCTTTATGTCCAACATTATTCTAATTATATCATAGTTTCATTGTAATAAAGCTATTTCTTTGGCAAAATTATAGTCTTGTTCAATAGATAATTTGTCCATTATGTCCAAAAAGTCTAGTTCTATTTTCTTTAATAAATTATCAAAATCATTTTGTTCAAAAAAATCTGATTTAACTAAACACATTTTGAAATTTATACTATTTCACACTTTAGTATCTATATAACTATATATATAATCATCCAACAATTCCAATTTTGAAAATAGGTTTTCCTTGTATTTCAAAAACTCTATTTTTTTTGAATTTATTTTATTTAATATTTTCTCTATTACATCAAAATGCTCTCACAAAGACTTCAAACTATAATTCTGTTTTAGAGAATCAGTTACACTATCCTCTATATTATGTCACTCATCAATAACCAAATTAGATATTTTTCACAAAACTCAAGTTTCACTATTCAAATCAGAAAACAATAAACTATGATTCACTATTATTATATTTGAATTTTCTAACCTTACTCTAGCTTTATGTAAATACTCATATTTTTTATAATCATTTTTATCATCAAGTACCAAAAAACTATCAGCATTTAAAAATCTCAAATAAGAGTATTCTTGTCAAAAGAAATTCAATTCATCCAATTCTCAATACTTTGTTTCAAAAAACCACAATAATA
The DNA here is from genome assembly GCA_028688895.1 of Candidatus Altimarinota bacterium. Lineage (GTDB taxonomy): Bacteria > Patescibacteriota > Gracilibacteria > BD1-5 > UBA6164 > UBA6164. The sequence goes on along the minus strand of JAQTXG010000015.1, from coordinate 30,998 downwards.
TTTTAGATAAAAATCATATTTTATTATATACTATATCATCTAACCAAAATTCATCAAAAAATAATCTAACACTTATATAATTTTTCTTTCATTTCAATTTAGTGTACTTGAAATTAAATCATATATTATCTTTCAAATACAACAAATCCCTAGTATATAATTGATCCTGTAAAGCTTTTGTTTTAGTAGATACAAAAACCTTTTCTCATGTTTTTAATGAATGAATAATTGAAGGTATCAAATACGCAAAACTTTTTCATAATCAAGTAGGAGCTTCTACAACCACTTTATTTTTATTAATAAAAGTGTCCATAACCATGTCAGTCATTTTCAATTGATTGGCTCTAATTTCGACACTTCATAGTGTCTTAAATATTTTAGACATATTATTATTGTCTATATTAGTGTCCATAAGAAATTCTTCATCTTTTTCAATTTTTCAAATTTTCTTTAATATTTTTTTCTCAAAATCTCAAAAAGTTAAATTTGAATCAATATTTTGAAACAACAAATCTCTGAGAAAAACTATATTTCTATCCTGAGATTTATTAAAAATATAAAACAAAAGATGTTTTTTTTCTGTTGTCAATTTATTAAACTTCAAAATCAATTTTTCAAATAATCTAATAGTAGCTTTTACATCATTTAAAGCTCTATGAGCTCACTCAAATCAAATTCAAAAAGAATTACACAAAACTTCCAAATTAAGTGAAGATTCTGTGAAGCAAAGAATATTTGCTAAAAAGAAAGTATCGATAATTATATTGTTATCTACTTTAACTCAATTATTAACCAAAAAATCTATATCAAATGATATATTATGTCAAAGTATAAGAAAACTTCACACAAAATTCACAATATCATTTTTTAGTTCAGATATTTTTGGAGCTCAAAAAACATCACTATCAGATATATTAGTGATATTTGTAATCAAATCAGGAATAGATATTTCAGGATCTACAAGTGAACTAAATGTATCAATCACTTCAAAATTCAAAGGATCAAATTTAACCATAGCTATTTCTATAATCTTATCATTGTACTTATCTAAGCCAGTTGTTTCCAAATCAATACAAATTATCATAATTTCTAAATAAATCTTGAATAAAATACTTACATAGATATAATACCTAATAATAAAAATTAACAAAAACTAAAATGAAAAAAATAGTATACCTAATTATATATACTACTCTTTTATTAACATTTTCTAATTCATTTGCTTCAGATATAGAATACAATACTGATTCTAATATAAAAAAAGCAATTTTAGTAGAAGATTATATAATAAGACACAAAGAAAAAATAGAAAATTTTCTAGATAATTACGATATAAAAGATAACAAAGAGCTAAATAATGATTTAAAAATTCTAAATGATTCTATTATAGCAATTAGAAAAATTCAAAATACTGACATAGAAAAGAAAAAAGCAGAAGATATTATTCAAAATATATTAAATAGAATAAAAACTGTAAATGAAAACCTAAAAGTAAAATTAAAAATAGAAAAAGAACTTTATGAAAAAAAATTGGATCAAAAAAAACAAGCCTACTCTTTACTATGAAAAAAAATATCAGACAAAATCTATAATATAAACTTGAAATTGGCTAGAAATATATTAAAAGATAAGCAAAATCTAAGTTTCAAAGAACTTCAAATAAAAAATAATTTGATTAACCTAAACAAAGAAAGTCAAAGACTTAAAAATTTCTGAGATATGGAATTTAAATCAGAATACGATATAAAAGAAACTTTCATAAACATATTAAAAAATATAAAAAATGAAATAAATCTAATGAACAAAGTATTAAACAATAAAGACTAGAAAAATTCTAGTCTTTATTAATGTTTACTTAATCACAAAATTTTAAACAATCAATCCAATTCCCTACTCGATAAATGCTTATACTCTCCATAATCCAGATTTCATAATTCTATATTTTCAATTCTAATTCTTTTCAAATTTTTTACTCTAGATCACACTTTTTCTACCATTCTTCTGATTTGTCTATTTCTTCACTCTGTGATTATTATACTAAATTTTCATGAAGATATTCTATTAATCAAAGCATTTTTAGTATAACTTCACAATATAAACAATCAATTTCTCATTGCATCTAATTGTTTGTCATCTATTGGTCAAAAAGTTTCTACTATATATTCTTTTCTATGTTCATATTTAGGATGCATCAAATAATTTGCTAGTCTTCAATCATTCGTCATCAAAATAAGTCCAGTAGTTTCTTTATCAAGTCTACCAATTGGAAATACTCTTTCTGGGACATCCATTATATCAACTATATTTTTTTCATTGTGCTGAGCACAAGTTGTTTCTATTCATCTAGGTTTATTCAACTTATAATAGACAAGTTTTTTTTGCTCCTCTATTGCCTTATCTAAAAGAATAACCTCATCTATTCATGGACATACAGACTCCCCTATTTTTGCCACTTGTCCATTTACTTTGACTAGTCACCTATCTATATATTCCTCAGCCTTTCTACGACTACATATTCATGCTTGAGATAAATATTTTTGAATTCTTACTTTTTCCATTTATTTATTAGTTATAATTCTGACTTCAGGTATTAAATCTACATTAAAACCATTTTTTACTTTATTTTGTGCTAATTCTACCAATTCCAGCAAATCTATATATGTAGCAGTTCAATCATTCATTAAAAAATTTGCATGCAATTCAGAAAAAAACGCTCAACCTATTTTTTTTCATTTAAGTCATACTTCCTCAATCAATTTTCATGCTGACATCTCTTTAGAAGGATTTTTAAAGAAACTACCACATGTATTACCTTTTGGTTGTTTAAACTCTCTAAAATGCAAATTATCTACATCTGAGGCATACTTTTCTACAAGCTTACTTAAATCAAACTTAGCACTTATTATAAACAAATTATTATTTTCTTTTATTTTACTAGTTCTATAATCAAACATCATATCATCTTTAAGCAACTCTATGATTTTTCAATTTTCCATATTCAAAACCTCTGCACTTAAAAAGTTGTTCTCAGTTTCCAATCAAAAACATCCAGCATTTCAAAATACAGCTCATCATACACTTCATGGAAGTCAAATAAACCTCTTCCACAATACTTGTCAACTATTATACAATTCCAAAGCTATATATGAAATCCGTTCATTTGTATATGATTTTAAAATATTAGTTTCATAATCATAATCCCATCATTGTAGACAATTTTTGACAACTATTCAATTAAAATAATCAAAAGCAAAAAGTAAGTTTGTTCCTCATCATATAAGCAATAATTGTAAATTATTTTGTCTAGAATAATTATATATTTCAGACAACTTGTCTATATCTTGTTTATTATGAATTTCATAATAAAACATTGTTTTTGCAAATGTTTTAAAATTTGATAATCCACTTATATCTACATCTTTTTTTAAATATTCTAATATTTCCATATTATATTTTTAATTACTTACTTATATATTTTTCTATAGCCATTCAAGTAAAACTTCTTTTGCACTTTCTTACTTCTTCTACACTTCAAGCTACTAGCAATTCCCCTCATTTATTTCATCATTCTGGTCATATATCTATAATATAATCAGCATTCATAATCACATCCATATTATGCTCTATTACCAAAACACTATTTCATTTATCAACCAAAGAATGCAAAATATTTAACAATTTATCTACATCTTGAAAATGTAATCATGTAGTAGGCTCATCTAATATATAAAATGTCTTCCCTGTTGATCTTTTTGATAATTCTGTAGCCAATTTTATTCTCTGAGCTTCTCATCAAGATAATGTAATACTAGATTGTCATAATAAAATGTATCACAATCATACATCATTCAATACTTCTAATATTTTAATTATTTTAGAATGTTTAGAAAAAAAGTCAAGTCATTCTTCTACAGTCATTTCCAATATATCTGAAATAGTTTTTCATTTATATTTTATTTGTAATGTTTCACTATTATATCTTTTTCCATTACATGATTCACATTCTACATAAACAGGGGGTAAAAAGTGCATTTCTATCTTTTTAACTCAATCTCAATCACATTCACTACATCTTCATTGTTTAGTATTAAAACTAAAGCGTCCAGGTCCATATCATCTAAGTTGTGCATCCTCACTCATAGCAAATACATCTCTGATAAATGTAAATACTCATGTATAAGTAGCAGGATTACTTCTAGGTGTTTTTCAAATAGGGGATTGATCAATAATAACTACTTTGTCTAGATTTTTTAATCAAGTAATACTTTTTACAGCTCAAACTTCTCTTTTGGCTCTATTTAACTTATTTGCCAAATAATTTGCTAGTATATCATTAACCAAACTAGATTTACCACTTCCAGAAACTCAAGTAACTACGACAAAATTTGATAGGGGAATAGTTACATCTACATCTCTTAAATTGTGCTGAGTTGCTCAAACAACTTCAAGTACTTTTCAATTTTTCTTTAAATCATTAAAAGTAGGTCTAAATCATCTTTCAACAATTACATTTCTAGTTCAGTCCAAATAAGGTCAAGTAACAGAATTACTATTAGCTATTATTTCATCTATATTACCTTCAGCTACTACTTGTCATCCATGTACTCAAGCTCCAGGTCATATATCTATTATATGATCACTTTCTCTCATTATATCTTCGTCATGCTCGACAATTATCAAAGTATTTCATATATCTCTCAACTTTTTCAAGTTATCTATTAACATATCATTATCCTTTGGATGCAGACCAATAGAAGGTTCATCAAGTACATAGATAATTCACTCCAGTTTTGTTCAGATTTGAGTTGCCAATCTAATTCTTTGAGCTTCTCATCATGATAATGTACCAGCTTTTCTAGAAATTGTCATATATGTCAATCATACTCAAGCCAGGAATTCAAGCCTTTCTACTGCATTTTTAAGTACTTTTTTTGTGATTTTTTCCTGAGATTCTGTCAATTTTATACTTTTTATAAAATCTAGTGATTCTGTAATAGCCAAATTAGACAATTCTCATATATTTAAGTTATTTAAGTATACACTTAAACTTTCTTGATTCAATCTATGACCATCACATAGATGACAATCCATATCAATAATAAAATCATCATATATTCATTTTTCATTTCATCAATCATAATACCTCCTAGTCAAAGTATTTATAACTCATTCATATCTAGAATTATATGTGTTTTTTATACCTGATTCATTAGTATATGTGACTTTGTACATTTTATCTCATGTTCAATTCAATACTAAATCTTTTTCTCTTTTTGAAAGTAGGGAATAGTTGGTATTCAAATCTATATTATTGGCTTTTCATACAACACTTATAAGTGAAAAGAAATAATCTCATCAAAAACCTGGAGCTATAACAGCTCACTCCAAAAGAGTCAAATTTGGGTTTATAATTTTATCTTCCAAAAAAACCTTTTTAACTCACAATCAGTGACATTCAGGACAAGCTCAAGCATGAGAATTAAACGAAAAACTAGATATATTTAATTCAGCAGGAATATGGCCACAATTAGAACAAATAAATACATTTGAGAATCATACAATTTTATCTCAAATTACATCTATTAAAAGTTGTCAATTTCATATTTTGTAAGCTAATTCTAGTGAATCTTTAAGCCTTTTTGTATCTGAACTTTCGATATCACTATAATCTTTTTTAACAAGTCTATCTATCACAACACAAATATCGTTAAATTCACTTATTTCGATAGTATCATTAACTGTATAAATATTTTCTCAAATGGAAAATCTAATAAATCACAAATTTAATACTTCTTTTTTAATATCTAAAAAACTCTTAAATTTTCATTTAATAGGAGCTTTTATTATGAACTTTGTATCTTCTTCCAATGATGATAAAAATGAAACAATGTCATTCATTGAATCTTTTTTTACTACCGTATTACACTTTACACACTTTCTTTGTCATATATTTAGATATAATAACTTATAATAATCATATATTTCAGTAATAGTTCATACTGTAGATCTAGGATTTTTACTAGTTGTTTTTTGATCTATTGAAATAGTAGGGGAAAGCCCGTTTATCTCTGTAACATCTGCCTCTTCATTCATTCATCAAATAAACATACGAGCATAAGAAGACAAACTCTCCAAATACTTTTGTTGACCTACATTGTATATAGTATTAAATGCAAGGGAAGACTTACCACTTCATGAAACTCATGTTATTACAGTCATTTTATTCTTTGGAATCGATACATTTATATTTTTTAGATTATGTGTTTTAGCTCAAATTACCTCTAAATATTTAGACATATATGTAAATTATTATTAAATTATTATTAATTATCATTTCATTGTATCCTACATTTTACTCAAAAAAAAAGATATTCAAATATTTTTTAAATATCTTATTAAAAGAATACTAACTACGACAACTACACCAATATTTTTCTCACTTTTTTCTAGTACTTTTAATCATTTTATTTCAACAACTTCAACAAAAAGGTATATAATCTTGTAAATCACTAGAAGTATTTATGTTATCTTCACAAGAAGATTTTAAATCCAATGTAGATAAAATATTATACCTCGAATCAATCAACAAATTCATAACTTCACAATTTAAACAATCATGACTTAATTCACAATCATTACTTGATTCACAATTTTGACAATATCAATTCAAATCAAACTCAATTTTTTGTGACATAAAATAAAATTATAATATAATAAAATTATTTTATCACAAATCTTAAGGAATCACAAAAAAAGTCCTTATTAAGAATAAAAATAGTAATTTTTTAGATAAAATTTATAAAAATAATTTTTAGCTTAGCTATTCTAAGAAAAAAATTTTTGAATAAATTTTAGCAAAAAATAACATTTTTTTCTAGAAGTGAGTTTTTTTGTGATTCCTTAATCTGATGCAACAATTAATCATATCACTTTTTTTGCTCAAGCATGCTTTAAAACTCTTGAAATTTCATTCAATGTGGAACCTGTAGAAATAACATCATCTATAACAATAAAAATCTTTTTGTCAATATTGTCGATTTTATTTTTGTGTATTTTAAAGGAATCTTGTAAGTTATTCAATCTTTCTTGTCTAGATAATTTTGATTGTTGTCAAGTTTGTCTTACTTTTTTTAACATAGTATTTTCCAATTTTATTCAAGTTTCTGTAGATATAACTTTTGCTAAAAATTTAGAATGATTATATCATCTTTTCAAAGACTTAAAAAATCACATCGGTGGATACAATATTATATAATTATCAGTATTTTTATAAACTTCATTATCAAAAAACATATTTGTTAAATAAATACCAAAATCTTCTCAAATATCTTTTCTACCATAAAATTTAAAATCTTTTATCAGTTTTGAAATAACTTTATTTTTATAATGAGACAATATAATTACTTTGTCATAATAGACATCTCATAGACATTTTTCATGTACATCAAAATTATTACTTTTTCCTTTACATACATAACAAATAGAATCAAAGTTAGACATCATAGACAAACATTTTATACACAAAAAATGTCATTCTTTGTTACAAGAATAACACTTTTTAGGTGCAATTATATCTTTTAAAAATTTAAGCATTCTTATTTTAAATCCATAATAATTTTAGATAAACTATCTACTCAAAAACCAGTCATTCATTTATTGAACAATCAATATGCTTCAAAAGAATTCAATGCTGTTCAAGCTATATCTATATGAGTATATTTCTCATTATTTAATACAAAATTAGACAAAAATGCAGCTCACATAGAAGAACCAGCATAAACTCATCTATTTAGATTTTCCAAATCTGCCACTTTTGATTCTCTAGTCTTTGCTATAAAATAGTTATCAAATGGTAATTCTACATATTTTTCAAAATGATTTTTTGAATAATCTATAAATTTATTTATGAGATTTTTATCATTTCACATTATTCAAGCATATCTAAATCAAAGTGCAACCATAACAGCTCAAGTCAATGTAGCAACAGTTACAATTTTATCAAGCTTATAATTCATTGAAATATAACTTACTCAATCAGCCAAAACAAGTCTTCATTCAGCATCAGTATGAACTATATCAACGGTTTTTCAGCTATATGATTTTATAATATCTGATGGCTTATAAGCATCACCTGAAATATGATTTTCAGCTAATACCAAACAAGCTACAATATTTACATTTAAATCCTTATTATCCAATTCTTTCATAGTAGAAAAAACTGTAGCAGCTCAACACATATCTCATTTCATTTCATACATACTATCACCAGGTTTCACTTGTATTCATCATGTATCAAATGTAATTCATTTACCTACCAATCAAATAGTAGGCAAATCCTTATCAATAATCCTTTCAAATATAACCATATAAGGCCCCTTAGAACTTCATTTTCATACTCTATGTAATAAGTTGAGTCATTTTTTTTCTATATGCTTAGAATCGAAAATTTTCACTTTTACATTTTTAAATTTTGTAGATTTTACTATTTTTGCAAATGACTCAGGATACAAATCACATGATGGTGTTTCTCATAAATCTCTAGCAAATATGATATTTTCTAGAGTTTCTAACCTATTTTTAACAAGTTTTTCAGTATTATTGTTAATTACTACATTTACCTCATCTTCTTTTTTATCAGTCTTATATTTATCAAATTTATACCTAGACAATAGTGTAGTATCCAATAAACTTAACAAATTTTTATCATTATTTGAAAAAATTGTTAATTTACTAGGAAATTTAACCAATTCTCATCATAGAAATTCAATCAAAGTTTTATCTCATTTTTCATTAAAATACAAGACATACAAATTTTCAAAGTTTTTAGCTCACAAAAAAAACGAAACTGTATCATTTTTCTCTGAATTAATAACAGATTCAATCTTAGTAATTATATTTTTATCCAACTTTATTTCATTTAAAAGTTTTAAATCACTTTTATTTTCAACTAAAAAAACCAAATTAGAATCCTTGATATCTAAAAATTTTGAATATAAATTAATCATGTTAAATAAATAATAATAAATAAAAATACAATCTATAAATAAAAAACAATAAAATAATTATTGAAACCATAAGTGAGATATAATTTATATATTTCTTATGAATCAAAAAATTAAAATAAATATTAAATATCAGTATATAAATAGCTACAAAATTTAATCAATTTATATTTATCAAAAACATAGCCAAAAAACTTGAAACATAGTTTAATATAAGTCACACATACCTAAATTCAAGTTTATAATTTGCTAATTTTTTTAAGTTGGAAATATGATTAAATAATGTATCTGACAGTATAAAAATAATTACCAATACAATATTTACAAATCAAATTCACTTACTAACAAAATATAAATAAAAAATAAATACAATATAATACAAAAAATATAGTATTTCAATTTTATAATTTCACAATTTACTTTCTCATTTTCCACTAAATCCAGAAAAAAAATACAAAAAAACTATTCAAATAAACAAAAAAGTAAAACTTTCAATCAATAAATTATTACTTAGAGAAGAAAACTCTACTAGATTTGAAATATTATCTCAAAAAAAATTTTTTCATCTCGATAAATTATAAAATGAATAAAATATAGATGAAAAAATAAAAGAAACAAAAAAGAGTAGAAACTTCATATTTTCAAATTAAAAGTTAACTACTCAAAATATAATGATAAAAAATAAAATTACAAAATTTAATATAATAAGTAATAAATTTCTAGTAAAATACAATATCAAATATAAAAAATACAATACCAAGAAATAAAATATACCATCATAATTTGGATTTCATATAGCATAATATACATTAATATTTAAATAAATTATAAACAATAATGTATAAAAAAATATAACAATAAAAAGATTTAATCTAAATACCCTTATAATCCTCAAAATCATTTCTATCAATTTTGATAATCATTTTTTTACAGTTGTATAAGAAAATCAAACTCATTTTTCCTTTGCTTTAAACAAAGTAATATTCTGCTTAATTACTTTTCTTCTTATAAATACATCCAATCTTTTATCACTATTAAATATAATAGAAAATATATTTTTAAAAATAAATACATTATTCTCCTTCAATTTTTCCTTATATTTTTTTAAAAATAACATATTTTTAATATAAGAATGAGAATTAATATCTACTACTTCTTTATCTTTTTTTACAGTCTTTAATTTATCATAATACAACTTAACTTTTTCCAAAAATGAACTCAAAATGTATACCAAATCATTTTCTTTTTTTACAAATGATTCTTTAGATCATATCTTTTTTAACAAATTATTAGTTTCTTTTAAAAGAACTTCACTTGTTGCTTTATGTTGATTTTCAACATCTGACAACTCTATATTTCAAATCTTTAACAATGCCAATTCTCAAATCTCTTTTAATTTTGAGATATTAGTAGTTTTTTTAAATTTAACAATTGAATTATATATAGTTTTTAATTTTTCTTTTTGATCATAATCCAACTCTATTTTAGCTTCTCCAGATAATAAGTTTTGTATTTTTATTAAAACATGAGCTATCAATTTATAGGTTTCATCCAATTCTTTTTTCAAATAAAAACTATCTATTTTATTATCACGATTAATCTTCTTATTAACTATTTCATTAGCTTTTTCTTCTAGTTTTTCTTTTTTAGAACTAAAATACAAATTATACTCTTCATCTAAATTTTTAACTATTTTATTCTTATCATCCTGACTTAAATCTTTATCAGATTCTGAAAAAAGGGAAACAACATTGTATTCTAAATTTTTTCTTAATTTTACATATATCTTAAAAATATCATCTCATACAATTTTTCAATTCTTTAATTCTCAAACATTATTATATCATGAAAACAAAAATACATTTCACAAAACCTCCTTATTTACAATTTCTTCAATACTTAAAATAGAGTATCATTCACTATGTACTCTTTCTCTAGCCATTTTTTCGTTTTCAGCTTTGAAAACTATCGTATATTTCTTTCCGCCTTTTGAAACGGATAACTTATAGCTTTGCATATTTAAGTATTAAATAAAATTAAACTGTTAATGTTTCTATTCTTGATAAAGTTCACATAAAATCTCACTTTAACTTTACATTTATATCTCTAGAACACTCACTATTTATCAAATTCGTACAATGAATAACATTTTCCTTTGACATTCAACTAAAAACCGTTTCTATTTTTTCTAATTGAAAACTAGGTGCCTTATTAACCAATTCAAATAATTTAGAATCTACATTTTTTGTATTAATCTCATTATTTCCAGAAACTTTTTCATTATTTTTATTTCAAAATTTTTCTGTCATATTTTATAAATTATTTATTAAAAATGAAAAAGAATTAATTTCTTTTTGCTTTTCTATTGCTTCTTTTTTTCTCATTCAAGCCACTTGTGAAAAATTCATCTTGTTTATATTATCCAATTCTTCATATTCTAACTGTCTAGTAAAATTAGATAAAGTAATATACAATCTTTCTAATCATTCCTTACTCAATATAGTAATAGCCTCCAAATACAGCTCTTTTTGAGCTTCTGGTATATTCAAAGAAATAATCATAACCTTAATTATTTTTCTTTTTTGAGATATTTCTTTTTGTTTCTTTAAAAAATCAAATATCATAATTTATTTTGTTTATTAATTTATATATTTATAATATTATCATATTATTTTTTTAAAATCAAAAATATCACAATCATTTTAAACATTCTCTTCTTATATATATGTTATTTTATATTTATTTATATATATTATTAGTATTAATCCAAGATGTTAAAAGTATATTTTAGTTATTTAAAGGGATTTAATAAATTTTTATAAAATTACAATTATTAGAAACTTAAAAGAAATCCCTACTTATAAACAAAAAAACAATATAAACATTTTTTTAACAATTAAATATTTTTTTATTTGACTTGTCTTTTTTGTATAAAACCATATATTAAAAAATGTTAATTTTATTTATAAAAAAAATTTTAATAAATGACAGAAAGTAAAAATAAAAATAATTTTTCACATTATTTTGTGATTTTTTTAACAAGTTTCTTATTATGAATATTTTTTTCTTTTACTATAGGGAAAAACATAGATAGTGAAGTGTTAAAAAGTATTGAAAAAGGTAATAGCGAATCTATTTTGAGTGATAAAGATTTAGACCTAACCAAATTTTGGGAAGTCTATAATCTCATAAAGTTAAATAATTATGATTCTAGTTCTGTAAATAAAGAAAAACTAGTTGATAGTGCTATAAAATGATTAGTTGAGTGACTTTGAGATAAGCATAGTGAATATTTCTCTATAGAAGACACAAAGAAATTCAATGAAGTTTTATCTTGAGACTTTGAATGAATCTGAGCTGTAGTAGAAACAAATGAAATCTGAGTAATTATTGATAGACTAATAAAATGATCTCCTGCAAAAAAATATTGATTAGAAACATGAGACATTATTATCAAAGCCAATGATACAAAGCTTGAATGATTAGATTTATATGATGCAGTTGATAAAATTAAATGACCAGCAGGTACATCTGTAAAATTGGAAGTTATTAGAAAATGAGAAACAAATATTTTGACATTTGATGTTGTCAGAGAAAAAATAAAAATACCTTCAGTAGATTCTCAAACATTTGATGATTGAAAAATAGCCTACATTTCTATCAATATGTTTTGAGATGATACTTCTAGAGAGTTTGAAAATATATTAAAAGAAAATATGGATACAAAATGATTAATTATTGATTTAAGAGATAATTGATGATGATATTTACAAAGTGCCACTTCGATATTAAGTAATTTAGTAGAAGATTGAAAAACCCTAGTAGTTACTAAATACAAAGATCTATTTTCAAATATATCATATCCTAGTATAAACGACTGAAATATTTATAAATGAAAAATAGTTGTCTTGATAAATGAAAATTCAGCATCAGCATCTGAAATAACAGCATGAGCATTAAAAGATTATAAAAAAGCTATACTTGTATGAAAAAAATCATACGGTAAATGATCAGTGCAAAAACCATTTGATTTAGTAGATGATAGTATGTTAAAACTTACTATAGCAAAATGGTTTACACCACATGATGTAAATATAGATAAAGAATGAATAATGCCAGATATTGAAGTATGATTTGAAAAAGAGGATTTTGAAAACTCATACGATAGACAATTAGAAAAAGCAAAAGAAGTATTAAATACTTTTATAGAAAACAATGCATACCAATTAAGTATAGACAAATATAAGTCTAATACAGCAAAAAAATAATTTTTAACAAAAAAAAGCCAGATTTTCTAGCTTTTTTTTGTTTTTTTATTATACAAGAGTTATTATTATATAATTATTATAAATATGTTAAAACAAAATGACTATGAAATATTTGATTTAATAAACTTAGAAGAAAATAGACAAGAAACAGAAATAGAACTAATTGCATCTGAAAATTATGCTTCACTAGATGTATTAGAAGCAGCTTGAAGTATACTAACTAATAAATACTCAGAATGATATCCAGGGAAGAGATACTATGCTTGACAAGAATATATAGACAAAATAGAACAATTAGCTATAGATAGAGCAAAAGAATTATTTTGAGCTGAGTATGTCAACGTTCAACCACTTAGTTGAAGTCCAGCAAATTTAGCAGTATATTTATGAGTTTTAAAACCAGGAGACAAAGTATTGTGATTGAGTTTAGATCAAGGTTGACATCTGAGTCATTGACATCCACTAAATTTTTCAGGTCTCCTATACGATATTATTCCTTATTTTCTAGATAAAGAAACAGGTATTATAGACATGGATGAAGTAGAAAAAATTGCAATTAGAGAAAAACCAAAGATGATATTAGCATGATTTTCTGCCTATTCTAGAAATTTAGATTGGAAAAGATTTAGAGAAATAGCAGACAAAGTTTGAGCTATTTTGATGGCTGATATAGCTCATATAGCTTGATTAATAGCATGATGAGCTTTAGAAAATCCTATTCCATATTGTGATATAGTTACTACAACTACACACAAAACTCTTAGATGACCTAGATGAGCAATTATAATGTCAAAAGAAAAATATGCAGCAAGTTTATCTAGAGCAGTATTTCCATGAGTACAATGATGACCACATGAAAATCTAATAGCTGCCAAGGCAGTTGCTTTTAAAGAAGCTCTTCAACCAGAATTCAAAGTATATGTTAGACAAGTTATAGACAATGCTAAATTTTTGGCTACAGAACTAGTAAATCTATGATTTAATATAGTTTCAGGTGGTACAGATAACCATCTAATACTGATAGATGTATACTGAAGTTTTTGAGTTACTTGAAAAGAAGCAGAAATAGCACTAGAAAAAGTATGATTATCTACAAATAAAAACATGATACCATATGATACTAGAAAACCACTAGACCCATCATGAATCAGAGTATGAACTCCAGCAGTAACTACAAGATGAATGAAAGAAGCAGAGATGAAAATAATCGCAAACATATTTAAAGAAGCTATTTTAAATAAATATGATGAAAATAAATTGACAGAGTTAAAAAATCAAATATTAGATTTATGTAAAAATTTTCCAATATACAAAAAATAATGCATGAAAGATGCATTATTTTTTGTTATTTTATAAACCTAATAAATAGTATATATTTGCTGAATACTATCCATTTTATAGACAATAACAATATATAATGGACAACAAAAATACATTTTTGTCAAAAATAAAATTACTAAAAAACTTGATTAATAAAAGAATATGATTACATTATAGACAATTACTTTTTAATTATGTCTACAATGTATAAATTCACAAGACAAGATGTCGCTGACAAACTAAATATATCTACTCGTAGTGTTGACAGATATATAAAGTCATGAAAACTCAGAGCTAAAAAAGATTGAAAAGTTGTATATGTAAATACAGATGATATAGAAAATCTAATGTGAAATTGAGAAACAAAACAAGAGGTAATTGTTGAAAAAAAAGTTAATATTAACAACAATAACAATAATATGAATAATAATGAAGAAGCTAAAACAATCACTAGAAGTGATGAAAATGTAGCAGGTACTCTATGAGCTATTTACAAAGATTTAAAAGAAGAGATATCAAAAAAAGACCAATTAATACAAACTTTAGCTATGAGAGTATGAAAAGCTGAAGAGGTAGCTAAAAATTCTGTGTCTCTTATAGATTTTAAAAAATCTCAATATTTATTGGAAGAATCAAAAACTCACTTAGATAAAGAGCTTACTAACTTAGAAAAAGAAAAAGAAAAATTATCTAAAGAGTTAAAATATGAGAAAAATTCAAACATTATTCTGATAGTTTTTGTGTTAATATTACTAGCAATTGCTTGAACTATATGGTTTATGAAAATTTAATTTGATAAGTTCCTAAAAATTGTTACAATTTAGGAACTTTTTTTAGTCCTCATAGTTCAGTGGATAGAATAACCCCCTCCTAAGGGGTAGACGCAAGTTCGATTCTTGCTGGGGATACCAATAAAATAAAAAAACCAAAAAATACACTAACAATGAGTGTATTTTTAAGTTTATCTTTCGGATGCCCGACTTGCGGCGATTCTTGCTGGGGATACCAATATACTTTTAAACATAAAAAACCACCAAAATATCAAATTATGGTGGTTTTTTATTTAATTTTGTCTAAATACGAATTTTAAATAACAAATACATATCATGTTTTTATATAAAATAAAGTATGTGAAGATTATCTGAAGATAAATAAATGTTAATAAAAAATATATAAATTGTGAAAAACTATTATTTGATAAAACGTTAATTAATAGCAATAAATAAAGAAAATAATAGAAAATAGTAAAATAATAAAAATATAAATAATAAAAACAATGGTGAAGACTTTGTGAATAATGATAAAAATGTTTAAATGATAATTAGTCAAATAGTTGTAAATATAAAATTTTGTTTAATAAAAAACAAAAAGAATAATTTAAATTTTAAAAATTACTCTCTTATACAAAAAATTAGAAAATTATAAAAATTAACTAATCTGAAGATAAAAAAATGTTAACAAAAAAATCATAAATTGTGAAAAAATATATTTTAAGAAATTATAATAAAATTAGATTAAATAAACAATAAAATAGAATATACATACAAAACAAAAGAAATAAAACATAAATACAATGGTGAAGAATTTGTGAATATAAATAAAATTGAATTAATTTTATTTAGTCAATATGAAATATATAGTTAAAAGTCCTTTAATAATTGCATATAATCAATAAATATTATAAACTTTTACATATGATATATTTATTTACTTAAAAATATGTGACTAAAAAATTTTGTTGATTCTTGAATAAATACTACTAAAAAGATATACGAATCTGGAAACGAAGCTATTTTATTAAATAATTTAAGTTTATTAGAATTTTTTTGAAAAGCATTAAAAGATACTTCTATATGAGCTTATAATGTATTTATAAAGGCAGAAATTGATTGATTATTAAAAAAATGAGAAGTAGAAAAAGTAGTAAATGAAACATCAGATAAAGTAGCATATTTATTATGATGATATTATTTAAATCCATCTACTTTATTAAATATAAAAAATAAATTAGAACAATCTGGAGTAAAAACTATACTTATAAATGAAAGATATAATTCAAAAAAGACTTTATGAAATACTATTAGAAATTTAAAAGAAAAAATAAATCAAGAAAAATGAAAAGATATAGTTTTATTCGGATATAGTGCTTGATGAGTAATAGCTCATAGAATAGGAAGAATGAAGTGATATAAATCAGTAAGTTTTTGAATTACAGATAAATTATCAGAAACAATGGTTTGAACGCTACTTTCATTAACAAAAGACGATAAAATAAAAGATTTTAATTTACCAGATTCATGAATAAATATAGAGGAAACATTCTCTGCTATGGTACCAAATATGAAAGATTCTAAAAAAAATTCAATTCGATTAGATAATGTTTACTCTCACATGGCTATATGAAGAGATGATGTTATTGAAGAAATCAATAAACAAATACTAATGGCATTCAAAAGTAAAAGAATATAAAAAAATCTGGCATTTGCCAGATTTTTTCCCACTACCTTTCATATTTATCTTTCAATTCTTGTAAATTTATATCAAATACGACTGGTCTTCCATGTGGACAAGTACTAGAATAATCCATAACAGAATCATTTAGCAATTTATTCATCTCAAACAAATTCAATTTATGCCCAAACTTAATAGCAGATCTACATGCAGTATAAGCCCATATTTTATTTTTTACCTCATCCAATGTTTTAGACTTACTAAAATTATGACTTCAAATATCATCAAGTATTCACATAAACACTTTTGAAATATTTTCTTTTTTTATAAAATCAGGCACAGCATTTATTATAACTATATTTCAAGGCATTATTTGTATATCAAATCACATGTCTATAAAGCTGTCTATATTCACTTCTAATATATCCAATTCTTTTGGTGTCAAAGCCATGCTTTCTCATATGAGTAGTCATTGTACATTATGTCCAGTATCATTATTTACAAGTTTTTCATATATAATCCTTTCAGCCAAAGCATGTTGATCCAAAAATTTTATTCACTCATTAGTTTCTACTATTATGTATGAATTATGAGCTTGTCATATAATTCTTCAAACAGGAGTATCATGTAAATCACTTGATTTTTCAAACACTTCTTCATTTTCTATATCTCAGATAGATTTTCAGCTCAATATTTCTTTAGAAAAATTTAATGCTTGATGTATCTGAGATTGATTTATACTAGCAGATTTATCAGTATAAGGTGAATATGATTTAAATTTATTACCAGATCAAGTATAACCAGTATTAGTATTTTTAGTATATAGAGAATTAAAATTATTTATTCAAGTATCATTTTTGTTTTCAGAAAAGTTATGTGAAGATTGTGTGAAGTTATCTATACTTGCACTTAAATTTTTATCACCACCAGTATGTAACAAACTAACTTTTTCTAGTTTATCTTGTATAGCATGGTAAACAGCTCTAAATATGTTTTGTTCAGAAGCAAATCTGACTTCCAATTTTCTAGGATGCACATTTACATCTACTTGAGTAGGATCAACAGTTAAGTTTAATACATAAGCAGGGGACATATTATGAGGTATAAATCTATTATATGCATCATTTATAGCCTTAAATATTAGACTAGATTTTATTACTCTTTTATTTACAAAAAGTGATTGTCTATTTTTATTAGAAAAACTCACCTTTGGATCACTTATATACCCAGAAATACTTATTCAATTCATAGAAAAATCTAGTTTTAACAAATTTTGTGAAAACTCTGTTCAATAAATGTTATAAATTCTAGTTTTTAAATCCTCTCATGATTTATATTTAAATACTTGTTTTCAGTCTGAAATAAACTCAAATCATACATCTGGATAAGAAAGAGATATTTCCTGTAGAAATCAATATATGTGATTGTATTCAGTTCTAGCAGTTTTTAGATAATTTAATCTAGCAGGAGTGTTATAAAACAGATTTTCAACGATTATTTTAGTACCAGTATCACTAGCATAATCTGTCATTTCTCATATATCTCAAGCTATTACAGACAAATAAGTTCAAAAATCTTCATTTATATATTTAGATACTATTTTCATATCAGATACTGATGAAATAGATGCTACAGCCTCTCATCTAAATCAAAAAGTCATTATATTGTATAAATCTTCTAGATTTTTTATTTTAGAAGTACTATATTTTTCTATCACAAGAGGAATATCTTCTTTTTGAATTCATTCTCAATTATCAGTTATTGATATTTTATCCATTCATCAGTTTTCTATTTCTACTACTATATTTGTAGCTCATGCATCTATACTGTTTTCTAATAACTCTTTTATAACAGAAACAGGTCTTTCTACTACTTCTCATGCAGCTATCTGATTTGCCAAGTTTTTATCAAGTTTTATTATTTTTGACATAAATTTATTAAAATGTTTATAATAAAATAATTTTATCTAATATATAAAAAAGGGCAAGAAAAAATCTCCAATTAGGAGATTATAAAATATTTATTCTTTATTTCACTTTATTTTTTCTTTAACTTTTTCTTTTATCAAATCAGGTATACTTGAATAAGCTTTTAGTATTGTTTTTACTTTATTGTATACTTCAACTACTTCAGTTATAGGTCACAATATCTTTAAAACCCTTATTAAAACAACAGTTAATAAAGTTCAAATAATTGATGTAAATATTATAAGTACAATATATAATATTTCTAATATAGTTAATTCCATAATTATTACTTTAAAATTTAAGCTTCTTCTATCAATTTATTTATATCCAAATCCAATGATTTTACAAGTTTTAGTATGTTTTCTTCTCAAGAAATAGTTTTTAAATATTTTTCTTCTTCAAATATTGCTATACAAGGCAAATTATTTTCTTCTACAGCAAATTTTTTTAAATCTACTCATTCTATCTTTGAATTAGCCAATTTTACAGCAATATTTTGAGAAAAAGCTTTAGTTACAATTACAGGAACTATATAATAAGCTTTTTTCATAAATTCAGATCATTGCTCTGCAAAAATTACCATAGATTTGTGTCTATATGATTTTTCTTCTCCAGTTTCAGGATTTGTTATAGATGTAGTAGCAGATTTTTTTATTATAAAATCTAGTTCTTCTTTTGTATTTACTCAAAATTTTATTGAAAAAAATCATTGTTTTCATTTATTTATTACTTCATCCTTTTTTTGAGTTACATCATTTTTTATTTCTTCAGATTTACTTTTTATTTCATTTTTTTTATCAGTAACTTTAGATTTTACTACATCTACATCTTCTTTTACTTTTTTTATACTATCATTAGCTTTGATTTTTGCATTTAGAGCTTGTTCCTTGATTTCTGATACTTTGTTAGTAGCTTTATCTTTTGTATTTTCTACTTTTTCTTTTATATTATTAGCTTTACTTGTAGCTTCTTTTTTTAAACTATTAGCATTTTCTTTTAATTCTTCAGTTTTTTCTTTAGCTTGATTAACTTTATCTCAAGCACCATCTTTCATACTGATAGCTTTATTTTTGATTTCTATCAGTTTTTCTTGAGCATCATTTTTCATTTTAAGTGCTTTTTCTTTTAATTCTTGTAGATTCATTTTAGCTAATTATATATAAATATATTCTAATTTTAGCATAAAATAGTTTTTTTTGCAAAAAGATTTGATTTTTTTATTTTTTCTTATATGATATGCGAAATTTCTAAGGCTATATATATAAAATACCCTAATGGAATTATTTAACAATTTACAAATATATTATGACAAATTCTGAATTAATTAAAAAAATTCAATTACCTTTTTTACAAGAAGGTAGAGAACAAATTAGAACTGGTATGGAAGTAGAAGTTTACCAAGTGATTAAAGAAGGTGGTAAAGAAAGAATCCAAAGATACAAAGGTTTAGTTATCAGTATTGCTGGTAAATCTGAATTAGAAAAAAATATTACAGTTAGAAGAAAAATCGGAGCTTTCGGTGTAGAAAAAGTGTTTCCAATTCACTCTTCAACTATACAAAAAATAGAAATTATTAGACAATTCAAAGTTAGAAGAAAATCTATCAAATTTATCAGAGATCTTACTGGTAAAGCAGCTAGACTTAAAGAAGTTAAATAATTGATTTAATAAATTTGAAAATCCTCCATTTTGGAGGATTTTTTCTTTTAAAATTTTTATTTTTGGATATACTCATTTTATTAAGTAAAGTCTGAAATAATTCTTTTTCAGAATAAAAACTTAGATTTTTAGATAAAAATTATGAAATAATTTTTTGTTTAGCTATTCTAAGCTAAAAATTATTGAGTAATTTTTAGCAAAAAATATTATTTTTTTCTAAAAGCGATTATTTTAGACTTTACTTATTTTTAATTTTAAGATAAATAGTATGAATTTTAAGGATTTAAGCTTAGAACAGCTTTTAGAAGAGATAAAATCTGGCAAGACTTCTAGTGAAGAAGTTTTTAAATATTTTTTAGATAGAATAGAGAAGTATGACTCAAAAATAAATTCATACAACTTTGTAAACAAAAATTGATTAAATAAAATTGCAGATACAGATGAAAACTTATTACTTTGATTGCCTATTGCTATCAAGGACATTTTTTGTGAGATATGAATACCTACAACTTGTGCTTCAAATATGCTGAGAGACTTCAATCCTCCATATGACGCAACAGTAATACACAGATTGAAAAATGCCTGAATGAGTTCACTTTGAAAAGTAAATATGGATGAATTTGCTATGTGATCTACAAGTGAAAGTTCAGCATTGAATACTACAAAAAATCCATGGGGAACTGATAGAATCCCATGAGGTTCTAGTGGTTGATCAGCAGCAGCTGTCGCTGCATGACTAGCACCAGCAGCACTTTGAACAGATACTGGTTGAAGTATCAGACAACCAGCTTCTATGTGTGGTATAGTATGATTTAAACCAAGCTACGGTAGAAATCCTAGATACTGAGTAATGGCTATGGCATCTAGTCTAGACTGTCCATGAACACTTACAAAAACAGTAAAAGATTCAGCATTATTATATGAAATCATGAACGGTTATGATGAAAAAGAAAATACATCACTTCCATGAAAAGATACTATAAATCCAAAAATATGGGAAACAAAAGATTTAAAATGAATCAAAATCTGAGTACCAAAAGAATATTTTGAAGAATGACTTGATTTATGAGTAAAAACTAGAATAAATGAAGCAATTCAAAAAATGAAAGATCTATGAGCAGAAATCAAAGAAATAAGTCTACCAATGACAAAATATGCTATAGCTACATATTATATCATCATGCCAG
Source organism: Candidatus Altimarinota bacterium (assembly GCA_028688895.1). GTDB lineage: Bacteria > Patescibacteriota > Gracilibacteria > BD1-5 > UBA6164 > UBA6164. Next base: position 9,144 of record JAQTXG010000015.1, on the reverse strand, counting down.
CTGAAGTTTCTACAAATCTTTCTAGATATGATGGAATCAGATTTGGTCACAATAGTGAAGAATCATATGAAAGTACAGATGAATTATTTATGAACAATAGGGAAGAATGATTTTGAGATGAAGCAAAGAGAAGAATAGTGCTTTGAAGTTATGTATTATCAGCATGATATTATGATGCATATTTCAAAAAAGCCACTCAAATCAGAACTCTTATAATACAAGATTTCAAAAAAGCATTTGAACAAGTAGATGCAATAGTATCTCCAGTTTCACCAAATGTAGCATGGAAAATATGAGAAAAAATAGATGATCCAATCAAGATGTATCTAAGTGATGCATATACTATACCAGCTTCTCTAGCATGATTGCCAGGTATATCAGTTCCATGTGGATTTGCAGAATCTGAGGATAGCGATAAAGAATTATTACCAGTTGGTATACAAATCCTTACACCTAGATTAGAAGAAGAAAGATTATTCGAAATAGCACATATATATGAACAAGCTACAAATTTTGCTAAAATTACACCAAAAGGTTACGAAGATTAAAACATCTATTTATAAATTCTAACATTTCTTGTATGATAAAAAAAATTATATCTCATATCACACTATACTTATTTGTTATAAATTTGTTATCAACTCTTTTGTTTACTGATATTACTTACGCCAATAAAAATCCAACTGATGATTTAAAAATACAATGACTCAATGCAAAAAATATTGATAAATCTCAATATGCTGATGATAGAGTAATAGTAAAATTTAAAAAAAATAAAAGCAAATCAAACAATTTTTCTACATTGAAATCAAAAGTTTGAAATAAATCATTTAAAAAACTTGATTATTATGATAAGGTCGATGTTTGAGTATTATCTTTTGATGAAAATACTAGTAGCATAATTACAGTAATCAATGAATTAAAAAAGATACCAGAAGTAGAATATGTAGAAAAAGATTACATTAGAAATACATCATATACATGAGTAACTACAAATGATACTAGAAGTGCAGAACAATGGTATCTTAAATCAATCCAGGCTGATGATGCATGGAAAATATATAATGATACTAGTGATAAAATAACTGTTTCAATAAACGATTCTTGAATAGATTATACTCATCCAGATTTATCACCAAAACTAAAAGATCTTTCTACTAATTGTAAAAGTGATACTTGAGCAACTATTGTATGATGATGTCCAAATTTTGGTTTAAATTATGAAGATATATTATTTGGAACAACTTCAGTTTTGCCATACAATGATATATATGATATAAACTGACATGGTTCACATGTAGCATGAATTATTTGAGCAAAATGAAACAATGGTACTTGAGTGATTTGAGTATCACAAAATGTTGAAATGATTTGAGCTAGATTAGAATCATACAATTTATATGACTGAGTATTTTATGTTTCAAATATCATAAAATGAATCAATTTTGCAATTCAAAATTGAACAAAAGTTATCAATGCTAGTTATGGATGACCAAATTACAGTCAAGCTGAATATGATGCACTTTTAGAGGCTAAAAATAACTGAATACTATTTGTAACTGCTGCATGAAATGAGTGAGTAAATAGTAATGTAGTTGCTTCTTATCCAGATTGATATGATTTAGACAATATTCTCGCAGTAGCATCTGTTTGATCTGATGACAATCTAGCTTATTATTCAAATTATTGAAATGTAGTTATAGATGTAGCAGCACCAGGATGAAACTCTACTGTTGATTCTTGAATACTATCTACCACTCCACAAGAAGTAATTGTTTTTGAAGATAGTTTATCTACACTTACTTGAAATACAGCATTGTGAACAAATCCTGACTGGTATTTATATGCTTGAGGTTTTTGATATCATACCCAAACTCCACTTTATTATACTGGATGATTGGATTATAAATTATTTTTTGATCAATCATTCTCTCTAGAATGAGCAGATGCAGCAAAATTAAAATGATACCTATCTTGTGATTTTGGAACTGGCTATTTTGATACAGATACAAATGATAGACTAAGTTTTTATGTATTTGATAATGATTCTACACAATCTACATTGTTAGATATATTTTACAAGGATTATAGCTGATATATAGAAATACCTTTCACAAATCCAGCATTTTTCAAAAATAATCTAAATTTATGGATAAATTTTATAACTGACAATGATAATGATATATGACAATGATGTAGAATAGACAATTTATCTATAGAAAAATTTTCAAAAAATAGTCATTGATACAAATCATTCCAATGAACAAGTATGGCTACTCCAGTAGTTACATGACTTGCTTCTATGTTATGGAGTTATAAACCGGATTTATCATACAATGAAGTAAAAGATATTATAATGTCAAGTGTTGATTTGATACCTAGCTTGAATTGAAAAGTTGTATCAAATGGTAAAGTAAATGCAAAAAATGCTATTAAAGAATTGATTAGGAGATATTGAATAACTAAAAATTGAAGTTTTGAAAATGATTCTTTTAGTGTACCTTTTATCAATTTAGATTGAAAAGATATAACTTTATCAGGTTCTACAATAGATTTTAATTCTTCTGGAACCGTTATAAGTATGAGTTGATCTTCTATAAATTGAAATTGATTTGTTAATATATGAACAGGTACTAGTATATATAATAATTGAATAGAATTATTTAGTACATCAAATGATTTTGATATAATATTAAAAGATGAATTATTAAATAATTTAAGTTGATCTGGAATTACTTCATCTTGAAATAATCTTATTGTAGACTATTCTTGAACTTATGTATGAACTTGATTATATTTAGATATTAGCACTGAAAATTTAAATTTATACAACTGACCTATTTCTCATAACTTATCAATACCTATTACAAATAGTTTTACTTGAACATTAAATATCAAAACTGTTAAATATTGAGATATATATAATTCAATAGATAATTCACTTACTTTTAATATAACTAGTAAAAATTTCGATAATTTTACATTTAACAATGTGTTACCTCAAACAATAACTTGATCGTTAAGCTTTGCAAGTGGTGCATATACTAATAATACAACTACAAACTTAAACTTAACTAGCTCTGTATATCCTGTAAATTATGCTATCTCTTGAGATATCACAAACTCACTTACATGAACTTTAAATAATAACTGAAGTTTAGCAGTAAATTTAACATCTTGAGAATGACTTAAAAATGTTTCAATAACTTATACAAGTACTTGATGAACATTAAATACTACATACACTTGAAGTATAACTCTAGACCAAACGCTACCAGCATTAAATTTCCTATCATATTTAAACAACGAAAAAGCTACTAGTTCTTCTATATCATTAACAGGTACCTTGTTTGATCAAAATGGAATAAGTAGTTTCACTTTAAATGGTTCATGAGTTGTACTTTCAGGTTACAATTTCACAAAAACATTAAATCTAAATCCATGAGATAACATCATATCTTACCAAGCTATAGATTATGCATGAAACACATTAACTTGAACTATTAATATTATCAGAATATGAAATACTAGCAATACTACTAGTAAAACAAAATGAAATGGTTTAGTAAATATTAGCTTTAATACAGAATTAACTGCTACATGAGAAATACTTTATTGAACTTCTCAAAATGCATTAAGTCAAAGTAAGTTATGAATTAGTTGAACTAACCATAGTATAGATTTGACTTGATTAACTCCAAATACTCAATACTTTTATCAAGTTAGGTGAAATAATAATTGATATACTTGATCTTTATCTGATATATATACTTTTACTACCCCTATATCATACAATCTCGATAATAATAGCTGAAATAATTCAAATACAGGTTCTTTAGTTTTTATAGGTACAAATTTAAACTCTTCTTGAGCAATATTCAATTCTACATGAAGCGTCACTATAAATAACTGATCTGGTACTAATAATGTAGTTTTATCATTAAGCTGATTAATTATATATTCAAACTGATGGAATTGAATATTCAATCCACCAGTACAATCAGCGTTTAGTTGAAGTTTTAACAATTCATCATATACACATATCCCAGCTTTGACATTCAAAATCTGAAATGATGATTCAGAATTAAGCCTTAGTTGAAATACTGCACAAGTAAACATATTTGTGTGAACATCATACAATTGAAAAACTCTATGAGTATTTAGATCGACAAACAATGGATCAACATACAATTTATTAAAAACTTGTCTAGTATCAGCTTGAATATGTAGTTTTACAACTGACCAATTTTCACTCTTCACATTGTGAAGTCCTGTTGCTACGACTTGATGATCTAGCTCATCAAGTAGCACTAGTTGAGGATGAAGTAGTAGTGGAGGATCATCTTCTTGATGATTTTGAGGTTCAGTTATTGCTGCTACATGTATAGATACACAATTAGAATGTAGAGCTACAACTACTGAAAATTGATATAAATGGTATAGAAAAGATTGAGTTTCATGTGAATGATGAAATCTCTGAACTACTTGTAATATGCAAGATGTTCAATTAGAGCAAAAATCAAACACAAGTATTGAAAAATTTCAACCAGTTAAATATTTAAATGATTGATATGAGTTTAAATCAAAAATACTTGAAAGTGTATTTAATAAAAAAATATCTTCACTTATAACAATAGACAATGTATTATCTAGCATAAGTTATCTATGAAATGATTTAACTGAATATATGTACAATTATAGAAACTCATACAATAAATTATTAGATAGTATACACAAAATAGATGATTTATTATCAAACAAAGATATAAACTGAGTGAGAACAGAATTTAAGAATTTTTTACAAATACATAAAGAATTAAGTAATTTTAAATACGAATGAAAAGTAAAAAATAAAGAAATAGATTGAAATAAGATTTCATATTTATTATACAATGATTCAAAAATTACAAAAATTCAAAACTTATTACTAGTAAAATTGGAAAAGAAAAAATCTAATTCTTATATGTATAGATTAGCAAATAAAGTAGTATACAATCTAAATACTTTATTGACCGATAAAACACTTACAAAAGATGAAATAATGTCTATCAGAGAGGAAACAATTTCATATTACAAACAATTTATTATAGAATATAATAAATTACCAAATAAATAGACTCTATTTTGACAAAATAATCACTTATATGATATCATATAAGTGATTATTTTATTAAACAGAAATTATGTCAGATGCATTTGCACAATTCAAACAATGAAAAAGTATAGAAGTACAAGAATCAGAAAGAGATATTGCCTTAAATAATGAGTACAAGGAACCATTGAAAGTACCTTTAGATAAACAAAAAAAAGATGTTCTTGAGTCTTTGTACGGTATACATAAAACAAATGAAGTAAATGATTCTGATGAAGTTACATCACCAGAAACTTGAAATCCTAAAGAAATAGCAGAAAACGAAAATATTACTGATGATAATTTATCAGATAATACCAATAATGAAAAACCTGCAAGCATTGAAACATCAGAAATAACTACAGAAGCAGATTGAGAAACAAAAAATCCAAATTTAGATAATTCAGAATGAAACCAAGAAAAAGACAAAAAAATTCCAATAAAAATCGAAGACAATAAATATTATCCTATCATAAATAGATTATACGAGTCAGAACAAATCACAAAAGAATCATATGAATCAATTACAAAAAGCATATCTGAAAACAATTGAGAATTAAATCTAGATAACTTATCTATAAATTCAGATGAAAAAAAATTGATAGATTGATATATTACAGAACTAGATATTAAAAATGAAGATAAAAATATACTTAATTTTTGAAAAGACATAAAAGATGTTGAAGAATTCAAGGATTTTAATACAAATCTAGACAAAAATTGAAAATTTGATTCAGAAGTTTTAAATATAGTATGAAAAAATTATTTAAAAATACAAGTATGAGACGAGCAAATAGATCCTAAACAAGATATATCAACTGCAATAGAAACTACAAAAAATCATATATTGAAAGAAGTAAAAAATATCCCAAAAGATTCACAAACATATCTAACTGCTATAGAAAATATTTCTTCTTGAAATCTCAAAAAACAATTAGAGTGAATAAATAGCCTATATGTATTATCATATAGTAGTGAATGACAATTATCTAAAAAGGAACTAAGTTCATATACAAAAAAGAGAAAAGAAGAATTAAAAGAAAGAGCCAGGGAAATAACAATAGAAATGGCTAATTTGGCAAACAATCCTAATACAGAAAAACAGTTTAAATTGAATCTAGAAAAAATAGATGTAATAAGAGAAGCTAATGAAATAGAATGATGAGATGTATTTGAAGCTTGAGATATAGATAAAGTATCAGAAAAATTATCAGCATGAAAAGAAGATAAATCCTAAGATTTATCTTCTTTTTTTCAGTCTTTCCTAAACCACAATATTATAAATACAAGTACCATAAAATATAATATCTCCAAATAATTTTTATACACTCAAAAATCAATTTTTATTATAGACCAGTCCAATTTTCAAAAGAAATGTACAACTATGATATCCCATTTCAAGAAAATCCAAGTAAGATATCAGACAATTATTCAGGCAATTGGGTAGACAAAGTAGACAATTATTGATAAAAAACCAAATAACATAGCTATTGGTATAGTCCAAGTTACTGCTACATTAGCCAATGGAGCCAATATAGACACTTGGCCAAAATTGAACATCATTATTGGCAAAGTAAGTGTCATAGCTGATAAAGTAAGTGTAAACGCAGTTTTTATTTCTAGTACATTTGGCAAGAAATGAAACACATCTTCAAAAAACTTATTTGTATATATTATTCACAATACAGCCAAAAAACTCAAATGAAAAGATATGTCATAATTGATACTCAAGGGAGATAAAAATACCATTATACTAGCAGTTAATAGTATAATAGATAACATATTTCACTTTCTACCACTTATAAGTACATAATATCATATCAATCACATTATAGATGCTCTGATGACAGGAGCAGTATCTCATACCAAAATAGTAAAAAATACTATTCATGCAGTGATTATTATGGCTCTTAAAAATACAGGGAAGTATTTTACAAGCATAGATAAAAATATTATTATGATAGTAATATTGAATCCAGAAACTGCTATAAAATGGGTAAGTCAAGAATTATTAAAATCTTGTTTTAAATCTGGAGATAAAGATTCCCTAGCTCACAACAAAATTCATCACAAAAAAATTGCCTCTTCTCATGGATATATTTCATATATTACATCTAGAAAATATTTTCTCAAATTAATAATATTATTTTCTATTTTATTCACTTTTACTTTATCCACTGTTTCAAAACTAAAAATATTTGATTTTAAGTATATGTTTTTACTTAGCATGTACTTTTTATAGGAAAATCAATTAAAATCTTCCAATTCAAATATTTTTGAGTTAGTTTTTATTACATCTCATTTACTCAAGTCATAATTTTTATCTATATTTAACAATCATTTTATTTCTTTATCTATTTTTTTATCTCATATGTTTATTAAATTAGCTATATATTCTACAGTAAATTCATTTTTTTTGTTTACTTCATCTATAATATATATGTATTCTACATCTTTTTTATTATAAAATTGTCCAATTATCTTTTCATTATTATTTATATTATTTAAACTATAATCAGATACAATTATTCATATCATAAATCACAACAATGAAATGATCAGTACTTTTTGATACTTTTTTGAGTACAGAAAATATCATAAAAAAAGCACTACTAATCCAAGTAGTACTATAAGTGATATATATATGTCATTTGAGAGGTTATTTATAAAAACTCATATCAAGAAAAATATTGAAGTAAATATAAATAGAATATTTTTAGATACCATAATATTAATTTAAAATAGTTTTATTTTCATTTGACTTCATCAACATAAACAATCTATATCATCAGAAAATTATCAAAAAAATTGAAAAAGTTTGCATCAAATTTATTCAAATTGTATCTTTGAATATATCATATTTTCCACTAAAATAATCAAAAATCAAAAATACAGATCCTATACTTATTAATCATACATATCCTATTATTCATTTTATATGTATATACATCATACTTATGTATGAAATAGAAAATAGTACAAAAAATATTATAGAATAAACAATTGGAAGAGGGAAAATTGGCACTTGATATGGGATTGGAGTAAATGGATGAGTATAAGAAATTTCTATACCATAAAGAGTTTCTATACCATAAACTTGTCATCACATCAAAGCTCACAAAAATCAAAATATTAGAATGAATAGAAACGAAATAATTACACCATCGATAAAATTATTCAATTTTTCTTTTCTAATTTTTATAGTAATGAATAACACTACAAAAAATCAAATAATAGCTCAAGCTAGAGAAAAATTATAATCATTCATTACAAAAAATTCAAAAGGATTTTTTATATATTTCAAATCATGCCATTTTCAAACTACATAGAACAATCTAGAAAAGAAAAATACAGATAAAAAATACCACAACACATTTTTCTTGAAAATTATATAATCAAACCCAAGCTTAACAGACAATTTGTTTAACATCCAAATAAATAAGAAAAAACAAACAGCTAAACTAAGTCAAAAAGTATAAATTATAAATCAGTCTATAGGTTCAAATAATGGAAACATGTTTTTTTAATGAATAATTAATAATGAATAATTATATGTATATTTACTCAGCAAACAAAAAATAACAACGAAATTATAACAATTTTTTAAATAATTCAAAATTATTATTTATTCATTATTAGTAGAAAAGAAAAAAGCTGGCATAATCTAAATTTTGGTGGATTAAAAAAATAAAATAAATATACTAAGTTTTAATTAACTAATCCCTCCCCCTGCGGGTACTCCCTTTTAAAAAGGGAGAAATATAAAATAAACAAAAATGAAAATACCTAATATAATAAAAGAAACTTCAAAAAAATTAAGAAATAATATGACTGAATCAGAAATTATTTTATGGAGTTTTATAAAATGATGAAAATTATGAATAATTTTTTTGAGACAAAAACCTATGTATGTTTATACAGAATATAACTGACAAGATAGGTTTATAATTCCTGATTTTTATTGTCATGAAAAGAAGATAATATTAGAAATAGACTGAAGTGTACATAATTTA
>JAQTXG010000014.1 GCA_028688895.1 Candidatus Altimarinota bacterium | reverse complement strand
GATGAGAAATATATAATTGAAATGGAAAAAATCATTAGATATTATGAATCTTTTTTCATAAGCATAATACAAAAATACACTCCAAAATTCAATGTAAAAACCATGAGTTTATCATATATATTACCTATATATATATGACTAGCTGAGATGTTTTTTTTGACGGAAGAAATACCTGGTAAAGTATCTATAAACGAAGCTGTAGAAGTAGCAAAAGTCTACTGAGATGACTCATCAAAAAAAATAGTAAATGCAGTACTAAACAAAGTATACGAAAACATAGAAGAATTAGAAAAATTGAAAGAAAACGATTATAGCGATATAGTGGAAAAAGTGTTTAAATAACAGATGAATACATTATAAACAAAACTATTAGATAATAGTTAAATGAAAAATCCTGAATTTATTTTCAGGATTTTTTGTGTGTTGAAATTTTACTATACTAAATAGACAAAGGGCTGATGCCATATGTTGTCAAATAAACAATTCTTATAATTTTGTAGTGTGTTTTATATTTATGATAGTTATAAAATAACAGAATAAAATTTAATTTTGCTTGAATAAATAAATATTTTAAATATAATGTATATATAAAGTATATTATATAATAAAAACAGATGCAGAAATTACCATTAAAATATGATTTTTTAAAGCCAGAAATTATAAAAAAATTAATTCAAGCTCACAAAGCACTTGCTGAGCTTAATTGATTGTCTCAAAAAATACCAAATCAAAATATATTAATTAATTCACTATCTCTACAAGAAGCTAAAGATAGTAGTGAAATAGAAAATATTATCACTACTCATGATGAGCTCTACAAATCACAAGTAGACAATAGTTTTATATCAAATGAAACAAAAGAAGTAGCAAATTACAAAGATGCTCTACTTTATGGATTCAATAAAGTAAAAACAGATAAATTACTATTAAATAGAGATATATTGCAAATACAAGAAATCCTAGAAAAAAATGATGCAGGATTTAGAACTCAAATATGAACAAAGTTAAAAAATGATAAAACATGAGAAACTATTTATACTCCACCTCAAAATATAGATGATATAAAGGATTTAATGAGTAATCTAGAACAATATATAAATAATGATGATTTAGAAGACATAGATCCTCTGATAAAAATGGCAATTATTCATCATCAATTTGAATCAATTCATCCATTTTATGATTGAAATGGTAGAACATGAAGAATTATAAATATTTTGTATCTAGTAAAAAATGATTTACTTAATATGCCTATATTGTATTTAAGTAGTTATATTATAAAACATAAATCAGATTATTATAGATTATTACAGGAAGTAAGAGAAAATGAAAATTGGGAAGAATGGATTCTATATATGCTAGATGCAATAGAAAAAACTTCAATAAATACTATGGAGATGATAAATAATATATGGGATTTGATGTGAAAAACAAAAAAATCTATGAAAGAAAAAATCCCAAAACTTTATAGCAAAGATTTACTAGAAATAATATTTTCTCATCCATATACAAAAATAGAGTTTTTGGTTGACTGAATGTGAATGACGAGACAAACATCGTCTAAATATTTGAATGAGTTAGTAATAAATTGATATATGATTCCAATTCATAAATGAAAAAATAAATATTTTATTAATTTAGAATTATTTGAATTACTGAGGAAATGATTATAAAAAATTAATATATAAGATTATCTCATGTTAACAAAATAACAAAAACTTAACATGAAGTTTTTAATATGTTAACAAAATAGCAAAATTTTAACATGAAGTTTTTCTCATAAGAGCAAAAATCAATAAATTGAAAATGACATATTAAATAATTCAAAATTTTAAATATATAACTAAATATAAAAAAATGCCTAAATTTAATGATTTGGATTTGAATAATTGGAAAGAGATAGACTTGGATATGAATAGTCTTTGGGTAATTCCAGAGAGAAAGAAATGAGGAAAACATGATAATTTTTATCACGGAAATTTTATTCCACAAATACCAGAGCATTTTATTAAAAGGTATACAAAAAAATGATGATGGGTTTTTGATCCATTTCTTTGAAGTGCAACAACAGCTGTTGAATGCGAAGAATTATGAAGAAACATTATATGAGTAGATATTCAAGAAAGTTTAGTTAATAGAGCAAAAGAGTTAATTAACTCTAATAAAATTAATAAAAATTTTATACTTTGAGATAGTAGAAATATACAAATAAGAAATATAATTGATTGATTATTATCTGCTTACTGACAGGAAGGGTTTGATTTAGCTTTACTTCATCCACCTTATGATGACATTATAAAATTCACAGATAATAAGGAAGATTTATCAAATTGTGAATCTACTCAAGAATTTTATAATCAATTTTGAAAAGTATTAGAAAACACATATAGTCTATTAAAAAAATGAGCTTACTGTATAGTAGTAATTTGAGATAAATATAAAAATAGTGAATGGATACCATTATGATTTTGATGTATGAATGAAGCTCAAAAAACTTGATTTAAATTAAAAAGTGTTATAGTTAAGAATATGGAGTGAAATAGATGAAAATCAAAGAGCTGATGAATATGGAAATATAGAGCATTAAATAGTGATTATTATTTATTTAAACATGAGTATATTTTAGTTTTTAAGAAGTAATATATGACTAACAATTTAGTTATTAAAACAGAAAATTGCATTTTGGACTTAAGGAATTACGAAATTAAACTTTTAGATATTTTTAGTGATCATTGATTACCAACAGATAATATACTTGTGTCAGTTGATGAAAGGTCTAGGTTCTTTCATAATATATGATATTCATTAAATATACTTGATGAACAAAGAAAAAGTAAAGCTATTTATATATCTAAATTCTTGGCTGCGGTTTCATCTTGATTATTTGATGCGGCTCTAAATTATCTTTGGAATGAAACTATAAATGATTTAAGAGAAAAAGTTAAATGATATAATATAAAATATTTTTATGATACATTATCTATATGAGAATCAAGAAGAAAGGATCTGAATAATGAAGATGATTTAGTAAAATTAACTGATGACGAATTAATTAGATGATGTAAAAATATAGAACTTATATCAGAAATGTGATTTAGAGAATTAGATAATATAAGGTACATGAGAAATTGGGCAAGTGCAGCTCATCCAAATAATGCTAATTTATCAGCTATTCAATTACTTCATTATTTTGAAATTTGTCTAAAAGAGGTAATATCTATAGAGACACCAAAAATTGCAGTTGAAATAAATAAATTGTTATGAGATCTTAAAAGTAAGGACATAGATCAAATAACAATTAAGTCATCAATTGAATATTTAAAAGATTTACCTGAATTACAAAAAGAAAATTTAATAAATTGATTATTTTGAATTTATACCAATGAAAAAACTACTCAAACTTGATATGATAACATCGTAAAATTCTTAAAAGATTTTTCTGATTTTATTCCTGATACAATTAAATCTGACTTATGACTAAGATATGCTTGATTCAAAATAAATAATTTTGAATTTGAAGAAAAAAAATCTAGAGATTTTTTAAAAATAATTAATGGGGAATCATTTATTCCAATAAATTTAAAAATTATTGAAATTCAAGATTCATTAGAAAATTTACTTAACTCTCATAACTCTAGTAATAATTACTATAGTGAGCCCATATTTGCAAAACAATTAAGATCAATTGTAGGTGATTTTTGATCAATACCTAATCAAATAAGTCATGTATATGTATATACACTTGTTGAAGTATTCTTAACTAATTGAAATTGATATGCTTGGAATGCAGATCCAATATATTATGATTTAATAAAAAAATTTGATAAGTCTCTTTCATTAATAGCATTAACTTCTTATTCCCACGATTGAATATCGTCAAAACTTAGATATAATAAATGTAAAATGAGATTTTTAGAATTATTAGATATAATAAAAGATAAAATTGTTGATGACAGTGTAAAAGATTTTATTGAAGATATAAAAAAAGAAAAAGACCTTGATAAATTAAAATCTAATGACAAGTTTAGAAAAAAAATAAAAGATTTAAAAATATTATTAAAATAACTACTTATAGTATGTAGATTTATAGTCATCATTATATATAATGATGACTATATTTTTTATTTTTAAAAAATTTTTATGGATATAAAAATCAAATTTTGAAACAAAATAAGGGATTTAAGAAAAAATCTTTGAATATCACAAGAAAAATTAGCGAGTTTATCAGGTCTTCATAGGACTTATATTTGAAATGTAGAAAGATGAGAAAAAAATCTCTCTCTAGAAAATATAGAAAAAATAGCTAAGTCACTTGAGGTTGATATTAAAGATTTATTTTTATAACATTTATTTATGACTATTAAAAAAAGTAAAATTGATTTATTTTTAGAATTAGCAAAACCAAATGAAAATTGAGATTCAAGATGGGTTAATACAAGTGAATTTATTTGAAAATATTCTGAATTAGAATTATTAAATTGATTAAGTTGGTGAAGAAAATCTTCTTGATTAGCAAAAAAATACATAATAGAAACTGATAAAACACAAACTCCATGAGTTAAAATTGATAGAATTAGATTAGTTTGATTTAATAATACAGACTCTAAACACATATCTCAAGCAATTAGAAGTGATATAAAAAAAGAAATATCAAGTAAAAGATGTGTTATATTATGAACTAATAGAAGTTGTGACCATAAAACAGAAGTAGACCATAAAGACTGAAGAAAGAATAATTTAGTTACAATGAATACTAAAACACAAAAACTAGAAGATTTTCAACCTTTGAGTAAACCTGCAAATGATGCAAAAAGGCAATTTTGTAAAGAGTGTGTAGAAACTTGAATTAGATATGATGCTAAAAAATTGTGATACACAATTTCATATATTGAATGATGAGAAAAATATAACGAAAAATTATGATGTAAATGATGTTTTTGGTACGATCCAATAGAATTTAGAAAAAATTTAAAATTTATTTGAAAATAATATATTTTTGAATACTATAAGTAACAATAATATATAAAACTTATAAAAAATGAACTACATCTGATCGAAAAAATCCCTTTTGGAATTTATTGAAAAAAATATAAATAAAATAGTATGAAGAAAAGATTATATTTTTTCAGACTTGTTTGCAGGTACAGGAATAGTATGAAGATATTTCAAAGAAAAGTGACACAAAGTGATAGCAAACGACTTGCAATATTATAGCTTTGTATTGAATAGAAATTATATATGAAACCATAGTGATTTGTATTTTGCCAACTTGGTAAATGAAATACCAGAACTATTTACTGGAAATGTAAATACATATAAACAAACAGTTTTGGATTACTTAAATAATCTAAAATGAAAGAAATGATTTATATATAAAAACTATAGTTTTTGATGAACAAAGTGAAGTGAATATGAGAGATTGTATTTCAGTGATGAAAATGCTATAAAATGTGATACAATCAGACAAAAAATAGGAGAATGGAAAGATAAAAATTTATTAAATGAAGATGAATATTTCTTTTTACTAGCTAGTTTATTAGAAGCAATAGACAAAGTAGCAAATACAGCAAGCGTATATTGAGCTTATTTAAAAAAACTAAAAAAATCAGCAGAAAAAACATTAATTCTAGAACCAGCAAATTATAATAATGATTTATTATCACACGATATATATAATAGTGATGTAAATAAACTTATTTTGGAGACTAGTCATGATGTAGTTTATCTAGACCCACCATACAACCATAGACAATATTCTGGAAATTACCATATACTTGAAACAATTGCTAAATATGATAACCCAAAAATAAGTGGTAAAACTGGTATGAGAGACTGTTCAGAACAAAAATCTGATTATAGCAAAAGATGAGAAGTAAAAAAAGCATTTGCAGAACTGATAAAAAATATAGATGCAAAATATGTATTTTTAAGCTATAATTGCGAATGATTATTGTCTTTGGATGATATAAAAGAAATAATGTGAAGTAGATGAAAATACTGAATATTTACAAAAGAATATAGGAGATTCAAGGCTGATAAAACAGAGAATAGAAATCATAAAAAGGACAGTGTAACTGAGTATTTACATTATGTGGAGATAAGGTAAATGCAAAGTGATATCATTATATTTATTTAGCGAGTTTAGCCTTATATTTAATTGACAACACCCCCAAGTAAAAAATGATTTTTTACTTGTTTTTTTACAATTCAGAAAAACCTAGACAGAGACTATAATTTTAAGCTATCAATATTCTCAGTACTTAATTTAGATGAGTATATGTAAAATACAAATTTACAAAAAAAGTCTTCCACCAAACTATATATCCCAAAACAATCCAACACAAAAACTTAAAAAAAATTATTTCATTTGCCAAGCAATATTTTTTATATATAATATATTTATTATTTTATAAAACACTATTATGAAAAATAAAAAAACCTTTTTCCTAGTATTCGTTTCATTCTTAATAGCCATACTTTTTCTAAACAAATCATATGCACTATACGAATTAAATGATGTCACTATAAACAAGCTAGTGAGCAATTGATACATTATATCGAGCAAATATAGTACTGAAAAATTGTGTAACAACAAGATTTTAGAATACAATAATCAAGTATCATATTACAACAGAACTGACTGTTTCAAAAACAAAAGTTACTACTACTATTTCAAGTGTGACTCATGAATGAATTGTGATTTAAATACTATAGTAAATCAAAATTATAATACATCATATTCAAACACTACTTTTGATCCATACTCATACAATGATTGAAATGATTGAAATAATTGATTTGATCCTACATATATATTTAAAACATACAACAACAATACAAGTAAATATTATCTAAAATCATATACTACTAAAACAAACTCTCAAATAACTAAATATGTATGAGAATCTCTAGTTTCTACGTATTTTATTAGCAAAGATTATGTACAATGAAGCAAAGATTTGTACATCTCTTCAGCATGAGCAGAGTGATACCTGACATACAACAAAACAGCCAATTTTGTATGATATGCATGGACTACTTATTCAGCTGGTAGAGTCAGAATCTACAACTGTATAAAATGAACTGATTACTTCATAAGTGAAGATTCAAATTGTGAATGATATAGAAAATCAGATAACAATGTGTTTTATGTATATCCTGACGATTTATCATTGATAAATAATATAATAAATGTAGATAATACTACCAATTATAATAACAATTATAACACAAATTATAACACAATATCAAACACTTCTACAATCACTAATTGAAACGTATACTGAGCAGTACTTGAAAGAGATATTAGCTACAAATGAAATCTGAAATTAAATATCCAAACTCCAAATATTTCATCAAGAGTACCAGTTTATATAGATGTAAATAGTGATTTATGGTGATGATGAGATAGAAATTTTAGCTTCAGTGCAAACACTAGTTTTATGCGTGAAAATCTTCTCAGAAATGGTATCTGATACGTATCTATAGACCACACACTGAGCAACCTAAACACAGCAGGAGTTTACAGCGTATACTCAGATATAGACTGTGCACTACAATGGATAGAAAGAAACAAAACAAAATACAATCTAGATACTGACAATATATACATCTGATGAATATGAGCAGGTTGACACCTAGCGATGCAATACTCACTAAAACAATCTAGTTATAGAGACAACACATGTATCCAAAAAGCAACTACTCCTACTATAAAAAAAGTACTAGGTATTTCTGGAATATATGACTTGACTACAAATCTATCAAGTGTAAATATGGAGCAAAAAGCCAACAATTTTTTATGAATTCAAAATACTTATAGTAGAATAAATTCTCAAAGAGCAAAAGACAATAGTCCAGTATTTTCTATGTTAAACCAATCAAGTAAATCAAAACAATACTATATCATCTATGATAAAAATGATAAAACAATAGATTATCAAAAAAATAGTGAATTATTATACAACAATATGAAAATATTTTGATACAATGTCAAATATGATTTAGTAAACAATTATTCTCACAATTCAAATAATTGAAGCAATATAGATAACAAAATAATTGATTTTTTGAAACCAGATACAAGTACAATCAACACTCAAGCATTTAACCAATACTATTACAACTGTATACTTTACTGAAACAATTGTGACTCAGCTACAAACTGAGAAGTAGTTGCATACAGTTACATTACAGCAAATAATACACAAAATATAATAGCAAAAACCAATCTACCTAAACAAAACATTAGTTATTGTGCATGAACATCAAACCAATGTGTTAGACTAGATGCTAGATGGGAAAACTATTATGAAATAGGGACTAATAATTTTGCATGATACAAAATAAGTATCCAATCTATACCAGCAAATACTTATGTATGATATTTCAAATACACAGGATCAGACTGAAGAACATACAAATCAAACAATTACAAAACAGTAGTTGAAAGTTCAGCAAATGGTAATGTAATGGTTACATGATCACAAACTGCAAAAGTAAGTTTCAGTATACCAGAATACTTAACAGCCAATTATTTTTTCAATTACAACTGATGAATATTTAAAAATGTATCAGAATGATGGAATGTAAGAATATCAAATGGATTAAAAACATATACACAAAGTTTTTCATGATTATTCAAATGAGTTTACAATTCATATGTAAATTATGGTGAAAATAGATTAAATTTAAACAGTATTAATATATACTAAAATAATATCTATAAAAATCACACTCAGAAAAAACCAAACAAAATTTTGTTTGGTTTTTTCTTTACTTTTTGGATAAAAAAACTAATATAATACTACAAAAATAAAAAGTTTAAAGCTAAGAATATACACTTATTAGTTTTAAATTTTTTATTTTTAATTATTTACATTAATTAAAAATAAAATGGTTATTAGAAAAAAAGCGATACAAAGCGATGCTTTAATAGAAAAATTTGATAAATTATTAAAAAAACTAGATATAAAGTACAATGAGATTTCTCACTATATTCTAGCATTTATCCATAGATCAGTAGTAAATGAAAAACCAGACTTCACTCCAGAACACAACGAAAGACTAGAATTTTTATGAGATGCAGTTTTAGAATTGGTTATCACTACAAACTTATTCAATGATTATCCAAAAAAAACAGAGTGAGAGCTTACAGATATTAGAAGTGCATTAGTCAGATGAACAAATCTTTCAAAAACAGCTAAAACCCTTCATTTTTCAGAATACTTAGTACTATGAAAATGAGAAGAAATGACCTGATGAAGAAAAAACGATTATCTACTAGCAAATGTAGTAGAAGCACTGATTTGAGCCATATATATGGATTTAGGATTACAAATTGCTACTGATTTTATAAATACTCATATATATCCTAGTGTTTCTGAAATCATAGAAAACAATATGACAAAAGACTACAAAACAACTATACAAGAATACGCTCAAGCTGAATACGAAATAACTCCTACATATATAGTATTAAATGAATCTTGACTAGATCATGACAAGACATTTGAAGTATGAGTTTACTTGTGAGAAAAATTGATTTGAAAATGAACATGATCAAGCAAGAAAAAAGCACAAGAAAAAGCAGCACAAGACTGATTTAATAACATAAAAAAATAACATGCAAATACTTTTAGCAATAATAATATTTTTAGAAATAATCTCGTATTTAATAATATTTGATGTAATATTATCTTGGCTTATTTTATTTTGACTAAATCTCAGACCAAAATTTTTAGCCGATATAATAGATCCTATATACAAAAACATCAGAAAAATTATCCCTACTACTTTTTGACCACTAGATTTTACACCTATAGTAGCCATAATTCTCATCATATTTATAAAATGAGCATTATACATAGTTTTTCCAAACCTTTTAGTTGAAGTAAGTAACCTAATGAATTAATCTATGAAAAAAAATGTTGATTACAAATTATTCTTTACAGTCCTATTTCTAGTAGTATTTTGAATGATTATGATATCATCTGTATCAGTATATTCTTCTTTCAAATTGACAGACAAAATGGTAAGTAACTGATTGATTGAAAGTTCATATAACTATTTTTATGTACTTAGAAATATATGACACGTAATTATTTCTATGGTATTACTATGATTTATAGTAAAAATAAATTATACTTTATTTGAAAAATATTCAAAAAATATATTTTACGTAGCTATATGACTTATGCTGTTTGTTCTTATCATGTGAATGAGTTTAAAATGAGCAAAGTGATGGATAAGTATTCCATGAATACCTTTTACTATTCAACCAACCGAATTTTTAAAACTAGCACTGATTATATATCTAGCAGCATTTTTCAAAAAGTTTAAGTGATATCTAGAAAGCTTCAAGCGCTGATATATACCTTTTATGACAATCCTAGGATGAGTCACTTTACTAGTAGCTCTACAACCAGACTTTTGAACTATTATGGTAATAGTCCCAGTTTCAGTTATCATGTATTTCTATGCATGAATGAATCCAAAACATTTACTCACTACGATTTGAATCTGATGCTTGCTACTCATAACAGTTTATTCTATATGAGACTATGACAAAGAAACATGAAAAAACATTAATTCACTTGGTTATATAACTCAAAGAATAGATAACTATTTAGCCGACAACGAAGAAGCAATCAAAAACAAAACGATAAACTACCAAACAGAACAAGCACTTATAGCTATCTGAAGCTGATGATTCAAATGATTATGATTTTGATGATCTATACAAAAATTTGGTTATCTACCAGAAGTACAATGAGATTTCATATTTTCAGTAGTTATAGAAGAATTATGATTTATAGGATGACTAGTACTTATGAGTTTGTATATGTTTATATGATATAGATGATTTTACATAGCATCTAGAGTACCTGATTTATTCGCCAAATACGTATCCATTTGAATCTCGTCACGGATACTTATACAAGCATTTATAAACATATGAGTAAATCTAAACATAGTCCCTCTTACATGAATCACACTACCATTTATCAGCTATGGTTGATCATCTCTACTTACACTAGCTATATGACTAGCCATACAACTAAACATCTCTAGATATATAGACAGCGAACAACAATTTTCTAGATTAAACAGAAAAAAATTTATGTTTTAAAAAATCCCTATCTTGAATTCTTTCCCTTCCTATGAAGAGAAAGAGGCTACATAGTTAATTATTATTTTTAAACTGGTCCTCTTTCTCTTTGACTAAAGGGAAAGAATTCAAGATAGGGATATAAATTATTCAAGATAGGGATATAAATTATTCAAGTTAGGGATATAAATTATTCAATACAATATCATTATGAACGAAAACATCACACCAGCAATGGTACAATACTACGAAATGAAGGAACAATACAAGGATTGTATCCTTTTTTTCAGGATGTGAGATTTCTATGAGATGTTTGATGATGATGCACACATAGCACACAAAGTTTTATGAATTGCTATAACTACTAGAAACAAAAACTCAGCTAATCCGACTCCACTTGCAGGTATACCATTCCATGCAAAAGAAAAATACCTACCACTTTTTATAAATGCTTGATACAAAGTAGCATTTGCAGAACAAGTTTCAGATCCAAAATTGAAATGAATAGTCAAGAGGGAAGTAGTCAGAGTAGTTACTCCTGCTACACTTAGTTTGGAGTGAGATATTTATGATTCAGACAACTCAAGCAATTATATAATATCTATAGTAGAAAATGAATGATTATACGGAATAAGCTTATTAGATATCTGAACAAACAAATGGAGCACAGGAGAATTTAACAGTATGTCAAACCTAAAAAATGAACTCTATAAATTGTGACCAAAGGAAGTAGTACTAGAAAAAAAATTGTATGGTAATACAGAACTGATAGAAATACTAGAAAAAAAGTTTTCATTAAATATTTATTACTTTGATCCAAAAGAAAAAGTAAAGCAAAAATTAATAAATCATTTCCAAGTAAAGACATTAGAATGATTTTGAATAGAAAACAAGCCATTATCACAAAAATCCAGCTCATTATTGTTGGAATACCTAGAAGCAAACCAAAAAACAAAACTAGATTTTTTAAATACTATCTCATATATCAGCTTCGACTCATATATGAATCTAGATGAATCTACTATAAACAACCTAGATCTAGTCTACAATTTTTCTACAAAATCATCTACTATATGAACATTATTCTGAGTGTTAAACAAAACAAAAACATCTATGTGAACAAGTTTTTTGAGAGAACAAATCATCAAACCACTTAACAATATAGAACAGATAAAAAACAGACTCGATTTCATAGAAGAATTCACAAAAAATAAAATACTACTAGACAAAATCAGAGAAAAACTAGAATATGTATCAAACATCAATTCAATCCTAAACAGATTGGCATTAAATAGAGCAAATCCTAGAGATTTATTAAATCTAAAAAAATCACTTTTATCTATAGTAGAAATTCACGAAATAATTCAAAATGAATGAAGTGAAAAATTAAAACAAATAATTAAATAATTTATGAATGAATGGTTTATATATTGAATAATATCAATTATCTCAACAGGATTTTTCTCTTTTTCATCTAAAATTTCTGTAGAGAAAAATCACAATCCAAACTTAGTTACATTTTATTCTAGCTTGATAGCTGCAATATGCTCTATACTGTATTTTATATATTCTGATTGAGTGATAAAAAACTTTTATTTAGAAATCATTTTATGAATAACTAATTGATTATTTTATTTAGTTACAGTATTAACTAGAATAAAAAGTTTAAAATATATAGACACCTGAGTATATTTTCCTATTTACAAAGCTTTATGACCTATTTTACTTTTAATTATTAGTATACTATATTTAAGTGAAAAATTTACTACTATACAAAGCTTGTGAATACTTTTATGAATTTGTGTACCATTTTTATTGATAACAAAAAAATCAAAATCAAAAAATATAAAAAAATGATTAATATATCTTTTTGTATGATTATTAGCAGCAATTATATCATGATTATCAGTAAAATATGCATCTATCTACAAAGTAAATATATTATTAGTAGTAGTATATAGTTTATTTTTTCAAACTATATGAGCATATTATTTACTAAAAAAACATAGTAGAACAGACCAAAATTTCTCATTTGACAAAATAAAAAGTGTCTGAATAGTAACATGATTACTAAATTTTATAGGATTCTATAGCTTTACTAGTGCTGTAAATTTGAGTTGAAGCATATGACTCATATATGTTATGCAATCATTATACATTATAATCCCTATTATATTGTCAGTAATAATGTACAAAGAACATTTTGATTTTAAAAAATTTATAGCTATTCTACTTACAATTACATCAATTTATTTTATGAAATAATCTATGAACTATCTATTTACCTGAAACTCAGAGTTTTTAATAAAACAAGAAGTAAAAAAATGGAAAACGCAATTTGAATCAAAATACTGAAATTTCAATCTAATACACATTAAAGATTTTGAATCAGTAGAAAACAATTTCCTCACTCTAAATATCACTTCTAGTGGTTTTTGATTGGAAAAAAAATTGATTGTAATAGACCTAGAAGAAAAGAAAAACAACAAAAATACAGAGATAGAACAAAACGACAAATCTGACAAATGATCAGATAAATTAGATTTATTACTAAATCTACTAACTAAATCTCCTGAAAACAATATAGTATTATTAAACATAGCCAATCCTGACAAAAGAACAAAATTTTACAAATGATTATTGAAACTATGTGATGTAAAAGAGTTTACTGCTCCAGACAACAATAACATTTTTTCCTATATCAGAAACAAATATCCAACTCAAATAACAAATGATGCAATAAATACAATTATAAAATACAAATCCAATAACCTAAGTAAAATCATAAATGAAATAGAAAAACTATTGATATATTATGACCACATAGATAAAAAAGAAGTAGTAGAAAATATCATGCCAGAACTAGAAGAAAGTATATTTCAAGTCATAGACGATATACTAAACAAACATATTTTAGAAGCTATAAAAAAAATAGATATCATATTAAACGATACAGTAATATATGCATTTTATAACAATCTACTAGCAAATCTGAGAACAAGTGTATATATAATGAAACTAAAAGAATCATGAAAAAAATCTAGTGAAATATCTCAAATACTCGATTTATGAAACAAATCATTTTTAGTAGACAAAAGATACAACATAAATTACAAACAACTAAAAAAGCTATATATTAATCTCATAAATATAGATAAACAAATGAAATCCGGTAAACTATTTTGAACAGAAGATTCAGATTTTTACTATGCATTTGAGAGACAATTATTAGCTATCAATAACTAAAAATTATAAAAATAAAAACTAGTAAGTAAAAAATAATTATTTATTTTTGACTTACTAGTTTTTTATAGTATTATAAAATAACTAAAACAAAAACAAAAAAGGTGATTTATGGATAAAATAGAATTAATGAAATGGTTTCCTTTTTGCATCATAGTTATGTTATTACTTTTTCTTGGTTTGCTAGTTAATTTGATAATTTTTATCAACAAAATCGAAAAAAGACCAAAACAAGATAGCGATAGAGGTTATTTAATAAATAAATTTACAAGTATATAGGTGTCATAAATGGAAAATGAAAACAATTTTAAAGGTTATGCAATAATAAGTATATTTGTCATACTTGGATTATTTGCACTCGCATTAACATTTATATTCATAATAATTGCTGGTATTTTACTATCTCCAGTATTGATTCAAATACTATACAATGTAGCAAAAAATTTTCATTTCTTTTTGCCACAAAACGGCGAAAAATTATTAATAAAATGAAAAAAAGGAGGAAAAAAAGAGGCTTGTTTACACAAGACCTCTTTTTTACATCCTCCATTTTTAATTATAAATCATTGATTAGGAACTAATTGAATCAATTTTGGTGTTCTCAAATCAACAGCATTTTCATTGCATTTTACTAAAATGAAATCCTGTACCTGCAATCTTATTTTTTCCTCCCTTTCTATATCTGTAACATAATACCATAAAACTATTCTTACTCCATTATCATCAGGTATCAACCAAAAATTATGAGAGTCACCTTTAGAAACATTCTTTATATTTTTATCCAATAGATTCAAAATTTCAGTTAAAATATTCCTTAAGTTTTCACCATTATCTGATTGATACAATTCAAAACCTACTACATATTCCAATACTTCTTTTTTTCCATGATTTGATTGATATCTGGAAATAAGCTCAATCATTTCAGTCTGAAAAAAACTTGCAGGAATAGTCAAAATAGTATTTCTAGTATGATCCTTCAACTTTACCCAGTGCATAGATATTTCAATAATTCGGCCTTTTATACCTTTTTCCTTGAGAATAACAAAATCCCCCATATTGATATGATCATTTTTTATAAGCAAAAAAGAACCATACAAATTAGGATACAAAGGACCTAATACATAAACAAACACAAAAGCTAATATAGGTAAAGCAAAACTATTGTTTAAAAAAGTATTCAATTCTTCTATAAGTGGTACCAGTAAACTGATAGCAATTATAAAAACAAGTACAAAGATTGCTATATCAATAAGCTTTGAAGTTTTAGATGGCAAATTTGTTTTTACATTTCTAAAAAACTTCTTTTCACTTTTAACATAATAAAATTCTTTATCCAAAACTACTCTTTCATCAGATGAAGAATCAATTTTATCCATAAAAAGTTTTTTTAATTTTTGTTTTTTAAGTGGATTTACTACTTCCTGCTTGTATTCATCACTTTTACCATAAAACTTTGTGTTAAAATAACTCAAAATATGAAAAGCAAAATTTGATAAATAAATAACAGAAACAATTGAAACTACTTTCAAATGTTCGTAATCATGATAAACCTCAGCATAACTCCATAATAAGAAAGATGAAATATTCAGCATTATGAGTGCATTTACTGATGCATATCTTTTAGTATCATCATACCTATAAATAGTTTTAAAAACAACATACTTTGCAAAAAAATAAAACAAAGCATGACCAATAAAAATCATTGCCAGATGAGTAAAATGCATCTCAATATGACATAGACCTACATAATGCAAAAAACTACTACATACTTCAGTTAAAATAGACATTTTACGCTCCAAAATTTTTATAGTAGATATAAAATAACAATTAAGTAAAAAAAGTCAATTTTTCCTTGACTTATTAATCTTTTTATGTATTATCACGCAGCTTATTTTATAGCATGCTCATTAACATTTTTTGATAAACTATACTAGGAGATAAAAGATGAAAATCTTTAAACTACTTTTTATGGCATTTATAGTGATTACATCACAAGTGTCATTCGCAAAAACAAACACACTGAAAGCTCAGTCTGCATCAGATTTCAAGATGCCGGCAACAGCTGCAGTTACAGGGAATAGTCTCACCACTATATTATGGGGTGCAGACATTACAGCATTGCAAGCTGGGTATAATACCCACTTGCAAAACAACATTATCACTCAAATCGAAGATGTGATATCAGGTAAAACACCTTACTTTCGTGGCACAGTTGGACAAGCAGTATTCGCATCAGACAAAATCTGTGAAAAAGACGAAAACTGTTTAGTATGGGTATACAAATACTCAGACTCAACTGGTGGTGACGGTATTGGTGCAATAAATGGTATAAAACAATTTTCTGATCTTTGTGGTAAAAAAGCTGGTTTACAATTTGGTGGTCCAAGCAAGGATTTTGCAGCAGATGTAGATAAACTTGCAAAATGCTCAAAAGGAAATGACATCCAATATATTTATTACAAGGATTTAGGCTTAGATAGCAAAACTCACGAAAGTGCAGTTGATGCTTTGATAGCTGGAGAAATAGATGCAGCCTTTGGTATCACTGTAGACCTTAAATCAGACGAATTGAAAAAGAAATCTGATTACAATATTATTGTGACAACGGCTACATTACGTAATTCTATTTCAGACCATATTTGGGTCAGAAAAGACTATACAAATGCTCATCCTGACGAAATTGCTAAATTGGCTCATGATTTATTGATAGCAAACGAAAAAACAAAAGCTATAGCAGAACAAAACAGTACTGAATGGCAAAATCTGAAAGAAAAAGGAGCTGAACTATTGTTTGAAGCTCCAAACGATCCAAACTTCATTTCTGCCATAGGTGATATGTATTTATACGATCTCACAATGGCTGGATGGACTGGTAACTACAAATTTGCTACTTGCGATGCTGGAAACGGTAAACAAGAAGTAAATTGTTTAAAATCTCAGATAGCTGAAACAAGCGAAGCTTTACAAAAAATGGGATTGTTAAAAAACATAAACAATCCCTCAAAGATAACAGCTTTTAATCATAATTGGGAGGCACTAAAAAAAGGCTTGAACGAAAAATTTGGTGCCGAAGTAAAATTGTACTCAGATGCCAATGTAGCTCAAGCAGTTTCTAAGTTAGCAAGTACTGGTAGTCTAGACAATGGTTTTGTAAGTATTACTATCAACTTTGATGCCAATGACAATGACTTCAATGCTGACTTATACACAGCTCAGTTTGACGATACTTTCAAAATCATGGCAAAAAGCGGTGGCAGTATTTCAACTATCACTGCCCATGCTGATCCATCAAAATACCTCTTGGAAAAATACGGAGTTGAAGTTTTACCTGCCAATTTCCCAAAAGCTCTTAGAGATAAATTGCAAGCTCAGTATGGCAATGGTGTAGAACCTCAAGTCTGGAAAAACACACTTCAAGCAGCGCAAGATTCATCACAAAGACGTGCAAACGAGATGTTTCAAGCATTGCAAGAAAATGTAAACAAAAAAGGTTACAATATCAGTTTTTCAAATGTTGTACCTCAAGGTATGGGTGTAAAAAGTCCAGTAAATGGTACTTGCAAATACTCCTACCAAGGTACTGAAACTGTTGAACCATGTTTTCCAAGCAGTAGTGAAATCGCAAAACAAAACAGAAGAGCTGTTTTCTCTGCCCATAACATGGACGGCGAAATCGACTTAACCAAAGATGCTAGCTGGTAATGGGAGAAATCTAATGAATAAAATTATCTACATTATCATATCACTGGCATTGATAGCTTGCGATATACCACCTCCACCACCTGAAAATAATCAAGTAAGTATGAGTGGAAACTCAACTGGACTTAATGAAATTTTTAATTGGCCAGGAGAAATCAAAGACGGTGAAAATATCCAAATATCACCAGACTTGTTCGCTACAAATGTATTGATTTTGATTGATACAAGCGGTAGTATGGATAGCGGTTGCGATGGCAAAGAAAAATTTGCCGAAGCAATCAAGGCGTCTACCGATTTTTTAAAACTGATTCCTGATGGATCAAACATAGGACTTATCAATTTCGGAGGTAACGCAAACCTGGTAACAAATCTGACAAACAACAAAGATCAAGTACTAACTGGAATAAATTCACTCAGTTCCGGTGGTGGTACTCCTATGTCTTCTGCATTAGCTTTGGCAAATGATGTATTATCATCTCAAGCTAAAACTCAAAGAGGAAATGGAAAATACCACATCGTTATACTAGGTGATGGTGCTCCAGATAGCAAAGAAAATACCAGTAAATGGTTAGATTTTTTCATCTGGAAAACACCAGTTCAAGTCCATGCTATTGGTTTTTGCGCAGAGCTTGATATTCTGCAAAGACAAGGTATGAATTACAAAACAGCAAACAATTCGACAGAATTACAGGAGGAATTTAAAAACGTAATAGCAGAAATTGATATAAAAGCCGACGAACAAGGATTAAACTTGGGCGAAAGCTGGTAAATCGATTTCAGAATCAACTGGAGCAGTATTTTATACTGCTCCAAATCTTTTCATGAAATCCCCACAGGGGAATTTTTGGAGCAATTATGTATAATGAAGACAATTCAAACAATACATTAAAAATTGCCCTCTGGGCTTTTTTAATAATTTGTATTCTTTCAGTATCAGTTTTTCTGTTAAAAGACAAGATTGATACTGATTTTACACTCAAAACAAGTGACGCTGAAAATATAAAGGTTAAGTTTCAAGGTAATCTTGATCCATGGCCTGGATATATCCCCATAGCTTCTAATTTACTTAAAAACAAATTGAGAGCAAAAGGAATAGATCTTCAGTGGACATCTGACAATGGAGATACTGAAAAAAGAATAAATTCACTCAACATTGGAGAAATTGATATTGCTGTTATTACAGTAGATGCTCACCAATTAAGTAAAATAAAAAATGATTTAGTTGGTGTTGAAGTAATGGTCATAGATGAATCTCACGGTGGAGACTCGACTATAGCCTGGAAAGAATGTGATATTTCAAAAATATCTGACCTAAACATAAAAGGTCCATACAGCGATAAAAATCCTGATGGTTGGAAAATGAGCTATTTGGAGAATACTCCTAGCCATCAACAAGTCAGGACTATTGGTCGTGATTTTGGAATCACATATTTCTTAAAAAATCAAAAACCATGGTTTATACAGAGCGAAAATGACAGAAAAGTATTTGAAAAATTCAAAAACAAAGAAGTCTGCTTGGTAACCACTTGGGAACCATGGAAAAGTAAACTTTTAAAAATGGATGGAACTGTAGAGTTGTATTCTTCAAAACAAGCTGACAAAGATATAGTTGACTTGCTAGTTGTAAATAGAACTCTTCTAGACGAATCAAATCCAAAATACGAATACTTGGAAACAATGTTAAATGAGTATTTTGATACACTTCATCAGCTGAGAGATGATAGAAATCAATTGTTAATCGAAGCAAAGCGCTATCTCAAAGATTATGCTGGGTTGGCAGATTTACAAGACGATGAAATCTTTTCAATGATTGATGGAGTAAAATGGATCAATCTGAAGGACAATGCAGAACTTTGGTTCGGATTATCTGGAGTGAAATACTTTGGCATAATCGAAGCACATGAAGCAGCAAGAAATGTAATAAAAGAGGACGAAAGTCACAATGATCATTTAAAAGGATTTGATTTTTCAAAAGTAATAAACAGCAACATTATTCGCAAACTGTACTTGATGGGTGGATATTCCCAAGAATCAGATAACTCTACTGTTACAGATTCATTAAAAAGAATATTTACTCCACTTACTAATGAACAGTGGAATGCATTGCAAGAAGTAGGAGTCCTAAAATCAAAACCAATTATTTTTCAGTCAGGAGACAGTTCACTAGATGAAAACTCTACTGAATTTTTGGATGAAATAATGGATGAGTTAAAACGCTACCCAAATTTCAGGATTGAATTAACACCAGGTTATTACACATCTGGAGATGTAAACGATGAGCAAAAAATAGCAAAATCGAGAGCAAATACAGTGATGCAATACTTGATTGCAAATTTCGACATTAGCGAAAATCGCATTAGAATAGTCGTTCCGAGTCCTGAAAACGTTAGTAAAGTAATACCAATTCACCAAAATGAATCTACTCGCTCTTATGGTAGTAGGCTCAGACAAGTTCATTTTATTTTAAAAAACTCACCGCGATAAAGCTAGGAGGTAAAAATGACTGACAGAAAGGTTCCAGTTTTGGTACCTGTCAGTTCAATTGAAGCCAATAAATTCAGAAAATCAAAAATTATGAACAATCCTATTACACTTGGAACAATAGTTTCAGGTGCAGGATTGTTTATGATATGTTCTGGATGGTATGGCATCTCAATCAATGCAATTTGGGCTATTTTAGCAGAAACACTTATAGTAACAGGTATTGGTAATCTGGCTCTGGATATATTTCTACGGAAAAATAAACATGAGCTACTTTACTTACAAAACCATGAAAAACTAAGAGAGTTAAATGTAAAAAATCGCTCTGATTACTTGATTGATGAGTTTAATGACTTAGGTCTCTATACTCAGGTAGAACTGGTAAATAAGGCAAACCAATTTTTTGAAAATTTTAAAGATATATTGGAAGACAAATTTTTCGAAGATACAATTACACATGCAGAATACTTGAGTGTAGCTGAACAGATAACTCTAGCAATTCTAAACAAATTGTTAGATATTTCTACGAAATATAAATCAGTTCAACCTATTGATGAGGATTATATCCAAAAGCAAATAGAAAATACTCAAGATGAAGATAAAAAAGAACCTTTACAAAAGAGACTTGAGATGAAAAAAGCTCAAGAATCAGAAGTAAAAAAAATGACTCATGAAATTGAAATTGCATTTACTTCACTGGTTGAACTAAGTGTAAATGTAGCTAACATTTCAGATACGTCAAAAAAACAAGCACTTGAAAATCTGAGAGATCAGATGTCAATTCTTGCAACAAAAACCAATCTATACTTACCAGAAAAGGGGCTTTAATCATGACCAATCAAAACGAAACACAAACTTTAACACCTGCAAATTCAGATGCGGCAGTTTTTGGAATCAATGAAACCAAAAATCTGCCGATGGTAATCGAAACATCTGGTGACAAAGATCTGATTAACAGATCAGAAATGTCTCAAGAAGAACTCCAAAATGTAGCAACCATTGTAAATGGTCATGACATTATGGATACTGCATCAAACCTTTACTTCGGTGCAAGCCCTCAAAAGGATTTAAACCAAGTATTAGACGAGCTACTAAATGGCGTAAAGACCAAAGAAGCTGGTCTAGCAGGTAAATTAGCCGTAGAATTGAATGATGGAATAAATCTATTAAAATTAGATGAAACCAAAAATCAAATCATTAACGGTCAAGGTTGGTTTGCCAGAAACTTTGCTTGGCTAGTTAGCTTTTTCGGTGGAATTGCAAACTATATCGATTACTTGATTCAAAGTCAAGACACGATTACGAGCAAATTTGACGAACTGGTAAACAAGTACAACAATCGCATCAAAACCCTCTCAAACGAAAGCGAAAAACTAGATCGTTTAAGAGATGCTTCCATTGCTCAAATAAACGGCCTCCGTATTCATATTGCTGCTGGTGAAGACATTCTAAAACTAGCAAAAAATCGATATGAAAAAGAAGCTCAAGAAGCAATTCAAAGCAACGATACGCTAAAACTTCAAGCGGTACGTGATTTTTACCAACAAATTGCATCATTTGATACCAGATATCTGCAACTCAAACATGCATATGTCGAATCAAGTGCTGTAATGATTCCACGTGTTCGTCGGACTCAAGAAGCAATCAAAATCGAAATCGAAGGTATCGTAAGAGGTATCCTGTTTGTGATTCCGAAATTGAAAGCATCTGTGATTGAGCTTTTAGCTCTTTATGAAACTAAATCAGCTCAAGCAGACAGAATGGCACTGGATGATGTTGAATCTAGAATCAACAAACACACTACAGGTGTTATCGATGAAGTTGTTTCTGTCGCAAAACAAAGTCAAGGCTTGGCATTAAAAAGAGCTCAAGAGCTTGAACAAGTGGTAAAGTCTACTGTTGAAGCAATAAAAGCAGACCGTGAAAACGAAAAACAATCGGCTGAAAATCGTCGCGAAGCAGAAAAATTGTTACTGAAACTGAAACAAGAAGTCGATGTAACAATCAAAAATGCAAATATCGATGCAGCAAACGAAAAATTTTAAACAGGAGACCATATGTGAAAAATAAAGGCTTTACTTTGATTGAACTGATGATAGTTGTTGCTATTGTAGGTATATTAGCATCTATTGCTATTCCTGCATACAAAGAACACATCGGTCAAAATAAAAACGATATAGAAATATATCAATCAAACATGTTAACTTATGCAAACAATGTCCGTCCTGATTTATTTGAATGGACTAAAGCATATTGCGTCAGATTTAACACTATCGATAATTTTTATTCTTGTTCAATATCTGGAATAAACAAAGTTAATACACGCGAAACAATCTCTGCAGAATGCAATAAATCAAACTGCAGATTTCCAACACCAAAACAATAGGTTCTAACTATGAAAAAAATCATTTTATCTGTAATTGCAACACTTTTGTTTTTTGCATCAGCCACAAGCCATGCTGAAGAAAAAGTCTACAAAATCGGTTGGTCATTTTATGCCTACTGGTACCAGTGGGAATATGCAAAAAGAACGGGTATAGTAAAGAAATGGGAAGATAAAAAAGGAGTTAAACTCCAAATCATCCAAGCATCAAGCTATAGCGATTCTCTCGATCTATTCCGTAACGGAAAAATCGATGCAGTGACTATCACAAACGGTGACGCTTGGTCTATTGCTACTAGCAAAAAAATCAAGTTCCCAATTAACGGCGATTTTTCAAGCGGCAGC
The DNA here is from genome assembly GCA_028688895.1 of Candidatus Altimarinota bacterium. Classification (GTDB taxonomy): domain Bacteria; phylum Patescibacteriota; class Gracilibacteria; order BD1-5; family UBA6164; genus UBA6164. Next base: position 18,733 of record JAQTXG010000014.1, on the reverse strand, counting down.
GATGTGGTATTCTCAAACGAATGCACATCACTGAAAGACTGTGTTGACAATGGTACAAAATTCAGATACGATAATGATTCTGTATCTGATATGTTGTTTTTTGCTTGCCTGAAAGACATAGGTGTTGACATACGCTCAGTACCTGCGATTCAAGCAGCAGAAAGCGACATAGTAATTGCATTTGAAGGTGATAAAAAGGCTTCAGCAATTACATGGAAACCTTTCGTTAACCAAGTAAAAAACGTCAATAATCTGTGTAGTTCAGCTCAATATCCTGGTTACATTGTCGATGGATTGGCTGTTTCGGCTGATATGCCTGACGCTGTAATCGAAGCATTGGTAGGTATTTGGTATGAAGTCGTAGGTTCTATGAACAACGATCAAGTACTGACTGCTGTTGCTGCAATTCCAGGAGATAGTCTGGAAAGCTACAAAGATCAGTTATCTACAACATTTCGTTTAGATAAACCAAAAGATGCAATCGACTTCATGAGCTCAGAAGCTTTTATAAACAATATGAAAGGCAGAGTACATGACTGGTTATTTTCTACTGGTTTAACTGCTAGCGACGTTGACAAAATCGGTGTCAAATTTCCAAATGGTACCGTTATCGGAAATCAGAATAATGTTACTCTAGAATTTGACGCAAGGTATGTCAAAAAAATGCTTGATGCAGGAGAAATCAAGTAACAATTGTAAACATTCAAGTGTTCAGGGATGAACACTTGAAAATGGAGATCAATATAATGAAAAAACCACTTTTTATAGGTATACATGCTGATCCAGACCAAAAAAAATGGTTTGCATATGCATGTATCGCTTGGCCATTTATTTTATGTCTTGCATTGTATGTATACAAAGCATACACAAGTCATCAAATAAACCCGGACGATCGATTATTTCCATATTTGAGTCAGATGTATGATTCGATGAAAACTTTGGCATTTACCAAAGATGAATACACAAACCAATACACCTTTTGGGTAGATACAATTGATAGCTTAAAAAGGCTTTTTTATGGAGTATCCATTAGTGTATTTATAGGTCTAGTATGGGGCTTATACATGGGAGTTTATCCTGGTTTCAGAAAGATGTTTGGCACTTTTACTATTGTGCTTTCATTGATAGTTATTCCTATTTTTCAACCAATTATTTCTTATGTCGTAGGATTTGAAGACGTAGGTAAAGTATCACTCATAGCTCTAGGAACAGTATTCTTTATAGCTAGAGATATGCTACTAGAAGCTGAAAGAATCAGAAAAGAATATGCAGTACAAGCAGCAACTTTAGGATTATCTGATTTAGGGATAGTACATAGGATGGTTTTACCTCTTATGCTACCTAGATGGATAACTGTTATTCGTTTTAGCTTGGGTGCAGCATGGATTTTTTTGATTATGTCTGAATTTTCTACATCTGAAACTGGACTTGGCCATCAAGTAGCTATCAATAAAAGACATATGAATATGGATATTATTATACCATACGGCATATGGACAGCAATATTAGCTTACTCAATGGATACAATCCTAAAAAAGATTTATGAAAAAATCAAATACGAATGAGGAATTCTAATGAATGAAAAGTTAAGAAACAACAAACTCCACATGCAAGATGTGGAACATGGTTACAATGGACAAATAATTCTTGATAACTTAGATTTATCTATAGAAAAAGGTCAACTCGTAACTCTATTAGGTCCATCGGGAGCAGGAAAAAGTACATTGTTTCGATTGATTTTGGGACAAGAATTTATTTCTAAATCTGGTGAAGTCCTAATAGACGGTAAAGAAGTGGATTTCCCAAATCAAAAAAGAGGTATAGTTTATCAAAAATACTCGTTAATACCACATAAATCAGTTTTGGAAAATGTGATTTTATCAAAGGTATGGTCTACACCACTTTGGAAAATCGCGCTTAAAAGAAACTGGTGGAAGCAAGAAAAACAAAAATACATAGACGAAGCAATGGAATTGCTAAAAAGAGTCAGGCTACAAGATGCTGCAAACAAAATGCCATCTGAATTATCAGGTGGGATGCAACAAAGGGTAGCAATAATAAGAGCACTTATGGCAAAACATGATATAACACTCATGGATGAACCATTTGGTGCACTTGATCAAAACATCCGCAAGGATGCACAACTCTATTTACTGGAGTTGTGGGAAGAATTTGGCATGACGATACTATTCGTTACTCATGACATACATGAAGCTGGATTTTTGGGGTCTAGATTGGTAGTATTATCACAATTATACACTGACGACAGAGGACATGATTACAAAAGAGGTGCAAAAATCGTACATGATGTATCATTCGATGAATACATGCCAAAAAGAAGAGAACTGGGATACAATGGTTACATTCCGCTTATTCAGCCATTACTTGATGAAGCAGAAAAAGCTGGACTAGATCCAAAGTACAGACAACATGCTAGAGATTTCATATTGAAATCAAATGCATCTTACCAAACACTTACTAGTGAGGAAAACAAAAACTAAAGTTATAAAGAAAAATGAAAACAAAAAAAACACAAAAACAAATTTTAAACAAAAACAAACTAAAAAAGGGAGGAATAAAAGCTCTAGGATATTCCTAAGAGCTTTTTCTTTTTTATACTATACGGAGAAAGTAATATGTTAGAATGTGATTGGAGTGAAATATGCACAGCTTATACATTTTTTTTATAATAATAATTAGTGCTATAAAAAGTTACTTTTTATCAAAAATAAAATTAAAACAAACAAAAAAGGAGGATAAATAAAACAAAAGGCTCGAACTTAATGCAAGTTCAGAGCCTTTTTATTTTGTGTATTTTCTACATAAAATTTATCATATTCAAATGCAAAATTTTTATGTTCATCAAAAGTATAACCATAATAATCAAAAATTGATGTAAGTGAAGTTGCAATATCGAGTCACTTCGATAAATCTTCTATATAATGCAGATTATGTATACACACTTGTAAAAGTAAACTATCAAATCTTCTTTTAAGATAATCCATATCTACATAATGAGAAAGCAGATTTTTCAATTCAGACTTATACATCTCATCAGTAGATTCAGGATTACAATGAAACATATCAACACATACCAAGTTTTCAAATCAGATAGCAATTCACATCTTTAAATCCATATCTTCACCATATCATCATCTGAGAAATTTTCTACATATAAGAAGTATCTTATCCAAATAAACAGCATTGTTATTTCTTATATATTTATCAAATAACATATTTACCAAATCTTTGATATTTTCTAGATTATCAAAACTATTTATATATTCATCAAACTTATCAAAAATCAATTTATCAGCATCAGTGAAATAATAATCTCATTCACTTGTGAAGAACAATATCTTTTCAAAATAATCATCATTGAATCAATTATTTGCAAATTCTTCTCTATAAAATTTTAAAAGCAATTCAACTGATCAAAATATTCAATTTTCAGCACCAAATAAATAAAACTCTTCCAAAGTTTTTAGAGGATTTTTTGCTAAAAAAGATTTTTTATTTTTAGATAATCATCTCCAATTATTATATTCAATTGAAGCTTTCATCAAATCTCATTTTTGAATATTTCAATAAATTATATGATATTGACAATCCACCCCTAGAGAAATACCCTTTTCAGCAAATTTTATCAAATTGTCATAATTGTTATCCTGCATTAAATAATTATCCAAATAACTTTGATAAATATATTGCAAATGCGTATTAAATTCTTCATCATCGATTTTATTATTATCTAACAATTCATTTACTAAACTTAACAATTTTTCAAAATCAAACAATTTTGTAAGAAATTTATACGATACTTCATAATATCAAGATTCAAACAAATAAATTCAAAATACTTTTGATGATTCAGGATAAATACTTGATTCATATATTTGATCTAAATATCAATTATAAAAATGTCATTTTCAAACTAAATCAGCTTCAAAATAAACCAAAACTTTTATCATTTCAATAGTTCATTTATCAGTTAATGGCTTTATTAAATTATCTATATATTCTGAGGAACTTGAAGTATTTATTACAAACAATAAATTATTTACAAAATCTTTTCACAATTTTTTACATAAATACTCATAAGTTTCTAATCTATAAGTATTAATTGATTCATTTTTAGTGAGTTTTTTTATGAGATTACCATTTTCACATTGAAAATATTCTATAGGTGAAATATTGAGTGAATCTCATCATATTTCCAAAACAGAATAATAATCAGTAATAGTATCTTCCAATGCATTATTTACACGTTCATGGATTCACATTCAATCAGTTGTATTTAAGACTTGAAGTCAACCTATTATATCAACTTTATCCACAAAAAATAAATTAGTATTAAATTAATAGTATAATAAAATATTTATACTTTTTGTCAATATATTATACATAAAAAAAGGGCGAAGCTAAAAGCTTCACCCGTAATAATCAAGCATCGTAGACCAAAAGATTATTATCATCTATGATTTTCCGAAGTTTTTTAGCATAACTAGGATCTTCAGCGTAAGGTCCTAGATGTTTTATTAAAGCAGTAGTTCCATGTTTTAGATGCTTACGAAAATCTTTGTAATCATCATTATTTACATAGTTCGATAGGTAATATTTAATACCTAGTTCGATGTTTCTAAAAGACTTGTAAACCATCTTCTTTTTAGGTTTAGATGATTTACTAGCTACTACTGCAACTGTCTTAATACCAAACAAATTTTTCTTATTTTTGGCAAAATTAGAAGTTCCCCAGCCAGATTCATGAATAGCCTGAGCTAATACAAGACTTACTGGAATCTTCTCAGCAACTCCTCCGAGATCATCTTTTGCTTTTTCTATCTTAGGTAAAACAGCAGATATAAAATCCACTTTTTTACTTTCAGATGCAAAGGAAATATCGAAAAAGAAAAACATAAGAAAAAAAATTGATATCAATATTTTCTGTCGAGTTTCCACTTTGGTACCTCTTAGGTTGTTAAGACGTCTGTGATTATATAATAAAAGCAGAATAAACAAAATTATTTTTAAAAAAAATTTATATTTTCTTACTATTTTCTTACTTAAAATAAAACTATAAATAAAATAATTAAAAAGTATATTAAAAATAAAATATATAATTTTGAAAATACACCTAAATAAATATAATAAATTCATAAATATTTTTTTAAAAAATAATATATGAGAATAAAAAAAACTTTTATAGAAGTAATACTTACCTTATTAGTAATTACTTGAACATCTTTCACTTTTGCACTACTAAATGATTTAAAAGTAAATTCCAATGACCCTCTTACTTCAACATTATGGAATTGACTAGTAGATCATTCTGTACCTAGTTGAGCAGTAATGGCATTTGATTTACAAGCTTGTCCAACTGGGTGGACAGAATACACAGCACTTCAATGAAAATTTATCAGATGAGCAGATACTTGAGCAGTTAATGATCCAGATTTCGCATCTAGGACATGATGAACTTGAGCAAGAAAAATATGAAGTACTCAAAATGATGATTTTAAAAGTCATAATCACTACTCTCCTACACGGGATTGATGAGCATGAACTCATGAAGTTTGAGATAGTAATAGCTGAGTTGACTTTCCACCATATGAAACTACTTCAAATACTTGATGAAATGAAACTCGTCCAAAAAATGTATACTTACTATACTGTAAAAAAGACTAAAAAAACTAGAAGAAAATATTTTCTTCTAGTTTTTTTAAACCTCCACATCTAGTCATACATACTTTGGTCTGAAAAAATCCTTTGTAAGCAAATAAAATATTACACCTCAAATAGCTCAAAACAAATGTCCATACAAACTTATTCCAGGAACAAATCATATTCATACATTGATTATAATAGCTGTTATTCATCATTTATACTCTGGATTATTTCTAGAGCGAAGTTCCAAGGTATAAAAAGACAACAAAGCCATACAAAAACCACTTATTCAAACAGTATTTCACTGATTCACGAGTGATAAAAGCACTCCATTAAAAACAGTTACAAATACAAAAAATATTATGTACTTTTTTCTTCACATCAATCATTCTACTATATTTCAAAATACATATAAAAATAGAGAATTAAACAACAAGTGAGTAATTCAACCATGTAAAAAACTACCAGTAAAAAATTGAATCACATATATATGATACAGTCATTGATTCAAAAAAAAGTTATTCATACCAAAAGCATAAAGATTTGGGAACAATATTACCAAAAAAGTAGCAATAGTAGAAACAATTACAAGTGTATTTGAAAAAGTTAATCTGTTGTTCATATTATCTTTTAAATCTAAAATATAAATATAGTCAAATTAGCAACATAGGAGCAGTAAGTATTTCTCACATAGTAAAATATCAAAATATATATCACAACTGACTATCAGGCATTCTAAAAAAAGCTTCTACAAATATCCTAAATAATCCATAAAAAATCAAAAACAAACTAGCTATCTGTCAAGGATTATGTTTTTTGTTATAAAAATACAACAGTACAAAATACAAAACAAATCATTCCAATACTGATTCCAAAAGTGGAGAAGGGAAGTATCAAACTCAGTTTACATCTACAGATAAAAATCAATTATAAGGACTATATCAAAGCAGTTCTTTGTTTAAATAATTTCAAATCCTACCAAGTCACAATCAAATAGGCAAAATCAATGTTATCTGATCAGCCAAAACCAAAAAACTTAACTTATACTTTCTAGAAAATAAATACATAGCCAACAATACTCACAAAACTCATCCATGAAAACTCATTCATCATTCCCATACTTTGAATATATCTAGAGGAGATGATATATAAGTAGATAAATTGTAAAACAATATATATCCAAATCTACCACCCAAAACAACTCACAAAAATACATACAAAAACAAATCATCCATGATTTCAGGCTTGATAACAGCTCTTTTCTTTATTATGTAATAACCAGCCATAAATCATATAGCATACATAAGTCAATAATAAGTCGGTGCAACAGTTAATCAAAATATATCCAATTCAAAAATAGTCATAAAAAAATAGTGAATAAATAATAATGAATAATAAATAATAGATAGTGTGTTACTCTTTTTCTAACCCATCCCCTCGTACCTCGGTACTTCCCTTGAAAAGGGAAGAAAGTAAAAGTAAAAAATATAAACTCTATCACTATCAACTAAATGAAATAAAAAGGCTTAAAAACTAATAACAATAAAAAATTTCTCTTAGAAAAGACGGGGGTTTTAGGAAATAGGGCGACCTTGGTGCCGCTTGACGGTAGAAAATAGTGAGCACATTTAGCAACAACAATACATTATATCTGTAATTCGCAAGCCCCCCTAACAGTTTTGTCTTACCCCGCTTCAGCGGGGTAAGGGAAGAACATACCACCCTAAAAATAAAAAATAATCCCCAAACTGAATCCTTTCCCTTTTCGTCCTTCGGAGTAAACCTACGTAGAACGAATAGTCAAAGAGGAAGGGGCTACAAAACAAAAAACAAAAAAACCACAAAAAATACACAAACATAACAATATTTTTTATATACCATCAAATATTTAATTAAAAAGTCAAATAATCAAATACTACCATATTAATAGCAAAACAATGCCAATAACAACGTATTGACTTTTTATTTTATTTATTTTTAATTCATATTATTTGACATTATTATTTTTTTATGGTGTAATATATGTACGGAAATAATTTAAGTATACAAATATTTAAATGTCAAGTAATATATATAAGTTATTTTATCTGCAAATAAAATACACATTCCCATTATATATAAAAATACAGATATTTAAAATAAATTATTTCAAAAATAAAGTTATTATGAAAACAACAAAAGACTTTAAGAGATTTATATCAGAAATCACGCTAGGTATATTTATTGTAACTACACTAAATCCTGTCCCAGCAATAGCTTCGGCTACTTCTGATAAAGTAATCTACCCATTAAAGCAAATATCGAAGCTTGAATGTAGGTTTACAGATTTCTCTGAATTATCAGAAGATTGTAAAACTGAATTACCTATATTAAAAACAAGCGACTACACTAAATACGCATCTCTAGACTGAGGTTATAACGACTTTACTAGACTGTATACTGTTTTATGGTGAGCAAGTTACAAGTACTGATGGGATATCTGAAATGGTGGACATATCGGTACAGATATAGCAACAGCAAAATGAACTCCAGTATATAGTATAGCTGACTGAAAAGTTATAAATGCTAGAAATGATGTAATGGAATGAAATTTTATCACAATAGAACATAATATAAAATGAAAAAAAGTATATTCTAGCTATATGCATCTATCAAAAATGGAAGTAAAAGTCTGAGAATTTATAAATGTAGGTACAAAAATAGGAGAAGTATGATCTACATGAAACAGTACTTGAAACCATTTACATATACAAATAGACTTAGATACAACAAAAAGTCATCCATTTTATTATGCATACAATACATGTCCATTTAGTTATTATAAAATAACAGAAGAATGAGTATGTTTCGATGAATTGAGACAAAATTCTATAGATCCATTGTTATTTTTTGAAACTGCATGAGCAGTACTAGACAAAATATCTACTATAAAAGTACCAAATATCAATATAAATAATTCTAGTACATCTACTTCAAGCAGTACAACTACTTCTAGTAATGAAATGAGTATATTTGATAGAACTGTATATATTTGATATGCAGACTCAGATATCAAAAAAGTACAAGAAATATTTAAAAAAATATGAGTGTACAAATGAGATATAAATTGAAAATATGAAGATATGATAGACTCTATAATCACATATCAAATATCAAAATGATTGATAAGTGATAAAAATGCAGAGTGAGCATGATGGTTTGGTCCAAAAACTAGATATCAAACAAAACAAGATTATTTACAATTTCTAGCTAACGGTACACAAACTACAACTACACAAGTAGTTTATGATAAGAGTGTAGAAACACAAAAAATCAGCAAAACAAATTTGATGACGAGAGAAGAAATAGAAAAGAGGGAAGTAGAAGAATTTTTAAAATTTCACAATATAGAGTTAAACTTTGTAAATCCAGGTTGAAATATACCTAGAGATGGTACAGAAACATTGAAATTGAAAATCACAAATAGAAAAGGTAAAGCATTTATTTGAGAAATGCCTGGAGGTATGACATTTGTTGTAAATACAGATAAAGTAAGTGTTTTCCCAGAAAAATTATTCTATTTTACTGATGGTAAAAGGGATATACAAATATCTTGAAAACAAGAATGAACTACAAACTTATATGTAAAAATATGAAACGAAGTAATCAAAACACTTCCATTAAAAGTTTACAATTCTAGCGTAGCCATTTATCCTACAAGCTCAAAGATTTTATCAGCAAGCAAAACTGTATTATGATGAAAACAAACATGAGTAGTAGCCTTTAAAGATGCAAATAATAAATATATGATCAACCTAAAATACGGGTCTACATACAATATAAAAGCATCAGAAGATAACCAAATATGTATTAAAAAATGAGATATTAAAAATATCAAAAAGATATATTCTACAAATTGTAACGATTCAGATTTCAAAAATGAATACAATTTTACATATTCAGATACCATATCATGATTGTTAATATTTGATTACAAAGCTACATCTAAAAATTTTAGTATTACAGTAAAAAACAATTACAACAATACAGTATTATCTGACAAAAAATTGGTAGTATCAAATCCAAAATGATTGACAAGCAATTACGAATACAAAAATGAAGTAGTTAGTTTATTAGAACAATGAATAGCAACTTGAATAAATAAATGATATTTTCAAGAAAATAAAGAATTATCACAAAAAGATGCTCTAGTATGGATTGAAAATGCATTAAACAAAATACAATCAAAAGTATATGACAAACAAACAAAAAATACAATTACAAACAACTTAAACGAGATAAGCAAAGCAAAAAACACAGCTAGTAATTATCAAACAATTAGCAGATTGGATTTCCTAAACTTGAGTTACAAATACTTGGTTTTTGAAACTGACACTAATACAAAAAAAACATACAAAGACATTGATGAAGCAACAAGTATAAAAATCGCTCAAATATTTGATGATAAAACTACTTGGAAAGATCAATTCTGACAAAGTTATTTTCAACCAGTGAGTAAAATAACTAGATGAGAATGAGCATACCTATTATCAAAAACATTGGACAAAAATGCTCAAACATACGTAACAGTTAAATAATTTAATATCTAAAAACAAGATTATGTCACACAGAACAAAAAAAGAAATTTGAGATTATTGAAACTCTCATAAAAAATCAGATTTAACATCTGAAATAAGCGAAATTGAAATAAATTTTTTCAAGAAAATTGAAGAAATTCTATGAACAAACTAAAACAAAGTGAAAAGTTTTTAATTAATAATACAAAATTATGAAAACTATTGAATCAAACAATTATGGTGAACACAATAATTCACCTACAAATATAGCAATACAAGAACATACTGAAAATACAAGAGAAAAGGTAAATAATGCCATTATTTCAAAATGATTATCTGAATTATTTTGAATTGAAAAACATGAAATTACAAAATTATCAAATACAGATAATGAAATAAATGAAAATGAATATGAACTATCAAAAATATTTTGAAAAAGAAAAGAAATGATAGATTTAAGTCTAAGACTTCAGAAAAAAGAACCACTTACAATAGCAAATGTTTTAAAACATTATGATATTTATGAAAATCTACTCCAAGCTGCATAACAAATGTATAAGCTAATATATTTGCAGTACATTAGCAGCTAATACATAATGGTTTTTCATTTGAAATAACCCTTAATAAGAGACACCAAAATGTCTCTATTAAGGGTTATTTTTATTAATATGAGAATTATTCTTATTATAAATTTGATTTATTTTAAAATATAGTTAGATTTATGAAAAGTATTTTTTCTTAACCAACTATTACCCAAATAAATTAAACTAAATAAATATACCTTAAAAATAAAAAATGAAAAAAGCAAACATATGATTAATCGGTCTCGCAGTTATGTGAGCAAACCTAGCTAGAAATATAGCAAAAAATTGATACAAAACTATAGTATACAACAGAACAGAATCGGTTACAAAACAATTCGTATCTGACTTCTGAAACGAAAATCTAATATGAAGCTACGACTTAAAACAATTTGTTGATTCTATAGAAACTCCTAGAAAAATAATTATCATGGTAAAAGCATGAAATCCTGTAGACGCAGTTATAGAAAATCTATTACCATTACTTGAAAAAGACGATATAATCATAGATTGTTGAAATTCATATTACAAAGATACACAAAAAAGATACGAACAACTAAAACAAAAATCTATTAGATTCGTATGATGTGGAGTATCCGGATGAGAAGAGTGAGCATTGAACTGACCAAGTATTATGCCTGGATGAGACAGAGAATCATATGAACAAATCAGAGACATATTGCATGCGATTTCAGCAAATGATTTTTCATGAAAAAAATGTGAAACATATATATGAGAAAACTGAGCATGACACTATATAAAAATGGTACACAATGGTATAGAATACGCAATAATGCAGATGATAGCAGAATGATATGATTCACTTAGAAAACTATACAAACTAAATCCAAAAGAAATAAGCGAAATATTTAAAAAATACAATGATTGAAAATTAAATTCATATTTAATAGAAATCACTTACAAAGTATTAGCAAAAAAAGATTCATTTGATGAAAACAAATACCTAATAGACTATATTTTAGACAAAGCTTGAGCTAAATGAACAGGTAAATGGACTTCTATAGAATGATTTGATAGAGCTGAAAGCGTTTCCACTATCTGAGAAGCCACTTTTGCTAGAGACATTTCAGAAAAAAAACAACTCAGAGAAAAATTATCAAATATCTATAATACAGCAAATACAAGTAGCGAATTGATAGAACTACAAGAATACTTAAAAATATTAGAAAACACTCTATATATATGAATGATTTTTGCATACGCACAATGATACGCTCTCATAAAAGAAACAGCTCAAAATGAAAACTGGCACATAAATCTATCAGAAATATCTAGAATCTGGCAATGAGGTTGTATTATCAGAGCAAAATTATTAGAATTTTTAACAGATGTATTCAAATCAAACACTGATTTTGAACATATATTTGAACTAACAGATATAAAAAATGAGATCCAAAATTGACTAAATGATTACAAAAAACACATAAAACAAAATATGTTAAATGAAATATCTAGCTTATCATTATCTGCTTGATTAAACTATTTTTACGCAATCACACAAAAACAATCAAGTGCAAATCTAATACAATGACTCAGAGACTATTTCTGAGCCCACACCTACGAAAGAACAGACAAACAATGAACATTTCACACAGAATGGTAAGCATAAAAAAACTAAAAACAAAACTATTAAATTGTAAAAAAATATAGTAAAACATTTCATTATTCATTATTCATTATTCATTATTCCTAAAAAACTATGCACACAATATTCATCATATACGGCTCTACATGAGACCTAGCAAAGAGAAAATTATTCCCAGCGCTATACAACATTTTTAAATACAAAAAATGACTAGAAATAGATATAATCGCAGTAGGTAGGAGAAACTACAATGACACAGAATTCAGAGAATTCATAGACAAAGAAACTGATGAATTCATAGGAAAATCAGATGATTTTTCTAGATTTTTGGATACTATAAATTATTCCAAAGTAGAGCTTACCAATCCTACAGATTATGCAAATCTAAAACAAGACATAAAAAAAATACAAAGAAAAACTAGTCAGATAATATTTTATCTATCTATAGCACCAGAATATTTTGATGCATTTGTAGATAATTATAAACACATAAATATAAAGAAAACCAAAATCATATTTGAAAAACCATTTGGAACAGACCTTAAGTCTGCAAAAAAACTAAATACAAAAATCATGGAAGTATTTAGAGAAGAGCAAGTGTATAGAATTGATCACTATGTATGAAAAGAAGCTATTCAAAATATACTTGCTTTTAGATTTGCAAATATCATATTTGAGCCTATTTGGAACAACAAGTATATAGACAATATCCAGATAACAGCATCAGAAACAGTATGAGTAGGTGATAGAGGATGATATTATGATAAGAGTGGTGCTCTCAGAGACATGGTACAAAATCATCTATTTCAAGTACTTTCATTGGTAGTTATGAATCCACCATCTATGATAGATAGTGATGGAATCAGACAAGAAAAACTAAAAGTATTTAGATCTATCAAATTGTGAGACAATTATGAAAACAACATAGTTTTTTGACAATACAATTGATATCTAGAAGAAAAAGATATAGCAAAAAATAGTAAAACAGAGACATTTGTAGCCATGAAACTTGAGGTAAACAGCTGGAATTTTGTATGAGTACCTATTTATTTGAGGACATGAAAAGCTCTAGAAAAAAAACTTACACAAATAGTTATAGAATTCAAAGAAGTGCCAGACATACTTTTCAAAAAATTCTGAAACATAGAAAAAAACAGGATAATACTAGAAATACAACCAAATGAGTGAATCGATATACATTTCAACATAAAAGAAAACTGAAACAGCCAAGAAGTAGAAAGAGTTAAATCAAAATTTGAAAAAGAACTAGAATCAAAAGAAGCTTACGAGAAACTACTAGAAGACGCTATTATATCAGACAAAACACTATTTACTAGCTGGGAAATGCTAGAACAAAGCTGGAAAATAGTAGATAATCTAGTAAACTGCAAAAACGATTGCCCACTTATACACAAATATCCAAAATGAAGTAACTGACCTATTGCAAGCGACTACCTACTAGAAAATGATGGGAGAAAGTGGTATGAAAGCAAATAAAAAATACAAATTAAATAGATAAAAATAATTAACTAAAAATACTACTCAAAGAGACGGGGGTTTCAGGGGGGAGGACTGAGATGAGCCGCATGTAGAAACACCAAAACATGCCAGTTGGAACTTCTCCCCCCTGACAGTTTTGCCATACTTTTGCTGCCAAAAGTATGAAAGACAAGTAACACACTAAAAGCAAAAAATATCAAAAAAAATCTGAAACAAGTCCATAATGACTCAAAAAATAATAATATAATACAAATGAAAACAACTACAAATCAAAACCACAAAATCCTAAAACAACAATTCAAATACGAATTCCTAAATACCATTCAAAAACTCAAAAACCAAAACAAAATAGTTTTATGACTTTCATGATGAAGCTCATTAAACATTTTTTATACTGATTTCGTAAATATATTTAGTGAAATAGATTTAGAAACCAGAACAAAGATATACTTTTGTTTTTTGGATGAGAGAGTAGTCGATTTTGAAGATGATGACAGTAATTATAAACAACTAAAAAACCTATTCTTGAATAAATTGATAGAAAAATGATACATAAATCAATCTCAAATACTCTTACCAGATTTCAGCTTAACAGAATATGAAACAGATTATTTCAATCAAGTAAAACATATAGATATATGACTTTTTTGAGTATGACCAGATTGTCATACTTGCTCACTTTTCCCAAACCATGCATTACTAAGTGATACTACTTACTGATACTTAAAAATATCTGATTCACCAAAACCACCAAGTGATAGAATAACTATATCTGTAAATATGTTACATGATACGAAATATGCATTTGCATTTTTTATGTGAGAAAGTAAAATAGAAGCATATAAGAAATTTATGAATGAAAAAATAAGTGTATATGATTGTCCAATAAAATTAATTAAAAAATGTGAGAATGTATTTGTATTTAGTGATATAACTTAAAAAATATGAAAAAGATATTTATACTATTATTGATGAGTTTTTTATTATTTTCATGTACAAGTAAAGATAATTGAACAAACACTCAAACTTGAAATACTGCATCAGAACAACAAAAAACTATTCTAGCACTTTGAGATAGCTTGACTGCATGATTATGAGTAGATAGCAGTGACAATTATCCTAGCAAATTGGAAAATCTATTAGCAAAAAATTGATACAATTACAAAGTAGTAAATGCCTGAGTATCATGAGATACATCGGATTGATTGAAATCTAGAGTATGATTGTATTTGGAGTTAAATCCTGATATAGTGATAATAGTCATATGATGAAATGATTGACTTAGATGACTTTCTACAATTGATTTGAAATCAAATATTATAAACATAATAGATTCATTTCCATCTAGTACAAAAATAGTATTATGATGAATGGATATACCTATAAATTTAGGATTAAAATACAGAAATGAATTCAAAAATGTATATAAAGAAATAGCAAAACAAAGAGAAAATATATATTTAATAGACTATTTTCTAGAATGAGTATGATGAGTAAGAGAATTAAATAATAGTGACAAAATACACCCAAACAGCGCATGATATGATATAGTAGTAAAAAATCTATACGATTTTTTAATCAAAAAAGATATTTTAGAAAAATAATATAATCAAATGATAAAAATAAATAAGTTAAGTAAAATATTTTGAGAAAATAAAGAAAAAGTAGAGATTTTTCTAGATATGAGTTTAGAAATCAAATCTGGTGATTTCATCTCAATTATTTGACCAAGTGGTAGCTGAAAATCCACTTTTTTAAATATGCTTTCAGGTATAGATACAGACTACGCTTGAGTTATAGATATATTTTGAACACAGTACAAAAATATGTCTGAAGACGAAATAACGATGTACAGATGAAAAAATATTTCATATATATTTCAAAATTTTAAACTGATAGACAATTTGACGCTCAGAGAAAATATAGACCTAATAATAGAACTCAACTGATTAGAAAGAAATTTCTCTACAGATGAAATATTAGAAATAGTATGATTAAAAAACAAAAGTGAAAATTATGTATTCAACTTAAGTGGAGGTGAGAGACAAAGAGTAGCTATAGCTAGAGCTTTTGTTTGAAAAACTAAACTTTTATTGGCAGATGAACCAACTGGCTCTCTAGATCAAAAAAACAAAAAAATAATCATAGATCTAATAGAAAAACTACACATCAAAACAAAAAATACTATCATACTAATAACTCACGATACAGAAGTAGCTAACAAATCTGATACAGTATATGAAATGAAAAACTATAATTTAGTAACAAAATAATATGTTTAAAAAATTTATAAAAATAATATTTTTCAAAGAAAAAAAATACTTTCTATTTATATTTATAGCAGTGTGTTTGAGTATTTTTTCATATATTCTTTCAAACAATGTAATACTATGAGTAAAAGAATACTTGAAACAAGAGACAAAGCCTCTTGTTTGAGCAGATATAGTATTATCAAACAATGAAAAAATAGACACTTCATATATAGACACATACAAAAAATACTTCAAACAAGCAGAAACTATAGAAATAGATTCTACTCTTTTTGATAAAAATAATAAACCTATATTGTATGAACTAGTATATCATAGTGATAATTATCCATTTTATGAAACATTTTCTTATGACACTATTCATAGTGATTGATTTGCAGTAGTAGATAAATTGACTTATGATACATTTTGAGATTATATAGATGTATTTGAACAAAAAATCAAAGTAAAATGAATAATAAACCAAAAACCACTCTGAGAAATATCACTATACACAAATGATAAAAAGATCTATTTACCTATAGATTTGTTGAACAAAGAATTAAATGAGTCAAATTCTAGAATAAATTACAAAATCTACTTAAATTTTTTGAATAAATATGACGAAAAAGTAGTACAAAACATAAAACAAATCTGAGAAGAAAAGTCTTTTAGAGTCAGAACTATAAACGATAGACAAGACAGTATCGGAGAAATAACAGATAGATTTTATCTGTTTATAAATTGATTCAATCTAGTAGTATTTATCATCACATTTTTTATTATCATACTATCACTAGAAAGTTTTTTCAAAAAAAATAAAAGCAATTTCTGATTATTAAATATATTTGGTTTAAGTAAACACAAAATCTATTTGTATAGTTTTTTCTCTGTATTTTTCATTTTTTTATTTGCATATATCATATCTATATTGCTAAATTTTGCTGTACTCGAAATTCTCCATACTAGATTTAGCTTTTTCTCATTTTTCGATGAATCGTATTATAAATGATTATTTATAATGATAGTTTTACTTATTGTTTGACTATTTTCTCCTATATATAAAATCAGAAAAAGTAAAATAAACGACCTATTAAAAGACACCAGTGATTTCTCAAATTTTTCAAAAAAAGATTATATCATATATTTATTACTCATTTTTTTCTGATTTTTCTTCATCAACCTGATATCTTGAATAGACTTGATATATAGTATGATTTTTACTATATCTAGCTTGATTGTAGTTGTGATATTTTACATATTTATCAAATACTTACTAGAATTTAATTATAAAATCTTATACAAAAAAATAACTAGTTTCTATTTATTTGATGCTATTCGTTCTACTATCAAACCTGGAAATATCTCTTTTTTAATTGTATTTTCTAGTATAGTATCATTTCTAAGTATATTTATATTTTTTGTATTCTCTTGAAGTTTTATAAGCTATCTAAATACTTTAAGCGATGACAGCAATGATATGTTTGTATTAAATGCTCAAAAAGATGACATAGAAACGATAAACAAGTATTTCAATGATGATGAAATATATGAAATAACAAACTTGAGAATAAATGAAATAAATGGAAAAAACCTAAAACAATATTTCAATACTGAAAATGTAAGTCGCGAATTTTCTCGTGAATTTTTCTCTACAACCAAAAAACTGGATAACAAAATAATACAATGAACTGAACTAAAAAAATGATGAGTATCAGTAGACATAGAATTCGCAAATAGACTATGATTGAAATTGTGAGACAAAATAGTATTCAATGTAGCTTGACTAGAAAAACAATTAACAGTCACAAATTTCAGAGAAGCACTTAGAAACTGAACCAATCCATTTTTCTATTTTATGCTCGATAAAGATGATTTCGCAAATTTTCCAAAATCATACATATTATCATATAAACAAAGCGAAAAAATACCTGATTTAGAACTAGTTTTGAGCAAAGAAACTCAGTCAAATCTGACATTTATAAATACAAAAGACATAATAGAAATAGTATTAGATGTAGCAGATAAAATATTGAAAGTAGTTTATTTTTCACTATTTTACATATTTATATTTTCATTTATTAGCTTTTTGGTATCTATATTATTTTTAAAAAGCTTCAAAGAATACAAACTAAAAATCCTACATATTCTATGATGAATAAAGAAAAAACTATTCCTATGAGTCAAGTTTGAATACTTTTATTTGATACTTATATGATTGATATTTAGTTTAGTGTTTTGATCTATTATATTGTTTATAATCTTCTCATTTATAAATTATTTCGATATATCATTATTTTACTATTTTTCTTCTATATTATTTTTGTTTATCATATTTTTACTAGTTAATGTGTTTATATATTTTTATGGGAATTAAGGAAAGACTATCAAAATTTCAGTTTTTTCTTTAAAATACACTGAAAAACTCCGAGTAAATCTTTTACTCGGAGTTTTTTATGCAAAAAATATTTTTCCCCTCAAATATTAATGTTATATTAATATGACATAAATATACTAAAAATGTTTACCGAAATAAACAAAAATAAATATACTAAAATAGTATTTTAAAACCTAAAA
>JAQTXG010000044.1 GCA_028688895.1 Candidatus Altimarinota bacterium | reverse complement strand
TGAACAATGCCAGACTACGCAGAACTAAATGGTACACAATGAACATCATCATGGACATATAGTATATCACCATGAACATGTAAATATCAATGTCAAACATGATATCATACAGAAAACTGATGAACAAGTTGTGTAAGTGATACAAGAAGTTGTGTAATAGTTAATTGAACATGAGAAGAAATATGGAATGGAAGTACATGGTGAACATGTACAGTGCAAAGTTGTAATTCAAATTATATACAAAATGGAAATAGTTGTGTGATAGACGATTGATCAATTAATTTGTGATGATTAAAGTGGTACTCAACGTGAGTTGTACTAGGTAGTTGAAGTATCAATCAAATAAGTAGTACATCATTTACTTATAAAAATGATTATCAAGGTACTTTATTATCACAAAATTGATTTATATCTGAATGGATTACATGAGATTATAATGTGAGTTTTAAAATAAATTCATGGCAATGATTATCTAGTTGATTTTTTAGAATATGATATATGAATGAATCTTGAACTGTTTATAGTATGTCTGAAATAGCATCATACGGTAGTTGGTTATCATGAAATGCTTTCCGTAGAAGACATATTCCTAACTATACATATATTAATAATGTGCATAATACAAATATTATATATAGTATGCAAAGGGTTTGAACAAATAATTCATATAAAGTAGGAACACTTGAATGATATAATACTTATTGATGAAATGTTAGGCTAATTATTTGGTATTTTAGAGACTCAAATTGATTACAAAATGCAACTCAAACAGTTACTGATTTTACAGTAACACAAGCTACACCAGTAAATTAATGAATTTGCACGGACATCAAATTTCACTCCACCTACTCTACCATACAGATTTCAATAAAATTTGATTTTATTAAATAAATCATTATAAATAAACCTGCTTTTAAAATCAAAAGCAGGTTTATTTTTTCTAGAACTACATTCACTCAATAGGAGGCAATAATGGCTACAAAAAAGAAAAAAAACAAACCTCAAAAACCGCCGATGGTCAACAAAGGCCCTAAGAAAAAAAATGGTAAATGATGTGTAGGAGGCACATCTTATAGAGTCAAGGATTTTAAATATTCTTGGCTCTTATACTTTTCTATTTTCTTTTTTCAAAAAAAAAATATAATATGGCAATAAAAAATTATTAATAACTAAAAATGGAATACAAAATATTTAGATATGTGAGACATCATGTAAAAATACCTTATTTTCTGAGGTTTATTTTTGCATGTTTTTTGATATTTTTATCAATCATTCCAATTGTTTTACCACTTTTTCCGTGATCATTATTTGTTTGATTAGTTTTGTTAGTCTTGTGATTGATGTTGATAGTACCATGAAACAAAATCAGACATGTAATAAAAATCAGAAAATGAATAGTCTATCTAACACAAAATTTTCATAGAAAAGATACAATTGCACGCAAGATGAGAGATATAAAAGTGCATATCAGAGATATACTTGATGAAAAACAATATATTAAAAATATTAAAAAATAACAAAATTCTATGTTAAATATACTTATAGTAGAAGACAATAAAATACTTTCAGACAACATAGCTAAATACTTAGAACTTGAGTGAATAAAGTCAAAACAACTTTTTGATTGAGAAACTGTTATATATGAAATAGTTTCAAATAGTTATGATTTGATTATTCTAGATATATGACTTTGAAAAACAAGTTGACTTGATGTAAGTAAAAAAATCAGAGATATGTGAAATAATATCCCGATACTTATGCTGACAGCTAGAACTACACTGCAGGATAAAAAAGAGTGATTTTATAGTTGAGCAGATGATTATCTCACAAAACCATTTGATTATGAAGAATTATTACTCAGAATCAATGCACTTATCAGGAGAAATTATACCGTGAAAAGTGAAAACATAGTGATAAACGACTTAGAAATAAACCACGACACAAAAAAAATAACAAAAAAATGAATAGAACTACATCTGAGTAATCTAGAATATGATTTACTATTATATCTAGTTCACAACAAAACAAAAATAATAACAAAAAAAGAATTACTTGAAAAAGTATGGTGAGAATACGATGATTTTTCAGTATCTAGAACTGTAGATGTTTATGTATGATATTTGAGAAAAAAGATATGAAAAGATATAATAGATACAGTCAGATGACAGTGATATATTATTAATTAAATCATAAAATTGATGAACAATTTCAAATTATTGGAAAATTATAGAAAAAAACTAAGTGTATATTTTGCATTATTTGTACTTTTTTCTTTTTGGATAACTCAAGCTATATTTTTGATAGTTGAATACATTCCATACAACCTAAAACTAGAAAAAATACTAGAAAAAAGACTAGTATGAGTCATAAATGTTATACAAAATCATGATAAATATTTAGAAAAATTGAATAATCAAGACTCAACTCTTTGAAAGATTTTAGTAAAAACACTAGAAAATGTAGTTATATGCAGTGATTGTATAAACTGAGTTTGTAAAGGTAAAATAGTAGATCATATAAATGAAACTGATGATTTTATTTTTACAAAAAATTCTACTTTCTTTGATAGAGACAATTATAAATATCTAAAAAAAGATATAGTATACAATGGTATTTGATATCAAGTAATAATCAAAAATCTAAACGAACATTCTATGGGTTTTATGTTGAGATATTATATGTTTTTTGTATTGTTTTCGATTCCTTTTGCTACACTATTTTATTTTATATGATATTACTTTGTAGGTAAAAATTTCGAACCAATAAGAGAAACAATCACAGGTTTGGAAGATTTTACGTCAAACATAAATCATGAAATGAAAACACCATTAGCTGAAATAATTTCTACATTATCACTAGCTAAAAGAACCAAAAATTATGATGAAGCTATTGCTCAAAGTCTAGTATCTACAAAAAAACTAAACACTATTCTTGATTCTATGATTGGAATAATTAACATAATTGATTCTAGTTACAAAAAACAGAGATTTGATGCCATTAGAACTATAAATTCAATAGTAAAAGATTACACAAAAGATATAGAAAAAAAACAAATAGTAATAGAAAAAAAATACTCAAACAAAAATCATTATTTAAACACCAACAAAGAACATTTTGAAATATGTGTATGAAATATATTGAAAAATGCTATCAAATATTCAGATAATAAATGAGTTATAAATATCTCATACAATGATTGATCTTTGGAAATAAAAGACTTCTGAGTTTGAATAACTAAAGCAAATCTAAAACATATCTTTGATAGATATTTTAGAGAAAACTATACAAAAGAAGAGTGATATGGTATATGACTAGCACTAGTTAAAAAAATAGTTGATATTCATTCTTGGAAAATATCAATTACTAGTAAAAAGAAAAATACGATTACATGAGAAAAATGAACAACAGTAAAACTTATTTTTTCATAGAAGTGAGTTTTTCAGACATTCCTTAAAATTTTTCAAAACTTTCTTATTATATTTTAGATTAAATTATGAATAAAATTATATACATATCATTATTTATTTTACTTGTTTCCTGTAAAGAAAATATTTCAGTAAATGATATAGAATCTATAAATCTGGATAATAATGATATTATAACTGATACATCAACTTGAGAATTTTTGATAGATCAAACAACAGACAAAGAAATAGATCAATTGATAGATATTTTGTTTGACACTTCAAATTATTAGCAATTCTTACAGTTTTCTTACAATAAATACCTAAAATAAAAATAATTTAATTACAATAAAAGAATATGTTAAAAGTTTTGATCATAATACTAGTATTTTTCTCACACTTCATTTATACTCATGCAGATTGAGACTCAAAAAAGTGAGAAAAACAAGAAAAATCATATGATGACAGAGAAAAATCATATGATGACAGAGAAAAATCATCAAGTAAAGCAATAGAAGAAACAAAAAAGGACTTCGAAAAAAGAAAAAAAGAATTAATAGATGATTATGAGCAATGAAAAATAACTATAAAAGAAGCCAAAAATAAGTTGGAACAAGAAAAAAAACAAAAAATTCAAGAATGAAAAAAGAAATTGGAACAAGAAAAACTAGATAATCTAAAACAAAGTATAAAGCAAAAAATAAACACAAAATTTGATAAATTGTGAAATGTATCATATGAATATAAAAAGAACTTTTATGAAAAAATAATTACAAAAATAGACGATATACTAAAATCAAAAGATTTATCAGAAAAAGAAAAATTGCTTTATAATATATTGAAAGATGTTTTTGAAGAATTATTGAAAAAATAATTATTTTTCTTACACTTTTCTTACATTTGAAATATAATATAATAATACATTTATTTTATAATTAATTCTATATATGAAAAAAATTATTTCGTTAATAGTTGTATCTATTTTGGTAGGGTTATCTAATGTATCAGCTGATACAAGTACTTCTACAACAGATGATAGTTCTACTGCTACTCCTACATTATACACTACACAAACAGGTGCTACAGATGATTCAACTAGTACAGATGATACATCTACATGATCTACATCTGATTCTGATAGTTCAACAGATGATAGTTCAACAGATGATAGTTCATCAGATGATAGTTCATCAGATGATAATTCATCAGATGATAATTCATCAGATGATAATTCATCAGATGATGAAGACAAATCAAGCGATGATTCTTCAACATGATCTACTACTTCATCAGATACTCCAGTTCAAAAAAAAGATAGAGTTAGAGAAGTAGAAGAAAAATTTGCTTGAAAATTCAATGAATTAAAAGAAAAATATAAAGAAAGAGTTGAAAATAAAGAAAAAAATCAAGAATTCATAAAACAAAAAAATGAATTGTTTAATGAATACAAAGCAAAAATGGTTGAAGCTAATGCTGAAATGAAAACTAAAAGAGAAGAATTGAGAGTAGAATTAAAAGAAAAAAGACAAGAAGTATTAGACCAATTAAAAGCAAAAAGAGAAGAAGTAAAAAAGAAATACGATATGACATATGCAAGAAAATATGGTAAAATGATATCAAATTTATCTAAAGAAAAAGTAGAAATATTATTAGGTAAAATAGACGAATTGGTAGTAAGAGTAAATACTTGAGAATATAGTGATGAAGCAAAAACTAGATTGATAGCTATGTTACAATCATTTCAAGATTTAGCTAACAAGAGATTAGAGGCTCTAACTATGGATGCAAATTTTGATATAGATGCTATATTTCAAGAAGCTAGTACAAATTAATAATTTTAAAAAAAGTAAATCTAATAAAGATTTACTTTTTTTTTGTAAAAAAGATTTGACATATAACAAAACCGGTATATACTCAGTATATATTATTTTATAATACTTATATATTATGCTTACAGAAAAACAACAAACTGTTTTAGATATTATTACAAAGTTTATAGGGGAAAATGCTAAATCTCCTACTATTGAAGAACTTACTGTTTTATTGGACCAAAAATCAAAGAGATGAGTAGTTCAATATTTAGAAGCACTAGAGAAAAAATGATTTCTTACTAGAGGTAGATGATATAGATCTATTAGTTTGTGAAACAATGTTTGATTTCAAACAACTTTAAATGTGCCTATTTTATGATATGCTAATGCAGGTACACCACTAGTAGATGCTACAGAGTCTAGTTATTGAGTACTTCCTATTTCTAAAAAAATCATTTCTTGAAATGAACAAAATTATTTTATACTTAGAGTAGAAGGTACTTCTATGAATAATTATGATGTAAACTGAAAAAAGATAGACAATTGAAGTTATGTTTTGATTAAAAAAGATGAAGTTTCTTTAAATCCCAAAGATGCATTTTTATTCATAGTCAATTGAGCTGCTACTCTTAAAAAATTCAAAAAAGAGTGAGAAAATATATATCTTTTACCAGAATCAAAAGATGATTATCACAAACCAATTATCTTATCTGAAGAAGACAATCTAATGATAAATGGTAAAATAGTCGATGTTTTCAATTTTTAAAAGAAATTTAAAAAAATAACCCATCCTTGAATTCCTTGTTTTCAATTTTTAGTAGAAATTTACACAAAAAAATAACCCATCCTTGAATTCCTTCCCTTAAGTCTAATGGAAGGAGGAACATAATTAATTATAATGATTAAAAATGTAGCCCCTTGCCCTTAGTATTAAGGGAAAGGATTTAGGTTAGGGTTATTTTTTATTCTTCCTATTCAAATAAATCATCATTTATATCTATTTCAGTAGCTAATATTTTAGCTTTATCTTTTCAAGTCATTACCAATTTTTTATCTACTTTTAATTCTTTTTCACTTATTTTTTCAGGATAATCAAATTGATTCAATACATATTTTATAGCATTTATTCTAGCTTTTTTCTTATCATCACTGTTTACTACTATCCATGGAGCATCTTTTGAGTGAGTATTTGTAAAGTTTTTATATTCAGCTAATGTATATTTTTTCCATAATTGTTGAGAAAATTGATCGATAGGAGAAAGTTTGAATTGTTTTAGAGGATTATATTTTCTTCATTCAAATCTTTTAGCTTGTTCATCTTTAGAAACAGAAAAATAAAATTTTATTATTTTTACACCTGAATCAACTAGCATCCTTTCAAATAAAGGTGTATCTTTTAGAAACTTTTTATATTTTTCTTCAGAAACAAACCCCATAACTGGTTCTACTCAAGCTCTATTGTACCATGATCTATCGAAAAATGTCATTTCTCAACCAGAAGGCAAGTGATTTATATATCTTTGAAAGTACCATTGAGTTTTTTCTGTGTCACTTGGTTTTTCTAGGGCTACTACTCTAGCTCATCTAGGGTTTAAGTATTCAGTAAATCTCTTGATTGTACCTCATTTTCAAGCTGCATCTCTTCATTCAAAAATGATTAGCAATTTTTCACCATTATCCTTTATATGTTTTTGCAATTTCAATAATTCTACTTGCAATTTAATCAATTCTTTTTCATATTTTACTTTTTCTTTTTTTACACAATATGTTTTATATTTATCTGCTTTACTATTAGGAATAGAATCACATTTTTTATAATTTTTTTCTACTTCTTTTACTACATCTATTAATTTCAATTTCTCTTTTTTCGTTTCTTGTTCTTCCAAAAAGTTATCAAAATCTTCAATCAATTCATTGATTATTTTGAATTCTTTTTTTGAAGTTTTAGATAATTTTTTTGAATTTTCTTCTATTAAATTTATCAGTTTATTTTTTAATACTTTTAGATTATCTATATCTTTGTCTTCTTTGAATTTTTTAGCCAATTTATCAATTTCTTCTATAAATTGAACTATTACTTCATCAGATAATTTTATATGTTTGTTAAATATTTGGTAAGAAAGAGTAGGCATTTTTAAAATAATTAAGTAATAATATGTTATTAATTAATGTTACTATATATTTTTTTTTATGTCAAAAAAAATAGCTAATTTCAATGAATTAACTGCATTTTTGTATTATAAATAAAAAAATGACTATAAATTCTTGATTTTTCCACTTTTTAAATATACTTAAAAAGATTTTTAATTTAATTATACAAAAAAAATGTTAAGAACACACACATGTAACGAGTTAGCTATTGAAAAAATAGGTGAAAAAGTAAAATTGTCTGGTTGGGTTTCAAATAGAAGAGATCATGGTGGTATTATATTTATAGATTTGAGAGATAGATATGGGATTACTCAAGTAGTTTTCGATCCAGAAGATGATAAAACATCATGGGAAACAGCTAATACTTTTAGATCAGAATACGTAATAACTGTAGAATGAATAGTTAGAGCTAGACCAGAATGACAAAATAATCCAAATTTAAATACTGGAGATATAGAAATAATAGTTAAAAATGTAGTACTTTTATCTAAATCAAAAACTCCTCCATTTGAGCTAGACGACCATAGTGAATTATCAAATGAAGAAATCAGATACAAACATAGATATATAGATTTGAGAAGAAAAAAAGCTCTAGAAAATGTTAAGTTTAGATCTAGATTTTTAAATTTTACTAGAAATTGGTTTAATGACAATGATTTTTTGGATGTTCAAACTCCAATATTTACAGTATCTAGCCCTGAATGAGCTAGAGATTTCGTGGTGCCTTCTAGATTGCATCCAGGTAAATTTTACGCATTACCACAAGCTCCACAACAATACAAACAACTTTTAATGGTAGGTTGAATAGATAAATATTTTCAAATTGCACCATGTTTTAGAGATGAAGATCCTAGAGCGGATAGACATGCATGTGAATTTTATCAAATAGACTGTGAAATGTCTTTTGTAGAACAAGATGACATTTTTGATGTGGTTGAAAATTATTTAACTGATGCTGTTAAAAATCTATCAGATAAAACTATTATGGATCAAGTATTCTATAGAATGAGTTATGAAGAAGCAATGGAAAACTATGGTACAGATAAACCAGACTTGAGATTTGGTATGAAATTTGTTGATTTGACAGATATATATGCTCAGAGTGAATTTGCAGTATTTAAATCAGTAGTAGAATGAGGTTGAGTTGTAAAAGCAATCAAACTAGAAAATACAGAAATATCTAGAAAACAAATAGATGACCTTACGGCTATAGCTCAAAAAGCATGAGCGAAATGATTAGCATACATCATCTACGATGACAAAGAAGAAACAGGAAAAAGATCACCAATACTTAAATTTATGTGAGAAACTGAGATTTTAGAAATGGAAGCTAGATTGCAACCAAAAAATGGCGATGTAATATTCTTTTCTGCAAATGAATTTGAAATAGCAGTAAAAATACTTAATGTTGTCAGATTAGCTCTTAGAGATAAATTTGACCTAGCAGATAAATCGAAATTGGCATTTTGTTGGGTTACAGATTTCCCTATGTTTGAAGAAAACGAAATTACAGGTAAAATAGATTTTGGTCACAATCCGTTTTCTATGCCAAAATGATGAGTTGAAGCATTTCAAAATGAAGATTTATTGTCAATCAAATCTGTTCAATACGATTTAGCATGTAACGGTTTTGAAATTCTATCTGGTTCTATTCGTAACCACGATGTAGAATCACTAGTAATGGCTTTTGAAAAAGTAGGTAGAAACAAACAAGAAGTAATAGACAAATTTGGAGCTATGTACGAAGCATTTCAATACTGAGTACCTCCACATGGATGATTTGCTATAGGTATGGATAGATTTATGATGATATTAAAAGATGAAAACAATATCAGAGAAGTTTATGCCTTCCCAAAATCATGAAAAGCACAAGATTTGATGATGAATGCACCAGCATATATAGAACAAGAACAATTAGATGAATTACATATCGCAGTTGTAGAAGAAGAAGAAAAATAATCAAAAAGACTAAAATATTATTTTAGTCTTTTTGTTGTAAATATACTATTGACAATATTCATTATAAGTGTTAAAATATTAAAAATAATATAATTAAATGTAAATGACAAATTTTAAAAATCAATTAACTAATCTAGAATGAATAGTAAAACAATATTCTCAAGAATTTTGAGGAATATTTAAATATGAAAGAAATTGAGAATTTGTAGTGAATACAAATTTATTTTGAGATGCACTAAATATTTGAGAACAAGAATTATCTAAACTATTAGATACAATAGATGTAAAATTTAGAGAGATAAAACAACTAAAAAAACAAATATATACAGATAAGGAAATATCAGAATTAGAAAGAAATTTTTTAATAAACA
>JAQTXG010000013.1 GCA_028688895.1 Candidatus Altimarinota bacterium | reverse complement strand
CAAAAAATCAGAGATGAAGCACATAGATTTGCTATTACTTTTAATAGAGATAGCAGAATAAAGGCTATGAAAAAGAATATACTAGAAGAATTACCTGGTTTTTGACCAAAAACAAGGAAAAAGCTATTAAATAAATACTGAAATTTAGAAAAATTGAGAGAGATTGATAAAGATGAATTGCATACTATTTTGTCAAATACACAAATAGAAACTCTTGAAAATCATTGATTATTGGATTAAGGAAACAATGTAAAAATACTTCTAGAAAAAAATAACCTTTTTTGCTAAAATTCATTCAAAAATTTTTCTCTTAGAATAGCTAAGATAAAAATTATTTTCATAAATTTTATCTAAAAAATCTTTATTTTTATTCTTACGAAGGACTTTTACATTGTTTCCTTAAAATATTATATATTAAACATATTTAATTGTGTTTAGTCAATCAAATATTAAAAATACTTTTTGTATTATAATTAAATGTATTTATAATGTATAAAGTAAAAATTTAATATTTAATAATTTGCATAGTATATGAAAGATTTCATAAAAAAATATCAAAATCACAAATTGTTGACTAATCTAAATATAATTTTGGCTAGTTTAGTTTTGGCTGTCTGAATAAATTTTTTTTTAGTTGATGGAACTAATATCGGTCAGAGTTTGAAAGCAAGTGTCTTAAATTCTCAAATCTGAACTGAAACAGCAGATGTTTATCTAAAAAAAATAGATAATGATATTTATTTAGTTACAAATAAAAATATAGTTGATTTGAATAATTTTTCTATTAGTTTTTCATATAATCCTGAAAATGTGGAAATATTTGATATAAGCTCTCAGTTGTGACAAGTTGCTAATTTATGAGAAAATCAAGGTATTAACTCAATAATTTTAAATATACAAAGTCCAGTAAATCTAAATAGATGAGATAATATTTTAAAAGTATGAGTAAATAAAAAAATAGAAACTACTGAAAACTTAAATATTTTGAATGCAAATTTTTCTGACTCTGAAAATAATCAATTTTTATTGAGTACTTCTGGGATAACTTTTTAATTTTTTTATAATTTTATACTTTGAAAATCCTTCTTGATATTATATTATTTTATCATAATATATAATTAATTGAAGGTTTTTATTTTTTAATTTTTTTTATGCATATATTTGATACACATTGTCATCCTCACTTGAACAAGATTAAAGAAACAGAAGATACTATTAGAAAATTTTTTGAATATGGTTGAACTTATATGACTATTATCTGAACTGATATAGAAAAATCAAAAATAGCTGTAGATTTAGCAAATAGATATGATTGAGTATTTGCTAGTATTGGTATTCATCCATGTGATATAGATTGACTTGATATAGATAAAACTATAAATAAGTTGAAAAATATGTATATGGATAATAAAGAAAAAATAGTTGCAATATGAGAATGCTGACTTGATTATTATTGGATGAAAAGAAATGAAAACACCAATAAATTAAGCGAAAGTGATAGAATAAGAAAAATAGATGAACAAAAATATGAACAAAAAAGATTTTTTATTGCTCAAATAGAATTAGCAAAAGATCTAGATTTACCTGTAATAATACATAACAGAGATTCTAGAGATGATGTTTTTAGGATATTACAAGAAACTGATTTTAAAAACTTTATATTTCATTGCTATAGTGAGGATTTGGAGTATGCTAATAGATTGATAGAATTTTCTCCTAATTGTAAAATAAGCTTTTCAGGTATAGTTACTTTTAAAAATGCTAGTGATATACAGGAAACAGCAAAAGTAATTCCTATAAAACATATACTAGCAGAAACTGATAGTCCATATCTGACACCAGTACCATTTAGATGAAAAGAGGAAAATGAAGCTCTTTATACGAAGTATGTAATAGAAAAAATAAGTGAGCTTAGGTGAGTAGATTGTAGTGAGGAGATATTTCAGAATTCATTGGAAATATTTAATATAGATTCTATATCTAGGATAAAAGTATAATTAATTGTTTGGATTCTATTTTTCTAGTTCTCTAAAAATAAAAAGTAAATCATATGATTTACTTTTTATTTTTTTAATTTTGTGAAACATTTTGTATCATTGAATTCTTCCATAAATCATTTTGGATCTCAATAATCTGCGAAGTATTCCTCCCAATCATGTCATCATTTTTGTCTCATTGCACTTTTGATTGGACACCAAAATTTTTCTGTTCTACCTGCTACTTCTACTGCATATGACATAAGTCAGTTAAAATACGAACAATACAAACAATTAAATTTTTGTATCCAGTTTAGATAATCTAGATGTCTCCTATCAAAAACTACATAATCACTTCTGTTTACCAATGGTATACCATACAGTCTAATAGCTGTTTGTTGATATACAAATAAAAATATATCTAAGAAAACTGCTGGTACTATCATAACATATATGAATGGTATAGCAAGAATATTTTTTATCGTAGTGTTAAATATACTATTTAAGATGCTTTTTTTGTATTTTTTATTTTCAACTACTTTTTCTGTATTAAATACTATTTTTCATCACTTGAAGTGGAATCAGTATTTATCCTTCATCTTTAAATACTCTTGTTTTAATTCATATTTCTTTTTATCTATTTCTTCGAAAATAAGTGTTATTTTTGATTTCATTTTGTAGTGTTAATATATATTATTTTTATTATATTAATAATAAATTTATTTCAAATATTAAATGATATATTTATTATTTTCAAAAACTAGAGTATCATCTATGTATATTTCCTTTATATCTGGGAATATATCTATATGGTATCTCTGCATCACGTCTTTGTGTAATTTTTTTCTATATATCTGATGTTTTTTTCAAAGTGACATATGAAATCAAGCTATTCTCTCGTAAGCATTTACATCAGCTAATGGTTTTTCTCTTGTAATTCAATTGTTTAATCAAAATCATAATTCTCTAAACATCACTTCTCAATTTTCTGATTCTTTTATAAAATCCATTATTTTATTGAATGTTGGTGGACAAGTTTCTTCATCACAAGTAACTATACTTTTATCTATTTTTATTTTGAATGGTTTTACAAATTCTACTTGCAATTTATCATCTGGATATGCATATATGGTCAATTCCCCATTTACATTTTCAAAATTTTTGGCTTCTGTAAAGTTTTCTCATATAGGAAAATTGCCTCATCTGCTTCTTCAGTCAAAATTTCAGTCATTCAATTTCATATCTTCAAATCATCATGTAACTCTCAATGTAGATCAATCATTGCATATAAAAGTCATAGTTTCTGCTGAATCTGAAAGTGTTTTCAGTTTTGCTCACAATTCTATATAATATGGTGTCTTGTATTCTATTGCATCTGCATAATTTTCTACTTGTTCCTCATAAATATACGCTAAATGTCTGTGTTCCAGGCATCAAACTCAGGCATTGTTTAGATTTAATCTAATCCTAAAATCATCTAGCATAAAATTGGTTGATTGTACAAGTATTACTGTAGAATCTGGTTCTAAACTAAGCAATTTTTGTTTCAATGCATCTTTGTCTGTTTCATTGAAATTGATTATTTCTGAGTTTGGTTTGTTTTGTAGATTTGTTATATATCATTTACTAAGTTCTATAGAAATAGGTGATTCTAAATCATAAACAAGTACAACTTTTTTATCTATATATTTTTCATCATTTATTCTAAGATTTTTGAATAGTATATGCTTGGTTGCTTCTAGATATTTTTGTGTAATATTGTTCATTTTTATATTATATCAGTTAAATTTTGCTTATATTAGCTAGTTATTTTTTATTTTCAAGTTTATGTTTGTTTTTTAGAAACTATAGTTTTTATATTTTTTGGCACAATCTAATTGACAAAAAAATAAATAATATTATAAATATAATCTATACAATATATTTGCAAATAATACATCGTTTTTATATATAAATAATATTTATGAAAAAAGTACAGTCCAATGTGATAGATTTAAATTCTTGTGCAATAGAAAAAACTTTTGCAAAATTTAGTGAAAAAATAAATACTGAAAACTGAGAAAATTTTAGTTTTGTTAATTCTAAAAATTTTACTCCAATTACTATGAAAAAAGATTATTGAAAAAATAACAATGAATTTTTTCAAGTATGAGATGATATAAGTATTTATTCAATAAAGCATAGGGGAAAAGACAAAACAATAGAAGTAAAATTTATACATAGCAGGAATGCTATAGAAGTAAGTAAGATGGAGATGAGTTGAGCTATATTTTTACAGTACTTTTTGGCTTCTATAGACTTGGAAAATCTAGTTCTAAATGAAGTAACCGAAGAAGTAAAAGTAAAAGTAGAAAAACTTATAGAAGATATAGAAAACATAAAGGATAAAAGTATTAAAAAAGCAGAAAAAAAGTGAGGACTTGATATATTAAAAATATTTAAAAGAAAAAAATCCAAAGACTAGTCTTTGGATTTTTTGAAGCTTTACTTAAAACGGTATATCTTCAACTGAAATATCTCATGAATTGTTTGAAGAATTGTTTTGTTGATTGTTGTTTGTTCATCATTCTGATGGAGTCCATTCATTTAATACAAAATAATGAGTATCACCGTATTGTCCTGGTTCTTTTCTCTTGCTCATTGTCATATTTATATATCATTTTTCATTTGCGTATTGTTGTAGTTTTTCAATATTAAAACTCATATTAAAAAATTCTCCAAATTGTCAGTTTACTGCTTTACATGTAGTTCCGTCTATATATGTTTTTGCCATAATCAGTTATTTATTAATATATTTTAAAGTATTTGTATTGTATTTTTATATATCCGAAAATCAAATTTATATTATAATTTCATACTTGCTTTTACTAATCAATCAAAAAGTGGATGAGATTTTTCCAAGCTTGATTTAAATTCTGGATGAGCTTGGGTTGCTATGAAAAATTTGTGACTAGGTATTTCTATATATTCTACCAATTTTCAGTCTGGTGATTTTCAAGAAATACTCATTCATAATTGTTCTATTTGATTATGATAATCAGGATTTACTTCATATCTGTGTCTATGTCTTTCAGATATAATGTTTTCTCAATATAGTTTTTGTGCTAGACTTCATGATTTCAAAAATGCTTCATAATTTCATAATCTCATAGTACCTCACATGTTTTCTATATCTTTTTGTCAAAGTAAATAATCGACAACTGGATAGGCAGTTTCACTATCAAATTCAGTAGAGTTTGCTCAGGTTAATTTTCATACATTTCTCATAAATTCTACTACTGCTAATTGTAATCACAAGCATAGTCACAAAAATGGTATATTGTTTTCTCTAGCGTACTTTATCGCTAGTATCTTTCATTCTGTACCTCTTATTCCAAATCATCAGGCTACTATTATTCAATCCAATTCTCATTTATCATGCAATTCTCATAAATATAGATTTACATCATTTTCTTTTTCTAGTAGTTCTGAATTGATCCAAGTTATATTTACTTTTGTGTTTAAATTTGCTCAAGAATGAATAAGTGATTCAATTAAACTCAGGTATGTGTCTTTGAATTCTGTATATTTTCATGTGATTCATATGCTTACAGAATTTTCTGGAGAAATGATATTTTGTGTAAGTCTTTCCCAGTTACTTAAATCTGCTGATTGTCTTTTCAGTTTCAACTTTTTTTCTAATATTCTCTCTAGATTTTGTTTTTTAAATACTAGTGGTATTTCATAAATAGTTTTTACATTTACAGATTCTATTATATTTTCCTCTGGTATATCACATAGTGATGAAATCTTGTCTTTAGTTGATTTATCCATATGAGTTTCTGTTCTGCAAACAAGTATGTTTGGTATGATTCAGTATTCTCTCAGTTTGGCTACGGAATGCTGTATTGGTTTAGTTTTTGTTTCTCATGAGTAACTCAAAAGTAAAAGTGGAGCTAAGTGTATATATGCTATATTGTCATCTCAGATATCTTTTTTCATCTGTCTAATAGCTTCCAAAAATGGTAAGCTTTCTATATCTCAAACTGTTCATCATACTTCTACTATAGTTATATCTGCATATGTAGCTATATGTTTCAGTCTTTCTTTTATATTATCTGTGATATGTGGTACTATTTGTACTGTTTTTCATAAATAATCTCCTCTTCTCTCTTTTGTAATCACTTCTAGATAAACTTTTCCTGTTGTTATATTGTTGTCTTTGTAGAATTTTTTGCTCAAAAATCTCTCGTAGTTTCATATGTCTAAATCTGTCTCTCAACCGTCATCAGTAACAAATACTTCTCAGTGCTCGTATGGACTCATAGTTCAAGCATCTATTTGTAAATAAGGGTCCATTTTTACCATATTTACCTTGTATCAACTTGCTTGCAATATTTTTCATATAGAAGCACTGGTAATCCCCTTTCCTAAACCAGATATAACTCAACCTGTAACAAAAATAATTTTCATAGAATAAATATTTAATACATCAAAATTAATATTTTCTAAATATAACTAATAATAAAATATTTTCAAAAAAAAATAAAAAAAGAATGCATTTTTCGAATGCATCGCTTTTACTCAAGCTTTTTTTAATATGTACATAGATAATACATATATGAACATATAAAAAAAGATGTTTACAAGTATTTCATTTAGTAAATATGAATAATTTACTGAAAACAAATAGTAAATAATCATATCTGCTATGACTAAAAATAAAACTAGAACTAGTATTAAAAATACTCCGACAAATAATGAGAAAAATGAATATATAGCAAAACTTTGTATTTTCCTTCTGTATCTATAAATAAATACTATAGGAAATATTGCTAATAAGCATTTTAACTCTTTGTCTGTTAACAAATAATTTATTAAATCTAGCATAATATATTGCTCCATTGAAATTTTGTAAATTGATTATAATTATGTATCTATGTATTGTCAATATTGTTTTAAAATTGACATAAATTTGTTTATCTATATAAACAATACATCTAAATTATTTTATATAAGAATGAAAATATATGTGTTGAATAGTTTGAGTTTATTCACTAGATTGAAATAATGATAATTTATGAGAAATATCTATAAATTTGTTGAAGTGAAATAAAAATAGATGACAAGATTGATATTGATTGTCAGCATTAACAGATTGTTGAATAATAGAAACTTTCAAGTTTAATGATTTGAATAATGGTACAAAATGAATAATAGATGTAGTAAATGGTAAAGTAATCGCTATTATATGACATGCTAGATATTCTACTAGTTGATGATGAGAATCCTGAAATGAATACTTGCAACCTTTTGATATTACATATTTAAAAAATGGTATGGCTTTTGCATTTAACTGAAACATAGTAAATGCGCCTGATTTGGCAAAAGAATTGGAATTGTCAGATTGAATCCAATTCAAAGAGCCTTTACTAGATACAAATGTATTGAAACATATGATTTTATCAAAAGTAAAATCATGAGAAACAAATCTAAAGAAAATACTTGAATATATAAATAATAAAATAGATTGAGCATGTAATCTAGTATTATTATCAAAGGACTGAAGCATGGCATTTTCTAAAGATAGATGGTGATTTAGACCACTTGCTTGGTGAATAAAAGACTGAAAATTGTATTTATCTAGTGAAAGTGCAGCTCTAGACAAAGTATGAGTACATGATTATGATTTTTTAAAAACTGGTAGATTAGTAGAAATAGATGGTAAGTCAAAAAAAATCAAAGAGAAAAAAATGAAACTAGAATGAAAAATCAATAAATCTAGTTGTTTCTTTGAAACTGTTTATTTTGCAGATCCTAGAACAAAAGTAAAAGATCAGCCGTCAAACTTACTCAGATATTGTCTTTGACAGGAGCTTGCTAATGAGGAAACAGAATTTTTTCATAATGATGATACAATTGTAATTGATGTGCCAAAAAGTTCATTTGATTGTGCTGAATGATATGCTGAAACGCTTGATTTGACTCATCTATCTTGAGCTATTACAAAAAATCCAAGTATAAATAGAACTTTTATATCAAGCTCTGAGGATAGGGCTGAAAAAATAAAGAAAAAATATATCTTTAATCCAAATTTAAAAGAGATTATAGAGTGAAAAAAAGTCATAATTATCGATGATAGTGTCGTTAGATGATCTACTATGAGTAACCTAGTAAATGATTTTTCAAATTTCTATAAACCTAGTGAGGTACATCTGAGAATACCTAGTCCACCAATAACTCATCCTTGTTTTTATGCCATGAATATACCTACAACTGATGAATTGATTTCTAGGCAGTATTTTGCAGATACAAATAATCCTACTAAAAAAGAATTGGACAATTTAGCTCAATTTTTTCATTCTAAAAGTATCAAATATATAACTATTGATTGACTTATTACTGCTCTGAGAGTAGATATTAAAAAGATGTGCCTTGCTTGTATCAATTGAGAATATCAGACTCCAGGATGACAAAAAAAGTACGATGAAATGATGTTATGTAAAAAACAAGATTAAAATCTTGTTTTTTTATTTTGATATTTTGATAATATAAATATTATCTGCTTGTTTTGATTTCTATTTTTAAAATTTAACGAAAAAGGAGTGGTTAAAAATGAAAGATGAACCAATTTTAGTTGAGGATAGCGAAGATGTACCAGAATTACCAAAACTACCTGGGGAGATTTGGCATCTAGAAAACGGTGTTCCTATTATTAATTGGAATGACAAAAAGTGTAGCTCTTTGAATGACATATTGGGTTCTAGATCTTTAGGTTTGTTTCCTACTAAATAGTATAAAAGCGGTTGACAGAATATGTCACCGCTTTTAAATTGTCTCCTTTTTTATTTATTTTTGTATATTTTGTAATGCTTCTTCAAGCTCTTTTTTGTTTTCTATAAATGCCTTACCGATTTTGAACACTGTTAAAACTTGTGTATCAATTTTAGACTGATATGAATTAATTTCTTACTTTGTTATTAAAATATATATTTTTATTTTGTCAAATATTTGCAAAATAATATAAATATATGTTATAATATATTTATTACATAAGTCAATACTATTTTCAGACTTATATTTTAAATTATATTATAAATATTGTAAAATGAATATACGTTTTTTAAGACATAAAAATCAAATCAAGGTTTACTATGGTAAATTATTGAATTATTTAAAAAATCTATACAAAATATTAAAAAACAAAAAAATAGATCCTATTATAGCTTTTTTGTTGATTTGACTAGTTTGGACTATTATATTAATCATAATTATGAAGGAATATATGATATATGTAAATATAAAATATAGTAGTAATTCCATTATAAATAGTAATTATACATATAATTATGATAATACAGATGAACAAATAGAAGCTAGTAATCTAAATAGTGCTATGGATGAGGATCCAAATAATGTAGTAGAAATTATTCTGTCAAACTATATGAACTGAAAAATGACAACTTGGTGATGAGAAACAGATAAGTATCCAGATGAAATAAATCTGGCTTCTATAAATGAATCTATTGAAAATATTTATACTGAAAATATAGATGCTGAATTTATTAATACCAAGTTTGAGATAAAAAATATAGAAGTAGAAACAATAGCTGAGAAAATACAACTAAAAGAAAATGAATTTGTAATAGATTATAAAAAAAATGATGAAGATGTAAAAAATACTATTAATATACAAGAGAAAAAAGAATCTGTTATTAAAAATGATATAATTGTTAAAGTTGATAATACTATTATAAAAAATGATGTTAGCAAAAGCAATAATATAATTATAAATAATGACACAATTGTTAAAGGTGAAAATATCGTTATAAAGAATGATACAAGTAAAAGCAATAATACGATCGTAAATAATGATGCATTATCTATTTCTATATCAAATGAAATAAACAATCAGTTATGAAAATTGAATACAAATTTATTTGATTGATTTCAGATAAAAGTATTAAATAATAGGAACCTATTACTAGAAAATTGAGTTTGGTATACTTATGTATTTTCTAAATATCAATGATTTTGAAAATGAATAGTTCCTTCTGAATCTGAGCTAAAAAATGAATGAATAGATAGAAAAAGTACCGTATTACTTATAGATAATAATACTTGAATAAATTTCGTAATAGACTACAAAAAAGTAAAGTTGATAAGTGATAATATTATAACTAATATTTCAAATAAAGAAGAATTTTTAACTGAATTGGCTGACGATAAAAAATATTTGTATGATGATACTGATGAAATTTTTCTTAAGTTAAAAAATGAAACTATTAATATTACTAAATGATTAAATGATAGTAAAAAAATACAAAAAATCTATGATTTTATATTAAAAAATGTCAATTATTCAAAGGTATTTAATATAAATAATAAATACATATTTTCATGAATATATACTTATAAAAATAATGATTGAATATGTAGTGGTTATTCTAAATTGTATTTGTATATGCTTAGTTTTGCCTGAATAAATGATGTAAAAGTACTGAAGTGAAATGTAATTGATGCACCTGATTTTCCAAATATATGACATGCTTGGTTAAAAATATGAGGCTTATATTATGATCCTACTTTTGATGATCCTATTTGAAATACAAGTCCAAAAAAATATGAAGAATACAAGTATTTTTGATTACCAAAAGACTTGTTTTATACAAATAGATTTGATTATGGAAGTTTACCATGAGATTTAAAAGTAGCAAATCTAGATACTAGAAAATCATATATCCATAATAAATTGTCATGATTATATTATAAATACGCAGATAATAATTATAATTTGTTGAAATCTATAGGTTTTAATAAAAAATATTGATTATCTGAAACAGAAAAAATGACTATAGAAAAACTAAAAGAATTGGTTCCAAATTTTGAAGCTAATGATTATAAATATGTAGATAATGGTGTTGAAATAGAGATAAATGACATAGATTATCATACTATAACTGATACTAATATAGATACAGTATTGGAAAAAATATGATATGATTTGAATTGAATCAAACTTTTTAAATGGGATAATGGAACATATAGACTTGCTTATAAAGTAAGTTAAGTTGAAATCAAAAAAAGACACAAAAGTGTCTTTTTTGATGTTTTAACTTGAATAAGCTATAGATAATTTTAGTTTCAAGTAAGATATTAGATTTAAAATTGAGTTATTATTTTCAAATTTTATTTCTGCTGCTTCTAGTTTAGCAAACAATTTTAATATCATTTCTTGTTTTTTCTCTTTATCTAATTTAGCTAATTTTTTTATTACATTGTTTATTTGATTTTTGTATTTAGATGATACATAAGTGCCTTCTAAATAATTTTGTAGTATTTTTTTCTCTTGATCCAATTCTGGATTTTCAGCTTTTATAATATCACTTAGTCTATTTAATTTTTCTAGATATTCATTGTAATGTTTAACTATATTTTCTTCTGTATTTCATCATAATCATGCTGCTTCTACAGTGTTTTTTACATCATATGATATAAGTTTTCTAACTCATCTTCATCCACCTCAACCACCACTACTACTTCTATTAATTACTTGTTGTACATTTGTTAATTGTGTCGTACTAGTTCAAGTTTCAGTTGTACCAGTTCATGTTTCAGTTGTACCAGTTCAAGTTTCAGTTGTACCAGTTCAAGTTTCAGTTGTACCAGTTCATGTTTCAGTTGTACCAGTTCATGTTTCAGTTGTACCAGTTCAAGTTTCAGTTGTACCAGTTCATGTTTCAGTTGTACCAGTTCAAGTTTCAGTTGTTCCTGATCAAGTTTCAGTAGATCCTGATCAAGTTTCAGTAGATCCTGATCAAGTTTCAGTTGTACCAGTTCATGTTTCAGTAACTCATACATAGTGATTACCAAAATAAAGTCTAGTATTTGTATTTGGTAATACTTCAACTTTGTGACATCAATTAACTACATTATTCATATTTTCATCTGGATGAGTTTGATTCCAACCTGATTGATTTACCTCACATAACTTGTAAGTTCATACTAATACTCAAGTAAATGTAAAGTATCATTCTCACCAAAATGAATCAGTATATGTAACTCATGTATAAGTTTTAGTTAAATCAATAGATTGTAGAGTTATTTCAAATCAATTTAATCCTGGTTCTGCAATGCTACCAGATTGACTACCGTCATTCCAATATCAAGAACCATTTAAATCGTTAAATTTCCATCAATCGATACTTCAATATTGTTTTATACTAGTTTCTGGTTTATATTTTTTTCATTTTCATTTATAGTTTCCATTTCTGTCATATCATTCATTGTCAAATCCATTTCTGTCATATCATTCATTGTCGAATCCATTTCTGTCATATCATTCATTGTCGAATCCATTTCTGTCATATCATTCATTGTCAAATCCATTTCTGTCATATCATTCATTGTCAAATCCATTTCTGTCATATCATTCATTATCAAATCCATTTCTGTCATATCATTCATTGTCGAATCCATTTCTATCATATCATTCATTGTCGAATCCATTTCTATCATATCATTCATTGTCGAATCCATTTCTGTCATATCATTCATTGTCGAATCCATTTCTGTCATATCATTCATTATCAAATCCATTTCTTCTATGTCTTTCAAATGAAATGTTAGTTTCTTTTTCAAAATCTTCGACCAATGGTAGTAAGTATATAGATTCTACTCATGTAGTGATTAATTCTTCAGCGTATGTTTGAGAACTAAATACATAATTACTTCACAAGATAGCGATAAGTGATATTACACTTACTATTTTTCTTATTATTTTATGCATAATAATATAATTAGAAAATAAAATTAAAATATAAGTCATCAATAAAATCTATTTAATAAATTAGTTTTTTAAAATGCCAATCAAATTACTTATAGTCTTTATTGAACTATTTTATTATAAAATTTTTTATATAATATGCAAGTAAAAATTGTAAAAAATGTATACAAGTTTTGACTTATTTGAGCCACAAATTAACTATAATATATTTTCATTATTTGTAAATGGTTTGATTTTTCTGAGCATATAGACTATATCTAGATTTATACTTTATTTTTGATATTTTTTTTATTTATATTATAATTATTAGTAAAATCTTTTTTTTGTATTTAAAACTTTATATTTGTTAAATGAATTACATTTTATTAATTTTCTATACAGTATTTATCATATCTGTTTTGTCGTTTTTATCACTAGCTCCATGGGTACCAACTAGAAAACAAGATTTGGATAGGATAAACAATGTAGTAAAACTTAAGAAATGAGAAAAATTTTTAGAAATATGATGTGGGACAGCAAGAGTATCGATATTTATATCAAAACATAATCCTGAATCTCAGGTAATTTGAATAGAGTTATCCCCTTTTTTATACTTAGTTTCAAAAATAAAAGTGAGTTTTAGTAGATTAAACAATATTGAAATAATTTATTGAAATGCTTTAAAAATAGATTATTCAAAGTATGATGTATTATATGTATTTTGATTACCTGAAACATTGAAAAATAAATTGTTCTCAAAATTGAAAAGTGAAATGAAAAAATGATCTAGATTTGTATCGTATTGTTTCAAAATGGAAAATGATTACTTTATTGAGGAAAAACACAAGAAAGATAAACAGAATAATATTTATGAGTATAAGGTTGTGAATAATGAATAATGAATAATGAATAATTAATAATTAATAATTTAGTGTGTGATGATAATAATTTGTCACCATAATTATTTGGCTTATTATTCAAGTATCTTAATATATTGTGATTATTTTTCTAGTATATATTATTAGTTTATATATAATGCAAATGCATAATAATATAAACAAGGAAATATTTTCATAAGCTTGTTATAAAAAAGATTTTCTGTGAGAAAATCTTTTTTATTTGTTTTGCTTGATTAATTTGTTTTATACTTTTCTAAAATCAATTATTTCTAGAATTTCCAAAGGTCAAACAATACTTGTATTTGTAGAATTTTTAAATTCAACATGTACTCTGTCATTTACCTTGTAAAATTTTTTTATAGTTAAATATCATTTTGGTACTCAAAGTGCCTTTGTATTCGAATAAATGTTTATTTTATTTCCTACTCTTAATTCTACTCATTTTATAGTAAAAGTTTCCATATTTTAAATATTAAATAACTAAATCAGGGTAGAATTTTTTTATTGATTTATTTAGTATTCTTTTTACTTCTTTTTGTAGTTGTTTTCTAAGTACTGTAGTATCTATTGATAATTCTATGTTATCTAAATCTGTGTAATCTATATTTTTATAATCTAGATAATTTTTGATTAATTTTTCTCTATTTAACATAAAATAAGCCTCTTGTTTAAATGTATCCCATTCTTCTATAGATTTATCATTCCAAGCCTCAAGTCTGATATAATTAGCAAATTCTTGCCAAAAATCGTGATTATATACATTTGGTACTTGCTTTTTTATTGATTGATTAGTTAGCATAAATAATTGCATTTCTTTTTTCCATTTATTTTCTAGTTCTTCTAATTTTATTAGTTTCTCTGTAGTATCTTTTGATAATAAGTTATCATCATTAACTCATAATTCTGTATATGGAGTTCAACCATTCATAAGTATATAAAAGTCAAAAATCCTTTTGGAATTGTCACTAAAATGGAAAATCAATTTTTTGTTATTTTTGTCTATTGATATTCAACTTATTTCTCAGTAATCATTTATTTTTCTAAGTGTATTTATAGAGTCTGAGCTTTCATAAATAGATTTTGAATTTTTATCTAAATGTATCTGAAATTCATCTGATGATGACAAACTATGAGTTATAAATTTACCTGTTCCATAGTATTCTTCACGTCATCCTGGTACAGTTGGAATTATTTCTCAATGTTCTCATAAAAAATCTCTATCTAATGAAAGTATATTGTATCCAGCTTTACCTAAAAGCATTTCCATTTCAATTATATGTTTGAAATCTATGCCAGAATTTTTGGCTATATCAAACAAAGTAAAGTCATCAAATGTAGAAGCTGCCATCATTTCACCATGAATACCACGTATATCTTGTAATAACCAATGTAAGTCTTGTATTAAATGATCTAATCAATTATATGATTTTATATCTGAAAATTTTTCTTCTGTTTCCTTGTGATATACTTTTACTGCTGGGTATGAAAAATTGTTATTCCAATCACGAAAAGTAGCTGGAGTTGTACCTCAGAAGTTTGAAAAGTCATATGTTTCCAAGACAAAAAATATTTTTTTCTTTAGTTTAAGTTCTGCATATACAACCAAATCTGAAATCAAAGTGTAAAGTAAATCACAGTCATTGTTTTTACGAAATCAGTGTGCTAAATCTATACGAAAACTATCTACTCATAGATTTACCAATCTATATAGTTCTTTTTCATATGTATTTTTCCAATAGTTATAATTATTTTTCTCTGTATCAGTTCAATTTTTAGTTCCATAATTTGGTAATATTTGATCTTGAGTACTAGATAAAAAATTTCAGTCTTTATCATTGACTTGTTTTACTATTACTCTTTTATTATTTTTAAAATGATGTAAAACTCAATCATATTGTCTTATCGCTTCTTCATCAGATAAATCAGTATCTACTTCTGAATGGTAATAATGTTTATAATTTTCCTCACTCACATATTCAGGTGCTCTCCATGCAAAAAAGTTAACCATATATCTAGCTCATTGATTGTGAGCATTTTCTATATTTTGTTTTATTTCTTCATCAGTCAGATAATAATTAATTGCATCTGTTCATTGTGGTGAAAATATATTTCAATAACAATCATTTAACTCTATTGTTTCTCAATTTTTGTTTGTAAATAATTGGTGTTTTGTAGAATATCAAAGTGGTATAGTTACGTCAAATAACTCATTTTTTATTCTCAAATGAATAGATCTACCCACTACTTTTGCTGATACTATTTCTATATCATCATCTATAT
The DNA here is from genome assembly GCA_028688895.1 of Candidatus Altimarinota bacterium. Lineage (GTDB taxonomy): Bacteria > Patescibacteriota > Gracilibacteria > BD1-5 > UBA6164 > UBA6164. The sequence goes on along the minus strand of JAQTXG010000013.1, from coordinate 27,751 downwards.
GCAATCTAGCTCTATGTTTTTCTATATATTTTACGAGTTTTTCAGGATTTTGCTCAAATTCTTTTTCCCATTTTTCTAGTATATCTACATATGGTAATCCATGTATAAATTTAGATGAATTTGAAGTCTTAATCATATAAAGTGGATAATAAGTCAGATTATTATCTGGTTTGTATTCTATATTCATAATACTTTGTAAATCATAGTATGATTCTATTACATCATCTCTATCTACTTTTACTATACCTGTTTTGAAATCTGGTTTTGCTGCTAGATTTAACAGATTTGAAGCAAAAATAAATCATAGATTATTTTCTTTTAGGTTTGGTGGTAATTTGTTTTGTGGATTTATAATATATCTAACCATAGAGGATACATAGTTCATCAATTCAGTATCTAGTCTAGATTGTAACTCGCTTTCTCTGATTGATTCATTATTGTTTATTTCTAGCATATTTTTGTTTATTAATCTAAAAGATGTTTTGTTTGATAATAATAGATAATAGTTATGGCTTGTCAATTAAAAAGATTGTAAAATATGTATTTTTTTAAAAAATAAAATTAGCTTTATTTCATTTTTGAAATACTATTGTAAAAATATTATTATAATAAAAATAAATGTTAAACGAAGTAATAGAAAAAGTAATAGCTCATCATCCTGATTTTACTTACAATGAAGTAAAAGAATTGTGTGAAGATTTTTTGAGTCAGCAGGATCCAAAAATCAAAGAAGAAACTAAGTTTAAAAGACTTAATAAATATCTAGATAAAGAATTTGAACTGGATGAAACGCATGTAAAAAAAGATGTTTTCAAAGAATATGATTTAGAAAATATTCCGAAATATTTATTTACAGGTAAATCTCAAATAGTTTCTAGTCTGATTACTATAAAAGACTTAACAAAAAATATAGAAAAAACAGAGCTATTTCATAAAGCAAATTTCAAGATAAATAACAATGAAAAAGTAGCACTTATTTGAAAAAACTGATGTGGTAAAACAACTCTTCTCAAAATGATATTGTGAGTAGAAGAAATAAATGACTGAATTATAGAATTGGCTTCTGGATTAAAAATATGATATCTATCTCAAGACTTATTCTGGAAATCAAAAGACAATACTCTCAGGCAAGAAATGTTAGAAATATTTCCAGAAATAAATCAAAAGATATATAGATTGGAAGAATTGAAAGACCACCCCCTAACCCCCTCAATACAGAGTGATGATAACTCGTATTTGGTAGAAACAGACCACCCCCTAACCCCCTTAATACAGAGTAAGGATAATTCGTATTTGCTAGAAACAGACCACCCCCTAACCCCCTCAATACAGAGTAAGGATAATTCGTATTTGGTAGAAACAGACCACCCCCTAACCCCCTCCTTAGTAAGGAGGGGGGAAAGCCCAGATTGGGAAGAGATAGAAAAACTGAGTAAAGAATTAATAGAAATAGATGGTTTTAAAAAGTATAATTTACAATTAGAAATACTTAAATACTTTTGATTTACAGAATCTCAACTAGATTTTAATGTATTGCAATTATCTGGAGGTGAACAAACAAAAGTACAAATAGCAAAATTTCTAATACAAGAAGTAGATATATTGATATTAGATGAACCTACAAACCACTTGGATATAAATGGAATAATGTTTTTGGAAAGATTTTGTAGAAACTGGAAAAAAGCAATATTATCTATCTCTCATGATATCAGATTTATAAATAATACATCTACGAAAATAGCAGAAATATCTGGTAAAAAAATAAATATCTATCCAGGTAATTATGAGCAATACTTGATAGAAAAAGAAGCAAATTTCAACAAAGATATGAAGGATTATGTAGATCAACAAAGAGATATACAAAAACAAACTGATTATATAAACAGATTTAGAGCTAATAGTGCAAAAGCTTCAAGTGTACAAAGTAGGATAAAAGCGCTAGACAAAGTAGAAATACTAGATAAACCAGAAAATGAATCAAAGGTAAAATCCATACAAATACATCTAGATAAAAGACTTCCAGAAATCATTATGAAACTATATAATGTAGAAGTATGATATACTACACCAATAGTAAAAATGCCAGAATATATAGAAGTATACAAAAGTGATAAAATATGAATAATATGAAAAAATGGTGCTTGAAAATCAACATATTTAAAAACTATTTTGTGAGAAATAGAGGCACTGAATGGTAAAGTAGAAATAAACGAAAATTTAACTATTTGATCATATTCACAAGTACTAGAAAACTTAGATATGGAGCTAAGTATAATAGATGAATTGAAAAAAGATTTTGAAAATGAAAAACATATTCGTACGGTTTTGTGATGATTGCTTATTACTTGAGAAAAAGTAGAACAATTCATAAAAACTCTGTCTTGATGAGAAAGAGCAAAGGTTGCGTTAACAAAGATGCTTTTATCAAAACCTCATATAATTGTTATGGACGAGCCAACAAATCACCTAGACTTGCATTCAAAAGAAGTAATAAAGGAGATGTTGGAATGATTTCATGGCACTACTATAATAGTTTCTCACGATAGGGATTTATTGCATAGTGTATCGAATAAAGTATGGTTAATCAGAGATGGATGATTGGATGTATTTAATGAACCTGAAGTAGGTTTTGCAGAAGTGTTTGGAGAATAATGTGATATTGAATGTTTATATTAATTATTTTTAGTTTTGGTGCTGGATATGTATTGACTAAGATATTTAATTACAAGAAAAAAACTCTGATAAATGTCAGAGTTTTTTACAATGCCTTATATTTATGTAAAAATAATAGTGACAATGCTCATAGTGTTAAAAATATAGTCCCTGATATTACAAATGCTTGAGAAAATGAGTATATATCTGCAATCCATCATATAAATGGTCAGATAATAGAATATACTACTCTAGCAAATAGATTTTTGATAGATAATACTGTTGCTCTCATATTTGAGCTAATTATTTTATTTATATAATCCATAATAACTGGTCATCAAAATCATCTGACAAAATAAAATATAAATATAAATATAATAGACCAAAGTGATTGAAATATAGCTACTAATATATATCATAGAAATGATAAAAATATAAGTGATATCAATGATTTTTTCCTTCATAGATATTTCTCTATTTTGTGTGCATATAGGGAAAAAAGTCATACTGATAGATTTAACAATCACCACATAAATCAAAAATATGCAAGTGGTAATCATACCAAACTAAAATAAGGCTGAATAAACCAAACCATAGTAAGTGTTGATGCTCATACAAATCCTGAATAGAAAATAAGCCATTTTACTTCTTTGTGATGATGAACACTATATTTAACTATTTTTAATATTTCTTTAAAAACTCATTCTTCATTTTTGTATTTATGTCTACTAGGTTCTATCAAGCTAAGTGAAATTGGTATAGTTAAAAACATAATAAATATTTCTATATATAATGGTGTTCTCAGACTAATCAATGCTAAAAATCATCATAAAACACTTGCTATAGCTTCAGAAAAATTTCAAACAGAAGACATTTTTCACTCTATTTTTTTGTAATCATCGGTTTTTCATATTTGTTCTAATGTATCATAAAGCAAAGCAGAATCTGTACCTGAAATAAAACTAGCTCATAATCACAAGACTAGTTCAGCTAACATAAATCAATAAAATCAATAAGAAAATGCATATATACAAATTCAAAAAAATCATAGAATAGATCAAAAAACCAATGTATATTTTCTTCAAAGTACATCAGAAAAATATCCGGAAGGTATTTCAAATAAAATCATTCACAGCGAAAAAACTGATTGTAGTAAAAGTATTTCTCTCATATTCAATCAGTTTTCTTGGAAAAATAACACAATAGTAGGTATAAATAACATAAACCGTTCCAAAGCCGTTATTGTATACAATTTCCAGATGTTTGATTTTATATTTTCATTCATTGTAATATAATATTAATTCTATGCTTCACTATTGGCAGTATTCGTGACTTTGTGTTCAAGTTGTAATGCTTCATCATGTATGATATTCCAAATCGTAATTATAAAATCTTTGTCCAATCATAATTGTTCTGCTACTTGAACTCTATTGTTTAAGACTTGATTCCATCTATCTGGTTGAAGTGGTTGTAAATCATATTTTGATTTGTATTCTCATACTTGCAACACTTGTTCAAATCTCAGTTTGAATAATTCTAGTATTTTCAAATCTATTGTATCTATATTTTCTCTAATTGCATCTAAATTGTCTGTGTTTTTGTTTAAATTTAAGTGTTCCATCTTTACATTTATAAAATAATATGATTAATTGTAATTATATTTGTTTGTTTGTAAAATAGTTTTTGTATGAATGCTATATAATTAATATAAAAAGTTGACTTAGTGAATTGTTTTGATATTATGATATGGTTCTTTTTCTGCAACTGTTAGGAGTACGAAATGAAAAGTCATATATATGATATCATTTGCCCAATATTGATTCTAGTTAGCACAATTTTGATTTATCTTGGAATAATGTTCCATGTAAATACTATTGACACGCTAATTGGATTCTCAATAGCTTTTTTAATCAACCATTTCCTATTTTGGAAATTTTTAAACAAAGAAGATTCTACTAAATACGCTATTTTGTATTTTTTTTCACTATTTCTAGCTTTTGGTTTGATAACCGTGAGTTATGAATTTTTGGAAGTTTTCGAAAATATTGCGTTTTATAGTTTTTGCTTTTTAATCGGAGCATTATCTGTATTAGTTGAGAATTTTCTCGTAATAAAAAAAATTAAAAGAGATAACAATGTACAAGAAAAAAACACATATTGCATTGAAGCATAAACAAAAATGGAGGCATTTAAAAAGCTGTAGTTACATTAACTTACAGCTTTTTATTTTGTATTATTTTACTTGTGTTCATCCCCACTCGACTACAGTAAATCATTTTCTTTCAAATTTATCAAATGTTTGTGGTGATATATTTATTGGTTTATCTATTGCTTTAAATACCATAAAAACTCTTAATAAAGAATCGTATTTGGGTATAGTTTCAAGTGGTGCAGTGTCTGTATATTGTTTACCTGAAAAATTAACTAGATTGTATTCATTTTTTTGCATTATTGGATACCAATATACTATAAATTCATTGAATTCTTTAGGTGTAAGTCAGATTTTTGGTAATATATCTTGTAAAAATTCTCTAGATTCACTTCATTTTACTACAAATCATTTATCAAAATTCCAACTTATTTCTGTTGATGGTATTCATTCCCAAAATAAATAACTGTATTCTTTGTTGTCAGATTTATCTATTATTTTGCTATCTGGATATGCTATTACATCCCATCATTTTATTTCTTTATCGTATTTTGGTAAGTCTGCTATTATTTTTCAATCATAGTCCAATTTTACTTTTACATCTATAGTGTATTCTGGGTATAGGTAGATTATAGGTTTATGTAATACTCGCATTTGATTATCATATCTAGGTTGATTAATTGCAAAATATAGTGCTTCAAAAAATAAAAATACTAAAATAACAAATATTGCAATAAATATCTCTTTAAAAGTTATTCATTTTACTTTTTGTATAGATTTATTTTCTATTTTTATAATGTCATCTTTTTCTTCAAATTGCTTTAATTGATTTACATCTTTTACTATTTTTTTATCTGTTTTAATTTTTTTTTCAGTTTTTATTGTATCTTTTATTTTTTGTGTCTTTATATCTTTTTTTGTTAAAGTATTTGCTTTTGTTTCTTTTTTATTTTTTGTAGTATTTAATTCTTTATCCTTTTTTGTAGACTTTGTATTACTCATAGTTTTTGATTAAAAAATAGTGTAATAAATATAATTATTTATTTAAAATATTCAATAAAAAATTACTTATTAAAAAAACACTCTTATGAGTATTTATACTCATTCTCCTTACTTCAAGTTTTCTTTTAAAAATGCTACTGTTTTTTTCCATGCATTTTGTGTTTGTGTTTTTCAATAATTGTTTCATGTAGGGTTTGCAAATGCATGTCATACTCAGCTATATACATGTATCTCGCGCTTTGTTCCGTTTTTATCAAGTGCATCTCTAAACTTATTTACCGATTCTACACTTATGCTTTTGTCTTGTTCTCAAAATATTCATAAAACTGGTCAAGTTATTGTTTTTAGTTTTTCTGAATCGGTTACTAGATTACCATAGTAAATCACTGTTGCGTCTAGTGGTTTTGAAAGTGATAAATTTAGTGATTGTTGTCATCAAAAACACCAACCTAATGAAGCTACTTTTGTAGATTTTTGTGTATTTTTTAGATAATCATATGCTAGGGATAGTTTTTCTATGGCTCAAGTTCAATTTTCTCTGACTTTTGTAGAAAGTTCCATTGCTTTTTCTGTGGTATCAGCTACTTGTCAATCGTATAAATCTATAGCAAATACATTGTAACCATCATTTGCTAGTAAGTCAGCCATGTATTTGATTTCTTTGTTTAATCACCACCACTCATGAATCATAACTATTCCAGGATAGTTTCACTCTGTTTTTGGATGTGCATAATATCATAATAATTTACCTGAGGAAACTTTTTCTCAAACCACAGTTTGAGTAAAATCTTGTCAAAATATGTCTTTTGATACTGTTCAAGTTGAAGTTTCTTGTATATCTAGTGCGCCAGTATTTATAGTCATAGTTATTTTATCATCAGTCTTGGAATTACATGAAAACAATGAAAATAGTAACAATAATGTCATAGTTATCTTTATATATTTATGCATAATAATATAGTTAATAAATATAAAATGATGTTAGAAAATAAGTAATATAATCATAAGACTTAGATAATTAAAGTCAAAGAAAAATAAAAGCGAAACTTTGTTTCGCTTTTATTTGGTAATATAATAATTTTAAAATATATAGTTAGTTTTTATTTCATCCAAAACTCAATCAAGAATCTAGTAGTAGTTAAAACTATTCAAAGTCAAACTATTCATATAATCAATCATGTTTTTACAAAGTCTGAGGTTTTAAGTATTCATTTAGAATATGCTATTGCATTTGGTGGTGTACTTATCGGAAGCGCCATTGCAAGTGATGCAGATAGTGCTATAATTACTCATACGATACTCGCTTCTTTATCTCATCACAAAGTTATAGCTATTCAAACTGCTATTGGTAAAATAATATTTGCGGCAGCAGTATTTGACATTATGATACTTAGTCACAATGTAGCAAATCACAATAGTATTATTATCATACTAGAACTAGTCGGTAGGTTTTGTATTAAAAAATCAGAAAAATGTGTTATTTGCATACCATTTCACAATGCTATTCATCATGCTATCAATAATAATATATTCCAATCAAGTGAATTTATATCGTTTCTATCAGTAAGTCACATAGCAGTAAATATAACTGCTGGTATAAGAGCGACTACTGCTGAAGGTATGTTATGTATTTTTTCTGTTAACCATAATAATACAGTTATAATAAATACTACGATTACCAATATTCATCATTTTGTTATTTTTTTATTTTCTGGTAATAAAAATCTTACTTCTTCTGCTAGTTTTTTTGGTTTATATAAATTCCAAAGTAAAATCCATGAAAAAAATAGTAGTATAAGCATCAATGGAGTAGCTACTAGCATCCAGTCTATAAATCATATATCTATTCATTTTGTTTTTAAAAATCAGATTGCTACTGCATTTGGAGGTGTTCAGATAGGTGTAGCCATTCATCAAATATTTGCGGCAATAGGTATTGATAACAATAATCATTTTTTTAATGAATCTAGATTTGGTATTTGAGCAATCAAAGGAATAGTCAAAGTAATCATCATGGCTGTAGTAGCTGTGTTACTCATCCACATAGATAAAAAAGCTGTAACTATCATCAATCAAAGTATTACTGAGATTGGTTTCGTTCAAAAAAGTTTTAATAAAATTCAAGCAAATTTTTGATCGACTCATTGTTTTACAATTGCTTGTGATAATATAAAACCTCACAAGAATAAAAATATTATAGGATCAGCAAATGAAGATAAAATACTTTGATATTTTGGACTATCTCAATTTTGAAATCATAACATGGCCCAATCTCATGGATTTGCTAGGAATATTATTTCTAAAAATATAATCAATATAGCAGTTGCAAAAAGAGGAAGTGCTTCAGTGGACCAGAGTATAATAGATAACATGAATATACCTCACATATAGGTAGTTTCTTGTGCCAATCATAGACTTTTTAACCATAAACTAAAAAATACAGATATAACTGAAGCTAGTAGTATAATAAAAATATTTTTCCAATTAAAATGAGCTGTTGCTTTTCTCAATTTATCTATTTTTTCTATGTTTTTTAGCTCTAATAAAATATATCTTGGTAAACTTTTCAATTGTTTCAATTTCCTAAAATCGGTTAAGCTCATGGTAGTATTTTTATAATAATAAATTTAAATGTTTATTTAATATAGTATTATAAAATATTTTTACAAATTAAAAAAAATCTTTTTATAAAATATTATTAATACGTTAAAATATCTTTTTATTTTTTCTACGATTTATTATAAAACTCAATTATTTTCAAATATTAGCTTTTTAACTTTATAATATACAAAAAAAATTTATAGAAAAATAATTTTCTATAAATTTTTATATTTTTTTTCAGTCTATATATATTTCAAAATCTCTTTTTTTAAGTTCGTCTATAAACCATAAATCATCTACAAAATCTTCTGGGTGATAAACTCATGGAGTTAAATCATTGTTTGCTAAATATTGAGCTATAAGTGAACAACCTATTCAAGTATTCATAACTCATGCTGGCACTCAATTTACTGAATTGTTAGCTATTTCTACTACTTTTTCATCTATTTTTATAAATAAGCTTTCTTTGTCTTTTACTTCAAAATTTTGTGGTGCAAATTTAGACATCATAGTATTACAAAATTCAAATGGACTTATTTCTATTCATTTTATATTTATTTTTTCTTTGCTTAAAAATCAAAATTCATCCAAACTTTGTACTAGATTTATTACATTGTCACTGTGTTTCATTACAAAATAAAAGTTTTTGATTCCTTTATCGCTCAGATAATCAGGAAGAGAAAATTGCTCATCATGATTTGTTACAAAACTTTTTGGTAAATAACATTGATTTACATTCGAATCTACACAAAAATCTGCATTTATTTTTTTACTACTTCATTCTACAAACTTATATTTCCCATTTTCAAATAAAAGTGCTTTTCATTTGATTTCTTCTACTACTGTTTGAAAATTGAATGGAAGCATTTGTTCTGGTGCATCTATTATTTCATCAGCAAATGAAACTGTAACAGTTTCTATTTTTTCCATATCTTTTACTGCATATTTCGTCAATACATTTACTATACCTGGTGCAGAACCAGCTCACAAACAAGCTGCTATTCAAGATTCTTTTGCCAATCAGTCTTTTGATCTAGATATTTTTATACCATCATAATCATCACCTAAATCTACATAATTTTTTCATGCTTTCATACATAAATCCAATATCAATTGATTGAATGTATATTCTAAACAGTTTATAATCAAATCATATGATTTAATTTTTTTTGTTAAAGATTTTTCATCTTTTAAATCTATTACTACTTTTTCAGCTTTTTTAGAATTCAATTTTTCTATAAATTTATTTATTTTACTTTCATCTCTTCAAGCAATTCAAACATACATATTTGAATTTATTAGGTCTGAAACTACTATTTGTCATACATTTCCATATCATCATAACACTAATATTTTTTTCATAAAATATTTATTTTAAATATATAATAAAAGGCTTTGATTTATCTTATCATAATAAGAAATATAAGTCTAATAATTGATAACAAAAAAAATGAGTAATTACTCATTTTTTAATTTTTAATATATTTTTCTATTACTTCTATCATATATTCATGATTTTTTGATTTCATATTGTATTTATTTCATACTTCATATTCCGTGATTACTTTTCATTTATTATCAAAAATCAGATTGTATCATTTGTCTAGTATTTTATCTGGATTGTTTGATTTGATATTGTTATAAATGTATTCTATACTGTTTTGTAGATATTTTACATTGTATTTTAGTTTTTTATCTATATTAAATGATTCTAGTTTTTGTTTATATCATCTGATTTTTCTAGATATAAGTAATGGTAGATTTTTTGAAATATTTTTTAGTTCTAATCTGTAATTGTTTCTGAAATCATGTATACAATTATTTATATATTCGAAATCCGAGTCTAGATTTTCACTAAATTCATCATATATATCTATAAGTATTTTTGAAGCCTCTGACGGAGTTTTGCATTCATAGCATGATACCATATCTAGTATAGATTGGTCTACGGTGTGTCAAACGGCCGTCATCACTGGTAATTCGTATTCACAAACTGTTTTGCATAATTGTAAATCATTGGTCCAATTTATACCGTCACTTCATCCTCATCATCTGATAATAGCTACTAGATTGAAGTCATTTTTTTCTCTGACTAAGTTTATTTTTTTTAATTGTTCCAAAACTTGAATACTTGCTTTTTCACCATGTACTAGTGATTTAAATACTGTTAGATTGTACTTGTATCATGATTCTTTTAGTATGGTTTCAAAATCTCTAAATCATTCACTTTTGTCTCCTGTTATAACTGCAATATTAAAAGTCGGAGTTCATATATCTCTAGATTTGTTGTTATAAAATATTCATCTATCTTTTAATTCTTTGATAGTTTCTTTTTTCTTTTTTTCTAATCATCATACGAAAAAATCAGTATTTATATGTGTAATATTTACTGAAAAATTGTATGTTTTATGAAATGTAGGTCTAACTGTTAAAAGTAGTTTTTTTCATACTAGTTCCTGAATATTCCAAATATTTGTTTCTCTCAAAAAGCTGGTCATCACACTAGGATTAAATATATTAGCCTTGGCTACATCTACTATTTTTCAGCCTTGTATCTCTACCAATTCCATATAATAAAACTGTCTATTTTGCTTGATAGACTTGATTTCTGCTTCTACTATGTAAGTATAATATCATATTATTTCATCAAATTGTCACTTGATAATGTCTAGAAATTGAGACAATTTCAAAATAGGAGTTTCCATTATATATCTTGTTTAGAGTCTAATTTTTCATCCAATTCTTTCAATTTAGCATTACAAAAAGTATATAGTTTTTTCGCTTCTTCTTGCAATTTAATCAATTGATCCACATCTATTACCTCTTCTTTGTCTAGTATATCCGATATCTCCTGTAATCTCTTGTAGGAATCTTTAAAATTTTGTTTTGTAGCCATTTGTTTGTATAAATAATTAAACTCTCAATAATCCTCTAAATCATCTAACTGCATAATATGATTCTGCACCATTATGATAAACAAAAACTGTATCATATCTACGGTCTGCAAATATAGCTCATCATAATTTTCTGATTTTTTCTGGTGTTTTTAGCCAACTAGAAGTTTTGAGATCAAAATTACCTAGTTTTTGCAATTCTCTATATTCTTGTTCATTCAATAATTCTATTCATATCTCTCTTGCCATATCTACTGCTGTATTTTTTGGTTTGAATTCTTTTCTAGACTCCAATGCTTCCCTATCATAGCATATACTTCTACGAGATTTTGGGCTTTCTGGTGAACAATCACAAAATACATATTCTCAAGTATTTTTATCAAAAGCTATTACATCTGGTTCACCATCAGTATTTTGCATTTCGTTCAATATATATAATTTAGCAGGATTTGATTCTAGTTTTTGTTGTATTTTTGACCAATCCATATCTATATGACGATTCATATATTTTTCAAAACGAGATTGTAATACTTTTAATATTTCTTTTGTTTGTTCTGGGGATAAGATTTTATTATTCATAAATATAATTATAGAAGCTATATTAGTAATTGTTTTTGTTTTGTGTTATTTATTATAATAGCTTTCAGAATATTACAAGTATAATGTATGAAATTGAATTAGTCAAACAAAAAAATAAAGACACTTTTTAAAGTGTCTTTTCTATTTTTCAATATATCAAATGTATAAATTATTCTCATAACAATGTATCAACAGCTTGTTTGTATAATTCTATTATACTACTTCTAGCATGATTTCACATTTGTATTATGAAATTATCTAAATCATTACTTGCTGATTGTAGAAATATTTCTCTGTCATCAGAATCATTCAAATTTATTGGTCTAAGTGATCAATATCACATTCATATTTGAGTTGGTTGTCTCAGTAGTATCTTGTAGACTTGAACAGATAGAGAATCATCTCATTCTAACTCTTTAAATTCACTTACTTTTTCTTGTATCCTAGATAAATGCATATAATATTTTTGAAATAATATAAAATATTTTGTGTAGGATAATTGTTTTGGAGATATTGTCAAGTGGATTGAGTGGATTATTTATGATTTATTTAATTATGTATAAAAGAATATTCTTAATGCTGAATAAATAGATGAAATTTGAACTTGTGCAAAAAATGCACATACTGCTTTTGATACTGATTTAATAGCTTTAAATTTTGTATAATTTAAAATTATCCTCATATTTTAACTAACCAACTCAATATAAGAACTTTTAAAATTTTCATAATTATTATAATAATCATATTTAATTGATGACTCTAATTTTTTGAAATGTTTTTTAGTACATTTAATTTTATTTTGTTCTATTTCTTTCAATTGCAACCACTGCGTAGTTCCTTTATTTTCAACTATAAAATGTATTTCATCTATATCTCATGATTTTATTACAAGTCACCAGTCTGGAGAATAGTTTCACATAGGAGTTTTGATTTGAAACTTTTTTGAAGGAATTTTAAAGAAAAATTGTATATTTGAATCTTGTATAAAATGATTTACAAAATCTCTTTCTACATCTGAATCAATTCTTAATTTTTCATATAGAGATTTTATATTTCAATTATTTCATAAACAAGTAACTACTTTTTCGCTTGATTCATCAATAGTTATATTTTTATCTACAAATACTTGTTCTATTTCATAAGTTTCATCTGATAGATAATAATTTACTTTTTCAGTTTCAAGTCTTTGTTTTACTAGACTTATATATTTTGATACTTCTTTTACAAACTTAATTGGATTTTTTAAAATAAGCTCTTTTTTATCTTTTCATAATCAAGAAAATATTTGATAAATAACTTTTTTTGATAACTTAACTTCTTCTTGAAAAAGATTAATAATTGAATCAAAAGTATATGAATTATTTACTATTTTATAATCATTTTCTCAAGTTTCTTGTCATTCAAATGTTTTTGAATTATCATTATATACCATATCAACTATAGTTGTAGTTACGATTTGTCTTGATATATTATATTCTTCTAAATTATTATTTATTTCTTCTATTGATTTTTTAACTAATTCATTTTCATCAAATATTATATCATAGTATGTTTTTTTATTTATCTTTGACCAAAAATTTTTGAAACTTTCTGTTTTAAAATTATCTTCTAATAATTCGACATTTTTTGTTTTTTCAATGTTTTCTATTTCTTCACTTGCATTTTTAGCTTCAATACTAGAATATCAATAATTTATTTCTAAATCTTTTTGATAATTTTTTACAAAATTTTCATATGATTCATTTACTACAACTGTAAGTTTATTTATTTCTTTGTTTAACTCTCTAGTTCAATCTTGTTTAACTGCAAGTCTCATTCATCTACCAATTTCTTGTCTCTTCCTTATTTCAGAACTAGTATTTTTTAAAGTACAAATAGTAAAAACATTTGGATTATCCCAACCTTCTTTTAATGCACTATGAGAAAATATAAATTCTGTTTTTTCGCTAAAAGAAAGTAATTTTTCTTTTTCTTTCATTATTAAATCATAAGACTCTTTTTCTATTTTTCTATCATCTTGCGAATTTCATAAATTATCTTTAAAAATTTCTACATTAGTTTTTTTATTCTTTTTTGATGCAAAATAATATTTGAAATAATCTTTTATATTTTCATCATCATTATAATAATTTTTCAATTTTTCTATAAAATAATCTTGAATCCATCAATCTAATTCTCATCATAATTTTATAAAACTTGCTACATGATCTATAAAAAACAAAGTAAGTGGTTTTATTCATAATTTAACTAAAGCATCTTTTTTCTTAAAGTGTGATTCTATAGTTTTATCAATTTGTAATTTTATTAAATCTTTGTTATCTCAAGTTGTTTTTTCTCCTATTTTTAACCTTATTCATTTATTGAAAATCACTTCTTCCCTTGTCATATTTTCAACTATAATTCCTTTATAAATTGGATTTTTTGTTTTTTCAAATAAATTATCATCTTTGTGTTTCATATAATCAACTTTGAATTTTATATTTTTAAATAAAGAATTATTTTCTTTATCAAAAACTACTAGTTTTAAGCTACATTCTAGTTTTCATCTAGCATTGTTTTCTATTTTTATAAGTTCAATATTTGGAAGATTAGAATCACTACTTTCATTGATTCATATTACTCAAACCTGTTTAACAAGTCATGATTTATAAGCATCCCAAGGAGTAAGTTTATACATCATACTAAAATCCTCTTTATGTGTAGCACTATAACGAAGACTAAAAAGTGGATTAAAATCCTTAAGTTTTAATTTTGTTTTTTGTCACTCTATACTTTGTGGTTCATCAAGTATCAAAACTGGATATGTTGATGCTATTTGTTCCATAAGAGATTTTTCACCAACATCATCTCTTTTTGTTTGGTTAATAATTTTATTATCTCATACAAATGCACTCGAAGTAATAATCATTACTTGCAATTCTGTTCATTCACAAAAATGTGATATTTTACTTATTTTTGAGCTATCATATTCAAAATAATTTATATGAGTTTCAGGATATAATTCTTTAAAGTGTTCTCTAGTAATATCTAGACTTTTCAGAACTCAAGCCCTTATTGCAACAGATGGAACGATGATGATAAATTTAGTCATTCCATATTTTTTGTTTAGTTCAAAAATAGTTCTTAAATATACATAAGTCTTACCAGTTCAAGTTTCCATTTCAATAGAAAAATTCTTAATATCTTTTGTGATATCAAGATTATTTTCAGTTTGAATTTTTTGCATATTTTGCAAAATTTCTTCCTCATATATATCAATTACATTTTTTACTACATTTATATCATCTCTTCTAGAAAGTCTAAATCAAGGGATAATTTTACTATTTCATTCAAATATATTTACTATACTATCTATTGCTTGTAATTGATAAGATTGATTTGCATCAAATTGTAATTTCATATTTTAGATATTTTGTAATATAAAATAAGTATCAAGAGTTGCTCTTGCACTTTCTGACAAACTTTCTTCTAATGCAAAAAATCTTACTTGTTTTTCATTTAAGTGATTTTTTACAAATTTTCTAATGTCTTCTTCAGATATTTTTTCTTGAATCAATGCATAAAAATACTTATTTTCATCACTCACTTTATAAATACCATTTTCAAGTTTTTCAACACTAGAATAAAAACTATATCATTCTCTTATGATAAGCTCATATACGACATCGTTTTCAGTTCTTCAATCAATAAGTCAAGTCTCTTCTACTTCTTTTTTCATATTTTCTTCTAAAATTTGCATTTGTATTTTGTTTTCTTCTTCACTTAATCAAGTTTTGATTTCGTATTTTTCAGATAAATATTTGAAATTACTTTCAGCTAATTTAAATGCTCTAAATCATATATCTACATTTTCTCAACCTTCTTCTGATTTAATTTTTTCTCATGCTCTTTTTATTCTTTCTCTAGTAATTTCGCTTATTGTTTTATATCATGCCTTTTCAGCTTCACTATTCTTTGCTACTTTTTCTGGTAATTGTACACAAATAAATTTTCTATTTCATCAATCTTTGTTCAAGTCTATAACTGCGTGTGCTGTTGTTCATGAACCGGCGAAAAAATCTAGGATTATATCGTTATTTGATAATCATAAATTTAAAAACCTATATATAAGTCTATCACTTTTAGGATAATCAAAAGGAGTATTTTTTCAAAATAAATTCTTTACTGATAAAGTTCAATATTCTCATCTTACATCTTTTTCATCAAATATAGATCTTTCTCTACTTAAATTACTTCTATATTTTTCTACAATCATATAACCTCAATCATTTTTAAGTTTTCACTTAATTTCTAAATTTAAATTTTTTAATACTTTATCTTTTCCCCATCTCCATACAGTTTTAATTCATTGAGATTCAAGTGGAAATAATTCTATAAATCAAGGTTTATTTTCTAATGAAATTTCATATAATCAAAATTCATCAATATTATTTATATTAATATAAAAAGGATAATATAAATTAGGACGATTCAAATTATTAAATTTTATATTACGATTCCTTAATTCTCTTAATTCAAAATCTCATTTTTCATCTTTAAATGGAAATTTTTTATTTTTATCTTCTATTAAATTTAATTCAGTTTCTATATTTTTCGAATAAACTATTGCATACTCATGTGTTAATGCAATTCCGCCATAATCTCTTCATCCAGGATTATTTTTTACAATAATTTGTGCTATAAAATTATCAGGTCAAAAAACTTCGTCCATAACCTTTCTGAGATTATGCACTTCATCATCATCTATACTCACAAAAATAACTCAATCTTCTTTTAGGAGTTTTCTTGCAAGAATAAGCCTTGGATAAATCATATTTAACCAATTGCTATGTTTTCTACCTGTTGTTTCTTTTTCTGTGGTAGTTTCTCCATCTTCATCTACTTGTCATGTTTGTGCTAGATAATCTACTAAATTATCTTTCCAAGTATCTTTGTATACAAAATCTTTATCTTTATTGTATGGAGGATCTATATATATCATTTTTATTTGTCCGTAATACTTATTTAAAAGTAATTTAAGTACTTCTAAATTATCTCATTCTATAAAAAGATTTTGTGTTGTATCCCAATTTTTAGAATTTTGTATGTCAGGAATTAGGGTATTTTTTGTTGGTTTACTTGCTATTTGTTTTGCATTTTTCTTACCAGTCCATTCGAAACGATAAAATTCATTATTATCTGCTGTTTGTCATTCTAGATAAGATTTAAAACCATCTATATCAAAATTTCACTCACTAAAAAATTGAGGAAATAATGTTTTTAGATTTTCTAATTCTGTTTCTTGTATTTTAGGAGAGTTTGTAATATCTTTTTTAGACATAGTATTATTAAATTTACAATATAAATTAACATTTAAAAATTATTATTTTATAATATATCTATATTAAAAAAAAATGCAAACAAAAAAAGTATATGATATATATACTTTTTTATATACTTTATTTTTAATAAGTAAAAATATACATTAATTCTTTACTTATAAACCAGTTAGGTAAAAAATAATGAGTTTTATTTACCTATAAATTTGTACATTTATACTAAAAAATTAAACCTTGCAAATCAATCTTTTATTCCTAAAAGCAATTCAAGAAGCTGATTTTAAATATTTTTCAAAATCAAGTGCTATCTTTTTACTTTCAAAAGCTGAATAAAAAACTAATTCCCAAGGTTTATATTTTTGTGTATGTTTAGATTTTCAAGTATTATGTTCTTCTAATCTTTGTTTTAAATTTTCAGAAAATCAAGTGTAAATTTGTTCATTATTTTCAACACTTCTAATTACATAAACATAGTACATCAAAAAAGTAATAATTAATTAAATTTATTAATTTCAAAATAATTATATGAAATTATTTATATATAGTTATATTTTGAGTCGCCCATTCTTCGCCAAGGCTACGAAGGGCATTTTTCGCTATATTAAAACTTTATTATTGCCTTCTAAAAGAATGGCGTGCCATTTGTAGCTATTCGAGTGCAACGAGAATAGCGAAAAATGGTGGAGCTAGTCGGATTCGAACCGACGTCTCGAGAGGCTAAAGAAATACTTCTACTATCATAGTTTGTTTTGATAATTTTGAAAATAGAAAACAAACAAAAAACTTTCAAAATAATCTAATCTGTAGGTATTTTATTGAGACAAGACTAAATCAAAACCGTCTCTATAAAAACTCTTATTTATAAGTCTGTAGAGCTCCAAGAGTGGGGATATCTATAGACTTTGTAGCAGGCCAATCGGCGCTCATCGACTTAGCGAAGGCTACTAGTTGATGCTTAGGCAACAACTAGAGATGGAGATAAAACTTTTTTAAAAGAAGCTAGACCTCCTGCAATTCTATTTTTTGCATTTATGTTTGTTTATGATTGATTGTGGAAGGCATAAACATCTCCCAGATAGCATAGATCCCGAGCGATTCTCTCGATAGAAACCAAGATTAACCCCGTGAGAGCATTATATACATATTTTATTATTATTCAAGATTATTTTTCTTAAAAAATAATATATACTTGATTTATGTTATTTTATATGTATTATATATTTATAATATACTATAATAAATAAAAATGAACAATTTAAATAAATATATAGCAGTTTCTACTTTGGTATTGAGTCAAGCTATTGTAGGCTGTAGTAGTAAAACAAAGGCTCACAATTTTGTATACTCAAATAGTCAAAAGGTAGATGTCATATTGAATAACAAATCTGAAAATCAAAACAATACTAGTAATTATTTAAACTATACTAAATCTATAGAGTTTGTTTGAAAAAATGAAGTAGATAATTTTAATGATTTTTTTTGATTGTATGATAACAATGTAAATAAATTTGTAGAAGAGATAAAAAGTATTCAAACTAAATTCTGATTAAATGTAGACGGAATATTGTGACCAAATACTTTAAAAGTGGTATATCAGAATTATTATGCAAATAATATTGATGTATTAAATAGCGAAGCAAATAAGAGATTGGAAATATATATGAATATGAAGTGATATGATAATGTAAAATGAGCGTATAATGAAAAATTGAATGTATTTAGTAAAAATTTGTACTATGGAATAGCTATGTGAACTAATATATCAGGAACTTATATAAATGAAAATCTAGCTAATCATTTTTCTGAAAGATTGTGAAATAGAGAAAATAAAATAATATTTTCAAATGTGAATGGAAAAACTGCTTTGGCTTTTTATGTAGGATGAAAACTAGAAGTTGCTACATTTGTAACTCCTGGTATAAATAATTCTAAATATAGAACTCCACCTTTGGTGACCAATGGAAAAGCTAATCCTGATAAACTACATATATCTTCTCAATTTCCAGAAATAAAGGATGAAAACTGAAGTGTTGTTGATAGTGGATGAGCAGTAATGCCATATGCTGTACATATAGACAGAGGGATTTGGTTACATTGAAGTGATTCAAAAATAGATTGACTTGCACATTCTCATTGATGTGTCAGAGTTTGATTGTATTATATAGAACATATTTATAGATTGGTTAATCAATTATGAGTATCTAATGTACTCATTGACACTAGAAATATTTATTAATTTACAAAAGTTTAATACAATAAATAATAAATACAATAATTGGTTGATGTATCAAATATATCAGCAATGATTTTTTTCAGAATAATTCTAGTATTTTTAGCAAGATATTAGAATTATTTTTTTGTTTGAGTAAATTTAGTTTGTTTGTATCACTTAAAAATAATGCAAAAACATATCATAAAAGCATTACTCAAAAATATGGCAATATAGGATAATAATCCCCTGATTTGAATCAATAGTATCTAAATCATAAAAAATATAGATTTTTGTTTTCTATAATAGGTATAAAATAAACTCCATATACGATTATAATAGTTCAAAATAGCAAATTGAAGTATCTAAATCTCTTAAAAATAATCATTAATAAAAAACTCAAAGCAAAAAAATGTATGATTCAAAATCTGATATAAAATTTGGAATCAAATCAAAAATAAGTAATCAAACTAATAATTCATGCTATTATTCATAAATATACTGCCTTTTTTGTGTATTTTTTTGCAATAGATTTTCAATACTTTTTACTAGATAGAAAAAAGGAAACTCATGCAATAAATATAAACAAAAGTGCTGATACTTTTCATAGTACAAACCAAAATAATTCTGAAAAATTGAGTATTTGTATGTGAAAGATATTTAATAAAGAATAATTTAAATGAAAAAAAATCATTAATAAAATGGCTAATCACCTAAAAATATCTACTTTTACCAATTTTTCCATAATGTGTGATTTTGTTAAATAACCAAAATATAGTGATTTATCGTATAGTAAAATAATTTACGTTTGTAAAATCTAAAACTTTACATAATTATAAACAGATATATAATAAATCTAAATAATTTTTAAAAATATATAAATGATGAAATTTGATACACATTTTCATACAAATGTTTCTGATTGATATTATTCTAATGAACAAGTCTTAGCAGAAGCAAAGGCTAAATGACTAGATTTAGCTATAGTTACTGAGCATGATATAGTAAATACAGATTTTGTAAATCTCGCAAAACAAAATAATATATATAGTTTTGAGTGAGTAGAATTTTCTGTATATGATGATAGAATAGCTCATAAAAGTATGCATATAGTTTGATATAGTACTAGTTTTAGTAAAAATGTATGTGATATACTGGATGATACTAGAAAATGAAGAATAAACAAGGTAAAAAAACAAATAGAAAAGCTGGTTTCAAATTGATATATCATTGATTATGAAGAATTTATAGAATATTACAGAAATAAGTGATTTGATGTGAACAATCTAAATAATAGTCAGGTAAGTGAATACTTGATGATGAATCCTCAAAATAATGAATTGACAGTTGAGCTAACTGGAGAAGTACTAAGTCAGTGAGATTTTATTCGTAGATGCTTGAAATCACATTGAGATTTGAAATATATCTGATGGGCGCAGATAGAAAGATATGAACCATCTGTCAGAACTATATGAGAATTGTCTAAGCAAGAATGATTTGTAGTGAGTTTGGCACATCCAAATTTTACTTTTAGAGATGATTATGTGTTGTTTATGTATTTTGTAAGTGAGTACAAGGATTTGATAAATGGTATAGAAATAAATAGTTTGGCGTCAAAAGAATGGGTTGAATTGATACTAAAAACTGCTAAAAAGTACAATTTAATACTTACTTTTTGAAGTGATGATCATTTCGTAAGAGACAAAGTTGATGATGTACATTGACAATTGTGAGAGATGAATCCTTTTGTAACAGAAGCTGATATGATGGAAAATTTTAAGAATTTTTTGATGCTAGTGAGGGCTACAAATGGTATGAAAGAAAAATAAGCTAAATCATATGATTTAGCTTTTTTTATGTGCTTTTTTATGGTGATTTCTATCTAAGGAAACAATGGACTTTATTTCTAATTTTTTTTGTATCATTATTCATTATTCTTTATTCATTATTCATTATTCTTTACTTCCACTTACTTATATTTAGTCCGTTCCCTTTTTGGTCTATACATAGTATTTCTATGAGTTTGTTTTCTACTGCTTGGTTTCAAAATGCGCTGTTATCTGAATATCTATCTCAGTTAATGATTCAAGTTTCTTTTATTTCTATAAACTTGAGTTTTGCGTCTCATATAGTTTTGAAGCATCATATTATTTTTTCTTGCTTTTTTGTTTCTTGGAGTACTCAGTTTGAGTCATAATTATCTACTAAATACGTTGTTTCTGGTATTCCTATATTTTTTCATATCAGGTTTAAAACTGATAGAGTTTTTGATTCTGTTATTCATTCATTTCTCATATAGTCAAATCAAAACTTGTTATTACACAAAATAGTGAAGTCATTTTTGTATTTTTGCCATAGAAATATCAATCACAATTTGTACATAGTGTTGTAAAATTTGATATAATTTGCTAGAGCTTTTGATGTAAACTTGTCTTTTTCATTATTTGTAATAAAGAGATTGTTTCAAATATTTGTTTCTATAGTGTATCATCAGTCTGATACGTAAAAAGTAGAATGAGGATAAGTATATTCTAGTAAATCTTCAAAATCATCTTTTACATTTATTGTTTTTTCTGTTTCATGATTGTTTTGTGTATTTTCATTTTGGGTATTTTTGTCTTTTTCTTCTATATCATCTTTTTTTGATAATTTTACTTTTGCTTCATTTATGATTATTAGATTTAAAAGTGTAGTAAATATGTATTTTTCATTTTCTTCTAGTTTTGATATCTTTATTCAAAAAATATTTTCTATATATTTTATCCTAAATTCTCATTGTTTATCTATATCTAGATTTTGGTATTCTGGTATTTTTGTGAGTTCTGTTACTATGGATTTGATAAATTGATTGTTTATTTCTAGTTTTTTTGTATTTTTGTTTACCAATCATACTTTAAATATATGCTCATACAGTGTGTTGTTTGATTCTTTTATTGCTATTAATTGTTTTGTGATATCATTTGAGTAAACTATGTTTCATAACTCCAAAAGTTGCATGTATTTTTCATAAAATGCATTTTTGTTTTTCTTGTGATTTTGTTCTATATATGATTCTATTTCTGAGAAACTCCTTCATTCTCTCACCATTGATTCTAGTACTAGAAATCAAAATTCAGTTTTTTTTCTGAGTATAGGCGAAGCATAAATATATAAACTAGAATCTCTATATATAGCTACTTTTGCGATAGATATATCAGATTGCAATTCAGTAAATTGCATAAAATATTTTGGTGATATTTCAGATATTAGAAAAAGAGCCAAATTTTTA
Organism: Candidatus Altimarinota bacterium; assembly: GCA_028688895.1. Taxonomy (GTDB): domain Bacteria; phylum Patescibacteriota; class Gracilibacteria; order BD1-5; family UBA6164; genus UBA6164. The sequence continues at coordinate 5,079 of JAQTXG010000013.1, read as the reverse complement.
TTTGACTTATCTTTTTCAATTATCTTGAGAATAGTTTTTTTGAAACCTAGTTTTTTTTCTAGTGCCTGTATTTCTCAAGCACTTATAGAAGAATTGATTATTTTTAATATCTGTTCAAAAATAGGATTTTCAAATTTGGGTTCTGCATTTTTATTATTTGATTGTTGCATTTTGTATTTTTATTATTATAACTCTATATTATTTTACCATATAATGTATTATATTCAAATAATCAATAGATATTATTATGTATGCATGAAATACTCACATCTATATAAATATATTGTTATATTTTTTTTCCCATTCACTTGCCCATTTTCACAATTTTTCTAGTTCATTAGTCAGACTTTGTCATTTTTCAGTCAATAAATATTCTATTTTTATAGGTTGTTCTTGTACTATTAGTCGTTCAATAAATCAAAGTTCTTGTAAATCTTTTAATCTAAGAGACAATGTTCTTGAACTTATTCATTTCAGTGTTTTTTTCAATCAAGAAAATGTTTTTTCTCATGTAGCTAAATTGTGAAAAATAAATATTATCCATTGTTTAGATAATTGTAAAAATAGATTATTAACAGGACAACTTGTAGTTTTATGTATCATATCTGATATTTAGTTTATAAATAGTTACCAATTTCCATTATAATTAATTGACTTATTTTATCAAGTTTATATTATAAAGTTACTTTATTTTATAAACTATATTTAAATATATGATTGAAATAGGAACAAAGTTAAATGCAACTGAAGTAATACCTGTTGCTGGTAAATATAAATGTATTATTTGTGGACTTATTGTTGATATAGATCAGCACTTTATTGAAAGATGATCAACTTTTTTTGCGTGCCCTATATGCCATGCCTGAAATGAAAATTGACCAAAATGACCACAGGATGATGTTTGGGAATATTTAGGATAATAATTTTTTTAATAAATTATACTAAATGGACAATATTTTAATTATTATCTAAATAATAAATGATTTGATATATAACACTATGAACAAATAATTTAGAAAAAGCATCTGAATTTTATGATAAATTATTATGAGAAATGTGAGCAAATAGATTTTTGGAGACTGATAGATTTATTTCTTGGTCTTTTTGACCATGATTAACAAGAATATCTATAATTAAGCCTTTTGATAATAATCCTGCTACTGTTTGAAATGGTAACATGGTGGCATTACATGTAAAGTCAAAAGAAGAAGTAGATAGATTGCATAAATTGGTATTAGAGCTATGATGAACAAATGAATGAGATTCAGGTCCTAGATGAGATAATGGATTTTATACTGGATATTTCAGAGACTTAGATGGAAATAAATTGAGTTTTTTCAATATATAAGACAAAAAAACTAGAAAATATTTTCTAGTTTTTTTAAATACTCATATCAATTCCCATTTCATATCAATTGAAATAATACTGTTTTATAAAATCTATATCAAACTCTAAAAATTCTGCGTTTTCCATTACTGTATACATGTCATTTTTGTATACTGATATAGCATTTGATCAGGCAAAAAACAAATCGTCGTCTGATTTTTTTATAAGTTTTACATATTCTATATATTCCTTGTTTTCTAGCATCTTTTCTGCTATATAAGCATTTATATATGCTTTGAAATTACCATTATTGTCATTTAAAAAACACATAATATTGTAGCCACTTTTAAGTGCTGGTAGTGGTCTGAGTAATGCTTGTTTTACTGTTGATCACTTTTCTAGTTCTCTAGAAAATGATAGTCACATAATTGTAGTGCCATTTTTTCACTTAAAATCACTATAATTTAATCATTCTAATGATGCCAACTTTTCATAATCTAGTAGTCAATTATAAAAAAAACATCATTCATATCAATTGTAACTGGAAAAGAAAAATGGATGACTATTTAGTGCACTTACATTTCATTCATCTGTCAATCTAAGTTCTGACATTAGTAAAAATGGTCATGAAATAGTTTTTATCTGATTTTTTAGATTTTCAAATCAAGTTTCATCGTTGTAAAATGCTTCTCCACTCAAATATGTATTTATAGAATTTTCAGTCACAAGCAAATAACCCCACCCATGCAAGTGACTGTTTTTGATTCTATTTATTTTCATAGTCTTTACAGCTACTTGTAGGTGTGGATCATCATATCAGGCTTTGTAGAAAGCATCTATATAATCAAGTGCTTTGTTTTTGTTTGTTCATTTTAGAAATAATATGCGGCACATAATAAATATTATTTAATTAATATATTGATTCTGAGTCAGTCTTCAATAAAATACTTGAAGATTTTGAAGGAGTCGAAACTATGTTAAATTGGGGAATTATATCTAAAAGACTTTAATTATTTTCTAGAATTTCTGAAAAAGAGGTTATAAATCAGCCTCTTTTTTATCTTTTCTTCCCTTTTTTTAAATCCAAAATTGCATCTCTGAGTTCTGCTGCTTTTTCGTATTCCATATTTGCTGCGGCTATATCCATTTCTAGTTCTAGTCTAGCTATCTCTTTTCAAATATCTTTTTTATCTAATATAGAATAATCTCTCTTTGTTTTGTTTGATTTAAGTCACATATCCTTTATTTCACTGAAAACTGTTTTTGGTGTTATACCGTTTTCTTTGTTGTATTTATCTTGCAAATTTCTTCTGTAATAAGTTAGATGAATAGCTTTTCTCATAGCTTCAGAAACCACTAGTCAATCATCATTTACTAGTTTTCACTGATCTAGCCTATATAGTCAATCAAACTCTCTTTGCAGTTCTATTTCTTTGTTTTTATCTATTATTTTTGGTAAATGAGGTGGATTAAAAACTATCTTTTTTAGATGTTCACTATACATATACACTTTACCATTTTCATTTCTAGCTGCTCTTCAGATGATTTGTATAAGAGATGATGTTGATCTCAAAAAACCTTGTTTATCAGCGTCTAGTATACATATTTTGCTTACTTCTGGTAAATCAAGTCATTCTCTAAGTAAGTTTACTCATACTATTACATCTATTTTTCATTCTCTGAGTTCTTTTAGTGTTTCTAGTCTCTCTAGAGTTTCTATTTCACTATGCAAGTATTTTACTTTTACTCAGTTTTCTAGTAAATAATCTGTGAGTTCTTCACTAGATCTCTTTGTGATTGTAGTTATAAGTATTCTCTCATTTTTTTCTACTACTTCAGATATATTTTTCATGATATCATCTATCATAAATTCCATTGGTCTTTGGATTATTTCTGGATCTAGTAGTCATGTAGGTCTCATCATTTGTGGCACTATTCTACAATTTTCACTAGCTTGCCATATACCATCTACAACTGGATCGAAATCAAAAAACTTTTCAGGATTATCAGAGCTTGCTCCTATTTCAAATTTACCTGGTGTAGCTGAAACTGCTACTACATTTTTCATTTTTGCTTCAAATTCATCAAATTTGAGTGGTCTATTATCCATTGCACTAGGTAATCTAAATCAGTTTTCGACTAGATTTGTCTTTCTCGCTCTATCTCCAGCATACATTCATCCTATTTGAGAAAAAGTCATATGGGATTCGTCTACCAAACACAAAAAATCATCCCCAAAATAATCTATAAGAGTTGCTGGTGCATTTCATCCTCATCTTCCATCTAGATATCTAGAATAATTTTCTATACCATTTACATATCATACTTCTTGCATCATTTCTAGATCGTACTCTACTTTTGTTTTCAGTCTTTCATATTTGAGTACATCTCATATTTCTTTGAAATAAGCTAATCTCTCGTCTAGTTCTTTTTTTATTTCTGGGATGATCTCCTCTATTCTATCTTTTGTAGTTACTGTATGTTTTGCTGGAAAAATAGTTACATCTTGTAAGTATTCATAAATCTCACCTGTTAGATAATTTCTGCTTGTGATTTGACTCACTTCATCTCACCAAAACTCTATAGTAAGCACTGTTTCACTACTACTAGGAAATATCTCTAGTACATCTCACATCACCATTACCATACCTGGTTTGAAATCTGTAGATGCTCTTCTGTACTGGATTGCTACTAGTTTTTTGAGTAAATCTTCCATTTTGTATTCTTTTCATACTTCGATAGAAAATACTTGCTCTGTATACAAATCTATGTCTCATATACCGTATATGCATGATACGGATGCTACTATTACTACATCTTTTCTAGTAAGTAGATCTTGAGTAGCAGCATGTCTAAGTCTGTCTATTTCTTCGTTTATCGTTGCTTCTTTTTCTATATATGTATCAGTTTTTGCTACATAGGCTTCTGGTTGATAGTAATCATAATACGAAACAAAATAGTGTACTGAATTATCTGGGAAAAATTCTTTGAATTCTTGTGCTAATTGAGCTGCTAGTGTTTTGTTGTGTGCTATAATAAGTGTTGGTTTATTTATTTCTTGGATGATATTTGCCATAGAAAAAGTCTTACCACTTCAAGTAACTCACCAAAGAGTTTGGTATTTGTGTCAATCGTTTATGTATTTAGTTATACTAGTAATAGCATTTTGCTGATCTGGACTGGGAGAATATTTTGATTTCAGTTTAAATAATTTTTCTTTCATAATTTATGGTTATATACTTAAAAACATTCTTTTGATTTTACTTATATTTCAAAAAAAGCAATTTTTATGCATAAAAAAAAGAGCGAAACAAAGTTTCGCTCGCAGGACGTGTCGGTAAAGACACCCTTAGGGGACACCCATGATGAATAAGTGTCATTCAGGAAAAAAAGATGAAAATTTAACACGATAATTCTAAAAAGGAAGTATGGTTAATATTTACAATCGTATATTAATTATTTTTTTTGTAAAGTCAATCTTTTTTTTGAAATAATCTTATAGCTATAATCAAGTAGTAGGATATATCATCATATAAAAAAGGTACCCGTTTCCAGGGTACCAGAGAGGATGTTTGAGTAGACATAAAACTCCTTTTTTAGGATGAGACAAGTATAAACTATGAGCGCATCTCAATCAACTCTACTCAATTTATAATTATAACTTTTTGTATAATAAGTCAATTTTTTATAAAAAAGAATTTTTATTATTTATAAATACTTGAAAAAAAAAATAATTTAAATATATTATAAGT